>CAVYWK010000025.1:0-17635 GCA_963772255.1 uncultured Acidobacteriota bacterium
CGGCCTCTTTTCCTCAAAACTGCAGGCCGATCTTGAACCAGACGGAACTGCCCTTGAGGGTGTTCTCCGCGCTGAGTTGGGGGAGCCACTTCAGTTCGGCGACGAGGCCGACCTTTTTGAATTGCGTCGCGTACGAGAGGACCGGACCGATGCCCGAAGTCATCGCCTCGAAGCTCCCCAGCCGCGCGCCGGAGCCGCTGTCCGGGGTCGTCTGCTTGACGTAGAAACCGTTCGCCCCGATGCCGATCAGCCCTTTGCCCATCGGGAAATGCCGCGCCGCCGTGGCGTCGATGTGGAACACCTGCCCGCTGTGGTAGTCCGTGGTGTGGTTCTCCGTGTTGATGTCGTAGCCGAGGTAGGCGGTGAACTCGAAGCCGCTCTTCGGGCCGAGATAGCTGATGAGCACGCCCGGCTCGAAGGTCCAATAGCCCAGGCCCGGGTTGGCCAGGCGGTCCTTCTTCACCTCGCCCGAAGGCGCGTAGATGCCGCCGAGAAACTCCACGTGCAGGTTCCCGCCCATGGCACTCCAGCAGAGGGCCACCGGCCAGAACTGGATATCGCCGAGGCCTCCCGCCGAATCGCTCATGCCCACCGTGCGGCCGCCCGAACGGGTCACCTGCACCCCGATGTCCGTCTTTACGAAGGGGACGGAGACGCCCATCGCGAAGCGGGCGCCGAGGACCTCGAGCGGCGTGACCCAGAAGGCGCCCACGGAGTCCGCGTAGTAGGTCCCGCCCACTTTCAGCGCGAGCTCGCCGGTGGCGGGGAACTGGTGATGGATGCTCCCGCTGCCGTCGTAAGTAGGTGAAATAGTTGAAGGCCACGACGCCCGGCTGCGCGGGCATCACGTCGGCGAAGGAGGCGAAGGAGCCGGGCGCGTAGTGCCCCACGCCGCCCTCCTCGGCCCGTGCGGCCATGGCGGCGGCGAGGAGGGTCAGGGCCGCGACCAGCCGGACCGTCCGTCTCATGGATTGGGCGGTGTGTAGGGGTCGGGCGTGCCGAGCTTGATGGGCGGAATCTTCTTCAGGCTGATCACGAACTCGGCGACGATCTTCCTCACTTCGTCGCCCACCCAGGAGTTGTACACGCCCACGTCGCGCTCCTCCTTCATGTCCGTGAGGAGGTTGACGAGCTTCGGCATCGGGAGCGTCTTCGGCGGGTCGTACATGTTGTCCTGCCAGATGGTGTAGCCCTTCCAGTTCCGCCACTTGACGGCGGACAGCCGGTCCGCCACGAAGATGGGGAATCCTTCGCGGTTGGATTTCTCCTGTTTGCCGAGGAAGAAGTCCAGCTGGTCCACGCCGTCGATGGGGCGATCCTTGGGCACTTCCGCTCCCCCGACGCGCGCGAGGGTCGTGTAGCAGTCCACGATGTGGACGATCTCGTTGCTGGTGCGCCCGGCCGGCACCTTGCCCGGCCAGCGGAGGATGAAGGGCACGCGGATCCCGCCTTCCATGGCCGTGAAGTAGGTGCCCCGCCACGGTCCGCTGGCGCCCTCCCACGGATGGGTGGCCTCGGCGCCGTTGTCGCTGGCGAAGACGACGAGCGTGTTGTCCTCGATGCCGGCCGCCTTGATGGCGTCGAGGATCTGGCCCGTGCGGTGGTCCATCTCGGCCAGGCAGTCGGCCCAGTCGCCGTTGCCGGTCTTGCCGGCGAATTCCGGGTTCGGCAGGACGGGCATGTGGACCAGCGAGAACGACACGTACGCGTAGAACGGCTTGCCCGCGCCCGCGTTGCGCTTGATGAACTCCACGGCGCGGGCCGTGATCTCGGCCTCCATCGTGCGCCGCTTCTGCAGGTCCAGCGCTCCGACGACCCGGGCCTTCTCGCCCTTGCGCGCGTCGTAGATGGGCTCGGGGGGAACCTCCTTCGCGTTCCACCCCTGCTTGTTCCCGACCGACGGCCAGATGCCGTTCGTCTCGTTCAAGGCCGGCCACATGGCCTCGTCGTAGGTTCGAGGGATGCCGTACCACTCGTCGAAGCCCTGATGGGTGGGGAAGCGTTCCTCGGCGCTGCCCAGGTGCCACTTGCCCCACATGCCGGTGGCGTAGCCCTGGGCCGACAGCAGTTCCGCGATGGTGATCTCCCACTGCGTCAGCCCGTCCGCAACCCCGCCGAGCGGGACTTCATAGGTTCCGGAGCGGATGGGAAAGCGGCCCGTCATGAGCGCCGAGCGGGAGGGCGTGCACTGGGCTTCCACGTTGAAGTTGAGCAGCCGGATGCCCTCGGTGGCGAGCGTGTCGATGCGCGGCGTCGGCGCGCCGCGCAGGACGCCGCCTCCGTAGCACCCGAGCTCGCCGTAGCCCAGGTTGTCCACGAGCATGAACACGATGTTGGGCTTCTTGGCGTCGCCGGCTCGTGCCGTCCCGGAAAACGAGAGCAGCAAAAGGCAACCGGCGAAGAGCGTCAGAGATCTCGTTTGCATGACGTGTCCCCCCTTAACAGCCTGTTAGGTCGGGTTCGGTCTCGTGCCGACAGGGCCCATGGGATTGGGCCCCCCACCCGCCGCTATCATAAGCGATTTCGCACACTCTTGACGCGAGGAGACTTTGACGCGCAAGGCCGGGTCCTGCCCGAACCGGCCACGCGGTCAAGACGGGCGGGGCACGCCCCAAGCGCCCAGTGGACGATTCGGGCGGCCGAAGGGATTTCAGGACTTGAGAAGGGGCAGCAGAACTTTTCGAAGAGCGGGCAAATCCTGCTGGACGGTTTTCCAGACTACTTCGAGGTTGATCCCGACATAGTCGTGAATGAGGACGTCGCGAATGCCGGCGGACTCGGTCCACGGCACCTCCGGGTGATGTTTTCGGAAGGCTGCCGGAACCTTCTTGGCCGCCTCTCCGATGACTTCCAAACACCGAACGACGGCGAGGTGGGTTCTCTCGTCCGCCGCGAAGGCCGAGTAATCCAGGTCTCGGGTGAGCCGACAGGCTTTCTCGGCATAGTCCGACATATCCCGGAGGTAGTCCGACACATCCCGAGGCTCCCTCATGCCTCCAAAACCTCGGCCAGAATGCGCCGGCCGATGGCCGGCCGAAGGGCTTCGCGCATCACCAGGTCAACGCGTCGGCCAAGGCATCGTTCAAGTTCGCCCTTGAGGCGCACGAAAGTGAAGAGACTCGGCGCTTCGGTGAAAGAGACGAGAATATCCACATCGCTTCGGCGCGTGGGGGTGCCGCGGCCATAGGATCCGAACAGGCCCAATGACAGGATGTGGTAACGGCTGGCAAGGTCCGGTCTGATTTCTCTCAGCCTGAGGAGCAAAGCGTCTCGGCTGGGCAGTTCAGAGACGGTTTTACTCAGGCGGGTCTTCGGCGGCTTTACGGGCTGAGAGAAAGACGTTCGGCTCATGGCAATAGAAGGCTATCACAGGCGAAAGGGCCCGCCAAGAGCAAGAGGCCGGACGGACCCAAATTCCTCGATTGGAGCAGGCCAAACGGGTTCCAGTCCTTGCTGTACAAGAGTTTGATCACCCCGCCCCACCCAGCAAGCAGGTGAACGGGGCGGTCTCCGAGCTGGATGCTTGCCGAGCAGAAAAGTCCCAAGGGCGGGGTGGGGGCCCCGGCGGGCTTCGCCCGCTCGGCGGGGAGGGAATGGGCCCTCCCCGTCTTGGAGGCCAAGCGCAATACACCCGAAACCACTCATTTTTCGAAGGCAGAGAATTCAATCGCGGAACTAGGAACGGGACTCGGCTGGCATCGCTCCCGGGCATGATCATCCGAGCCGCGGCCGCTGTCGTGGGAGCCGCCTTGAGGCGGCGATTTCCTGTCCCTCACGGCGACTTGGCAGCCGCCCCCAAGGGGGCATCGAACGCACGATGGGATCCATCGGTCGATCCTGTCCCTCTTTCAAGAAATGAACGCGGGGACATGGAGGAGAACCGCGTCGGGGTCCACATTCCCATTTCGTATTCGGCATTTCACATCCCCGTTCCACACTCCTTTTCCAACCGTCGGGTGTAAAATAAACCAGACGGGAGTATCGACTCGCACCTCATCCGCCTGACCCTCCCGCCAAGGGGGTTGTCATGAGAAGCCGTCCTGCGCTCGGTGTGATCCTCGTCGTGTCCCTGTTCGCCGCTTTCGCCGCGTGGGCGGCCGAACCGCCGCTCCGTCCCCTGGCCCACGAGGACAAGGGCGGCCGGGACGCCTGGCTCTGGAAGCGCAGCGCGGGGCCGGCCAACCGCATTCCCGCCGAGGCCCTCCGCCGGGCCGCCGAGGCCCGAAGGCTCTGCGCCATCCCCGAGGCCGCCGCCGCCGACGCGGTCTGGGAGTCCATCGGGCCGGACCCGGTCCTCCACGGCACGATGGTGGGGGGCGGGGACGTCACCTACGCCGGGCGCGCCCTGGCCGTGGCGGGGGACCCGACTCACTCCGGAACGCTCCTCATGGGAGCCGCCTCGGGAGGCATCTGGCGCTCCACGGACACGGGGGCGACCTGGACCGCCGTGGGGGACAACCTCCCCTCCCAGGCCATCAAGGTGATCCGGTTCGCGCCCGGCGATCCCTCGGTGGTCTACGCCGGCTCCGGCGAGCCCCACTCCAAGACCAGCATCTGGGGCATGGGCGTTTTCAAGTCCACCGACGGCGGCCGGTCCTGGTCCGAACTGCCGGCGGACGGCCCGGGGTGGGACTTCCGGTTCCTCGCCGTGAGCGGCCTCCAGGTCCATCCCCTGGATTCCAACACCCTCTGGATCGCCACCGCCAACGTGCTGCCGGACCGGGTGGACGCCTTTCATCCCCCGCCGGAGGCCGCCGTGCCGGGGATCTTCAAGTCCACCGACGGTGGCCGCACCTGGCGGCGCGTCCTCACGGCCGTCGACTACCGGCCCTACGACTACCCGGCGTTCGACCCCTACGCCGCCTCGGGGACCGGGTTCATGGACCTGGAACTCTTCCTCGCCGACCCCCGGGTGCTCTTCGCGGTGGAGCGGTCGGGCGGCATCTACCGCACCCTCGACGGCGGCGAGCACTGGACGCTCTGCACGCCCGTGAAAACCCCCGGGGCGGGAGCGGCGAGCGGCCCCGATTTCCCCGCGCCGTTAACGGCGTTCAGCGCTTACAGCGAGAGCACGGGGACCTTCACGACCTATCCGGTCCTGAAACGCGCCCGGAGCATTCCCGAGTTCAACCGCATCGAAGCGGGCATCGGCCAGGCGGGCGGGGCCATGACCGCCGACTGGCGCACGGCGGTCCTCTACGCGGGCTACGGGGCGGTGCTCCAGCTCGACGCGGACGGCGACGGCATCTTCGACCCCTCGCGGGACCTGACCATCCCCGCGGCCCTCCTCTTCAAATCCCCCGACGGCGGCCAGACCTGGCGCTGGCTCGGGGACTGGTTCGTCAATGGCGTCCCCCACTACTGCGATGTGGACGCGAACGGATGGGAAAACGCGCTCTACGACAACACCGTGGAAGTGAACCCTCTGAACCCCGACGATCTCGTGGTGGGCGGCAACGCCAACTACGCCCCGCTCTGGCCCGACCCCATCTCCGCCCCCGTGCGCCTGCTGGAACCCCCGTGGATGGGGACCATCTTCCGCTCGCAGGACGGGGGGACGACCTGGGTGGACGCGACGCCGGTGTGCCAGGAGTACGTCCTGGACACCACCAAACCTCCGGTGGGCGGACTCCCCCTCTACCGGTGCACGAGACAGTCCCCGGAGCATGCCACCCATCCCGACACGCACTGCGCCTTTTTCGACTGGCCCAACGCTCGGTTCTTCATCACGGACGACGGGGGGATCTACGAGTGCACCGTCACCGGGGACGGCACCGACGGCCTGCGCGACTACCACTGGCGGGACATCAACGGAAACACCTCCACCCTCCAGATCTTCCAGTTCGGCTCGCATCCCACCGACCCCAACCAGGTCGTCGTGGGGATGCAGGACAACTCCAACGCCCACTGGGACGGCACCTCCTGGGAGGCATGGGACTGGAACGGGAGCGACGGGACCGTGGCCTGCTACGACCCCAAGGACCCGCGGCACGTCTACCTGGGCTGGCAGTATTCGCTGGCACGCAACGACAGCGGCGGCGGCCCGACCCAGGACGGCTGGACGATCCTCTTCTCGGGGTCCATCGGACGCGGAGACGGGTTCCCCTTCGTGGTGCTCTTCGCCATCGACCCGGTGAAGACCAACATCGTCTATGTGGCGAGCCTCCCGGGCGTCTACCGCTCCGAGGACCGGGGCGACCACTGGTCCGAGCGCCTCAACGCCAACCCGGTGGACGGAGATGTCACGGCCCTCGCCGTGTCGCCCGCCAACCCCCGCTTCGTCTGGGCCGGGACGAGCACGGGCCACGTCTACCTCTTTGACACGAAGAAGGGCGAGGTCACGGACCGTACGGGGAACTTCCTGCCCAACCGGTGGGTCAGCGCCATCGTCCCCTCGGCCAAATCCGCCGACAAAGCCCTCATCGCCTTCAGCGGCTACGACGCCAACTCCGCGGATTTCGACAGCGGCGGGAACGGGAACACGGGGCGGGTGTTCAAGACGGCCGACCGCGGGTCCACTTGGAAGGACATCAGCGGGAACCTCAACGGGAGCCAGGGGCTCGACATCCCCGCTTCGGCCCTCGTGCAGGACCCCAAGGCCCCGGACCACCTCTGGCTCGGCACGGACTACGGCGTCTTCGCCACGCGGGACGGCGGCAAGACCTGGGCCAGCGCACGGGGCACCATGCCCGCCGTGGCCGTCACGGGACTGGAGCTGAACAAGAAGACCGGGTATCTCCTCGCCGCCACTTTCGGCCGCGGCATCTGGAGGATGCGGACCAAGTAGCCTGGGCAGCCGGGGTCAACTCTTGCGCGCCCGGTAACCCTCCGCGGGTCCGCCACCTTACCGCCCTCCTTCGGCCCCCTCGGGGACCGCAGGCGGTGTTACGCCAATCGGCCTCACCCACGCCGCTCCCGCTCCAGTTGGCGGCCGGACGCCAACGCGTCGGGTGCACCCGGGGCGGAAGGGCCCAACACACAAATCCGATCCTGTTCACGGGCCTCTGCGCCACGAGGTAGTGCTTTCCTGTGCATGGGCCTGGGCCTATCAATGCGCCCGGCGGGACAAAAAATAGCAACCGGGGACTTGACGGCGTATATTTGGCTTAGAAACTTGAGGTTTATCGGGGACAGCCCAAAGTGGGGGGGTGTGGATGCCGGTTCATCCTGGGGCTAGACGGGGGCCCTATGAAATCCTCTCCCCCCTGGGCGCTGGGGGTATGGGGGAGGTATACAAGGCCCGGGACTCCCGCCTCGGGAGGGATGTTGCCGTCAAGGTGCTTCCGGCGGAATTCGCTCAGGACCCGGAGCGCCTGCACCGGTTCGAGCAGGAGGCCCGGGCGGCGGCGGCGCTGAACCATCCCAATATCCTCGTCCTATACGACATCGGGCACCCACGAGGGCGCGCCTTACATCGTCACCGAACTGCTCGAGGGCGAGACGCTCCGGCAACGGCTTCGCGAAGGCTCCATCCCGCCGGCGAAGGCGGTGGACACTCGGTGTGCAGATCGCCCAGGGCCTCGCGGCGGCCCACGAGAAGGGGATCGTCCACCGGGACCTCAAGCCCGAGAACCTCTTCATCACCAGGGATGGCCGGATCAAGATCCTCGATTTCGGTCTGGCGAGGCTCAGGCTCGAGGGGTCGTTCCAGGAGGAGGGCAGGTCTCAAGCCGTCACGGCGGACATCGCGACCCGCGAGGGGACAATCCTCGGCACCCTAGGTTACATGGCCCCGGAGCAGGTGCTGGGACAGGCCGTGGACCACCGCGCCGACCTCTTCGCCTTAGGATGCGTCCTCTACGAGATGCTCGCGGGACGGCGGGCCTTCGAAGGGGCCACGGCCACCGACGTCGCCGCGGCGATCCTCAGGGAAGACCCGCAGCCCCTCCCCGAGGGCATCCCCCCCGCCTTGGCCCGCCTCGTCAAGCGCTGTCTCGAAAAGCACCCTCAGGACAGGTTCTCCTCCGCCCAGGATCTTGCCTTCACCCTCGCCGCCTTCGGTCAGGACACCGACGACCGGGCCAGGTCGTCCCGCGCGGGATCGCCGGTCAGGGACGACGGCCCCTCCATCGCCGTCCTGCCCTTCGCGAACCTCTCCGCCGACCCCGAACAGGAGTACTTCTGCGACGGGATGGCCGAGGAGATCCTCAACGCGCTCGCCCACGTAAAGGGGCTCCGCGTAGTCGCCCGGACCTCGTCCTTCGCCTTCAAGGGCAAGACGGAGGACATCCGACAGGTCGGGCAGAAGCTTAACGCGGGAGTGGTCTTGGAGGGGAGCGTGCGGAAGTCAGGGCAGCGGCTGCGTATCGCGGCCCAGCTTATTGACGTCCAGGACGGATATCACATTTGGTCCGAGCAGTTCGACAGGGAGATAGGGGACATCTTCGACGTCCAGGATGAGATATCGCTCATGATCGCCAAACAGTTGAAGGTCAACCTCTTGAAAGACGAGGAGGAGAGGCTGCTCAAGCGGGCCACAGAAGATCCCGAAGCCTATGACTTCTACCTTAGGGGGCGCTACTTCTGGTATCGACGCTACGAGCAGGGCCTGCAGAAGGGCATGCAATACTTCCAGAAGGCCGTCGAGAAGGATCCGGACTATGCCCTTGCTTACGTGGGGCTTGCGGACAGCTTCGGAATCCTCGGCGTCTATGGGTTCATGCCGCCGCACCAAGCCTACGGGCGGGCCAGGGCGGCGACCGAAAAGGCCATTGCCCTCGATCCCGGGCTGGCAGAAGCCAATGCATCTCTGGCGTGGATCACCATGTGGTACGACTGGGATTGGATGAAGGCCGAAGGCCTATTTTTAAAGACGATCCAGATGAAGCCCGATTATGGGCCGGCTCATCTGTGGTACGGCAACCTGCTGCTCGCCCTCGGCCGGTTCGACGAATCCGTGGAGCAAATGCGAAGAGGAGCGGCGCTGGAACCGATGGAACCCGCCCCTCTGGTGCACGTCGGCTGGTCGCTCCACATGGGCAGGCAGTACGATGAAGCCATCGAGGTGCTGCGCAGGGTCATCGCCTGCGATCCGGCGTTCTCCATGGCCTATGTGTGGCAGGCGCTGAATTTCTTCGCGAAGGAGATGTGGGATGAAGCGATTCCCACGGCCCGGAGGTTCGTCGAGTTAACGCTGGAATCGAACCTCGGACTCGGGACATTGGGTTTGGTTTACGGGGCAGCAGGATTAAAGGATGAGGCCTTCAGAATCCTGGATCGGATGGAGCAGCTCTCCAAGGAGCGTTACGTTGGACACCTATTTCGCGGCTTCGTGTGGATAGGAATCGGTGATCGAAATGCCGCGCTGGAATGTCTGGAAAAGGCCTTCAGGGAGAGGGAGTCGATGATGGTGGCTCTCGGAGGTTGGTGCGTGTTCGACCGCCTCCGATTGGAGCCAGAGTTCCAAGCTCTGCTCAGGAAGATGAGCCTGGAGGAATTCTCTTCACCCCGGGAAGGCCCGGGATAGACACCGCCGCCTGCACCACTCGGCCCGCACGACGGCAATCTGGCCGAGGTCCGTTGCGGAATGGCCATCTAGCCCGACCACAGGGTGTGGCGGTGCCTGGAGGCGGGGCTCCTCATCGCCCTGGGGAAGCCGGAGGAGGTCTGCAGGGTTGCGGAGGCGAGCTCCGGGACGGCCTCGAGCCTGGGTAGCCTCTGGGCCGTCCCGGGTGGAACATTGCAGCGTCGAAGCGAGATGAATCGAATGGGCAAGAGAGAATCGCCAGAGGATATTCAGCGGGACGACGAAGGTCCATGAGCCTGCGTAGTGGAATTAAGCTTGGCCCCTACGACATTCTCTCCCCGCTGGGAGCTGGCGGGATGGGCGAAGTCTATCGCGCGAAGGATACTCGCCTGGGCCGCGAGGTGGCGGTCAAAGTCCTGCCTGCGGAGTTCGCGACCGATCCCGCGCGCCTTCGGCGGTTCGAGCAGGAGGCTCGGGCGGCGGCGGCGCTGAATCACCCCAACATCCTCGTCCTGCTACGACCTCGGGACCCACGACGGCGCGCCCTACATCGTCACCGAGTTGCTCGAAGGCGAGACGCTCCGTCAGCGCCTGCGAGGCGGGGCGCTTCCTCCAGCCAAAGCCGTGGAGTTCGGCATCCAGATCGCCCAGGGCTTTGCGGTGGCCCACGAGAAGGGGATCATTCACAGGGACCTCAAGCCCGAGAACCTTTTCGTCACCAGGGATGGCCGGATCAAGATCCTCGATTTCGGTCTGGCGAGGCTCAGGCCCGAGGGGTCGTTCCAGGAGGAGGGCAGGTCTCAAGCCGTCACGGCGGACATCGCGACCCGCGAGGGGACAATCCTCGGCACCCTAGGTTACATGGCCCCGGAGCAGGTGCTGGGACAGGCCGTGGACCACCGCGCCGACCTCTTCGCCTTCGGATGCGTCCTCTACGAGATGCTCGCGGGACGGCGGGCCTTCGAAGGGGCCACGGCCACCGACGTCGCCGCGGCGATCCTCAGGGAAGACCCACAGCCGCTCCCCGCGGGCATCCCCCCCGCCTTGGCCCGCCTCGTCAAGCGCTGTCTCGAAAAGCACCCACAGGACAGGTTCTCCTCCGCCCAAGATCTTGCCTTCACCCTCGCCGCCTTCGGTCAGGACACCGACGACCGAGCCCGGTCGTCCCGCGCGGGATCGCCGGTCAGGGACGACGGCCCCTCCATCGCCGTCCTGCCCTTCGCGAACCTCTCCGCCGACCCCGAACAGGAGTACTTCTGCGATGGAATGGCCGAGGAGATCCTCAACGCGCTGGCCCACGTCGAGGCGCTGAGGGTCGTCGCTCGGACCTCGGCCTTCGCCTTCAAGGGCAGGACCGAGGACATCCGGCAGATCGGCAGGAGCCTGAACGTCGGCGCCGTCCTCGAAGGCAGCGTCCGAAAAGCAGGCAACCAGTTGCGCATCACCGCCCAGCTCATCGACGTGTCGACCGGCTACCACCTCTGGTCGGAGCGTTACGACCGGCGCGCCGAGGACGTCTTCGCCATCCAGGACGAAATCTCCCTCGCCATCGTCGATCGGCTCCACGTCCACCTCCTCGGCTCCGAAAGGGCCGCGATCGGACGGAGGCATACGGAGAATCTCGAGGCACATCGCGCCTACCTTCGCGGTCAGTTCCATTGGAATACCTTCACCCCGGAAGGGTTCTTGCGCAGCCGGCAGAGCTTCGAGGAAGCGGTCCGCATCGACCCGGGATACGCCCCGGCCCTCGCAGGGCTGGGCCAGTGGTACATCTCGCAGGCCTTCTGGGCGGACTACCCGCCCGAAGAGGCGTGGTCGAAGGCGTCCGCCTTCGCCGACCAGACCCTCCGAGAGGCTCCCGACTTCTGGATGGGCCACACGGTGAAGGGGAGCCTCCTCGCCAACTTCGAGCGGCGGTGGACGGAGGCCGAGGCTGCGCTGAGGCGGGCCGTAAGCCTCGGGCCTGGCCAGGCTCCGGCCCGGTTCAACCTCGCGGCCCTGCAGTTCGTTCGGCGGCGCTGGGAAGAGATGGCCGCCGAGGCGAGGCTCGCGCTCCGGCTCGACCCGCTGTCTCCGCCCTACTGCGCCTGGAACGCCATCTGGCTCCACGCGGGCGGCTACCAGGATGAGGCCGCCTCGGAAGTGGAGAGACTCGCCGCCGTCGCCCCGGACCACTGGATTCCGCACCATGCGCGGGCCATGCTGGCCGCCGGGGATGGGCGACTGGACGAAGCGCGTGCGTCGTGCGAAAGGGCCCTCGAGTTGTCTGGCGGAGCCCTCTGGGACATCGCGCTGCTGGCCTGCATTTGCCAAGCGGCGGGCGACGGGCGCCGCACGGAAGAACTCCAGGCGGAACTCGAGGAGCGGGCGCGCTCGGGCCACGTGAGTCCGACCTTCTTTGCCTACATCGCGGACGCCAGGCGGGACGTCTCGGCCGCCCTGAGGTGGCTGGAGCACGCCTTCTCCATCCGCGATCCCAACGCCGTGTTCTACCGGGGCCTGCCGCCGACCCTGCGCTCCGGCGACCCGCGGATCGAGGCCGTGCTCTCCAGGTACGGCCTCTGACCGGCTTGGCGTGATGGGCTGGATGATTGCGAATTGAGGATCAAGGCCATAAATCGAGCGGAGGAGCAAGGGTGAGTTTCCCGAGCGGCGAGCGGTTGGGTCCCTACGAGATCCTCTCCCCCCTCGGCGCGGGGGGCATGGGCGAGGTGTACCGCGCCCGGGACACGCGCCTGGGCCGCGATGTGGCTGTCAAGGTCTTGCCGGCGCAGTTCACGGCCGACCCGGAGCGCCTGCACCGGTTCGAGCAGGAGGCCCGGGCGGCGGCGGCCCTAAACCATCCCAATATCCTGGTCCTTCACGACATGGGCACCCACGAGGGCGCGCCCTACATCGTCACCGAACTGCTCGAGGGGGAGACGCTCCGGCAACGGCTGCGCGAAGGCTCCATCCCGCCGGCGAAGGTGGTGGCACTCGGTGTGCAAATCGCCCAGGGCCTCGCGGCGGCCCACGAGAAGGGCATCATCCACCGCGACATGAAGCCCGAGAACCTCTTCATCACGGGGGACGGCCGGGTGAAGATCCTCGACTTTGGCCTGGCCCGGCTCAGGCGCGAGGGGCTCTTGCCCGACGAGGTCCTGACCGAGGCCCCCACGGTGGACACCCCCACGCGGGAGGGCAGCGTCTTGGGGACGGTGGGGTACATGTCGCCCGAGCAGGCGCAGGGCAAGCCCGTGGACGCGCGCTCCGACGTGTTCTCCCTCGGCATCGTCCTGTACGAGATGGTCACGGGGCGCCGCCCCTTCGAGGGGGATACGAACATCTCGGTCATCTCCTCGATCCTCCGGGACACTCCGGCCCCGATCACCGAGACACAGCCGCTGGCTCCTGCGCGCCTGGATCAGATTGTCACGCGGTGTCTCGAAAAGGACCCGGGCGCGCGTTACCCCGACGCCTCCACCCTTCGCGACGACCTGGCGGACCTGGGTGCCGAACTCTCCTCGGATGCCAGGAAGTACGTCGTCCGGCGGACGCCGGCACGGGGACGGCTGCTGGCGGCAGGTCTGATCACGGCGATCCTCGTCGCCGTGACCGCGGTGTTCGGAATCCGGTGGCATCTGCAGAGCGAACGCGAGCGCTGGGTCAGACAGGAGGCGCTGCCGAAACTCGAGGCCATCGTCGACCGGATCCAGCGCGGCTGGGAGGGCCGGGAAGCCTGGGACGCGTTCGTTCTGGCGAAGCAGATAGACGCCGTGGCACCCGGCGACCCCCTGGTGGAGCGGTTGCGGCCCAAGTTCACGACGGAGGCCTGGATTGTCTCGGACCCGCCTGGTGCGGAGGTCCACGCGCGGTATTACGACGACCCCGATGCTGAGCCCCTCTCGGTAGGCAAGACACCCCTCGAGCACGTTCCTTACCCGAGGGGCTTCACCCGCATCCAGCTCAACCTTCCTGGCCAGCCCCCCATCGACGACGTAATCGGTTATTGGGCGTTCATGGGTCGCAAGACGAGCTATAAACTCCCGGCTCCGGGGGAGGTGCCCGAGGGCATGTCGCTCGTGCCCGGAGGGGAGTTCGAAGTCATCTTGTCCGGCATCAGAGCGACCGAGACCACGGCCGACTTCGCCATGGACCGCCACGAGGTGACGAACCGCGACTTCAAGCGCTTCGTCGACGCGGGAGGGTACACGGACCCGAAGTACTGGTGCCAGCCCTTCCTCGATGGCGGCCGCGAGCTCACTTTGAAGGAGGCACTCGCGCGGTTCACCGACCGCACGGGGCGTCCGGGGCCAGCGGTCTGGGAGGTGGGCTCTTACCCCAAGGGTCAAGATGAGTACCCGGTGTCCGGCGTGAGCTGGTACGAGGCCGCGGCCTATGCCGAGTGGGCGGGCAAGAGCCTGCCCACGATCTTCCATTGGAACCAGGTTGCCTTCACCCTGGCCAGCGCGCGGATCGTTCCGATGGCCAACCTCAACGGCAGCGGCCCCGTCCCCGTGGGCTCCACGAAGAGCGCCAACCGCTTCGGCGTGTCCGACTTGGCGGGGAACGTCAGGGAGTGGGCCTGGAACGCGAGCGACGGTGGGCAGGAGCGCCTCATCCTCGGCGGCGGTTGGAACGATCCGGACTACGCGTTCGGGGACTCCTTTGCCCAGCCCGCCTTCGACCGTTCACCCACGAATGGCTTCCGTTGCATCCGCTACCTCAAGGAGGAGCCGAGGCTCGCAAGCCTCCAGCGCCCCATCAAGAGACAGATGCGCGACTTTAGGGCGGAAAGACCCGTGTCCGATGCGGTGTTTGCGCAGTACCTGCGCCAGTTCGCCTATGACAGGACGCCGCTCGACGCCCGGATCGAGGAAGAGGAGACGACGCCGACGGGAGTCCGCCAGAAGATCTCGTTCAACGCGGCCTACGGAGGCGAGCGGATGATGGCCTATCTGTTCTTGCCCGTCTCGGAGAAGCCTCCCTACCAGGTCGTGGTTTTCTTCCCCGGGTCCGCCGTGATCAAACTGCGCTCCAGCAAGTCGCTCGATCTCGGTGTGGTCGATTTCTTGCCGAAGAGCGGGCGAGCCGTCCTATACCCCATCTACAAGGGAACCTTCGAGCGAGGCGACGACCTGTCCGACGATACCCCCCACGATACGGCCTTCTACAAAGACCACGTGATCATGTGGGCCAAGGACCTGGCCCGCTCCATCGACTATCTGGAAACGCGCAAAGACATCGACGCCGGCCGACTCGCCTTCTACGGCTTCAGCTGGGGAGGCCGCATGGGGTCCACCATGCCGGCTTTGGAGAAGCGCATCAAGGTGAACGTGCTCTACGTGGCCGGGTTCTCTTTCCAGCACGCGTTCCCCGAGGTCGACGAAATCAACTACGTCAGCCGGGTGAAGCAGCCCACGCTCATGCTCAACGGCGACCTGGATTACTATTTCCCGCGCGAGACGTCGCAGCGCCCCATGTTCGAACTCCTGGGCACGCCGGCTGCGGACAAAAAGTGGCTCCTGTTCCCGGGGGGGCACTCCGTCCCCCGCACCGAGATGATCAAAGAATCACTGGCTTGGCTCGATCGCTACTTGGGACCTGTCCGCAGCTAGGGAATGGCAACGACGGAGGCTGTCCTGGAGAGGCACCGGATGCTAATTTTGAGTGGCGAACTGACAGAAATCCGCGGGGAAGAGCGGAGGGGGAAGATAGCGTGATCCTTTCAGCCGGTGTGCGCCTTGGCCCCTACGAGATCCTCTCCCCCCTGGGTGCGGGCGGTATGGGCGAGGTGTACAAGGCCCGGGATACCAGGCTTGGCCGAGACGTGGCCGTCAAAGTGCTGCCGGCGGAGCTCGCGGGGGACCCCGAGCGCCTGCGCCGGTTCGAGCAGGAAGCGAAGGCAACGGCCGCGCTGGACCACCCCAACATCCTTGCGATTCATGACATCGGCTCGGCGGTTCTGTCATTGCGAGGGGCTGGAAGCCAAGCCTGCCCCGAAGAGGAGCGAAGCGACGACGTGGGGGAAGCAATCTCGCCCCACACACCGGGACTGCCGCGGCCGCTTGGCGGCCTCGCCGTGACAGAAGGGGAGGGCGAGGCGGTTCACTACATCGTCACCGAATTGCTCGAAGGCGAGACGCTCCGTCAGCGCCTGCGAGGCGGGGCGCTTCCTCCAGCCAAAGCCGTGGACTTCGGTGTGCAGATCGCCCAGGGCCTCGCGGCGGCCCACGAGAAGGGCATTATCCACCGCGACCTCAAGCCCGAGAACCTTTTCGTCACCAAAGACGGCCGCGTCAAAGTCCTCGACTTCGGACTGGCACGACTTCGCCCGCAGGGACTGCTTGGGGAAGATGGCCGATCCGATGCCCCCACGGTCGACATTCCCACCCGCGAGGGTTTGGTCCTGGGCACCGTGGGCTACATGAGTCCAGAACAGGCGCGAGGCCTTCCCTGCGATTGCCGAACCGACATCTTCGCCTTCGGGTCCGTGCTCTACGAGATGCTGTCCGGGGAGCGGGCCTTCAAGGGCGAGACGCTCACGGACGTGACCGTCGCCATCCTCACGAAGGAACCGCCACCCTTGGCCAAAGATGTCCAGCCCTCCCTCGAACGGGTCGTGAGGCGCTGCCTCGAGAAGGTCCCCGACGAGCGCTTCTCCTCCGCCCAAGATCTTGCCTTCACCCTCGCCGCCTTCGGTCAGGACACCGACGACCGGGCCAGGTCGTCCCGCGCGGGATCGCCGGTCAGGGACGACGGCCCCTCCATCGCCGTCCTGCCCTTCGCGAACCTCTCCGCCGACCCCGAACAGGAGTACTTCTGCGACGGGATGGCCGAGGAGATCCTCAACGCGCTGGCCCACGTCGAGGCGCTGAGGGTCGTCGCTCGGACCTCGGCCTTCGCCTTCAAGGGCAGGACCGAGGACATCCGGCAGATCGGCAGGAGCCTGAACGTCGGCGCCGTTCTCGAAGGCAGCGTCCGAAAAGCAGGCAACCAGTTGCGCATCACCGCCCAGCTCATCGACGTGTCGACCGGCTACCACCTCTGGTCGGAGCGTTACGACCGGCGCGCCGAGGACGTCTTCGCCATCCAGGACGAAATCTCCCTCGCCATCGTCGATCGGCTGAAGGTCAGCCTCTTTGCCGGAGAGCGCGCCGCGATCCTTCACCCTCGAACGAACTCCCTCGAAGCACACGAGGCCTACCTCAAAGGGTTGTTCGAGTGGAACAGCATGACCCCGGAAGGGTTCGCGCGCTGTCAGGAACTTTACAGGGAGGCGATCCGGCTCGACCCGCAGTTCGCGCCGCCGTACGCTCAACTCGCCGATTCGTTCACATCCGTAGCCTGGTGGGCCGATCTCCCGCCCTCCGGCGCGATCGCTCAAGCCCTTCCACTAGCCGAAAAAGCACTCGCGCTGGATTCCGGCCTCGCCCATGCCTACAGCGTCCGTGGCCACACCCGGGCCTTCTTCTTGCGCGACCTGACCGGCGGCGAGCGCGATCTGAGGAGAGCCGTGGAGTTGGCGCCGAACAGCGCCCTTTCCCAGACGTACCTTGCCCTGCTCCTCGCAACGAGAGGGGGACGCGATGAGGAGGCCGCGGTCCGGGCGCGCATCGCCGTCCGCCTTGACCCCCTCTCGCCGCCCGTGAACGCGTGGGCCGGGATCCTTCTGCTTTTCTGCGATTGCAAGGAGGAGGGGCTGGGAATACTCAGCAGGCTGGCCGCCTCGACTCCTAACCTCTGGATGCCCTTTTACTTCCTCAGCGTGGCGCTTTCTGTCAACGGCCAGAAACGGGAGGCGAGAGAGGCCTCGGAGAGGGCCCTCGATCTCTCCCAGGCCGGCTCTCTGACCATCACCCAGGCGGCGGTTCTGGCCTACGAGATGGATGACCACCGCCGGGGGGACGAACTGCTCGCCCGCTTGGGGCAGCGGGCCCAAAGCCGCTACGTCCCTCCGGCGCACCTGGCCAGAATTCACCTTGTCCGCGGCGAAGCCGAAGTGGCTCTGTCGCTCTTCCGCAAAGCCTTGGAGGCCAATGACCCCTGGCTCTTCGCGTACGTCATGTCATCCAAGGGTTCGCCAAGGGACCCGCGCGTTGAAGCATTTATTCAGGAAACACTGAGATGAGCTTGCCCTCAGGCGCCCGCCTCGGCCCCTACGAAATCCTCTCCCCCCTCGGCGCGGGG
>CAVYWK010000026.1:0-11151 GCA_963772255.1 uncultured Acidobacteriota bacterium
AGCACTCGGCATCGACTATCTGATCCTCCTCCTTCCGGCGCTGGCGGTGGCCATCGCGGCCGCCGCCTGTTCCTTGCGGATGACCGACCCCGAAGCCTACCGGGGGCTCCAGACCCTCCTATTCACCAAGCCCGCCCCCCCCGAAGCCAAGGTGGCCTGGGAGGCGGTGGGGGCCCTCCTGGTTCGCATCGAAGCCCCCGGCCTGCCTACCGAAGCAGTCGAGGCCGTAGAGCGGGGCGATAAGGTGAGACTCGCTGCGGCCTTCGAGGGCTACGACATGATGGTCGCGCTGGCCATCGGCGAGCGGCCAGAGGTCCACCTGCCCCACAAGATGATCCTCTTGGAGGTCGAGAAGCTCATCCCCAAGCCTTTCCGGGCCCTCGCCCTTTTCGGGGTGGCGGCCCTTTACTTCACCCTCTGCCACGCCTCGCGCCGGGGGCAGACCCTCGGGAAGCGCCTCCTTGGGATCCGGGTCGTGCAACTGGGTGGGGAGCGGCTCGGTCTCTTCGAGAGTTTCGAGCGGGCCGCAGCGTACCTGGAGATCCCGGCCACCCTGGGTCTATCCCTCGTGTCCCTCTGGCGGGATTCCAACCGCCGCCTGCCCCACGATCGAGTTGTCCACACGGCGGTTCTCCGCGTTGAGCGCCCTCCCAAGCCCGCCAAGGCACGCAAGCCCCCGCCTCCCGATGAGGAAGCCTGAGCGAATCGTTCGGGCGTGGAGGGGGGAAATACCTAGGGAGAACTCACCAGGCTTGACCACCATGGTGGGACGATGGGCCTATCTGTAAGTAGGGCACCGTCGCGCGCGCGGCGCCGGGCGCATTAGGTGGCGGCAGGGCCGATCGGTGCACGGTCCTTTCGGAATGACGGGCATGAGGCCTCGATCACCGCGCGGGACTCTGCCGCCCTGGCACGCCACGATGGCGCGGCCGCCGGGGCGCTATTCAGACATAACTGCCATTTTATCAACTAGTTATCCCTTCTCAGGCACTGGCACGAGCCTTGCGAGTCACCCCTCAGCTAGGAGGTTACGGCCATGAAGATCCAACTGAAACAAATGATTGGTGTGGCGGCGGTTTGCGCGACTATGGGCTTGGCGCCCGCGGCATTCGCCTCTTCGGCAATGCATGGGGCCAAATCCGTCGAGGTGAACGGCCAGGTCGAGCACGTGAGAGTAGGCGAAACCCCCACCGGGGTCACATACAAGCTGGGCGTCGTGACACCCGAGGGACAGGTCTATCTCCTCCTCCCGTCATCGAGTTCTGAGGCCGCGTTCAATGCCGCAGAGCGCCTGGCGGGCAGGGATCAATGGGCCACGGTGAGCGGTGTGCTGGTGGAGCGCGACGGACTCCCGGGCCTGAGGGTCGGACAGATCCGCAAGACCTAACGGCACGTACGCTGTCCCACCCCATGCGAGGCGGGCGGTCCAACCGCCCGCCTCGTTCGCATGAGGCGTATTCCATGGCCGAATCCATGGCCGATGACCAGCTCGCCCTGGAGGCTCCCGCAGGACTTCGTGTGACACACCCGTCGTGCGATTCTCCCTCAGAGATCGCGGGAGACGGAACAAATCGCACGCAAGGACGGTTCTCTTCTAAGTAGGCCGCGGGTGCACCCTTTTTCCCCCGGCAGGAGGCCCACGTGAATGAAACCGAGCGCTGGATACAGCAGGCGAGAAAATATCTGAAGACGGCGCGTTGGGGCGGGCGACGCAACTTGGCCGACTTCCTCCAGGACCACATTACGAAAATCGACATGAGCCAGGCCGAGACCGATCTCGGTTGCGGGGACCACTGCTCGGAATGCTCCTGGGGCTTTCTTGGAGGGCACCCGCTTCGCGGGACCTGCAGACTCGTGGCGCTTCAGGAGGCTATCGAGGATCTGCAGGCGATCCCCAACCGCGAGGCCCCCGCCCCGCGGGACACGGCGGCCCTCCTGGAGATCTTGGACAGCCTACCCGTGCACCGGAAGCACTGAACCCTTTTCTTACGGGAGCGGGAACTCCGCTCCGGTGACTCCGATCCTGACAGAGTCAGGCGCGCCGTGGAGGTTGACTTGACCTCCCGGGCTTAATCAGCGCGCGGACCCATGCTGTGGGGGTTGGGAGGGTGGCGTCTCCAAACCGAGCTGGATCGTCAGGCGGGCACCCTGAAGGGTGGCCTCACCGAAGCGGCCCTTGCTATCCTTCAACGCCAGAACGCGGTCGCCCGCAAAGAGAACGGACAGCGTCGGATCCAAGTTGGTGGTGAGGTGTCGCAGGGCGGCAGACGCCTCTTGATCCGAGGCATACTCGGCCACGATCAGCGTCCGCTGTCCGCCACCCTTTCCCTGATAGTCCCCCGCCACGGCCGTGGCCCTGCGATCGAGCAGGAGCACGTCCCCCTCACCGAGGGTCACGAACGCCTGCAAGCCTATGGAGCCCCGCACGATACGCTCGGAATGGGGAATGAGACCCTCTCTGGGCAGGAGCGCCAAGATGGCCGGCGGTTCAGTCTGAGGGAGCCGTTCGGTCACGGCTTTGGCCGCGGCCAGGAGGGCCTGCGGCATGCCCGGAGAGGCCTCCGGGCTCGTGGCTACCAGATAGTACCGGCCCTTCTGTGCCAGGAGTTGGTTGCGGCCTACCGTGTGGCGCTCCGCGAAGGACTCGTCGGGTGTCTCGCGACCGCAGTTCGTGAGGTACACTCCGAGGGCCGCGGCGGTGTCTTTCATCCGGTAGAGTTCGAAGGTGAATTGGTTCGGGGCCTTCCGATACCGCTGGACGATGCAGGCCTCGAAGCCCAGTTCCAGGAATGCTTCCCCGCCTCCGTCGATGTGGTCGTAGAGGGCCTCTCCCTCATAGATTTTCGCCTGCCCATCTTGCGTCCAACCCGGCGCGAACCCGTTTGCGGGCAGGAGGGCCGCATCACCGGCGGCCGAGGCGGCCACGCCGAAGAAAAGCAACGCCGTCAGCACCCCGAGGCATCTCATGGCGTTGGGCCTCACACTTTGTAGAGCTTGATTTTCATGGGGTCGGCCACGCCGAGTCCGAGTTTCTGGGCATAGTCCAGGTAATCGGTGAAGCGCGGATGGTCGTTGACCTTGACGCCCATGGCCTTTCGCTTGGACACGATCTGGTCGTGGCAGACCCGGTCCAGCGCAAAGGGGTCGGTGGCGAAATAGAGCGAATGGTTCGGGAAGTAGAACTGCTCGTTGCCCATGGGTCCGCCGTCGTACTGACCACGGATGCCATCGGTGACGTTCAGGACGAGCTTGTCCCTCACCCAGGGCGCGGCGCAGACCTCCGTGCACACTTTGAAGAAGAGGGGGGCGTGGAGGCGGCCGGTGTTGCAAATGGCTCCGTACCCCAGGTTTTTGGTGGCCATGGAGATGCCGTTGCCGGCGTTCTTGAAAGCCGCCAGATTGATGATTTTGGTGAGACGGCCGGTGACGAGTTTCCCGAAGTAGGAATACTCTCCAGTGAAGACGTGCTGGTTGGCGTAGGCGTCGTCGTTCTCGTAGCCCTTCACGCCCGCGCCCATGACGCCCTTGGCGAAGTAGTAGGCGTCCTTGTCGAAATTGGCCGCGCTGGGGTGTTCACCCTTGTCGTTCTTCCACGGTTTTCCGTCCTCGGCCATGGTCTGGAGGGACTCGATGCGGACGCCGGGGAAGCGCTCGGCCGTGAACCCGGCCTCCTTGAGCATGTCGTCGAAGCGGTCCCAGATGATGATGTTCTTCCTGGGCAGTCCGTTGGCTTCCAGCCAAGAAACCACGGCCAGGGCGAGCGCGGGGGTGGTGTTGATGAGGGGGGCACCCACGGGGTTGACCTTGATCCCCACCACGTCATCCTTGGTGAAGAGCCGTTCGAAGCTCTTCCGGGGCGACAGCCCCGTGAGCTCGGCGAGCCCCTTCTCAAACATCTTGGACACCACTTTGGGGTCCACGTTCCGGTCCTTCATGGATTTTGCATCGGTGACTTGGACCACCTTGCCGGGAAAGGGGCCGGGGAGGGAAAACTTGCCCTTGGGGACCTTCATGAAGTCGGCGATGTTGGTCTCCACCTCCGCGGGCGGAGGCGCTGGCTTGGCGGGAGGTTGCTCGTCCGCGAAATCGGGCACTCCCAAAACCAAGCCCCCCGCGGCGGCCACGCCCAGGGTCTTTAAGAAATCCCTGCGGTCCGGTTCCAGGACGGGTTTCAGCGATGCGTAGCGCGCTCGGCTCATGGCTCTCCCTCCCAGGCCATGGTACGCCCGAATCGGGCAGAAGTTTAGCGCGCGCCGCTGGGTGTATCCTTGGAGTTCAGGAGCGCACCGGCCATGGCCCATCAAACGCTGAAGGGGAGCTACGGCGACCTGGCGGATCGGCTCAATCGATTTCCCCAGGGCGCGCCCCCCTCCGAGTTGCTCTTCAAGATTCTGAAGATTCTGCTGAGCGAGCGCGAGGCCGCCCTGGTGGCCCGGCTTCCCATCCGGCCCTTCACGGCCAAGCGGGCCGCATCCCTCTGGCACCTGCCCGAAGAGGACGCGCGGAAGATTCTCGATGCCCTCGCGGACCGGGCCTTCCTCCTGGACTTCCCCGAGGACGGGGAGACGCGGTACGTCCTCCCGCCCCCCATGGCGGGTTTCTTTGAGTTCTCCCTCATGCGCGTCCGAGGTGACATAGACCAGAGGGCACTCTCCGAACTCTTCTACCAGTACCTCAACGTGGAGGAGGATTTCGTCCGAGAACTCTTCGCCCGGGGGGATACGCAGCTCGGGCGGGTTTTCGTCAACGAAACGGCCCTCGTGAACCCCAAGGAAGGAGCCAGGGGCGCCCTCGAAGTCATGGACTACGAACGGGCCAGCGACGTCGTGCGGGGGGCCGCGACCATCGGCGTGGGCCTCTGCTACTGCCGGCACAAGATGGCCCACCTGGACCGGGCCTGCGATGCCCCCCTGGACATCTGCATGACCTTCGGCACGGCCGCCTCTTCCCTCACTCGGCACGGCGCGGCGAGGAGGGTGGAGGCGGCGGAGTGCCTGGATCTTCTGGCGGCGGCGAGGGAGACGGGGCTCGTGCAATTTGGGGAGAACGTGAGAGATGGCGTGAGCTTCATCTGCAACTGCTGCGGGTGCTGCTGCGAAGCCCTGATCGCCGCCCGGCGCTTCGGCTTCATGCGTCCCGTGCACACCACGAACTACCTGTCCGAACTTGACGGAGCCGCGTGCACCGGGTGCGGGAAGTGCGTCTCGGCGTGCCCCGTGGATGCCCTGGAACTCGTCTCCGCCCACGACGCCCGGCGTCCGGCCGCCAAGGCTGCCAAGCTGGAGGAGGACCGTTGCCTGGGCTGTGGCGTCTGCGTCCAGGCCTGCCCGGAGGAGGCGATCCACCTCCGCGCCAGGGCGGAGCGCGTCCTCACCCCCCTCAACACCTCGCACAAGGTCGTTCTCATGGCCATCGAGCGGGGGGGGTTCGCACAACTTCTCGTGGACGGCCAGGCCTCCTTCGGGTACCGGGCCGTCGCCGCCATCCTGGGCGCCCTCCTCAAGATGCCGCCGATCAAGCAGGCTCTGGCCTCGCGGCAAGTAAAGTCGCGGTACCTCGAAGCACTCCTCGCCAAGACCTGAACCCGACGGAGGACCCCATGAGGATCGACGCCCCGCCCCTTCTCCCCGCCCACTGGTCGGCCCTCGCTCCCGAAGAACACCCTGGGGATTCGGGCACCTCGTACTGGCGGACCCTGGAATCGGGAGCGGTGAGGACACGCCTCGTGGACTACACGGCCGGATTTCGCGCGGACCACTGGTGCCCCAGAGGACACGTCTTGGTCGTTCTCGAGGGGGAGCTTTCGGTGGGCCTTGCCGATGGCCGGAACTTCCCGTTGGGCCCGGGCTCGGGCTTCATCCTGCCCGACGACGAAGCCAACCCCCACAGCGCCACCTCCGATCGGGGCGCGCGCGTCTTCATCGTCGACTGAAACCGACCACTCAAACCAGCAGAAGCATGGCGAGCCCCACGAGTGAGACAAGCCCGGCGCTGGACGCGAGGCCCGAGAAGGGCAGGAAAACCAAGCTACCCAGCAAGGCGCCCAGGCATCCCCCCCAGAGATCGGCCGCATACAAGGGGGCCACTCCCCGCGAGGGATCTGACGGCTCCGGCAGGTTGGCCTGACCCTGGGCCCCCGCCCACGCGAAGGCGGCGCCGACACAGGCGCCGGCCGCCGCGAGAAGGAGCCCGGTTCCCATCCGGCCCGACGCCCCTCCCGCCTGGATGGCCCACGCGCACCGTGCCCCCACCGAGGAGGTGCAGAGGGCTATTGCAAGACCCGACCCCTTCCTGCGCCCCACGCGGCCCATGCCCCAAGCCCCGAGGCACAGGCCGCCCATAAAGCAGGTGAGGAGGAGGCCCAGATCCTGGTAAAGCGCGCCTCGGCGCGCCTGATAGGCAAGCAAGAGCGCGCCCTCCAGGAGCATTCCCGCGAACCCGGCGGAGCCCACGAAGAGGACCCGGCGGAGCCCGTTGCTTCTGCGGGCCGGAAACGCCGCCACCGCGAGCAGGATCGGAAGGAGGGCGAATCCGTACCAGGGCAGGGTCCCTCGCCAAGAGACATTCCCGAGGGCGGGAAGGAATTTCGAGAGCCACAGGAGCATCGTGAACGGATAGCACGCCGGGCGTGCGTCGGTATTTTCGGGAACCTGGGTCCGCGCCAGGGCCGACTCCGCCGTCGCGATACGATCGTTGGTCAGGAGGTAGGCGATGTACTCGGGGCTCACCAGGCGCGCCGCAATCCCTCGCGCTCTCCACCTTTCCGCGAGGATCTGGGGGTCGCGCACGAGCGGCCGCGGAGACGCGAGCACCAGATCGGATGTGCCTGGAAGGACGAGGGTCCGGGGGAAGACGGCGCGCAGGGCGACCAGCACGCTGGCGTTGCGCGAAGCGAGGGCCTTCGTCCACCGGTTTTCAGAAGAAGGCAGGCGCAGGGCCAGCACACCCTCCATGGACAGGTGCGCCCGGCACAGCGCAAAGAACTCGCGGGTAAAAAAGCGGTTGGACTCCCCCGACCCGGGTTCAGGCGCCGCCGACAGGATCAGGTCGTAGGAGCCCGCTCCCGCCAGAAACCGCCGGGGGTCCTGGAAAGAACGCCTCACGCGCGCGTCGGCGAGGGCCGCCCGGTCCCTCCCCGGAAGGAAGTCGCTCTCGATGTCCACCGCGCCGCGGTCCATTTCGACCAGGTCCACGCGTTGCGGACCATGCTCCAGGGCCCTGGCCGCAAGTCCCTCCGACGTGCCCCCCAGAATCAACACCCGGTGAGGCGCCTCGCATTCCAATGCGGCCAGATGGACGAATTCCTCCGAGGATGTCCCCTGGCTCTCGCTCACCAGGGTGCCGTTGTGAAAAACGGTCACCTGCCCGGGGCCCCCCGCCACCGCCGTTCTGCCGTAGGGCGTGTCCACCACGGCGCGAAGATCTGAATGGCTGAGCGCGGTCAGGTGCCGGTCGAGCCCCGGAGCGAGCGCCAATCCCGCCAGGAGCAGGAGGATGACCGGCGCCGCAGCCCCCGCGAGCCATCGCGGCCGGCCGGTCCAAGGTACGCAGGCCGCGCAAGCCCCAGTGAGCGCGCAAAGGAGCGTTGCCGCGAAACAGGAAACGCCCATAACCACAAGGACCGTGGCCAGAAGCCCCCCCGCGAGGGCGCCGGCGCTTTCGGTGGCATAGGCGCTCGCCGGCGTTCCGCCCGTTTCCAGATAGCGCGCGGCCGCGCCCTGAAAAAGAAGCCCCGCCAGGATTCCGAAGGGCGCGAGCACGAGACCCAGGGCCAGGAACTGATGGCCCAGGGGGAGCTCGGCGCCGGGTGTGCCGCCGAGCAGAATCCCCTGCGCGCGGAGAATAACGAGGAGGAGGGGCAAGGCCACCGCGAAGGCGATGAAGAGCGCGGGCACCTTCGCTCCGGGGTGGCGGCCCATTCTTCGCCCCAGAAGGGCACCGAGCCCCGAGAAAAGCATGAGGGCGCCCAGGGCGACGATGTAAATCAGGTCGTTGCCGTAGAAGGCCACCAGGAGTTCCCGCAGGAGCAGCACTTGCCCCCACAGGGTCACAAGCCCCACCGCCACCAGCCACAGCATCGTCCGCCGTCCGAGAAAGAGGACCTCACCGCGCGCGCCACGCGGGGGATCTGCCTTCGTGAAGGGATCCGGTTCTTCCCTGGTGCTCCTTGGGCCTCGGTTGCGAAGTTCTATTTCTTTTTTTCCCCGAAAACGATGGCGCGAAACGTGAGGAGCTCACAGCCTCCGCGCCAGCAGTCGCGGGGCAGGCCCGCTTTTTCGCAGAGGTGGTCGAGAAGCTCGTCCCGGCTCCAGCCCTGCTCGGAGGCCACTTGAGGCAGGAACACCGCGCTGCGCCCCGCCTTTCGAACCACCACGCCGTCGCGCCCCACCACCACGGCGCCCGGCCCCACAACGGGGGACAGCGGAGTGAGGACGGAGATCTCAACCTCCAAGGAGGCAAGCTCTTCCGGGCGCACGGGCGAAAACCGCGTGTCCTCGAAGGCTGCCGCGAGGGCCATTCGGGAGACGACCTGAGCCAGGGGCATGTCCTCCGCCATGTGACCGATACAACCCCGAAGATCGCCGTTCTTCTTGAGGGTGACAAACGCCCCCTGCTTCGCCCGGAGTGCGGGGGTCGACGCCCGGGGGAGGGGGAGCGTTCCCGTAGTGAGATACCGCTCCACGGTGGAGCGCGCGAGCTTCAGCAGGACCAGTTTGTCGGCCTCGGAGAGCTGGGCATCGCGGTCCATCCGCGGCACATCCAGTGCAGCCGTGTCGGTTCGCCCGGCGCCCGCGGTGAAGACCACCGCCCCGTAGCCCACCACGCGGTCGCGCTCGCCGATGGCCGTATCACCTGAATTTGCGTAGCTGAGAACGGCACCCCGGGTGGCGCCCATGGCCTTGGCCGCCACCATGGCCGCGAGGATCGCGCCCTCGCCGCAGGCGCAGGTCTCCAGCCCGGGGCGGCCGGTTCTCATCTGCCGCGCGATGGATTCCGCGACGGCCTTGGGGTCCAGAGACGCCACCGCCATCAGGGTGGCCCTGTCCGCCGCCGCCGCCTCATCGTAGGGTGGATAGTGGGAAAGATCCGAGGACGCCACGACGAGCGCCTTTCGACCCTTGATCACCCTCGCCAGCGCCTGACCGAACCGTGTGGCCAGGGCCAGGTCCTGCCGCCCCAGGATGGCCGTTACGATTTTCGCTTTCGGGAACAGCACCTGAACGAAGGGCACCTGGACCTCTTCCGAATGCTCCGCGGCGTGGGCCTCGGGGCTGTAGACGAACCCGCTCGCCAGGAGCGCCTGGGCCACCGGCTGGTCCGTCATCGCCACGCCAAGCGGGGTTGCGTAGCCTCGTCCTTGAAAGACGGAGACCGAATCGAAGGGCGGCACGGTGTGGTTCGTCCCGAGGATGACCACCAGGTCAATCTCATACCCGGCCGCCTGCTTGAAGGCATCCGCCGCAACTTGGCCCGAATAGATGTATCCCGCATGGGGCGCCACCAGGGCCAGGGGTTGCTCGCCCTTGGGCGGCAGAGCATCGGCGAGATACGCCTCCACGGCGGACCGAAGTTTTTTCCCGTCCAGGGGGTAGAACTTGCCCGCCACCGCCGGCGGCCGCACGATGGCGTCCAAAGGCTCCGACGCGACATCCGACGGAGATAAGATGAACCACCCAGACACCATGGTGACCAGAACCGCGGAGGCGAAGGTGGACTTGCCAGGCATCAAGAGCCTTTTCATGAGGTTCTCCTCATCTGCCTCTTTCGCTTCGTGCCCGGTGGTGAACCGCTAGACCCAGACTCCGCGAATCTTGGTACCGCACGCGGGACAGGCCCCGCCCTTGAGTCTCATGGCGGTGACAAACATCCCCGAGCGCTCGATGACCGCCATGTTGCACTTGGGGCAGTAGGTATGGTTCCCGGGGTGACCCGGCACGTTGCCCACGTAGGCATAGTGCAGTCCCGCTCCCATGGCCGCATCTCGGGCCCTCTCCAGCGTGGCCACGGGCGTGGGGGGGAGATTCATGAGCTGGTAGTCGGGGTGGAAGCGCGTGAAGTGCACCGGGGTGTCGGGGCCCGTTTCGCCGGCGATCCACTTGATCAGTTCGGTCATCATCGTGTCCGAGTCGTTGAGTGTGGGCACAACGAGGTTGACGATCTCCAGGTGGCAGCCCGACCGTGCGACCTGCTTGATGCTCTGAAGGACGGGGGCAAGCTCGGCGCCGCAAACCTCCCTGTAGAACTTTGGGGAGAATCCCTTCAGGTCGATCTTGATGGCATCGAGCACGCCGGTCATCTCCTTGAGCGGTCCCTCGTTCATGAAACCGCAGGAGATGAGCACCGACCGCAACCCCTGTGGCCTCGCGACTCGGGCGATGTCCGTGAGGTACTCGATAAACACCGTGGGCTCGTTGTAGGTGAAGGCCAGCACGGGCGCACCGCGGCCCCTGGCCCGGTTCGCCATAGCCGGGGCGGGACAGAACGGCGCGTCGTAGTCCTCGGGCCGGGCCTGGCTGATGACCCAGTTCTGGCAAAATTTGCAGCGCAGCGGGCACCCCGACGTGGCCAGGGAGTACGCCTGCGCGCCGGGTAGAAAGTGGTAGAAAGGCTTCTTCTCGATGGGGTCCACGTGCTCGGCCATGGGTCGCCCGTAGACCAGAGACCGAAGTTCCCCCCGGAGATTCATGCGCGCGCGGCACCGCCCGCGTTCCCCCTCGGGGATGAGGCAGCCGTGGGCGCAGAGGAGGCACTTCACCACGCGGGTCTTGTGGGTGTGCCTGGAGCCCTTGGCCAGTTCCGCCGCAGAATGACAGGCCCCGCAGTCGGGGGCGAGGGTTGCGGGCGATGTCCAGTACCTTGCCACAGGAGACCGCCGGATGATGTCGTCGACGGGCTCCGCGGACGGATCCAGGGGGTTGCACCCCAGGAGCCGGAGCAACTCGGGGCTGGAAAGGAGCGCACCCACCCCCCCCAGGACGGACCCGTACCGTGCGGCCATCCCCAGGAACCCTCGCCGGGAGAGGTCCTTCTCCTTCATGCCGTCCCCCTGGTTGGACGCTAATGTGGCCTCGTCCCCCTGTCAAGGGGCGGACCGCGACCCGGGACCTTGTCAGCCTGGCCTGCCTTGAGGCAAACTGATGGCCTGAAGGG
>CAVYWK010000027.1:0-12559 GCA_963772255.1 uncultured Acidobacteriota bacterium
CCCCATGCGCGATGCCGGTGTAGCTTCTTTGAATTATGCCTGGGCAGGAAAGATCGCCCCGAAACTGGCGGCGGGGGCAGAGGTCGGAGCCCCCGCCCCGCCGCAAATGACTTCTCCCTAAATTCCCGTTCCCATCCCCGAACCGATCTGAGCATTCGGCATGGGAGAAAGGAACGGCGCCTGAGCCCCCAGAGCATACCGATGGTTCAAAGTGCCGCTGCCGGCGCCCCATCGCATCACCAGGCTCAGCGTATAGCGGTACTCGCTGACGATGGGCAGGGGCGTAATGGCATTGGCGTTACGGTCGTACTCCGCGGACCCCTGCAGGGCCAAGAAAGAATGCCACCATGCCGGGTTCCAGGAGAGGCTGAGCTGGTACTGCTCGGCGTGGCTGTCGACGGTGCCCGCGTCGTTCAGGTTCCGCGTGTAGGAGATCCTGGGCGTGATGGTCAGGTGGAGGTCGGGGAGGATCCAGTAGGGCGCGAGCGAAATCACCGCCAGGTCCGTGCGGCCCGCGGGGGCTGCGGCCTGGGAACGGGTGAAGGCCCCCGTGGCCGCGAGACCGAACCCGGGGACCACTTCGCCTCCAAGGGTCATCACGAAGGTGTTGACGGTGTTCCGCGTCAGGGGATTCAGGTCGTCCCGCAGTTCCTGACCCGAGTAGGTCTGGCTGAAGCCGAGCTTTCCGAAGCGCTCCACGGCCGAGAGCGTGACGGCATACTGATTCTGGTCCATGCCCGGCAACTGGCTTGATTTGACGGCATCCTGGCGCGTCCAGGTGCCGTTGAGGGCGGCCGAGAGGACGACGGTCTGACTCGGCGCGTAGGATAGGGTCAGTGTTCCGTTGGTCTGCCTGCCGTCGCTGGAAGCGGGAACATTCCCGTCCACGCCGGTCTCGGTGTAGGCCAGGGCCAGGGCCGTGGAGAGCTTGCCGAAAACGCGCGAGACCCGGATGTCGGCGCCCGTCCGGTCGGAGACGCCGCACTGGGTGTATCCCGGGTTGGCGGGATTGGCAAATGTGGGAGAGACGCTGCGCAAGTTGAGGGCGTAGGAGGTTCCCGATACGGTACCCTCGATGCCCAGCCGATAGCCGTTGCCCTGGTATGCGTCGGCCCCCTCCGGGTCGTTCCGCCCCTGCGCCGCCTCGATGAGCATCCTGAATCTGGGATCGAAATCCAACCTGGCCAGGATGCCGAAAACGTGGCCCGAGCCGCCCTTGACGGTCTGGGTGGAATCCTGGTCGGTCCACAGCCCTAGGAGGCGCACCGAGAAACGCTTGTCCGCGAGCGGCAGCGTGTAACCGGCGGCCCGCACTTGGACCTCGCCCGCCCCCGAGCCGCTGGCGAGGCCGGGCACGTTGTTGTCGAAGGAGCCATAGAGATCTAGCGTGCCGAAGGGCGAGGCGACCTGAGCTTCGGCGCCGCCCCTCGAGAGGCCTGGGGATACGAGTTGGGCTCCGCCGAGAAAGGACGCCGGCGCGTAGCCGGCCTGGGCGCTCCAACTCCAGGCCTGCCCCTTGTAACCGCCCTTCAGGAGCCAATTGCGGCTTTCGTTCACGGTGAGGCTGGGCTCGGGGAAGTCGTGGCGGAAGGAGGCGTCGAGCGAATCCTTGAAGAACCAACCGTTGCTGCCCAAGTCGGACTGGGAGGTCAGCGTGAGCCGGAAGGTGTCCGTCTGGTCGGGGCGGCTTCCGGAGATCTCGGTGAAGGTGCCCGCCACGGCGGCCGTCCAGCTTCCCGAGGCGCCTGATGCCTTGTCGAGGCCGGGCTTCTCGGCTGTCTCGCCCGGCTTCCCCTGGGCACCGGCCGCGGGCCCCGTTGCTGCCTTCACCGTGAATGTCCACTGGTAGTCCGCCCCGCCCAGCGAGAGCTTCACCGTATGCGGGCCTTCGCCCAGGGGCAAGGTGGGTGTGTAGGAGAACATCCCAGGGCTCACCGCCGCCATGGCACTCACGTCCATGTTGTCGATGAGGATGACCACCTCGTCTGCCGGGATAGACCCGTTCCACCGGGCTCCTAGGGCGGGTTGAGACCCGACCCCCGTCGCCCCATCTGCCGGCGTCGTCCCCTGAAGGACGGCGGGGGCGGCGGCGAACTGGATCGAGCTTTCTTGGATGACCATGGAAGTGGTGCGCGCGGGCGTGATGCGTTCTCGGACGGACTCGCCCAGGGGGGCTCCCGACTCCGACAGAGGGGTGACGCTGACCTCCAGGGGGGCCGGCGCTGCAAGAGGCTTGAGCGTATATTCTCGCTTCCTCGTCATGGCACGGAATACGGGCGCTGAGGCTCCTTCGGTGCCGTAGAACTCGAGCAGGTAGACCATTCCCTCCGCTCCGCCCGTCCAGGCGAGGCGCACGGAGCCCGCGAGAACGCCGGCTTCGGGGGAGGCGAGGGTGAGCCGGACGGGCCCTTCCAGCAGCGTTAGCCGTCGCCAGGGGGCGGGGACGCCCGTCACCCCGCCAGCGAGGAGCGGGCGGACGGTCCAGCGTCCTGCCCCTATGCCTATGAGCGCGAGCTCTGTACCGTTGGGCGTCCAGGATTCTCCGTCGGCTCTGAAGGCTTGGGGCAATGCGCTGCCGTCCTTTTGCCAAAGGATCTCGTAAGCCTGCGCACCGGGTACCAGCGTCCAGCGAAAGAGGCTGGACGGCAGGCCGACCGATCCGTCTGCGGGAAAGATGAGCTTCAGCGAGGACCGGGAATCGGCCGCGCCCACGATGCGGGTGGCCCCGGAGAGGAAGCGTTGGGGGTAGACGATCTGCATCTGCAAGTCGTGGGTCCCGGCATAGGTGTCGGGCACGGGGACTCTGGCCTCCACCGCCACGGGCTCACCGCCCGTAACCAGGACGGTGAACTGGTCGAAGGGGACGCCGTCCAGGAGGAAGGTCCCGATGACCGTGCCGGTTCCAGAGGTGGACAGAAGCCCTCGCACGAAGACCGGTTCCCCGAATGTCAGGAGGGCACCGGGCATGGGGGAGACCACCGCCGCGTCCCGAATCGCAAAGGGGGCGGCCAGGCCACCGGAGGGGTAAAGAAGGATCGGCGGCGGCGGCGGGCTCTGGCGCGAGGTGGACTGATCGAAACCCACGATATCCAACCGAACGGGACCGGGCTGGGCGGTCGGGAGGATGCGCAGTGTGGCGACGGAAGTGGTGGCGGCGACCACCGCGTAGGAGAGCACCTCCACCGAGGGGCTCCTGCTCACCAGTTGGTCACCGACTCGAAATCCCTGGCCCGCGAGGGTGAGGGTGACGCCCTCGGTACCAATGGTGGCTCCGGGCGGAACCATCTGATCGAACCGCAGGACCTGTGGGCGCGTCTGGGCCTGCGGCGACGGGGTGGCCATGAACAGCATCGCCAGCCCGAACACTGCCATCGCGAGAATCGGCCTTTCTCCCCCCGTCCTCTTCATCGTCGTCCCTCCTGTGATGCCAGCATCCCCTTGGGTCCTCCGTCGGGTGAGGCGCTTCCCAACGGGGGACATATCTTCTTCTGTTTTATGGGCGCCGGTTTACTGCCCCACGGCCACTTCGGCCGCTTGGGACGGCGGCCCGGGGGCCCCCGCCAGGGTCTGGTAGTAGATGCGGTAGGAGGCTCGACCCGCCTTTGGAGGGGTCGAGTCCAGAGCCTCAGTGGTGCCAGGGGCGAGAGGGCCCGACACGCGAACCCAGGCTCTATCGCCCTGGACGAGGCGCTCCACCACCACGTTCACAAACTCCCGCGGGGCGGCGAAGGTGACGCGCACCCGGGGGAAGGGCTTGGCCTCAAAGGCCGCCGCCGGTGCGGGCGGCGCGGTCAGTGCGGGCTCGCCCACGCCCACCACCACGGTGTCCGAGGGCTCGCTGTGGTTCTGGGCCGCGTCCACGGCAACAACCTGGTAGGTGTACTGGCGGTTGGGCACCACTTGGGTGTCGCGGAAAGTGCGTGCCGAAGCGGGCAGGGACTCGCCGGTGATGACGCCCATGCGGGGCTGGCCCGGGGCGCCCCGCAAGACGAGGAACCCAGAGGTGTCCGCCTCGGGAGTCCCGGGAACGAAGGAGAGGGTCACGGTGCCGCCCGCGCCGTCGTAGGCCACGATCCTCGGCCTGGGCGGCGGGTTGTTGTCGGGAAGGGGCACGGCGAGTACGTTGCTAGGAGCGCTGGCCTGGTTGTCGGAGCCGATGGCCAGGACGCGGTAGCGCACGACGCCCGACTGGCCGAGTTCGATGGGGTCGTCGAAGCGCGGCTCGGGGGTGATGCGGCTGCTGGCGGGGGACCACTTCTCCGAGTCCGCCGGGGCCTTCTGGACCTGATAGCCCAGGAGGTGGCCCGACACGGTCTGCCATCTCAGGGTGACCACGTTCATGCCCAGGGTGGCCTCCAGGGCCTGCGGAACCGGAGGCGGTCCGGCGGCGCGGCACACCACGGTCACGGGGGGGCAGGGTGCGCCGGCCTTGCCTCGGGGGTCCAGCGACGCGATGCGGTAGAAGAGCCGCTGACCGGGAACCGTGTCGGTGTCGGTGAAGCGGGCGGTGGTGCGGGAGAGGGGTTTTTCCGACAGGGGGGCGAAGGGACCCTCGCTGAAGGGGCTCTTCTCGAGCACGTAGCCCGTGGTGTGAGGGTTCTGCTTAACCTCCCATACGAGGGCCACGGAGCCGCCGCCAACCTCGGCCTTTAGCCCCGATGGCGGAATGGACGCGTCGAAATCGGGCACGAAGAGCGAGACCGGTTCGGCCTGAGGCGTCTCGCGGCCGAAGATATCCAGACCCGCCACGGTGTATCGAACGTTTTGTTCGACCGGCGGCTTCTCGTCGTTAAAGAGGGGCATGGCGTTGCCGCCGCCCTCGGTGTCGCTGCGGTAGAGGACAGGGCCGTCGCCGAGGGGCTTGAAGCCCGAGCCGTCGTCGCGCTTCACTCGGAAGGATGGGGCCGGGAGTTCGTCCTGGATTGCAGCTCTGATCCAGGTCAATTGAACGCCATGGGGCGTAGCCTCGGCAGTGAGTGCCGACGGCGCGCTGGCCAGAGGCGAGGCTTGGCCGGGATCCATAGGCGCCGAGGTGCCGATGACGGCGCCCCCGTGGCCGTTGAGGCGGTAGGTGAAGGGACCCCCTCTGGGGGGGCGATCCTCCCACGCCAGGCCCATGGCCTGGGCGAAGGTGAAATCGGTGATGGAGGCGAGGAACAGGATGCGGACCAGCCCCTGGTAGGTTTCCAGACCCTTTCCCGTGGCGGCCTCGGTGTTCTGGGCAACCAGTTTCTTAATGGCCTCGGCCTGGGCGGGCGTGATCTGTGACATGGCCGCGGCGTTATCGCCGGGCTTGAGGCCCCGCGCCAGCGTAACGGCCTTTCCGGCGGCGTCCAGGCTCTCCAGTGTGAACCCCTCCGCGGCCCACGGGCTCTCCCCATAGGGAGGTTGCCAGAACAACCGCACGGCACCTTTGCCGTCCGACGCGGCCGCCAGCAAGCCTCCGGTGTCTTGTTCCTGTTGAGCGAAGGCGGCTTGACCGAGGGCGAGGGCTGCGCCGATGACCCATACGGCTATGCGATGTCCGTTCATTTCCCCTCTCCTCCTCATGGCAGGCATACCCCCACGCTCGTCTTGTAGCAATCGCAGCAGCATTTGAAGGTGAAGGGGTGCTTCCAAGAACACGGGCAGAAACAGTAGCACCCGAAATCGACCCAGACGCTGCCACATACGCTCACCGGCATGGCGCTTGCGCTCAGGTCCAGGCCGCCGCCCAAACCGAAGCCCACGTTCCCGATCGCCGGAATGTGAATGCCGGCGCTGCCGCTCATACCCGTACTGAAAGTACCGGCGAGGTGGATTCCATAGGTGACGTCCTTCGTGATGGCGAGGCTGAAGGTACCCCAGTAGTGGAAGTCGAGGTATGCCCCGAAGCCCCAGAGCGTCACGTCCCCATGGAAGTTCTTGTCGAGGCTCCCACCCGCCCTCAGGCCGTTGTCGTCGAGCATGAGGTATCCGGTGCAGTCGACGACGAGGGCGTGCGCCGTGACGGGCTGGGTGTCGGTGCCCAGCCAGATGTGCCAGTTGTTCCCGATGAGGATGGAGACGGTTCCGTTGATGGTATAGGCGCCGGCCAAGTAGGTGAGGTTGGCCTGGAGGCTCGCGCTGAACTGGCCCGAGGCGTATTGGATCGTTCCGTTCAGGGGCGCGCTCCCCGAGTGGCTGGTGGTGAGGAGCCATCCCTTGGCGTCGATGCGGGCGCCCTGCGTGGTGTCCACCGTGAAGGTGCCATCGAAGTAGTAGACCCAGCCTCCGCTGAAGCCGTCGCCCACCTGGCAGCCGGCCCGGAAGAGGTAACTGCCGTTGAAAACAGGCTGGATCTGATCGATGGGCAATCCCGCCACAGCCTGATCGAAATTGATGTTGTGGCCCAGCGCGCCGTGAACCTCGTAGAGCATGAGGAAGGGCGGAAGGATTCCAGCGGGAGTCGCGCCCAGGTTGTAACCCACGCGCGTGAGCCAGTAGTCCTGTCCGCTCTGATAGCCCAGCAGGAACTCGGCGTCCACAAACCCGGACATCAACTGGATTTTGGCCTTGCCCGAGAAGCGGGTATTGCCCGATCCCATGTCCTTGTAGGAGATGGTGGCGTCCATGTTGACGTCGCTGTTATAGGGGTAGTGGTTTTCGATGTGGAGGTTGTCCACCTTAGGATCCACTGCCGAGAAATGCCCGTCCTGGCCCGCCACCGGGATGAGTTTGTAATGGATGACGGAGGGGGTGACGCTCAGAGTTGGGGACAGGTGGAATCCGGCAGTAAGGTTGAGGATGAGGGCCGTCTTCTCTCCGAAGCCGACGGTTACCGCGTCAGCTTTTATCATGTCCACTGTCACTTGCCCCAAGGTGCCACTCCCGCCCATCGGAAGGTGCTGAAGGGTTGCACCCCCGTCCAGCCTAAGCTTGCCCGTAGGCAGGACCTGCAGCCCATTGAGGGCAAGCCCATCGCAGAAGGGCTTGCCCGAAGCGCGGAAGCCGAAGGTGCCATTGAGCACGAGCCGCCACCCCACGCCCTGCTCGAAGCCGAAACTGCCGCTGGAGGACTTGTAGTGGATGGTGCCGAAGTCCTTGTCCACGGGCGGCATCTGGATAGTGTTCTGGGAGACGCCGTGCTCGTCGATGGTGGTTTTGCCCGAGAGGGTGCCGTTGATGAAGGGGTAGTCGCTGACGGCAAGGGTGAAGGTGCTGGCCAGGTTGCTCCCGCAGACGAAGAAGTCGAAGGAACTCACTTTGACGGTGGCCAGCCCCAAGGACATGGAGGCGTTGAGGGAGTAATTCGCGAGCCTGCCGGACAGGCCGCCCGGCCCGATGGACCAGAGGCTGTAGGTGACGTCGGGAAGCGGCACGGGTACGAGGCTGATGTTGCCCGTCTTCAGGGTTCCCTTCTTGAGGAGGAGGCCCACCCACTGCTGGCCCGATCCCGTCGCGTTGCAGGCCGTCTCGGTAGGTGCGTCACCGCCGTTCCGGCTCAGGTCGAGAACGGCTTCGGAGGCACTGATCCGGTAGCCGCTGTACCCGATGTCGGCCGGTTTGAGTTGGAGGCCGGGGGCCGTGAAATCGCCTTCGGGGGTGATGGGCCCCTTGGCTTCGAAGAACAGGCTGCCGCTCGCGGCGACGAGCGTGGAGAACGAGGAGGGCCCGAGGTGGAAGGTCACCTGCACCTCCCCTGTGCCCTTGCCGGCGGTGCCTGAGATCTTTGTGATTTCCCCCGTGAGGCCCACCACCTCCACATCGTGGTTGGGGGTGGCGTCCAGGGAGCCCTGGACCACCTCTCGTCCGTCTCCGCTCCCCTCGAGGGTCCAGCCCTTGAAGGTCACGGGGAGCAGGATCTTCTCGGTGCCGCTCTGGCCGTCAGGGAGGGTGAGTATAAGCGAGCCGCTGCCGCCGAAGGTGCCGTCGGCTTGTTGGGCGAAGTCGTCGCCGAGGTCGGTCACTATGAAGGGGCCCTTGGCCGTTTGGAAGAGCAGGGAGCAAGGGATGTTTGGGTCGTGGGCCACGACCTGGTAGTTCACGAGCGGGGAGCCCACCGTGAGGCCCGTGGATTGGGTCCTCCCGGTCTGGAGGACCATGGGAGAAGACGCGACGCCGAAGGAGCCCGCCCCTAACCCCCCCTGAGCCGGCACACTCGAGGAGGTTACAACGGTACCGAGGGAGGCGAACGCCTGAAGCGAGGGTCTGAGCACTGTGTAGCCCCCGGTGCCTTGACCTGTGTTCTTGGATCCGCCGGCGGTTCCGGGGAGCGAAGTGACCTGCGAGAGGTTAGTGCCTCCTCCCGTCGAGAACTGGGCCTGCTGGCCATACTGGAAGGCCAGGCCTCCGCCGAGCTCGGTGTCGATGTCGATGACCACCCAGGCCTTGATGGAGAGTTTGTGGGCCTCGCTCGTCAGAGCAACGGGCAGGGGGCCCGAGACGAGGATTTCGGGAGCGGCGGGGGGAGTCTTCTTCCCTGGGCCGATGGGCCTCGTGCCGCCGGGAATCTCGACACCGTCCACAATCCAGCTCCAGGCCACCTCTCCCTGGCCGTAGTAGGTCAACGCTGCCTGGGCCGTGAAGCCCTGGCTGCAATCTTTCACCTGCGGGACCTGGGGGGGCTTTTCACTGTGGCCTGGGAATCCGGTGATCTCAACCTTCAGAAGGTGGAGCGGCCCGGTGGCCACCATGTCCTCGGAGTACACGGGGTTCACCGGCACGCAGGCCACGAGGAATGCGTCGTTGGCCAAGACAACGGCCGAGGCTGCCGCCCCCGAGAGCATGGCGCTGCCCGGTGAGGCGGTGTCGAAACCCCCAGGGGCGCCCGAACCCTTCTGAACGGCTCCCGGGTTCATTTTGAGGCCGTTCTTTTGTGCGGACCCTGGAGGACCGCCCTGGACGAGGTCCTGGTAGGCCTGGGCGTAGGGTCCCTGGGATGTCGCCATGGCAGTCAGGGAGGGATTTGAGGATTCCGGGTTCGGCAGTGAGTAGATCTGGATGAGGAAGGGGCCTTCGGTGTCATACACATGGGAAAGGCCCTTACCCTGGTACTGGATCTTGACGGCGGCCTGGCCCGACGGGGTCATGTCGACCACGAGGGGGGACACGGTGCCGTCCCCCCATGAGAGGTAGACGTTGGTGTACTGGGCCGCCATGTCCTGAAACGTGTGAAGCGACGCGCTCACGGGGTACGGGTCCCGATCGAGAAGGATAGACCCGGACAGAATCACGGTGTTTCCCACGAGGCAGGCTCGGGAGGTGTTCGGATCGCTTGGGTCCACGCAGAGCACCTTCAGGGCGCTGGGCTGGTCGGCCACGTCGCAGGTGAGCATACCCTTGGGCTGGCGCGGGAGTTTCAGCGGGTAGTTCTCGCTGGTCTCCACGGGCAGGTCCTCATGGGTGAGGGGGTGCTTCCAGTAGCCCGTCACGTTCCACGTGGCGTCAGCGTGGTCCGTGGGCTTGATGAGGTGGAGGTCGGGGTCGACGATGGCCGTCATGTCGCCCATGGCCTTGACCTTGTCGAGGGCGGCCTGCATCTGCATCTGCGACGGAGGCGCGGCCTTTTCTCCCTTGGGAAGGCCCGTGTTTAGAGGCAACTGAGATTGCTGATAGGTGCCCGGCGCACCAGGGGGGGAATAGGTGTTGGCCAGAGCCATGGCGTCCTCGTAGGAGGCCGCGGGGCCGGGGTAGTGAAAGGCGGCGTCGGGCGTGTAGGTGGGCAGGGAGAGGAGGACCGGCTTGGTCACCCGGTAGTAGTTTTTGGAAGCCGGCGTCTGAACTTTCGCGAGGACCTTGCCGGTTTTGTCCTTGATGGTGAGGACGTAGTATTCCGCCACGCCAGGGTTCTGTTCGAACCATGTGAACTGGGTGCCCTGCTGGACCAGCGGGGGATCGTCCCCCATGTGCTGGGAGACAAATTCGCCCGACCCCGTGATGTTCGGGGCGCGGAGGAAGATCTTGCCCGAGGGAGGGGTCACCTCGACTTTGGGAATCGTTGGCGGCTTCTGCGCGAGACCGCCTTGCCCCCCGGTGGCCAGTATGACCTGAACGCCGCCGGGCCCCTTGACGGCCGGCCGGTCGATCATTCTTACGGAAGCGAGGCGCACGCCCGGCAGAGCACTTGGGGAGACCTGAACCTGAAGGGTTGCCCTCCCCTGGTCCTGCACCATGGCGGGGGCGATGATCTGCACATCGTGCCCAAGATCCACCGACATGCCGTTTGAAAAGCCGGTCCCAAGCAGGGTCAGATTGTAGGTGCCGCCGGGCTCCAAATGGTCGGGTTCCACCCTCAAAATGCGCGTCAGGGCGGCCCGAGAGGAAGCCGGCAAAACGGTGAAGGCACCGGGGAAGACCTTCGGCTGCTGGTCCCTCCCCTGGACCACGAGTGAGTAGGCTCCCGGGCCGGCATCCACCGCGATGGCAAGCTGGAAGGCGCTGCCCCGGTCTACCGACCTAAGGTTGGAGACCGATAGGCCTTGTGGCTCGAACCTGATCCTCATGTCCGTCGCACCTGTGAGCCCCACGGCCTCCACCGTCAGGGTCTCTCCAGGGTGGCCAGTGCCTCGGGTTGAGCACCGGGGCAGGGCGACGACGGCTCCCCTTCGATCATCGTGGCGAGCCGGCGGCGGTGCGGCGGCGCCCCCCTGGGCCCATGTCGCGGGGCTCCAGAGAAGGCCAGCCAAGACGATCGTGGTCATCCATTGCGGCCATGGCGACTTCCTGGATTTCCCCAGTCTCTTCATCTTCTCCTCCCCCAGACTCGCGGTGGGATGGATACTGCAGAACTAAAGGCCCGATTGAGCCCCCCGAGGAGGAGGCACAATGAATCATTCAAGGCGCCGGCAAGCAGAGCAAACGTCGGTGGGTGGTTCACATCCACGTCCGGCTCCTCGGAAAGAGTTTCTGCAATCCAGGTAGGACATGAGAGGATAGGGGCCGGAAGAACCGCGCACGACTCATGGTCGGCACACCCCCTCCCGAGGCTTTTCCCTAACTACGGGCTTCGCAATCCACCCTTCGAGGGTGGAGAGAAAACGGGCAAGCAGCGCTCGACTCCCTTCCGCCAAGGCTGGCTGCCTGCCTGAATGCTCCCCCTGATGAACATCATGGTCGGGAGAAATGGTATCTAGCTGAGCAGACTATAAAAAGGTTAAATCCCCGTGTCAACGATTCTCTAACCCTCCGAAGTACGCAGAACCTTCGTGGTCTTGAAAAGCCCTGGCCTGTTGTCAAGCGTCCCGAGTCCCCTGACAGGGCAGAAGGCCATCGGCTGCTCGCGGCCATCCATGGCTTGCGGCTCGATCTGATGCCTCGATAGCTGGATGGAGGGTCGAGGATAAGCGCCGCTGCCGGGCGCCGTGAGATTCTATCGCCATATTTCAGGGAGGAGATCATGGGCCTGCTAGGAAAGTCGTTCGAGGAGAAGGTGCAGGAAGCCATCGCCGGGATCAACGCCATGGGCCTTCATCTGAAAGGGTTCAGGGCGGACATCGAGGGCAAGGTGGTGACCCTCCACGGGGAGGCTCCAACCCTGGACGTGAAGAAGCGCGTCATGCGCGAATTCAATGCCCTCGTGGAGACCGAGAACACGCTCAACCTGATCACGGTGGCCCAGGCCGCCCCAGCGGCCCCGGTTGCCGCGGCGCCTCCCGCCGTCCAGGCGCGCGTCCACGAGGTGGTTCCCGGAGATACCCTAAGCGGTATCTCACAGCATTACTACGGAAAGGCCTCCCTCTATATGAAGATTTTCGAGGCGAACCGGGACCAGTTGTCCGATCTGAACCGCATCAAAGTGGGGCAGAAGCTGAAGATACCCGAGTGATTGGCAGGCGGACTAGGAACAGGACGAAGCGAGGGTGGCAGAGGTCCACCTGACAGGCTGAGGCTCCGCTCGCCGGAGTTTGCACGCGCGGGCCTAGTTCGCAAAACCCGTGGCGATTTCGAGGGCGTGCAGGCCGAGGGCGCAGGCACGGAGGCGCTCCTCGTACTTGACGAAGAGAATGCGATCCGATTCGTCGGCGGGATCTGGCGAGCGCGTCCGTTTCGAAGCGCGGGCCATGCGGTCAACTATCCAACTGAACTCGGCGGGTCCCATCCTTTGGGCCTCCAGCGCCCCTTCGAACTCGCGAGGTAGTCGCCCACGAGTCCCGCGGCCTTCCCCTTGAAAACTCCTTTCCCATGAGGCTTTTCGGCTGCGCTGGCGTCTTCCCAGGCGTCGATCCTGTCCCCCAAGGGCTTGATCCTGCAGCAGACCTCCAGCAACGCCTTGAGTCGCTCCTCGTCCACACACCCGCTGACCGGCGGGGTGAAGGGCGTCCGTTTGGCGAGGACCGCCACGGAGCTTCCCGGCCGCCGAGAAGGGCCACATTCTTAAGGATTGAAAACCATCCGGTGAAGTAGAGGATGCCGACAGCCACGCAGAGAAGTGCCAGGCTGGTCACACAGACCAGCGCAACCTTGTCCCCTCGCTTCATGCCACTCCTCCAAAATCACCGATGCGCTCGGGGGTGGGCACACCCTGCGGGGACTATCGAAGGGGTCGGTGCGCCCGGGACCCGAAGGGAGTGAGGTCCGTAATGGGTTCTCTCGTCCTCGC
>CAVYWK010000028.1:0-63563 GCA_963772255.1 uncultured Acidobacteriota bacterium
ATCTTTGACATCGTAATTCATGGAAGTCCTCATTTAGCTTTAGCTTTGGCAGGGATCGGCTGGCAGGTGCAGACAGGAGAGGGGCCTTTAAGCCCGGCCGTTTCCCGCAGCGCATCAATTTTGCTGATATATTCCCAGGTGAAGTCTGGATCGGTACGGCCGAAATCAACCAGAAGCCGCGGCCTTCTTGAAGATGGGGCGCTGGAGCTCCAGATACTGGATCATAGCGGCCGGTCTTGAAGCTGAAGGTGGACTTGATGGTAGCTCCAGGAGCTTGTCCTCGGGGATCGACTGCGGTGCCGTAGGTATAAACCATGATGGACAGCGGGTCGGGCAGGCCGATGGAGTAGGCCACCTGGACTTCGCAGCGCTTGGCCAGACCCGGCGGCCACCACGTTCTTGGCCACATGACGGAGCATGTAAGATGTGGTGCGGTCGACCTTGGTGGGGTCTTTGCCGAGAAGGCGCCGCCGCCGTGATAGCCCCGGCCGCCGTAGGTGTCCACGATGATCTTCCGGCCGGTGATGCCGCAGTCCGCCAGCGGGCCGCCCACGACAAACCGGCCGGTGGTGTTCACCAGGAATTGGGTGTCCACCAGCAGATGGTTCGGGATCGTCTTTTTGATCACTTCCTCAACGATGGCTTCTTTCAGATTCTTCAGATTTGCACATCGGGGCCATGCTGGGCCGCGATCACGACGGCGTGGACACTTGTGGGCATGCCGTTATCATATGCCGCACCGGTCACCCGGGTCTTGCCGTCGGGACGCAGAAACGCCAGGCGGCCGTCTTTTCTGCACCTCGGCCAAACGGGCCGTCAGGCGGTGGGCAAACAGGATGGGCATGGGCATCAGTCTGGGGAGTCTCGCTGCAGGCATACCCGAACATCAACCCCTGATCGCCGGCCCCCTGTTCATGGTCGGCCCGTTCTTCGACGCCGATCGCGATTCGGGAGATGCCGGTCGATGGAAGTAAGGACGGCGGCAGGTTTCCCGACACTCGCGGAGAATTGTAGCAGGAAGGGCGGAGCCGAGAGGCCCTCTTCTTGTGGACCCATCCGACTGCGTCCGCTCTCCATAGGTCATGGCGCTCTTCCCCATCTCAGAGAACGCACTCGGGGAAACCCGTTGGGGAGCCCTCCCCTGCTCCCCGTAGCGACGGGCCTTCTGGCTCAGACGGATGGCTGAGGCAAGACCTAATTCCGCGATTGAATCCTCTGCCTCCGAAAAAGGAGTGGTTTCGGTGTATTCCGCCCGGCCTCCGAGGCGGGGAGGGCCCATTCCCTCCCCGCCCCACGGGCAAAGCTCGTTGGGGCGCTCGTTGCCCTTCGGGGCCCTCCCCGCCCCACGGGCAAAGCTCGTTGGGGCGCTCTGTCGCCCTTCGGGGCCCTCCCCGCCCCACGGGCAAAGCCCGTTGGGACCCCATCCCACCCTTGGGGCTTTCCGCCCCAAAGGCACCAAACTCGAAGGCGTCCCCAGGCACCTACCGGGTGCGCGGGTCGTGGAGATCAAGCTCCTGTCCTAAAACACCCTCAGCCCGCACCGCCAGAGCCCATCGCGGAATTTGGGACCGGACCACGCCTTGTAAAGTTCGGGGGTTTCCCTTAAGTTAGAAGTAAGGCGTGGTCCTATGAAACCTTCGGCGGTGCTGATCTTCTCAGCCTATATAGCCCAGGCGGCGGGAGCGGTGCTCCTGTCTCTGATGTTCCTCGTCCTCCACCGTTTTTACCGCCATCGCTACCTCCTGGATTGGGTGTGGAGCGCGTGGGCGGGCTCCTTGGCCTTTGCGGGCGGCGCCGTCGCCATCGCGATCATGAGGGACTTTCCCTTCACCCATCCGTCCCGGCAGGTCGTGACCTACGTCTCCCTGGTGGCGGGCTACTGGCAACTCGTCTGGCTGCTGTCGGGGGCATGGGAGTCGGGCGGGGTGCGCCTCTCCTCCCGAAGGGCCGTGCGGTGGGCCCTCTGGGTGATCCCGCTCGCGGCGGTCCTCTCGGGCCTCCTTTTTTCGCTCGTCGTGAGGATGCCCGAGATCCCCCTTCTGTTGCGCCTCGCCTTCGCCGGGGTGGCCAACGTGGTCGCCGCCGTGTGGGTCATGAGGGGATGGAGGAGCCAACGCTTCGTCGGGCGGGCCGTCTCGGCCGCGGCGCTGGCCCTCCTGGGGGTCATCAGCTTCCACAACGCCGCGTCGCACCTCATCATCTCTCTCCTGCACGTGCAGCCCACCTACGTGACCTACCTGCCCTATCTGAGCATCCTGCTCCAGTACCTCATGGGGCTGGGCGTCGTGATGTGGCTCCTGGAAAGCGAACGGGCGAGGGCCCTCAAGACCTCGCAGCAGGTGGAGCGCCTCGCCTACTACGACGCGCTCACGGGCCTGCCCAACCGGGAACTCCTCATGGAGCGCCTCCCGCTGGCCCTGGCCAAGGCACGCGGCTCGGGCGGCCTCACGGCGCTCATGTGTCTGGACCTCGACCGTTTCAAGGTGATCAACGACTCCCTCGGGCAGAGCGTCGGCGACGCGCTCCTATGGTCCGTCGCCCACAGGCTGCGGAGCGTGGTTCGGCCGGAGGACACTCTGGCCCGTCTCGGCGGCGACGAGTTCGCGGTGCTCCTCCCGAACCGGAGGTCGAGGGACAGCGTCCTCGAGACGGCCCGCCAGCTGCAGGAGTCCCTCCAGGCGCCGTTCGTCCTCATGGGCGAGGAAGTGGTCGCCTCGGCCAGTCTCGGCGTCTGCATCTCACCCGAGGCCGGCGCCAATCCGGCCCAGCTCATGAAGAGGGCGGGGGTCGCCCTCTCCAAGGCGTCCGAGAGGTGCGGCGGCGCCGTCGAGGTGTTCGCACCGGGGATGGATTCGATGGCCGTGGAGCGGCTGCACCTGGAGAGCGACCTTCGCAAGGCCATGACCAACGACGAGTTCACCCTCTACTACCAGCCCATCGTGTCTGCTCGAGAAGGGACTCGATAGTGGGACTCGAGGCCCTCCTGCGCTGGCATCATCCCGAGCGCGGCCTCCTGGGTCCCAACGAGTTCCTGCACATGGCCGAGGCCTCGGGCATCGCCGACGCGCTGGACCTCTGGGTCCTCCTGGCGGCCTCCACTCGCGCGCGCTACTGGCAGTCCGTCTCGGGTCAGCCGCTCGCCGTGTCCGTGAACCTGTCCGCCAAACCCTTCCAGAACCCCGACCTGGTGACCCGCGTGACCCACGTCCTGAAGGAGTCCGGTCTCAAAGCCGAGCTCCCTCGAGCTCGAGATCACCGAGACCATCGCCATGCAGGACCCCGATTCGAGCCGCGAGATTCTCCGGTCCCTCCAGCGGATCGGGGTCGAGGTCGCCATCGACGACTTCGGCACGGGGTACTCCTCGCTGGGAACGCTCCAGAGCCTCTGCCGTGGACACCCTCAAGATGGACCGGTCCTTCGTGCGCACTCTCGGCCGCGACGAGAAGAGCGCCGCCATCGCGGGGTCCATCGTCCTCCTGGCACACGGCCTCGGGCCTGAAGGTCAGTCGCGGAGGGCGTGGAGACGGCGCCGCAGCGCAAGGCCCTCGAGCGGATGGGCTGCGACATGATCCAGGGGTATCTGGTGAGCCGGCCGATGCCAGCGGGCGACTGCGAGACGTTCTTGCTGGAACAGTGGACCGGGGACAGCAGACGCGCATCGGGCTGAAAACTATTGAGTTCATGTAGCTGATGAGACCATTCCGAGATGAGGGAAGTACTCCCGTCAATCCTGAGAGATTCTCTTCTTCCCCGTATCACCTGATGCCTCATCTCGCTCATCTCGTCCCCGAGGCTTCCCTACGCCACCCTCAGGAACGCCGCCTTGAGGTAGTCCCCCTCGGGGAAGCTCAGCACCACCGGGTGGTCGGGCGCCGCGCCGTGGAAGTCCAGGAGCTGGGCCTCGCGGCGGGACCGGACGGCCGCCGCTCGGAGGACCTCGCGAAAATCTTCTCGGGAGACATGGTAGGAGCACGAACAGGAGACCAGGAGCCCGCCGGGCTTCACGAGCCCCATGGCCAGCTCGTTGAGGCGCTGGTAGGCCTTGAGCGCCTCGCTCAGGTGCTTCTTGGATTTGGCGAAGGCGGGCGGATCGCACACCACCGCGTCGAACCGCCTCCCGTCGCGCCGGAGCCCGGTGAGCACGTCGAAGGCGTCGCCGTTGTGGACCGTGCTGGAGCGCAGCCCGTTGGCCCTCAGGGCCGCTTCCACGCGCTCGCAGGCGGTCATGGACGCGTCCACGAAATCGCACGCCGCCGCGCCGGCCTTGAGGGCCGCCATGCCCCACACGCCCTGGTAGCAGAAGTTGTCCAGAACCACCGCGCCTGGGGAGAGGAGGGACACGAAGCGCTTCACATTCTCGCGCTGGTCCAGAAACAGGCCCGTCTTCTGGCCCTCCTCCAGGGGCACGTAGAGCTTGAGCCCCAGGTAATCCACGGGCGCTTCGGCGCGCGCGCCCTCGGGGACCACCTGCACGGAGCGGGGCAGGCCCTCCATCTCCCGCATGGGGCTGTCGTCCCGGCGCACGAGGACTTCGGGCTGCACGAGCGACCGCAGGGTCTCTTCCACCCGCGGCCGCAGTAGCTCCATCCCCGCCGTGAGGACCTGGATCGAGAGGGAGGAGCCGTAGCGGTCCGCCACCAGGCCCGGCAATTCGTCGGCTTCGCCGAAGACCAAACGCGCGCAATCCTCGCCGGAGTACAGGGCTTGGCGGCGCTCGACGGCTCGCTCGATGCGCTCTTCGACCCAGCGTTCGGGCAGCTCGTCGCCGCCCCGCTGGAGCCACCGAACGGCGATGAGCGTGTGCGGGTTGTAGTACCCCAGGCCCATGGGCTCGCCGCCGGGGCCGTCCACCGCCACGATGATCCCGGGCGCCAGGGGCGGCACCTCCTGAAGCTCGTTGGAGAAGATCCAGGGATGCCCCGACCGGACGCGCTTTTCGCGGCCCTTCTGGAGGCGGAGGCGGGGGAGTTTCGAGGTTTCGAGGGCCATCATGGTTCTCCGTGTAGGAGCGCTCTCCCGAGCGCGATCTTTTTCATTTTATGAACAACTCCCAGGAGCGGGGGATACTCGGGGTGGAACGGGATCGGCCTCGGGAGAGGCCTCCTACGGCCCTACCGTCCTCAGTACGCCCGCGCCCAGACCACGCGCTGTTCGCTCGGTGCGCCGCAGACCATGCACTGGCCCGGGTCCTTCTTGGCGTCGAAGGGCACGCAGCGGATGGTGGCCTTGGTCTCGTCCTTGACCTTCGTTTCGCAGGCGGCGGAGCCGCACCAGTGGGCCCAGAAGAAGCCGCCCTTCTCGATGTCGGCCTGGAACTGCGCGTAGTCGTCGATGGTCAAGGTGTGCTCCTCGCGGAATTTGAGGGCGCGCTGGAACAGCGCCCGCTGAAGATCATCCAGAAGCGCCTTGAGGTGCTCGGGGGCACCGTCCAGGGCGATGGTTTCTTTCTGTCGCCTCTCCCCTTCCCTCAGATCGCGGGTGGGCACGCGGGGCACGGCCACGCAGACGCCCTGCTCCACGTCGCGGGGGCCGATCTCCAGCCGCACCGGCACGCCCTTGAGCTCCCACTCGTTGTACTTGAAACCCGGGGAGACCGTGTCCCGGTCGTCCAGGACCACGCCCAGGCCCGACGCCACCAGGCGTTCCTTGAGTTGGCGGGCCACTTCCAGAACTTTGGTTTTCCCCGCCTCGTCGCGGTAGATGGGCACGATGACGGCGTGCGTGGCGGCCAGCTTGGGCGGGATCACGAGGCCCTGGTCGTCGCTGTGCACCATGATGAGGGCGCCGATGAGGCGCGTGGAGACGCCCCAGCTCGTCTGCCAGCAGTGCTGCCAGCCGCCCGTCTCGTCCTGGAATTTCACGTCGAAGGCCTTGGCGAAGTTCTGCCCCAGGTCGTGGCTCGTGCCCGCCTGGAGGGCCTTGCCGTCCTGCATCATGGCCTCGATGCAGGTGGTCTGAAGCGCCCCGGCGAACTTCTCGGCGTCGGTTTTCACGCCCGTGAGGACGGGCACGGCCATCCACTCCTCGGCGAAGCGGCGGTAGATCTCGAGGATCTTGACGACCTCTTCCCAGGACTCCTCGTGGGTGGCGTGGGCCGTGTGGCCCTCCTGCCAGAGGAACTCGGTGGTTCGGAGGAACAGGCGCGTCCGCATCTCCCACCGGACCACGTTGGCCCACTGGTTGAGCAGGAGCGGCAGGTCCCGGTAGCTCTTGATCCACTTGGAGTACATGGCGTAGATGACGGTTTCGGACGTGGGCCGGATGACGAGGGGCTCCTCCAGCTCGCTGTCGGGATCGGGGCGCACGCCGCCCTCGGGGGCCGCGCCCAGGCGGTGGTGCGTGACCACGGCGCACTCCTTGGCGAACCCCTCCACGTGCTCCGCCTCCTTGGAGAGGAACGACATGGGGATGAAGAGCGGGAAGTACGCGTTCACGTGGCCCGTCGCCTTGAACATTCCGTCGAGGGCCTTCTGCATGTTCTCCCAGATGGCGTAGCCGTTGGGGCGGATCACCATGCAGCCCTTCACCGGCGAATAGTCCGCCATCTCGGCGCGCAGGACGATGTCCTGGTACCACTGGCTGTAATCTTCGCTCCGGGTCGTGATGGCCTTTTCGTCGCGTTCTTTCGCCATGGTGCTTTCCTCCTGGGAACATCCGGATTGAAACCGGAAGTGATGATGATACAGGATGTTGCGACGGTTGGGAAGGGGCACGAGGACCGGACGGGAGGGCGCCCGCGAAGCGCAGCAGAGCGTTCTGCCGGGCTTTGCCCGCGGAACGCGCGAGAGATGCCCCTCCCCTACGGCGCCGATCTGGCGCCGCAGCTTTTCGTAGGGGCGGCCCCCCGCGGCCGCCCAGGGTGGTCTGGGCAGAAACGGCGGGATGCCTGCACGGCGGTGGCTTACCGAGGATGGTCGTCAATCGGCCGGCGGCACGGGGAACCTCACGACGAAGCGGTTGCCGTCGGGGGCGGCACGGTTCGTAGGTGAGTTCGGCGCCGTGCAGCCGCGCCATGGACAAGGCGATGGAGAGCCCGAGCCCTCCACCCTGAACCCTGGATGCGCGGCCCGAGGATCCCCGGAAGAACTGCTCGAAGAGGTGAGACCGCTCCCCATTCGGAATGGCCGGTCCCGTGTCCTCCACGGCGGCCACGACCGTTGCACCCTCGGGATCGCAACGGAGGGTCATCGTCCCCCCGGGCTTGGCATACTTGACCGCGTTGTCCAATAGGCTGACGAAGAGGCGATCGAGCGCGCCATGGTCGCCCTGGATCACGCTCGGTTTGAGGTCGAGCATGATATGCAAGTTCCTCTGCGCGGCGAGGGGCGAGAACCGCTCCGCCACGGCGCGGAGGAGGTCGTGCAAGAGAACCTCCTCGAAGGGTGGGAGCTTGCCTGCAAACAGGGCGTCTGTACGCGCGAGAGTCAGGAGCGATTCCGCCGTCGTCTCCAGGCGCTGGAGGTCTTCGAGGGCCTCCTGCAAAGCCCTCGCGTGGTCCTGCGGGCTTCTGGCCGTCAGAAGGGCTGTCTGGAGAGTGCCCTTGACGAGGGTGAGGGGGGTCCTCAGTTCGTGGGCCGCCTCGGCCGTGAAGCGCCGCTCCAGTTGGACCAGTCCCCACAAGCGGTCCAGGAGACCATTGATCTCCGCCGCCAGGGGGCGCAACTCACTCAGCACCAGCGATTCATCAAGGCGCTCGGTCCCCGCAGGTCCGGGGACATCCTGAAGCCGCCACATCATCGCGCGCACCGGGCTGAGCCCCGCCCTGATGCTCGCCCAGAGCAAGAAGCCCGTGAGCACCAGGAGGACGACTCCAGTGGCGGTGGCCTTCTGGCGAAACTCCCAGTTGGACTGTTCGAGTCCAGCAAGGGGCTGCACGAGCAACACTTCGATGAGCGGACCCGTGGCAAAGTCCGTATCCTCGGGGTTCCTGACCCGCTTCGCCGCGTCGAGGACCCTGCACTCGGCACCCCGCACCGCGATGCTCCTTGACGATCTCCAGGTCCTCCATGGAGTAGGGCCGCAAACCGCTCTCTTCGAACCATCCCTGGGGAAATTCCCAGAGGATCGCGCCCTTGGCGTCCAGAAGGCACCCGCTCGTACCGGGAGGGACTTGGATGAGGCTGGTGTCCACCCGCAGTCTGCGCCCCGCATCGAGAACGCCGTGGGCGAGCAGTTCCCGGCTCTGAATCCTCAGTCCCTGGTCCAGAGAGGTCTTCTCCCGGCGCTCTATCCCGCGCACGAGCCAGACCCCGAAGAGCGCGAGGATGACCGCCTCCACGGGCAGGGTCAGGAGTAGGAGGCGCAGGAAAAGCGTCGGCGAGCGGTGGGTCACGGCTCGGGTCTTTCGGAAAGACAATAGCCCACGCCCCGCACCGTGTGGAGGAGGCGCGCTTCCCCCTTCGCCTCGAGCTTGCTCCTCAGGGACCAGACGTAGTGCTCGACGACGTTGGAGAACTTCTCCCAGTTGTAATCATAGAGGTGCTCGAGCAGTTCGGCCTTGGAAACCACGGCGCCCGGTCTGAAGGCGAGGTATTCGAGCAAGCGATACTCGAACGCCGGAAGCTCCATGGCCCTCGCGCCCCTCATGACCGCGTGGGTGCGCGTATCCACGCACAGGTCGGCCACCTGCAACACCGGGGCGGGATGCTCCTGACTGCGCCGGACCAACGCCTTGCATCGGGCGAGCAGTTCCCCCGTGTCGTAGGGCTTGACGAGGTAGTCGTCGCAGCCGTAGTCCAGACCCTGGACGATGTCCTCCTTCGTTCCCAGGGCCGTGAGGATCAGCACCGGGACGCGGCTCCCCGACTCCCGCAGGCGCTTCAGGAGGTCCAGGCCGTCCATGCCCGGCAGCATCCGGTCCAGGAGCAGCAGGTCGTAGGGCTCGCCCGAACTCAGGCGCTCCCACGCTTCCAGACCGTCGCCAAGAACGTCCGCCGCGAAGGACGGGAGCGTCTCCAGCGCGCGCTGGAGGTTTCTGCGCGATCCGGCTCTCATCCTCGACGATCAGGGCTCGCATCTTGCTTTCAGGCTTGCGGGCGCTCAAACCGGTCGGGCCAGTCTTGCCTTTCCATGCCCATCTCCTTCTCACGGGAACCGCCTAGCGAAATGCTCCCTTGAAGTTTACCTCAACTCGAGCTTATCCCTGGACTGCCAGGGTTTCCGGGCATGATGATCGTCACCCAAGCCCCCGACCCCAGCGGGCAAGGCTTCCCTAGGAACGATGGGTGCGCGCGCGGGTGTTCATCGGTGTCGAGCCGGGGATGAAGCGATCTCAAGACTCGTTCGAGCTTCACGGGGTCCCAACCCCATCCCTTCCATCATCAGTACGCAATTGAGGTTCTCCAGCGCTTGCGGGGAAGCAGCGTCGATATGGAGCGGATCAGGGTCGTTGCCCAACAATTTCCATAGCACATGTGGAATCTCGTAATAGTGCTTCCCGGACACGTCCATAGGCTTGAACCGATCGAGAAGTATGGCGATGTTATCTCTCTTATCGCCGTCGTACTGAATGGCGGATGCCGGTGGAAACGGCAGGTGGTCGCTGATGACCAGGACCACGCTGTCGGGATCGATTTTCGAAAGCCTGTCTAGAAAACGCGCTACGGCCTTGGTCCTGTAATAGAATTGATTGGCCATATAGCCGACTTCCGCGATCTCGCTTTTCAGAGGGATGGCATCTGGCCTCTCTTTGTTCGAGTCCTTGCCGATGGGGCAGTGCCCGTAGAATCCGAGCACATAGTTCACGACTGGATGGCCATTGTCCCTTGTCAGCCACCGCCGCTCCAGCCTCTCGGCATCGGCATCGAGAAGATCGCCATCGAAGATGGTTGTGTCACCTGGAGCGCTGGAGAAGTATGGATCGTCATCTATGAAATGGATCTCGTCAAAACCGATGCTCTTATAGGCGTTCTTTGAATTGAAGAACTTCGCACTGGCGCCGATCGTCGCCACCGCCCTGTATCCATTCTGCTTCAAACGGTTGATGAATCGCGGCCAGCACCCCGGCGACATCCCTCGCGGTGGCCTGACGGAGCCAGCTCCAGAATGCGAGTAGGACAGGGAGAAAGGCTGCGAGCGCAATTCCTGCCAGGCTGAACACCATCACCGGAGATACTCGGAAGAGGTCCGGAATACTCTTGAGGTCCGAGATTTTGGGCGTGCGGTTCAGGTGCAAGTAGAACAGATCGAAAAGCACATACAGACCCAAGATCGGGGCAAATGGAGTCAGCAGGCTCCATGCTACTTTTCCTTGACTGTTACTCGTCGGGAAGAAGAGGAGCAGCGCGATGGAAAATACGAGGGGGTATTCAACCAGGAATAGCCTGCTAGATGTGTGGCCATACTCGACCCAGAGGTGCGAGATCTGGGAGTAGCCGAAGAGAAACACAAGCGCACAGGCTCCCAGCGAGAAAACGAGGGATAAAATCCTTTTCAACGAAACCTCCCTGAGACCGGGCGCGATCGGGCCTCACCACCTAGTGACCCGACGGGCTCAACGATGCGATGGCGAAACGGTCCGTAGAGGCGACCGACCACAGCAGGCTCCCCACGGACGCGGAGAGGCGGCCCCTCTCTCGCGGAGCAGTCGGCCGGCTTACATCGAGAACAATGAGGTCGGTCTGGGTAGCAAGCAGGAGAAGCGTTCCGACAAGGGATAAGTCGGTCAGCATGCTCAGAAGGGGAAGGATGCCGCCACCCGAGGTGCAGTGGGGCGGCTAACATCGATCACATAGAGAGAAAAATCGCCTGCGAAGTACGCGTACTGGCCATTAGGGACGACAGCAAGACCTCACGTCTGTCGTTTCGGTTTGGCCTACAAGCCGGGGATGGGCTGGGTCGGTTACATCGACTACGCTGTAGACCTTTAAAACTCTGGCTGTGCAGGTTCCCAATCGCCAGATAGGCGGTGTTGCCCGAAAGAGCCACTTTCTATCGCGAGGGGGACTTGCAGGCCCCCTATCTCGCGTGGGTTGTCAGGATCTCTCACATTGTAGGACCGCAGCCCGTACGAACTGTCGGCCACATAGGCCATCGATCCACTGACGGCAACATCCATGGCGTAATGAGGTGAACTGGAGTGGCCGCGTGGCTGAGGATGCATCGGGTCAGCGATGTCCATGATTCTCAAACCTGCCCACTCGCTGAGCGATGTAGGCGAGCCCCCCGGAAACGGCTATCTTGCGGACTCCCGCCACCTCGGGCATGGCCCCTTGGTAGAGGCTGATGGGGTAGCTCGCGTCAGATAGGTCAAGGATGGTTAGGTATCCCCTTACCCCCCCCAATAGTCCGAGGTTTCCCGCAGCCACCGCCGTTTGGACCTCATCGGGTGTGCGCAGGAGACCCGCCTCGCTCGGTGAGGCTGGATTCGAGAGGTCGATCATTGACAGCCCCAAATCAGCGGAGGCGGCCAGTGCATCCCCGGCACTCCGCAGGTGGAAGGTGTATCTCGTGAGCCGCAGGAAGTCGAGTTGAACGGGGGCCTGCGGATTCGACACATCTAGCAATGCTTAGGGCCTGACCTCCCGCCAAATAGGCGAAGGGCTCCCTCACGACCAGGTCGGAACCACCAGCTAAGGCCAGGGTGCCGGCAACGAGGGGTTGGGCAGGATTCTGGAGGTCCAGAACATAGAAGGCATCCCCGCCGGCCAAATAGCCCCATCGCCCTGATAATACAAGGCGGCTCATGCCGTGAATTCCAAGTGCTCCAAGGACGCGGGGGCGGTCAGGATCGGAAACATCTATGGTCGTGATGGCGTTGGTGGTCGTAGAGTTCCACACATGTGAGCAGAGAAGTGCGCCTTGCGCCGCGACAATTTCCACATCCACATTGCCCGTCATGGTTAGGCTCCCGCGAAGCGCAGGAAGGGAGGGCGTGCTTGCATCGAGGATGCTAATGGTATTTCCAGAAGCAACATAAGCCATTGAGGCGGATACCGCACCGAGGGTGAAGGCGCTAGGTCCGTCGTATCGGCCCAAGGGTTCGGGATGTGCGGCATCGGTGATGTCATAGATCAAGAGGCTGGAGCCTCCGGCGGCATAGAGTCGGTTGCCCTCGACTTCGATAACCGATGGGGCAATGGGTAGCCAGAACCGACTCTCTTCAACGGGGTTGTACGAATCGGATACGTCGCTCACGATGAGCTCAGCACCGCACCCCAGGAACACATGATTCCCAGATGCCGCGAACGGACCAAGGCTTCCAACGGACCACGTCGAGCTGACGGAGGGGCATGTTTGGGCCACAGGCGCGCTGGACAAACACACTGCGACGGCCAAGAGCGAAACTAGGACTACCCCGCTCCGACGCTTATCCATGAAGTACCCCCTAAGCTTGCAACGAATCAGCGAAACTCCATGAACCTGAAGGCCTTAGCCTACGCCTAGTCCTCCGATCCAGCCCAAGCATGGACTCGGATGTGGAGTCGGCTCAAGATCGAGCCGTCATGAGCATGCCACGCCAAAGATGAAGCCAAGATGAAGTTTCGGTACCTTGCACCCCGGCCTCGATGCGGTGATCAAGAGGGGCGCCCTCAACTTTCCTCCTCCCAACTTCCGCCTTCCACTCTCTCCTCCTCGACCTGTTACACTTCTTGTCGGAGGGAGCCATGCGGCCATCGCGTTTTCTTTTCCTTCTCATCACGGCCCTTGCCCTTCCAGTCCTTGGCCAGGGCGAATCGGACGCGAACTCTCCTGAGGTGCTCTTCGCATTCCGCGCCGTGGCGAAGGCGTGGTCCCTTCCTTCTGATGCCTCTGGCGTTTCGCAGGTCTGGCCCGGAGACCGCCCGGAGGACTTGGCCGCGGCGGCCCTGCTCTGGAAGAGCGGCGGGCCGCCGCCCGAGGAAGGCTGGCGGCTGCACACTGCCGAAAAGAGCTGGGAAGGCGCCGCCCGAAAGGCCGGTGTTCCCGTGGATGCCCTGCTGAAGGAGTACCGGGGCCTGATGAGCGACCAAACGCGGGAGGCACTCGCGGGGACGGGTGAGGAATGGCTGGTCCTGGCCGAGATCCGCACGCTGGAGCGCCTCACGGGACGCGGAGCCAGGGCCATCGCCGCCGAGTTGGCGCGGTCCGACTTCCAGGCCCTCCTGCTGGAGGCTCTCCCGGAGGCTGGCGCCGACCGTCGCTCCGCCGCGCTCCCCGGCTGCTCCCGATCAAGCCCCGCCCAACCAGTGGCAGGCGGCCGACCCGGTGGCCCCCTTCCCCGGGAAGGGCGACCCCAAGAATACGGGGATCATCGGCTCGGGAATCCTGCCGAGATCGAAGTGAGGAAGAGAACATCCTCTGATAGCGGGCGCGTTCAACGGCAGCACCTTCCTACCCGCCATCCTGACGGCACCGCCAGAGCGACCTTCGGTAGGGTCTCGGGCGATGTTCCTGCTGAGAAGGGGATTGAGATCCCGTTCAAGGGCAGGCTCTTCATGCGCTGCGCTTTGAGGACTTCTCAGGAGGACCTCGGTCGGAGCGTCTTGGCGGTGGACGACCTGTGGTTTGCAACGCAAACTACTTGACAAGCTATTCCAGGACGATTAGAGTCAGCCCATGGGTGACTTGAAGCCTTTCCGCGGGAAACCCGAAGATCCTCCCCGGGCGCTGAACGAGCGCGCCGAGGAGAACCTCCGTTACATCCGGCGGGCCATGGAGCGGAGCGGGTCCTTCACCGCCGTCCCGGGTTGGGGCGGAGTGTTCATGGGCGCCTTGGCCCTCGTGGCGGCGTGGGTCGCCTCCCGGCAAACGATCCCCATGGCCTGGCTCGGGACTTGGCTGGCGTGCGCGGCCCTCGCTTTCGGCACCGGCGGCGCGGCGCTCCTGATGAAGGCGAGGTCCACCGGGCATTCGTTGCTGCGGGGGCCGGGGCGGCGATTCGCCCTGAGTTTCGCCCCCCCCATCGCCGTGGGGGCGGCGCTCACCGCCGTCCTTGCAGGTCGGGACGAGATGGGGCTTCTTCCCGGGGTGTGGCTGCTTTGTTACGGGGCGGCGGTGGTTACGGGAGGAGCCTTCTCGGTGCGCGTCGTTCCCGCAACGGGCCTCGTCTTCATGCTGCTGGGCGCGGTCTCCTTCCTGTGCCCGCAGGCCTGGGGCGACGCCTTCATGGCCGCGGGTTTCGGGGGACTCCACATGGTCAGCGGATGTCTCATCGCGAGGAGGTACGGTGGCTAAGCACGCGCGGGCCCAAGAATCCGTTGCGGGCGGAGAATTCCCCTCCAAACGCGGACCGCAGGGGGTCCTCCACGGCAATCCCGCGGCCGAATCCCTGGAGCTGGACACTCTGATTCACGAGCGCCTGCGCCTCGGGATCCTGTGCGCGCTGGCCGTGAGCGATTCTCTCTCGTTCAACGAACTCAAGGCGCAGCTCGGTGCCACGGCGGGCAACCTCAGCGTCCACGCCCGCAAGCTCGAGGAGGCGGGACACCTGGCCTGCCGGAAGTCCTTCGAAGGCCGCCTCCCGCGAACCGACTTCCGGATCACGGCCCGCGGGCGGCGCGCGCTGGAGAAATACCTGGCTCACATGGAGGCGCTTGTGTCGGCCATGAAGGAGCGGTGATTTCCTCTTTTTTTGCTGTCATAGTTTGTATTGACAACTAGTTTGCAGATTGGAAGTCGGGAGGCGTACATGGAGCGGTGTGATGTCCTGGTGGTGGGCGCGGGCCTCGCGGGGCTGGAGTGCGCGAGGGGCCTCTCCCGGATGGGCCTGAGCGTCATCCTCGCGGATCGCCGGAAGCGGCTGGATCGCGGCGTGCGGACCACGGGCATCTTCGTCCGGAGGACCTTGGAGGATTTCGCCCTTCCCGAAGATTGTTTGGGACCCCCCGTGAGACGCGTCGTCCTCTATGCGCCCAGCCGCCGCGAACTCGAGGTCGAAAGCGGGCGGGACGAGTTCCGCGTGGGCCTCATGGCCAAGCTCTACGAGAGGCACCTGGAGCGATGCCTGCGGGCGGGTGTCCATTGGCGACCGGGCTCTGCCTACCTGGGCAGCCAGGCCGGGCGCGGCGGGACGATCGCGGCCCTTGAACGGGAGGGCCGCCGCGAAGAGATCTCGGCCCGGTTTCTCGTGGGCGCCGACGGGGCTTCGTCGCCCGTCGCCCGAGACCTGGGACTCGATGCCAATCTGAGGTTTCTCATCGGCCTCGAAGAGGTCTACGGGAGCCGTTCGGCGGGTGCGCCGACCTTCCACTGCTTCCTCGACCCCCGGGTGGCCCCGGGGTACATCGCCTGGATCGTGGACGACGGCCAGTCCGTTCACTTGGGCACGGGAGGCGTGGCGGGTCGCTTCGAGCCCCACCGGGCCCTTCAGGTCTTCAAGGCCGGACTGCCGGTCCACCTCCGGCCGGAGGGGGAGCCCGCGGAGCGAAGGGGCGGCCGCATCCCGGCGGGCGGCATCCTCAAACGCATCGCATGCCCTCGAGGGCTCCTCGTGGGAGATGCCGCGGGCGCCGTCTCGCCGCTCACCGCGGGTGGGCTGGACGCCGCCCTCCGCCTGTCGGCCTATGCCGCGACGTGCGTGCGTGAGTTTCTCGCAACCGGGAATGCGAGCGCCCTCCTCCCCTACTCCGGTGAGCGGTTTCGCGCCCGCTTCGCCTCGCGCCTCTTCATGAGAAGGACCCTTGAGACCTTCGGCGCGCCATGGTCCATGGAGCTCGCCCACGCCCTCCTCCGGACCCCGCCCGGGCGGATGCTCGCGCGACACGTCTTCTTCGGCAGGGGCTCCTTCCCCCTGCCCGCTCCGACGCCGGAGCCTCTCACCGCGTGTTAAGCTTCCTCCTTGACGAGGAGGGTGCCTATGAAGCTTGCCGTGATAATTCTGATGCTCGGTCTCGCCGCACCGGCGCTGGCCGCGAACGGCGCGGCGTTCGATCCACTGCCTGGCGGCCAAAAAGCTCTGTACCGCTTCGATCTGAAGAAAATGTACGCGGACGAGGCCGCGTGGGCCGCCGATGTGGCGAAGGTCCAGTCCATCACCACAGCCGTGGAGGCCTACCGGGGGAAAGTGCTGGCCAGTCCCGCTGACCTCCTCGCCGTCTTCGAGCTCAGGAAAAACGCCGCAGACGTCACCGTGAAGCTGTGGGCTTACGGCGAGTTTCGCCAGGCCACCCATACGGACGACCGTGGCCCGCTGGACGCCTACGAGCGTATGCTCGCCGACTACGGCGCGCGCACGAGCTTCGTGGACGCGGAGATGAAGGGTCTCACCCAGGACCAGCTCGCCCGATTCCTGGCCGCCGAGCCCAAGCTCGCGCCCTACCGGTTTCTCATGGAGGACGCGGCGCGCATGGGGCCCCACATGCTCCCGGAGGCGCAGGAGGCGCTCTTGGCCAAGCTCGGCCCGGACCTGACCTCGTGGCAGCCGGCGCTCTTTCAGAAGGCTTTCGACCGCACGAGTTTCCCCACGGTGACGGTGGAGGGCAAAGAGAGGGACGTCTACCGCAATTTTGCCGCCCTCATGGAGAACCCCGACCGGACCGTGCGCGAAAAGGCCTTCGAGGGCACCTACAGGACCTTCGAACAGATCTCGGACCTGGTGGGCTTCGCGCTGCTCCAGGAGATGAGAACCTCCAACGAGGAATCCAAGCTCAGGGGCTTCGACACCTATTTCAGCGAGCAGCTCTTCCGCAGATACCTGAGCCGTGCGCAGGTGGACAACCTCTTCGGCCAGATCGAAATGCGCCGGCCCATCTACGACGATTACCAGGCGTGGCGCGCCGGTCAGATCCAGAAGGACTACGGCATCGCCAAGGCGGCCATCTGGGATATGGACCTCCCCCTCAAAGGTGCCGAGCTCCCACGCTTCACCGCCGACGAAGGTGTGCGCCTCGTCAACGAGAGCCTTGCGGTCCTGGGCCCCGAATACAGCCGGGAGCTGGGCCTCCTGCTCGACCCCAAGAACGGCCGCATGGATATCGTGGGCGGTCCCAATCGCGGTCAAGGAGCCTTCTGCGAGGGCTACTTCGGCTATTTCATGGACAACTACCAGGGCATGTTGGACAACGTGGCGACCATGGCGCACGAGTCGGGCCACGCCATCCACCACCGCCTCGTGGCCAACTACCGCGGTTCGCTCCTGCTGGCGGAGGGCCCCGCCTACATGACCGAGTCCTTTGCCACATTCAACGAGTGGCTCGTCCGGGACCGCCTGTTCAAGACGGAGAAGGATCCCGCCCGCCTGCGCGCCCTGAAGCTGGCGGCGTTGAACGACGAGATGGCACTGTGGGAACTCGCGCGGCGCGCCAAGTTCGAGATGGTGGCCTACGACCGCGTGGCCAAGGGCGAGATCACGGACGAGAAGGGCTTCGACAAGGCCTGCGTGGACACGGGCAAGCTCTACGACCATTTCTTCGACACGACGCCCGAACTCAAGGTCCACTGGATCCGCAAGCACCACTACTGGACCGTGCCCACCTACTACGTCAACTACGTGGTGGCCCAGCTGTTGGCGCTCACCTATTACCAGCACTACCTCGCCGATCCCCAGGGGTTCCCGGCGAAGTACACGGCCATGGTGGCCAACGGCTTCGATCGCCCGGCCTCGGCGCTCCTCAAGGATTTTCTGGGCATCAGCCTTGACGACCCCAACCTGCTCGAAGGCGTTTTCAAGATGATCGACAAGGAGTTCAAGGAGGCCAGCGCCAAGTAGGGGACCAAGAACCGCTCACCACAGAGGCACAGAGGCAACGAGAAAGACGGAAGATGCATCTAGTCATGACACCCAGGGCCAGAGGGATCGTTTGTGGTTTCGTCGCCCTCTTGGCCTAGGGCCTATCCGCAAATAGGACATGGTCGCGGCTGAGTTCTATTAACGGATAGGCTCCTAATGTGGGGTTTTGAGAGAGGCACTATTAGGATACTTCTCTGTGCCTCTGTGTCTCTGTGGTGAATGCTTTTAGCTTGCTAATCCCCGTCGCTTCCACCGAAGTCCACGTCGTCGGATAGTTCGTTGACATCGCGCGGACCCTGGTTGGGGAAATGCTCCGCGAGCCGGCGGCCCGCCTCTGTGATCCCGTGCACCAGGCCGCCCGTGAAGTCGCCCTTTCTAAACCGCTCCGAGATGGCCGCCGCCACGGCATCCCAAAACTCCTGGCCGACCTTGTCGTGAATCCCCCGGTCGCCCAAGACCACGAACTTCTTACGTGACGGCACGATGAAGAAGAGGACGCCGTTGCGTTCGGCGGTTCGGTCCATTCCCAACCGAGCGAAAGCCTTCTCCGCCGTCCGGCGCACGTCGCCCCAGAAGAAGGTGGACACCGACACGCGGATCTCGCCCGAGGTCCGGCGTTCCGCCTCCGCGATGGCCGCCTTCACCGCCTCCGCGTCAATCAATTTTCTCAGTTTCGCTCGGTGCATCATCGTCACTCTCGACAGGTGATCGGGTGATCAAGTGATCGGGTCATCTTCGCTTTTCGCCTTGTCGCCTCTCTCACTTCTTACTTTTCACTTTTCACTATCTTTACCACGATCCGCTGGCGCCGCCGCCACCGGAACTGCCACCTCCGCCCGAAAATCCGCCGCCGCCACCGCCGCCGCCCCGCCCCCCCGACAGGAGGCTGAACAGAAGGTAAATGGCCAGGCCGGGATGCGTGACGAGGAGGATCAGGAATCCCACGAGGAGCAAGCCGAAGAAGATCTTTTGCCCCAAGCTCAGGCTCTGAACCTGCGAGGTGAGGCGTCCCGTGGATTCCTGCAGCCGCCGTTGGGACGGGTCCTCTCCGGGCGCGCCGTCCGCCTGGGGCGCCACGACGCCAAGCAAGGCCTGGACTCCCGCGGTGACGGCTCCGTCCGGGTCACCGGCCTGGATGCGCGGGACGATGACCTCCCTGATGATCCGGGAGGCGATGGCATCGGGAACCACACCCTCCAGTCCGTATCCCACCTCGATTCGGACCTTCTTGTCTTGGGCGAAGACGAAGAGGATGAGGCCGTCGTCCAGACTCTTACTTCCTACCTTCCACGCGGCGAATGCCCGCACCGTCCAGTCTTCGGTAGGCGTGTCCCCGGTAGTCGGAGCGATGTAGACGAGCACCTGGTGGCCCGTGGTGCGCTGGAAGGCTTCAAGCCGGCTGTCGAGATCCGCCAGCGCACCGGGCGACAGAAATCCCGCCGTGTCCGTGGCCCAGCGGGTCGGGGCGGGCGGGATGGGCACCTCGGCGGCGCCGGCCGTGAAGGCCAGCCCGATCAGCAGAAGCACCGCACTCAATAGTCCTAACCGAAGCCGCATCAGGTGCAATCCCTTAGAAAAGCATAAATCCATTCACCACAGAGGCGCAGAGACACAGAGAAAAGAAGAAGCTATGGTTTAAGAAAAGCTAAGCGGCAAGGGGAACGGTCAGTCAATGCATGGTCTTCCTGGCAACCCTGACGCCTTCCCCTGGCCATCTGCTCCATCTATGGATTATCTCTGCTCTCCCTATCTTCCTCTGTGCCTCTGTGCCTCTGTGGTGAGGCTTCCTCACTTGCCGAAATCGACCTTGGGCGCGACGTCGGAACCGGCTTGGGCTTTGAAGTAGGGCTTCTCGTTGAACCGGCTCCCGAAGAACCCGGCGATGATCACGGTGGGGAAGCTCATGCGTTTGGTGTTGAAGGCCTGTGCGGTCTCGTTGAAGCGCATGCGCTCTACGGCAATTCGGTTTTCCGTCCCCTCGAGCTGGGCCTGGAGATCGCGGAAATTCTGCGTGGCCTTGAGGTCGGGGTACTTCTCCACGGTCACGAGGAGGCGCGAAAGCGCCGAGGAAAGTCCGTCCTGCGCCTGCTGGAACTTGGCGAAGGCCTCGGGGTTGTTGGCGATGCCCGCGGCGTTGACCTGACCCACCTTGGCGCGGGCTTCCGTGACGGCGGTGAAGGTGTCCTTCTCGAAGGCCGCGGCGCCCTTCACCGTCTCTACCAGGTTGGGTACCAGGTCCGCCCGACGCTGGTAGACGTTCTCCACCTGCGCCCACTGGGATTGTACGGCCTGGTCCAGCTTCACGAGGGAGTTGTACGCGGAAACACCGAATGCGCCCACGAAGAGTACGACAATGACGATGACACCCAGACAGCCCAATCCGATCCATTTGCCCATGGGAACGCTCCTTCGAGTGAGGCTCCCGGTGCCTTGCGGACGGTCACGACGGGAGCCGAATCAGGTATGAGTATAGTACGAAAGCATGGCGAGTATGTTCCCGAGCGAGGTCACGAGGGTTGTCGGATGAGAGATCGGCCACCCACCCGACCACCCGACCACCCGATCACCCGATCACTCGATCACCTGATCACCCGATCACCATTCCCTCCTTCCGTGCCCGGTTGACCAGTTCATGCGCCATGCGGATGGGCTCGGGGATTCGGTAGCGCGGGGCGCAGCGCAGGACGAGGTCCATGGAGGAAGGGAGATCACTCAGATGCCCGGGGGAGACGAACACCGGCGCCACGCCGGTCCTCGTGCGCAATACGGCTCCGATGGGGTCTCCCGCGTCCACGAGTGGGGACCAACAGCCCCGACCCTCCCCGGGCTCGACGAAGGTCCCGCACAGGAGGCTTTTGGCGCACCCCACGGTGGGGATGCCCAGCTCGACCCCCAGGTGAGACGCCGAGCCGAAGCGTCTGGGGTGGGCCGTGCCCTGCGCGTCCACCAGGGTCACCTCGGGCCTCATGTCCAGCGACGCAAAGGCCGCGCACAGAACGGGCACTTCGCGGAAACCCAGGAGGCCCGGAATGTAGGGGAAGTCCACCTCCATCCGGACCACCGCCGAGTCCACGACGCGGAAGGCATTCTCTGCGTCGCACACCACGATGCCGCCCCAAAAGGTGCTCCCGAAGCGGTTGAAGGAGCAGTCCGCGCCGGCCACGAGGCGGAGGCCCTTGGGCAGGAGCGCGTCCAGGCGCATGGCCCCGAGGCGTTGCTGCTCGGCCAGGGCGGCGCGGTAGCGAGGATTCGAGTAACGCGGAGATCTCATGCCGGCCCCTTCAGGCTGAAACGGAACATCTGGGCTTGCATCTTAGTTTAACTGAAGCGAGGAGGTGAGCGATGACGTGCAACATCCATCCGGTGGAGCGGGCGGTCCGAAGTCTGGTGGGAATCGGGCTCTTGGCGATCGTTTTCGTGGGCCCCAAGACTCTCTGGGGCCTGGTGGGGCTGGTCCCCATGGTCACTGGCCTGACGGGATACTGCCCTCCCTATCATTGGATGGGGATCAGCACCGCGGGCGCGGCAAAGAAATGACGGCCTTCCCGGGTCGCGCGACGGGGTGAAGGGCGCGTTTCGATGAAGCTCGGGCCTCAAGATCTTCCGCGAGTTCCGACCGCCTGTCGAGCGGGAGTGGGGTTCCTTGCGCATCGGGCCTGCTGGGGCTATGATTGCGGCCAGGAGGAACCCTAACAGTGCAAGTGACTTCCAACGACAATACCCCGCGCATCGCGCTCTTCATCGACTTCGACAACGGCCAACTCGACATCAAGCGCATCCTGGACGCCCTGCGGGAGCGGGGCATCATCATTTTGAAGAAAGCCTACGGCGACTGGGCCAAGTTCGCGCAGTTCCGAAAGGTCCTGGCGGAGCACGGCGTGGACCTGGTGGAACGCCCCACGATCCATGCGGGGGGAGACAAGAACGGCGCCGACATCCAGCTCGCGGTGGACGCCCTGGAGGCCTGCCTCACGAACCGGCACATCGACGTCTTTGCAGTCGTCTCAGGCGACAGCGATTTCCTGCCCCTCATCTCGCGCCTTCAGGCCTACAACAAGAAGGTGGTCATCGTGGGGATGCGCAAGACCACCTCCTCGGTCGTGATGGCGAACTGTAACGAGTACCTGGCCTACGAAAACCTGGGCCAGATCGCCGTGGGCCACGCCGCGGTCCTGGGCGGGGCCGAGGTGCGGGACCTTGACCCCAAAGACATCCAAACGGCCTTCTCGCTCCTGACCCGTGCCATCGCGCTCCTCGAAGACGAGGACCGGACGGTGGACAGCTCCACCCTCAAGCAGAAGATGATCCAGCTCAGCCCCACCTTCGACGAGAAGACCTTCGGGTTCGCCCAATTCAAGGCCTTCCTGGCGGAGGGGCAGAAGAACAAGATCATCCACATCGGCAAGAAGGTGGGCGGCACCTACCCCATCAGCCTCGGCCGCGCCGGACGCCTCCTCGAGGACGAGGAGGAGAGCGAGACCCCACCCGTCGTGGAACACCCCGAGCCCAAGAAGATCAAGAAACGGCGGCGGCGGTAGCGGGGGCAAGACGCGAGAAGCGATTAAGAGAGACGCGATCAAGCGAGACGCAAGAGGCGATTGAGCGAGACGCGACTACGCAAGACGCGAAGATAACCCCGTCCGATTTCTTCCCCACTCGCAATTTGGGAAACCCCGTTTTCCCCGTTTCCGCTGCCACATCTCAACAGCCTGTTAACCGTTGGTATTCTGGACTCGCTTCGCTCCCAGAATGAAGTTGCGGCGGCTTTGCACGAATATCGAATGTGTCATTCCGGCTCGTCCGGAATCGTCCTTGTCTGACAGCCTACTGCTTTCTGCCTATTACCTACTGCCTATTGTCTATTGCCTGTTGCCCAACTGCCTTTCACTCCCCCCCGCGTCGTCCAGGGTGCCGAAACCGTACCCCCTGGCGCGAAGGCTCTGGATGAGATCGGGCAGGATCTGGTCGGCCTCCATGCCCGACTCGCGCTCGGTCCCCAGGTGCATGAGGACGATGCCGCCGTCCAGGCCGCGGGCGTCTGTGCCGTCCCGTTTCAAGAGTCCCTTCAGAATCTGCTGAGGGGTCTTGAACAGCGGATCCGACGGGGAGGCCACCCAATCCAGCGTGTCCAGGTGGGGCGTCCAATAGACATGTCGGTACCCTGCGGCCTGCGCCCAGGAGAGAATCTGCGAGTTGAACTCTCCAAAGGGCGCCCGCCAGAGGCGAGACATGGGCTTCCCCGTGATGAGCTGGAACATGTCCGCCGTCCGCTGGAGCTGGCCCTGCAGGAAATCCCGGGTGACACCCGACAGCGTGGCCTGTCGCGCGTTGAAGGAGTACGTGGTGAGGTGGGGGTGGCTGAAGGTATGGTTCCCCACCACGTGGCCCTCGGCGGCGATGCGGCGGGTCAGGTCCGGGTAGCGCTGCATGTACTCGCCGGTGAGGAAGACCGTGGCGTTTACGCCCTCGCGTTTCAGAATGTCCAGGATGGCCGCCGTGGCGTTCGCCGTGGAGCCGCCGTCGAATGTGAGGAAAATCTCGCGCCGTCCCGCGGGCTCCCGCGTGAGATTCGCCAAGTCGACTGGGTATTGCTCCGCAGGTTCGGGCTGCGCGGGCACGGCCCTCGCCGGCAAGGTCTGCAGCTCCACGAGCACCGCGGGCGAATAGGAGCTGTTTCCACGGTTGTCGAAATAGCGGGCCTGGACGAGGTTCCGAGATGCCGTGAGGGGAACGTGCTCGAACCTCCACCCCCCGCCCGAGCACATCTGGACGTCCACCTTTTCCCCGTTGACGTACAGCCCCACCATGGCCTCCGCCGGCGCCTTTCCGCTGACGACGGTGGTGTTTTGCCTGACCACCGAGCCCTGCGCGGGCGACTCGATCACCACGGCCCCCGGGGCGTCCCAGTTGACCTTCTCCGCGTCCAGGCCCTGCTCCCTCGGCCTCTTGAAGGTCGCGTGCGCCGGTTCGGGACCCGCCATGAAGAGGTCCGCGTGGGACGCCAGCCAGACCGCCGCCGCCCCGAGGACCGCGAGCGAGGAAAAGAGAGCGACCCGAAACCAGGTCCCGGCCAGCGCCGTGCGGTTCCACTCGCCGAGCCGCTTCATTCTCTCCCTGCGCCGCTGGGCTGCGGAGCAGTGCGAGGAGCAGTAAATGTGGCCGTCGGCTCGGAGTTGGCACTTGGCGCAGATAGGCCGGTGACAGAAGTAGCACCTCCGGCGGCCCGGCTCGGTAGGGTGCCTGAAACAGCGGGAGGCCTCGTCGCTCGAACGCGCCATTCGTTGAAGGTACCGCAAATCGGTGGTCCATGGGGAGAGGTCATGTAGAATGGCCTCATGCGGCGTTATCTCTTCAGGCGGGTGATCCTGTTCTTCCCCACGCTCCTGGGCCTCCTGACCTTCGTTTTCCTGCTGGGCCGCGCGCTGCCGGGCGACCCCGTAGATATCATGCTGGGGGAGAACGCCGCGCCAGAAGCCCGGGCCTCGCTGCGAAAGGCCCTCCGCCTGGACGAACCCGTGCTGGGCCAGTACGGCGGCTACCTGGGCGACCTGGCCCGGGGGCGGTTCGGCGTCTCCCTGCGGACGGGCCGGCCCGTTTCGACAGAACTGGCGGAGGCCTTCCCCCGCACGGGAGAATTGGGGCTGGCGGCGCTGGCCCTGGCTTGCTGCGCGGCGCTTCCCATGGGACTGGCCGCAGCCCTCCGCCCGGGCGGACGGGCGGACCGCGCCGTGAGGACCTTTACGACCGCGGGCCTCTCCCTCCCGTCCTTCTTTCTCGGTCCGCTTCTCTTGCTGGCGTTTGCGGTCCTCTGGCCGGTGCTCCCCGTGTCGGGCGCCGACGAGCCAGGGAGCCTGATCCTCCCCGCCGTCACCCTGGCGGTACCTCTGGCGGCGGTCATGACACGGGTCCTGCGCGCTTCGCTCCTGACGGAGTCGGGCAAGGATTACCTCCAGACGGCCCGGATGAAGGGCCTGAGCGACGGCCGGGTCTTCCGCGCCCACGCCCTGCCCAACGCGCTCCTGCCTCCCCTCACGGTTCTGGGTCTTCAAGCCGGGGCCGTGCTGACGGGGGCCATTCTGGCGGAGCGTATCTTCCGCTGGCCGGGCATGGGGACGCTCGTGGTGACGGCCATCAAGAGCAGGGATTATCCCGTGGTCCAAGGCGCCGTCCTCGCCTTTGCGCTGGTGGCCCTCCTGTCGAGCCTCGCCGCCGACCTGCTCTACGCGTGGGCCGACCCGAGGGTGCGCTATGAATGAGGTGGCGCGGACGCGGCTGGCCTGGGGCTTTCTGGCCTTGTGGACGGCGTGCGCCTTGCTCGCCCCTCTCCTGGCTCCCGCGCCCTATGCCGCCACCAACCTCTCCACCCGCCTGGAGGGCCCTTCGTGGCGACACCCGCTGGGAACGGATGACCTGGGCCGGGACGTCCTGTCCCGGATCCTTTTTGGGGGGAGGGTGTCCCTGTCGGTGACCGCCCTGAGCCTCGCGCTGGCGCTCGTGGTCGGCACCGGCGTCGGCCTGCTTTCCGGGTACTTGGGTGGCCTGGCGGACCTGGTCACCGGAAGGCTGGTGGACATCCTCCTGGCCCTCCCGGGCATCCTGCTGGCCATCACCCTCGTGGCCTATGTGGGGCGGGGCTTTGCGCCGCTCGTCCTGGCGCTGTCCTGCACCGCGTGGGTGGGCTACGCACGGGTGGCGCGCTCCCTGGCGCTGAGCCTGCGCGAGCGGGAGTTCGTCACCGCCAGCCGCGCCTCGGGCGCGGGCACCCTCCACATCGTCTGGCGGCACCTCCTGCCCCAGGCCGTGCCCGTCCTGGCCGCCCAGGCCGCGGCCGGAGCCGCAGGCGTGCTGCTCTCCGAGGCGGGACTCTCGTTTCTGGGCCTCGGCGTGCAACCGCCCCAGCCTTCCTGGGGAGAGATGCTCGCGGCGGGCTGCGATGTTCTGCTGGAGGCCCCTCACCTGGCTCTCGTGCCGGGCGCTTTGATTTTTTCTGCCGTATGGGCCTTAAATGTCATCGGCGAAGATCTCCCTGGCCAGATCGCCGCCAAGTAGGAGTGTCCGTGTGGTGGCTCTATAGGATCTTGACCCTGGTGCTGTCGCCCCTATGGCTGCTGGCGCTCGCGCTCAAGCAGCGTGGGGCCTGCCGCCTTCGGGAGCGCCTCGGGGGCCTGCCGGTCCGGAAGGACGAACCCGTCTGGATCCAGGCGGTTTCCGTGGGAGAGGTCCGCATCGCCCTCCGTCTCGCCGCCCGGCTGAGGGAGCTGGGCGTTCCCGTGGCGCTGACCTCCACGACGGCCGCGGGCCTCGGCCTGGCTTCCAGTGAAGGCCCCGGCGACCTGACACCCGCCGCCTTTCCGCTCGACCTGCCCGGGTGCGTCCGGCGTGCCTTTGCGGCGCTCAAGCCGCGCGCTCTGGTCCTGGTGGAAACGGAACTCTGGCCGGTGCTTTTCAAGGGGGCAAGAACCCTGGGGATCCCGGTCTTCATCGTCAACGCCCGGCTCTCCGACCGCGCTTTCGGCAGGACCATGCGCTTTAAGAACCTCTTCGGGAAGGCCTTGAAAGATGCCCATGTGGCGGCCCAGAACGAGGAGCACGGGGCCCGGTTCAAGCTCCTGGGTGCATACCCAGGCCGAGTGAGGGTTCTGGGAAACCTCAAGTACGACCTGGCGCCCCCGGCCCATTTTGACGCCGCCCGCGAGGCCCTCGCGGCGCAATTGCCCGAAGGCCCGCTCTGGGTCGCCGGTTCCGTACGTGAAGGCGAGGAGGACCTGGTCCTCGGGGCCCACTGCGAAGTCCGCAAGACCCTCCCTTCGGCCCGTCTCGTTCTGGCCCCCAGACACCTCAACCGGGCGGCGCTCTGCGTGGAACTGGCCCGTGCGCGAGGACTGACGGCGGCGAGATGGACCCAAGACCCGGGGCGAAATTGGGACGTGCTGGTCCTGGATACGGTGGGCGAACTCTGGTCGGCCTACGATCTGGGCCGTGCCGCCTTTGTCGGAGGGAGCCTGGTTCCCCTGGGCGGCCAAAACGTCCTGGAGCCGGCCTTTTTGGGGAAACCCGTGCTGTATGGGCCACACACCCAGAACTTTCGCGAGGAGACGGAGCGCCTCTCCGCCTCCGGAGGCGGATTCCAGGTTGAAAACCCCTCCGAGTTGGGCTGGCGGGTGGTGGCCTTCCTGTCGGACCAGGACTTGGCCCAGGGCTGCGGCCAGAGGGCGCTCCTGGCCGTGGAGCATCACCGGGGCTCCGTGGACCGCGTGGCGCGATGGCTCACCGACACCTTGCCAGCACCCTGACCTCCGCCTCCCGGCCCACTCCAGAAATTGACTTGCTTCAAGCTCTTGCCCCAACGGTTCCGATGCTTCTATTCTGTGTCCAGCATTAGATGGGGGAGGTGTCCCATGTCCGACGACTCGACGGGTGCGATGGCGGTCCGGAACGCGCTGGTGGAGTGCTTCGTGGAGGCCCAGTTCGCCACCATGAAGGCTTCGGCCGAGCGCCTGGGGTTGAAGCAGGAGCGCGAGGACGTTTCCAAAATGATCGAGATCCAGGTGCGCGAAGCCTTCAGCCGCATAGGCGCCGACTACAACCACCCGAAAAAGGAGGACTTCGGCAGGGTCATGGAGGTCCTGGCCGGGAAGGCGGCCGCCACCGGCCAAGCTTCGGCGGTCATCGAGAAGCACAAGGCCGAGATGCTCGCCCTCGTTTCGAGGCTCAAGGACTAGCAGGCTGCTAAAGGCCCGTCGCCGTCCCCGACGACCAGCGAGGAGCCATCCCACCGCGCCGCGCCGCCCAGCGGCAAGGTATGCTTCCCCTTCAGGTGGCCCACGGGCAAGTTCGTGACCAGGGGCGTCGAAGGACCCGTCAGTTCTCGAACGCGAGCGACCACCTCGGCGTAGGATTCCCCCTCTCCCAACCCGGTGAAGCCGCCGAGGAGGAGCCCGCCGGCCTGCTTCATCCAGCCGGCCTGGGCGAGGTGGGTGAGCATCCGGTCGAGGCGGTACAGCGGTTCACCCACATCTTCCAAAAACAGCCAGCGGCCTGAAATGTCGGGTTCCCAGGAAGTTCCCACCGCCACGGAGCAGAGGCTCAGGCATCCTCCGGTGACGGGGAAGGGGCCCTCGGCGCCCTCGGGGCCCTCGGCAGGAATCCTCAGCGGCTGGCCATCCAGCGCCGCCCAGAGGGAATCGAGGACGCAGACCCCCTCCCTGGCCAACTCTTGGAGGGACGGCGCGTAGAGGCATGTCGTTCCGGCAAAACGGGAGGCCCACGCGAAGAGCGCCGTGGCGTCCGAGTACCCGACGAGCACCTTGGGTCGGTGGGTCAGACTCTCCCCGGAGAGACCCGAGAGGAGGCGGGTCGTTCCGAAGCCGCCGCGGGCAAACCACACCGCATCCACCTCGGGGTCATCCAGCGCCTCCTGAAGGTCCTCGCCCCGCGACCAATCGGGACCTGCAAGGTAGCTCTCGCGGTCCCTGACGTGGGGCGCCTCTTGCACCGTGAATCCCCGACGGCGAAGGAGTTCCATTCCCGCGTCCAGATCGTGCCCCTTCACGGGTCCCGCCGGGGCGACCACGCGGATGACTTGAAGGGGAGGCACAGGAAACCGGTCACTCATGAGGGGAGGAGTACCATAAGGAAGGAGCCAGAGAGCCAGAGAGCCAGAGAGTCAGAGAGCCGGAGACTGAAACAGCGGCGGGGAAAGAAGCGAAATCTGTCGCCTCTTTTCGGGCTTTTCTCTGGCTCTCCGGTTCCCCGACTCTCCGGCTCGATCTTTTTGGAGGTGGCCTGTAAGCCGGATTCTGTCCCCCGTCGCCGGGGGGGTGGCCATTCCTCTGGGACCGTCGTCGCCGACGGCCTCAAGCGGCCTACCCGGAGGCCCAGGCCGGGCCAGCCTTGAAACGCCTCCCTATTTGGCCTTGCTCCGCAAGGGGTTTTCCGTGCCTTCCCCGTTACCGGAGAAGCGGTGGGCTCTTACCCCGCCTTTTCACCCTTACCGGCCGCGTCCGAGGACGAGGCAGGCGGTATCTTCTCTGTGGCACTCTCCGTCGGATCGCTCCGCCCTGCCGTTAGCAGGCTTGCCGCCCTGTGGAGTCCGGACTTTCCTCTGCGGGTTACGCAGCGGCCACCCGGCCACCTCCGCTCCGAATCTACGCCCATAACGAATTGATGTCAATGGACTTATCCGACCTTGACAGAGCCATGCCCCGGTGTTAGCTTAGTCCCTTCGGGGGGGACACACCCCTGTTCAGGGAGCGCATCTAAGACGGCCATCGTGGGGCAAGGAGACCGATGCGGAAGCGTTACCATGTCATGATTATCCGCGAGGACGGGAAGCAGGTGCACAACCGCGTCCTCGAGTGGTTTCAGGTCAGGCGTCACCTCACCGTCGCGGGAAGTGCGGCCGGGCTCGTGTTGGCCAGCGTGGCGGCGGTGGTGCTGATGGCCGGCTGGACCGGCACCCTCGTCCGGCACAATCATCAGCTCAAGGAAAGAGAGCAGAAACTCCAGGCCTCCCTCGGGGAGCTTTCCAAGACTCTGGACGAGGCCCGCTCCCGTCTCAGCAAGAGTCAGGAGCAGCTTTCCTCCATTGAAGAGCTCGCCCGCCAGCAAAACCTCCCCATGCCCAAGTCCCCCGGCCTCGGCGGTCCATCGCCTCACCCCGTGGCGGCGCCGGCCCTCCCCTCCAAGGATGGGCAGGTCGGTGATTTGGTGAGCGGCATCGCCGAACTGAAGGCGCGGGCCGATTCCATCTACAGGGAAACCCAGGGCATCGGAAGCGTCCTCACGCCGCACCTTGAAGAGATGTCCCATATCCCGAGCCTCTGGCCCGTCAAGGGCTTCATCACTTCCGGGTTTGGGCGCCGCGCGGATCCCATCGAGGAGGGCACGGACTACCATACGGGCGTGGACATTTCGGCGCCCTACGGAAGCCCCGTGAAAGCCCCCGCCGAGGGGCTGGTGATCTTCTGCGGGTGGCAGCAGGGATACGGGAACTGCCTGGAGGTCAGCCACGGCGGCGGCATCGTGACCCGTTACGCGCACCTTTCCAAGATCCTCGTGAAGCCGGGACAGCACTTGAAGCGTTGGCAGAAGATCGGGCTCGTCGGGACTTCGGGTCGATCGACGGGGGCCCACCTGCACTACGAGGTGCTCCGAAACGGCCAGCCTAAGGACCCCCGGCGCTATCTGATTTACTAGAATTTCCGCGAATGTCCACGGCCCGCCCGTTGAGGAAAGCGGGCGAGTCGCGCGCCCCACGGAGACCTCCCCATGTCCATTCTCGACCGGTCCCTCGCCGCGATCTTCGGCACCAAGCACGAGCGCGACATCAAAGCCATCCAACCTCTGGTCCACGCGGTCAACGTCTGGGAACCCAAACTCGCCGGGCTGAGCGACCAGGAACTCCGGGCCAAAACGCCCGACCTGAAAGCGCGTCTGGCCAAGATGCTCGATCAGGAACGCACGATCCAGGAGGCCCTCGACGAGCTCCTCCCGGAGGCCTTCGCCACCGCGCGGGAAGCGTCCAAACGGACACTGGGCATGCGCCCCTTCGACGTCCAAGTCATCGGGGGCGTGGTTCTGCACCAGGGCAAGATCGCCGAAATGAAGACGGGCGAGGGCAAGACGCTCGTGGCGGTGCTTCCGGTCTACCTCAACGCCCTCGCGGGAGAGGGCGTGCACGTGGTCACCGTCAACGACTACCTGGCCCGGCGCGACGCCGAATGGATGGGCCAGGTCTACCGCTTCCTGGGCTTGAGCGTGGGTTGCATCCAGCAGGAAATGGACAACGCCGAGCGCCAGGTCGCCTACAACTCGGATGTCACCTACGGCCAGAACAACGAGTTCGGCTTCGATTACCTCCGCGACAACATGAAGTACCGGATCGAGGACATGGTCCAGCGCGGCCACCACTTCGCCCTGGTGGACGAAGTGGATTCCATCCTCATCGACGAGGCCCGCACGCCGCTCATCATCTCGGGACCCTCCGATGAGCGGACCGACCGCTACTACACCGCCAACAGCATCATCCCCAGCCTCCAGAAGGAGAAGGACTACGCGGTGGACGAGAAGCAGCGCACGGCCACGCTCACCGAAGACGGCGTGGCCCGGGCCGAGAAGCTGCTCAACGTGGACAACCTCTACGACCCCGCCAACATGGAGATCCTCCACTGCGTGAACCAGGCGCTCGTCGCCCACAAGCTCTACCACCTCGACGACCAATACATGGTGCGCGACGGCGAGGTGCTCATCGTCGACGAGTTCACGGGCCGAGTCATGACGGGGAGACGATGGAGCGACGGCCTCCACCAGGCGGTCGAGGCGAAGGAGGGGGTCAAGATCCAGCAGGAGAACCAGACGCTGGCCACCATCACCTTCCAGAACTACTTCCGGCTCTACTCCAAGCTGGCGGGCATGACGGGGACGGCGGACACGGAAGCGGCGGAGTTCGACAAGATCTACAAGCTGGACGTGGTGGTGATCCCGCCGAACCGGCCCCTGCGACGCGCCGATTCCCCGGATCTGGTCTACAAGACCGACAAGGGCAAGTGGGAGGCGGCTGCCTCCGAGATCGAAGAGCTTCACGCCAAGGGCCAGCCCGTCCTCGTGGGAACGGTCTCCATCGAGAAGAGCGAGCGCATGAGCGCCCTCCTCAAGCGCCGCGGCGTCCGGCACGAAGTCCTCAACGCCAAGAACCACGAGCGCGAAGCGCACATCGTGTCGCAGGCGGGGAGGAAGGGGTCCGTGACCATCGCCACCAACATGGCGGGACGAGGCACCGACATCCTGCTGGGGGGCAACCCGGAGGCTCTGGCCAGGGCCAAGGCCGACCCCGAAACCCAGGCGGAGGAGTACGCAAAACACTTCTCGGCCTACATGGACGCCTGCGCCAAGGAGCACGAAGAGGTAGTCTCCCTGGGAGGGCTGCACATCCTGGGCACGGAGCGCCACGAGTCGCGGCGAATCGACAACCAGCTGCGCGGGCGCGCGGGGCGCCAGGGCGATCCCGGATCGTCCCGGTTCTACCTCTCGCTCGAAGACGACCTCATGAGGCTCTTCGGCGGCGACCGCCTCAAGAGCTGGATGGGCAACATGATGGAGGACGGCGAGCCCATCGAACACTCCTGGGTCACGGGTTCCATCCAGCGCGCGCAGAGTTCCGTGGAAGCGCGGAACTTCGAGATCCGCAAACACCTCCTCGAATACGACGACGTCATGAACAAGCAGCGCGAGACCGTCTACGGTCTCCGCCGGCGCATCCTGGCCAAGGAGGGCCTGCGCGAGTACCTGTTCGAGACCGCGGGAGCCATCCTGGACGGCCTGGTGAACCAGTACGCCGGCGGGGAGAGCGGGCACGACGAATGGGACCTGGAGGGGCTCAAGGGACAGGCCCTTTACGCGTTCGGCCTGGATTTGGGATCGAGCGGCCTCGACCCCAAGGAGGCGACCCAGGACGAACTGCGGGAGGCGATCCAGGGGGCCTACACGCTGAAGTACGAGGCCAAGGAACAGCGGCTGCCGCCCGAAGTCATGCGCGAGTACGAGCGGATGGTCATGCTCCAGGTCATCGACAACCAGTGGAAGGACCACCTCCTGAACATGGACCACCTCAAGGAGGGCATCGGCCTGCGGGCCTATAGCCAGCGCGATCCGCTGGTGGAGTACAAGCGGGAGGGCTTCGAGGCCTTCACGGCCATGATGGAGCGCGTGGAGGACGAGATCGTCCGCTACCTCTTCCTTCTGGAGCCGGCCGTGGCCCAGGAAGAAAAGAAGGTGGAGCGGCGGGAGCGCAGCTACTCCTACTCGGCCCCCGAGAAGGAGGAGAAAAAGCCCGCCAAGCCCGTGACGCGGTCCGAGAAAGTCGGCCGGAACGACCCCTGCCCCTGCGGCTCCGGGAAAAAGTACAAGAAATGCCACGGGGCGGGCGCTTGACGGCACCGCTCAGGCGCTGATAGGCTCACCCTGCCGAGACACGGAGAAAGGCGCCCATGGCGAAGAAACGAGCGGATACTCCCCCTTATGTGCCCCGCAAGGGCCTGAGGTCGGTCCTAGATCACATTCAGTCCCGAGCCGCTGGAGATCTTCTCACTCGAGAAGAACTTCACAAGCGCGGTCTGTCGGCCCACCTCACCTATCCGGCGCTGGCGGCCCTGCGCTTCATCGGCTTGCTGGACGACAAAGACCGGCTCACCGGAAAGCACCTGGCCTTCAGCCGCGAAGCGGCAGACATCGCCACCCAAGCGAACCTCATCCGCGAGGCCTACGGCGATTTCTTCGAGGCCGCCTCCCTCCCGGCCGACGACGTGGAGGTGCTCAAAGATCAATTCCAGAAGGTCTATGAACTGAGCGACCGCGTCATCAATTCGGCCTTTCCCCTCTTCCAGTATCTCGCTCAGGAGGCGGGCATCTCCCTCGTCAAAGGTGGAACCGGCGCGCCTATCGCCGACGAGCCGCGCCACGTCGTCCATCCCGCCGCCCACCTCCAGGACCTGGAGGGGGACCTCCTGACCATCTCCGCCGAGAAGCTCGCCCAGGGGGAGGAACCCCTGCGCATCCGCCACACGGGGTACCAGATCGTCATCAACCTTCAGGTCACCAAGCACACCACCGAGAAGGACATCATCAAGATGGTGCGCACCGCAAACCGGGCCGTCCACCTCATCCGGAAAGCGGGAGACACGCGGTAAAGATCGAGGGGGCGGGATGGGGTGCTTGGCGGGGGGACCTTCGAAGCAAGGATGAAACCACGGCGAATGATCTTCGTAGCAATCACCTGATCACTGATAGCTGATAGCTCATCCTGGTCACCTGTCACGATCGTCCCTGGGAGGGCCTCATGCAGATCAGCGAAAAGAACTGGCTGGAGAAGCTGGCGGACAAGATCCCCGGCCTCTCGGGCTATCAGGCCCGCGAGAGTCGGCGGGACACGGACAAGCGATTGCGTGAGTTCGTGGCCGGGCAACTCGACTCCATCATCGGCCGCGTAGAGGACGCCAAGCTCGCCCTCACGAACCAGGGCAACCTGGCCGCGTTGAACGAAGTGGGCTTGCTCCATCGGAGGCTCCAGGGAATCCGCGACTCCATCCGCTTCGCCACCTACGGGTATTCGGGTCTCTTCGACCAAGTGAAGGTCCGCGAGGCGGAGCTGGACCAGGTGTACGCGCACGACCTCAAGCTGGTGGACGCTGTGGCCGCTCTCCGGAAGCTCGTGGAGGACCCTGCTCACACCCCCGCCGATGCGCTCGCGGCCGCTCAGGGGTTGGACGATCTCGTCGCCCAGCGGAAGCACCTGTGGGATGCGCCGTAGGTATGGGAGCAGGGAGCGGGGAGCGGGGAGCGGAAATCGCTGCGAGCACTTTTTCTTTTGTCTCGATCTTCTCTTGAGCTAAAAGCTGACCGCTGATAGCTGAGAGCTTTTTTAGGGAGTGCCCCATGGCTCAGTACATCGAAGTGATCGAGTGGCTGGACGACACCGGGAAGGAGATGGTCCACCGGTTCACCGCGGGGGGCGAGATCAAGGTGGGCGCCCAGCTCGTGGTCCAGGAGACCCAGTGGGCGGTGTTCTTCCGCGACGGCAAAGCGCTGGACGTCTTCGGCCCCGGGCGCCACACGTTGACGACCATGAATGTGCCCCTGCTGAGCAAGCTCATCAACATGCCCTTCGGGGGCACCTCCCCCTTCCGCGCCGACGTCTACTACGTGAACCGCAAGGTCTTCACGGACATGAAGTGGGGCACGAAGGAGCCGGTCCTCTTCCGGGATGCGGAGTTCTCCATGATCCGGCTCCGCGCCTTCGGCAAGTACGCCGTCAAGGTGGCGGAACCCCAGCTCTTCATCGCCACCTACGTGGGAAGCGCCGGCGTCCAAGACAGCGACGGCGTGGAGTCCTACACCAAAGACATGATCGTCGCCCGCCTGAACGACGTGCTGGGCGAAAACATGAAGACCATTCTGGACCTGGCCAAGGTTTACGACGAACTGAGCGAGGCGCTCAAGGCACGCGTCCGCGACGATTTCAAGAAGTACGGCCTGGAGCTGGTGGACTTCCTCATCGGAGCCATCACGCCTCCCGAAGAGGTTCAGAAGGTCATCGACGAGCGCTCGGGCATGGCCGCCGTGGGCAACATGAACGCCTACATGCAGTTCAAGGCCGCCAAGTCGATGGAGGAGGCCGCCAAGAACTCGAGCGGCGGTGCCTCAAACGGCATGGGCCTGGGTATGGGCGCCGGCATGGGCATGATGATCCCGGGCATGATCGGGCAGGCCATGCAGCAGGCGGGCGCGGCGGTGGCATCGGGCGCCGGGGCGGGCGCCTCCAACACCGCCATCCTCTGCCCCGCGTGTGGTCGGCCCAACGCTCCGGGCGCCAAGTTCTGCGACGCCTGCGGCAAACCCATGCAGGCCCCTGGCCCATTGTGCCCCTCCTGCAAGACGCCCAATACCCCGGGTGCCAAGTTCTGCAGCGCCTGCGGAAAGCCCATGGCCCCTCCCACGGCCACCTGCCCCTCCTGCAACACCGAGAATCTCGCCGGCGCCAAGTTCTGCAGTTCCTGCGGGAAGCCCATGGCCTGATGGGCCCATGGTTCACGAGCACGAAAGGGGAGGCCGACGGCCTCCCCTTTTTTATGGGACTGCGGATGATGAAGTGATCGCAGGTGATCACGGAGTGATCGGGTGATCGGGTGATCAGGTGAATTCAACGGATGCCGAAGCGAGTGGTTTCATTCTTGCTCGCTCGGAAGGCCCTGCCGTCAAGCACCCCATCCCCCGCTCTTCCCTTCCCCCCATCCATCTTTACCCGATGGAAAGGCCGCGGGCTTGATCCGAGGCGGCGGCGTAACCTTCCCGCAGGGAACGCACCACATCCTTGACGGACTCCATCTTCTCGGCCATGTAGGCGTTGGCGCCCGCGAAGGCGAACCCGAGATTGAGGCGCGCCTTGGCGGCATTCATGAGGGCCAGGGCGATGCAGTAGGGGCTGTTCTGTCCGTCGCAGGTCACGATGCAGTGGTAGGGACATTTCACGGGCGTGCGCTCGCCGGCCTCCACGCCCTGCGTGAACCGGTTCCGGATGGCCCGGCCCGGCAGGCCGATGGGACTCTTGATGATGACCATGTCCTCGGGCGCGGAGTCGATATAGGCCTGCTTGAATCCCGGAGCCGCGTCGCACTCGTGCGTGGTCACGAAGCGCGTGGCGATCTGCACGCCCGAGGCGCCCATGGCCATGACTTTGTACATGTCCTCTCCGGTGTAGATGCCCCCCGCGGCGATGACGGGGATGGGACCGTCCTGGGTGGTCCCGGCTTCGGCCTCACGAAGCACGGGTTGCAGGAGGGCTTCCAGAGCGAATGCCGGATCGGAAATCTCTTCCTCCTTGAAACCCAGGTGGCCTCCCGCTTTGGGGCCCTCCACGACGATGGCGTCGGGGCGGTAGTGGTGCTTGTCCAACCATTTTCGGATGAGGATCCGCGCCGCTCGGGCGGAGGAAACGATGGGGACGAGCTTGGTGTGCGTGGATCCGTCGAGAAACGAGGGCAGGTTCAGGGGCAGGGCGGCGCCTGAGAAAATGATCTCCACCTTCTCCTCGATGGCCGTACGCGCCATGTCGGCATAGTTGGAGAGCGGCACGAGGATGTTGACGCCGATGAGCCCCTTGGTCTTCTCTCGCGCCCGCTGGATCTCTCGGCGCAGGGCGCGCTTGTTCGCTTCGAGGAAGTCCTTGTACATGTCGGGTTCGTTCATGCCGATGCCCGCCGTGGCGATGACACCGACGCCGCCCTCGTTGGCCACGGCGGAGGCTAGCCCCGACAGGGAAATGCCCACCCCCATGCCGCCCTGAACCACGGGCAGGGAGGCGGTGTAGGGTCCGATTCTCAGCGCGGCTGGAAACATGCGTATCCTCCGTCCGAGAGAGGCTCGCCGTGGAAGACCCGAGGGGCCTCCACCGCGAAGAGTTCCGGCTGGTGGTTGGAGATGGAGAAGGGCGCCGGGGGAGTGGCTGTCCGCTCTCGGTAGGCCCGCTCCTCTGGCCTGTCACCGCTGCGCGGGACGGGCCCGGCTTCCCGAACTTCAGAGAAGATCATACCACAGAACACCTTGATTTTCAAGGTGTTGCGCGCGTCTCACCACCCGCTTCCGAGGGGGCTCAAGGCGAGTCCCTACCTCTTCCGCTCGGAAGTGGCCCTGGGAGCGGAAGGCGCCGGAGCGGCCTTGCTGGCCCGGTCGAGAAGGCCCTGCAGGTCCCTCTCGGCCCGATCGAAAGCCTCCAAGGTGGCGGTCATGTTGTGGACGCCCTTGGCCCGATCCAGGTAGGTCAGGCGGTCCTGCACCGACTTGAATCCTGCTTCGAGAGCGGCCACGTCGCCGCCCTGGCGCTTGAGGTTCTGCATCGCCAAGCCGGCCTGCACGGCGAGGGCGGCCACCGCTTCGCGGCGTTCCTTCAGCGTCGTCATCCAGCCCGCGAGCGTCTTTTCGTACTTTTCCTCGTGACACGAGGCGCAGGCCTTGCCGACGGTCTTGAGCGCATCTGCCTTGGCCGGATCGTGACAGTCGGTGCACCCCACCGCTTCGGCCATGATGTCGGGTTTGGCCGCTATGCCCACGGCGGCGGGGATCTGGCCCCTGAAAAGGGCGGCCTGCCGACCGTGACAGCGGGCACAGTCCGCCTTGGAGTCGTCGTGGTGACATCCCGCGCAATCGGCGGGCGAAGCCAGGTTCATCTCCTTGTGCTTTCCCTCCGCGTGACACATGTCGCAGCTCAGCCCCGCCTTCTGGACATGGTAGGCGTGGGGCACCTCCACGCCCTTCCACTCGTAGGGCTCGGCCCTCGGGATGAAGGTGTGACAGGAATCGGTGCAGTAGGCGAAGCCTCCCTTGGCGAAGGGCGTCTGTATCTCGCCGCCCTTCGTCCCCGAGGTCTCGCCGAGCTTTTTAAGGATGGACGAACTGCCCTGCAGGACCTTGATGGCGTACTCGATGTTGTGGACCGGGTGCCCCGTTTCCAGGAATCGGGCGTTGAATTCCAGGTCCCTGGCCATCTGGCTCATTTGGGCTGCGTCGGAACCCGCGGGAGCTTTGGCGGCCAACCTGACGCCCTCGCCGGCCATGCGGCGCGCCTCGGCGGCAAGGGTCTTCCCCTGCGATTTCCAGCGCTCCACCATGGGAACGTAGCGGGCGTCGTGGCAGGCGGCGCAGGCCTTGGGGTCGGCCTGGGCCGTGCCCTGCCCCAGGAAGGACACGCCGCCCTGGGTCGTGACCTGCGTGTGGCACCCGGTGCAGTTGATCTGCGCGGCGAACATGCGGCTGGGGGTCGAGGTGGCTCCCCTGCCGCCCACGCCCAGGTACATTTCCTTCGGACCTCCGTGCATGTTGGCGTGGCAGGATTCGCAGGAAACATCCATGACGGAGATGAGCTTGATGTTTCCATGTCGGATGGCGTCGTGGCATTCCATGCAGCGCACCTGCTTCTGGCCCACGTGTTTGTCGTGGAGCATCTCGGGCTCGCCGATCTTCTCCACGCGGGAAACGTGGCAGGAGTAGCACTTGTCCTTGGGGACGCCGCCCGTTCCCTCGTGAACCGAGAGGTGGCAGCGGGAGCACGCCACGCCGGAATCCACATAGGCCTTCATGTCGAAGCTGAAACCGCCGTGCTTCGAGATGCCCTCCGGCGCGCCGTGGCAGGCTCCGCAGCCCGCCACCGTGCCGCCCGGGGGTTGTCCCTTGAAGTGGCAGAGGAAGCAGACCTTGGGGTCCACGGTCACGTGCCCCGCCTCCTGGGAGGAGCCGTGGCAGCTGGCGCAGTGAAGTTTGATCCCCAACCTGTCCTTGGCCAGATGGGATTTGTGGGGGAACGTCACGGAGAGGAACTTCACGGCCTTGTTCTCGGGCATGTCCGCGTGGCAGCCCGAAGCCAGGCAGGCCGAGTCGGGCACGAAGGCGCGGGGTCTGGGGCTGTAGGTGCCCGTGTTGTATTTGATGAACTGGGCGAACATGGCCCGGCGCTCGCTCGGGTGGCACTTGACGCACTCTACGCCGGAGTGCTTGGACGCCTTCCACTGCTCCACGTAGGGGGTCATGTAGTGGCACCTGGAGCAGAACGAGGACCGGCGGGCCGTCACGTCCACGAAGGCCCATCCTGCCAGGAAAAGGAGCGCGAACGCGGCCAGGGCCGACAGCGTCCAGCGCCTCGCGCGAGGGGTCATCATGGGGAACCCCCTTCCTTCTCCCGCGAGGCTTTCCATTCCTCGTACTCCAGCGGGTGCTCTTCCTTGAATTCGTGCATCGTGATCTTCCCGTTGAGCCAGGTGAGGCTACCGGGGAACTTGTGGGGGTTGAAGTGCACGTTGTAAAAGTGCCAGACCACGATGGCGAGCGTGGCCAGCAGGGCCTCGTCGGAGTGGGCCTCCCGCCCGATATCGAACACGAATTTTCCGAACGCGTTGATGGTCAGGTCTTTGAACCAGAGGATGTAGCCCGAGGTGATCATGACCACCATGCCCCAGTACACGGCCCAGTAGTCGAACTTCTCGATGTAGGAGAAACGCCCGAATAGCGGCCGATCCTTCTTGACGCCCAGGAAGTAGAGAATCTGGTGGAGGGCGTCCTTGGCGTCCTGCGGCTTGGGGATGAGGAGGCCGAAAGTCTTGCGCCCCTCTTCGAAAGCCATGCAATAGAAGAGGTGGTAGAACCCGATGAAGGTGAGGGCGATGGCGCCGATGCGGTGCAGGACCCGCGTCACGTTGGGGCCGCCCATGACGTCGATGAGGAACGCCGAGACGGCGGCCTCGTGGAACTTGATGGGCAGGCCCGTGAGGATGAGCAGAATGCAGGATGAGAAGAGGATCATGTGCTGGACGCGAACATGGAGGCTCAGGCGCTCCACGCTGTCCGCCTCCTTCTCGGCCCTGGTTTGCTTGACGATCGCACGCTTCTCGCGCTTCGCCTCCTCCTCGAAAAAGCGGCGCGCGGCGCGGCGCACGTCGAGGGTCACTTCGGGAGTGAGCGAAGAGACCAGCGTGGAACGAAGGCGGTCCACCTGGTCGGGCGTGACGCCCCGGGGGGCCTCGGACTCCAGAGCGGTTGAAACGGACTCGTAGAGGGCGTCCACGACGGCCCTGCTGTCCTGCTCGGTCCAGGCGGTTTTCTCCTGCGCAGTGCTCATGGCCGGTTCTCCGGGCGTTCGGTCTCGCCGCCATCCTCGCGCCTCTTCCGGTTGCGGGCTTTGCGGTAGAGGTCCAGGCCGATGTGGATGAAGAGGCCCGCCAGGGTGGACAGGGTCAGGATCTTGAAGCCCAGGGCCACCCAGTAGACGATCCCCGCCGATCTGTCCTTGGCGTTGATGTGGATGCGCCCCTTGGCGAAGTTGGCATTGGCTCCCGGGTGGCACTTACCGCAGGTCTTGGGGATGTTGGCCGGGTTCACGCTCGAACGCGGATCATTGGCGGGCAGGATGTCGTGGGCCGTGTGGCACGAGGCGCAGTTGGCCGCGGTGAGGACGCCGAACTCGTTGGCGATGCCGTGGAAGGACTCCTCGTAGGTGGCCACCTGTTCGGCCTTCACGCCGTATTTCTCCATGATGACGACCTTGGAGTGGCAGTGCGCGCAGGTGTTGGCCACGTGGCCCGCGTTCACCGAGGAGGCCCTGTCCGCCGGACCTCGGATGTTGTGTTCGCCGTGGCAGCTCGTGCAGACGGGGGCGTCCGTGACGCCTTTGGACAGGGCCTTACCGTGCACGGAGGCTTCGTACTCGGCGAAGATCTTCAGGTGGCAGGTGCCGCACACCTGGGGGATGTTCGTGCGCTGGACCTGGGACCGGGGGTCCGAACCGGGAAGGATGAAGTGGTCGCCGTGGCAGTCCTGGCACGCGGGCGCCTTGGTGTTGCCCGCGGCCAGGGCCTTGCCGTGGACGCTCTGCTCGAACTCGAGGTACTTCTCGATCTGGGGCGCGCCTGCGGTGTTGCCGCTGAAGTGGCATCTCCTGCAGTTGACCTTTTGGGGCAGGTTGGGGTGCGGGACCTCGCTCACGTCCGCGTGGCAGTCCACGCAGTGCTTCTCTTTGTGGACCGAGAGCCTCAGCGAGCCGGGGTCCACGAACAGTTCGAGCACTTTGCCCGAGGGCAGGGTCTTCCGGAATCCGGGTTTGCCGTGACAGCTCAGGCAGCGGACGTCCTCCTGAGCCGACACACCCAGCGGAACGAGGCACGCCCACGCGAGCACCACCGCGACGACGGGCAGGGCGCGGCGCCGCAGGGCAGCTGGAGAAGCCATGCCCCGTCATTCCTTGGTCCCCTTCCGCATGTCATCCCACTCCGCCCCGTGCTGGGCCTTGAACAGGTCTTCGCGCATTTTGCCCGTGAGCCATGCGGGGTTCATGGGGAAGTTGCCGCCCGCGAGGTGGACATCCCACAGGTGCCATGCGATGAGCAGGATGAAGGCGAACTGGGCCTGGCTGGAGTGAATCACCAGCATGAGGTCCGAGAAGCTTTTCGGGAAGAGCTCCAGGGAAGCCTTGGGAGACCAGAGGACGGCACCCGAAAGACTCATGACAACCAAGCCCAGGACGATGAGCCAGTACTGGAACTTCTGGCTTGGCGTGTAGTGCCCGTACTTGGGCGGCTGGCCTTTGCCCAGGGTGCGGTAAAGGAATGCCGCCCAGCCCGCTCTCACATCGGCGGGCCCGGGAACCGAACTGCGCAGATCTCGTTGGTAGCGCGCGGAGACCACCGAGGCGACCAGGTGGTAGACGGCGACGAGCAGGAGCAGGGCGGCGCCAGTCCGGTGTACGAAGGCGCGACCCCCGAAGCCTCCCATCATGGCGATGAGGGCGTGCGCCCAGGCGTGGCCGTGGTAGGCCAGGGCGAGACCGGACAGGACCAACATGAGGATGGCGAGGATGAGGACACCGTGAACCACCCTCTGGCAGAGCGTCATTCGCTCCACCATGCCCACCGATCGTTCGTCTGCGCGGCTCATTCTTTACCCCTTTTGGCAGCGGCGTCCTGCCGGTCCAGCGCCTCCAACTCCCGGGGGTGATAGTGCCCCATCTCGTTGCGGGTCATCCCCCCCGTGATCCAAGTCGGGTTGTACGGCGCCTTCTCGGTGTGGCTGAAGACCGCGTAGAAGTGCCAGATGACGATGGCGCTGAAGGCCAGCACGGCCTCATAAAAATGGATCATTTCGGAGGCAGTGTAGCCCCAATTGGGCAGGTACGGTGTAAAGAAGGTTTTGAACCAGAGGACGAAGCCCGTGCCGACCATGACGACGGTGCCCCAGACGAGAGCCAGGTACTCGGCCTTCTCGGCGTAGCTGAACCGGGGGAAGCGTGCCCCGTGGGGTCTGTAACCCAGGTAGTACCCGACCTGCTCCACCGCGTCCTTGACATCCTGAAGCGTGGGCATCATGTCCCGCATGAAGCCCCGTCCGCGCTTGGTGGCCATCAGGTAAACGAGGTGATAGAGGGAGTCGGCCACCATCACCACCGCCGCCCCGCGGTGGATCCAGCCCCTGGCCTCAAACCCACGGGGCAGGTAGAGGAAGGGAAGGGCCCACACGGAATCGGGCCATTTCAGGGCGAACCCCGTCACCACCAGCGTGAGGAAGCTCGTGAGCAGGAGGAAGTGCTGGACGCGCTCGGACCGGGTCATGCGCTGATAGATGGCCACCGGGCGGAGCTTCTTCATGGCGTCCTTGAAGTGGCGAACATAGTCCAGGATGTTGTGCAGCGCCATCCCGCCGAGGGTCAGCACGATGATCAGGATGTAGAAGCGCTGGATCCAGTATAGGACCGGGCTCTCCGAGGCGCTCACCTTGAGGTGGATGGCGGTCTGGGCGAAGGTTTCGCCCGCCCCGGGGTGGCACTTGCCGCAGGTGGCCTGGAGATTCTTGGGGTTGATGCTCGACTGGGGATCATCGCTGGGCAAGATGTCGTGGTTGCCGTGACAGCTCCCGCAGTTGGCAACGGCCGTGTCGCCGTACTTGGAGGCGAGACCGTGGAAGGACGCCTGGTAAGACTTCACCATGCCCGTGGGCAGGTTGAACCGCTTGGCCATGCGAACCGACGAATGGCACTCCCCGCAGGTCATCGTGGCCAGGTTGCCTCCGAACACCTTGCTCGTCTTTCGGCTCTTCTTCTCGATATCGTGCTCGCCGTGGCAGTCGGCGCAGGAGGGTGCCTCCATGTGGCCCCCGGCGAGGCTCTTCCCGTGGACGCTGCGCGCGTATTGCTCCTCAACGCCCTTGTGACACTTCCCGCAGGTGTTCGGAACGTTGGTTTTATAGACGGGCGACTTGGGGTCCGTGGCCGACAGGATCGTGTGCGCGCCGTGGCAGTCGGCGCACGTGGCGGCCTTCAGCGCGGCGCCGCCCTCCATGGACTTCCAGTGGTCGCTCTTGAGGAAATTCTCCAGGGGGTTGCTCTGGCGTACGCCTAGGGCTTCCATGCCCTTGGTGTTGCCGTGGCACGCTCCGCAGGTGGCGGGTATGTTCGTGGGGTAGATGGAAGAAGCCGGGTCGGTCTTGGGCCGGATCTGGTGCGCCCCGTGGCAGTCGGCGCATCGGGGAACGAACGCGGCTGCGGGTCCGGTGGGGGCGTGGACACCCTCCTTCATCTGGGATTCGAGGTCCGAGTGGCAGTTGCACGATGGCGGTGGGAGCTTCTCCTCGTGAGGCAGATCCTTGATCCCGGCGTGACAATCGGTGCAGGAAAGGCCTTCGTGCGCGGATCCCTTGAGGCTCTGCTCCGTGACCTGAAGAGAGAGGTTCTCCCCGGCCACCACCGTACTGCCCAGCGCTTCGGGCCGCTTGGGTCGCATGGTGTCCATGCCCGAATCCGAGTGGCACTGGAGGCAGTCCTGGGATGACGGAGGCGCAGACTGGGTGCCTCCTTGAACCCAAAGCTGACACGCGGCGAAAACCAGGACCGCGGCGGTGAGCCTCTCACGGGTGGCTCGCATCATTCCATTTCCTTCCATTCCGATGGGTTGAAAAGCCCACTTGAACCTGTTCCCATTCCCGCCACCGCCCGCCCTGCCAGTGATGACGTCTCAAGTACAGTCATATAAGTACTTTCAGGCGATGGACCGGCAGTGGAACTCGCTCCACCAGCAGTTCGCATTGTAGGTAATGACAGGGGACGAGGGTAGAGGACAACCGCACCGGGCACAAAAGACGCGTGTTTACACCCAGCATCGGGTCATATAACCCGATACCATCCAGCCATACTGATTAAATATGCTACATTTTTGCTCAAACTCGTGGCTTGGCCCATGGCTCAGGATGGGAGTCCTGTCGCTGAACGCTGGGGAAAGACGAAGGGGCGGGCCCTACGGCCCGCCCCTTGGGTCCGACAATGATTCAGGCTTCATACTTTGTAAACGAGCCTCGGAGTCCTCGCTGCGCCCACCTCGTCCAGGCGGCGGCGGTAGGCGTTGTGCGGGGCGCTTTTTACCAATTCGGGTGTCTCTGCCGCCTCTCGGACGATGGATTTCACGGCTTGGACGAACCGGTCCAACTCCTCCACGGGTTCGGTTTCCGTGGGCTCGATCATGAGGGCCCCGTGGACGATGAGCGGGAAGTACACCGTGGGCGGGTGAAACCCATAATCGATGAGGCGCTTGGCCAGATCCATGGTGGTCACTCCACCCGGAAGGCCCTTGTCGCAAAATACCGTCTCGTGCAGCGTCGGGCCGTCAAATCCCAGCTCCAAATGGGGCCTGAGCATGGCCCGAAGGTAATTGGCGTTGAGAATCGCCAACTCGCTCGCCCGCTTGAGACCTTCTCCCCCCATGGTCTCGATGTAACACAGGGCTCGCACCAGGACGAGAAAGTTCCCGTGGAACCCGTGGACCTTGCCGATGCTCTTGGCGCGGTCGTGATCCCAGGAGTACCGACCGTCCTTTTTGACGATGACGGGCCGGGGCAGGAAGGGTTCGAGGTGCGCCTTGCAGGCCACGGGCCCCGCGCCCGGCCCTCCACCGCCGTGGGGCGTGCTGAAGGTTTTGTGGAGATTGATGTGCATGACATCTGCTCCCCAGTCGCCGGGCCGCGTGATTCCCATGAGCGCATTCAGGTTCGCACCGTCCACATAAACCTGGGAGCCGTTGGCGTGCATGAGACGGCAAATCTCCGCGATGTTCTTCTCGAAGATCCCCAGCGTGTTGGGCACCGTCAGCATGATGGCCGCCACGTCCGGCGTCAGGCGAGTCTTGAGAGCATCCAGGTCCACGCATCCGTCGGGTCCGCTCTGGATCACCTCCACCGTGTAGCCCGCGAAGGCGGCGCTGGCGGGGTTGGTTCCGTGGGCCGAGTCGGGGATGAGGATGATCTTGCGGGCGTCGCCTCGATCCTCGAGGTAGGCGCGGATGAGCTGGACGCCGGTGAACTCGCCCTGCGCTCCAGCGGCGGGCTGGAGCGTGCAGGCGTCCATGCCAGAGACCGCGCACAGGGCCCGCTGGAGCGTGTCCATGAGTTCCAGGGCGCCCTGGGTCGTGGACGCCGGCTGCAGCGGGTGGAGGCGCGCGAACCCCTCCAGGCGGGCCACTTCCTCGTTGATTTTGGGGTTGTATTTCATGGTGCAGGACCCCAGCGGATACAGCCCGTGGTCCACGGAGTAGTTGTAGGTGCTCAGGCGCGTGAAGTGCCGGACCACATCCACCTCGGACATCTCGGGCAGCATGGCAGGGGACGATTTTCGCACCAGGTTGCCCAGGGCGGTCTCGGGGATCACCTCGGGAACGTCACAGGGGGGCATGGAGGCACCGACCCGTCCCGGATGGTCTTTCTCGAACAGCAGCTTCTCATCGATGAACCGGCTCATGCGAGGCCTCCTAAAACCGCGGCGAGGCGGTCGCAGGCGAGCTTGGTCACGCGCTCCGTGGTGGCCAGAAGATAGCCGCCCTTCAGCTCGGGGTAGTCCTTTCCGAGGTCGTACCCCCCCAGGAGGTCGGCCTTGAAGGCCGCTTCGGTGGCCGCCTCGGGCGCGGCTTTCGGCCTGACGGCGAACTCGTTGAAGGTGGGCGCGCCAAATAGGGGCGCAACACCCTTGGCCTTCAGGGCACCCTTGAGATACTCGGCCTTGCTCAGGTTGTGGACGGCCAGGTCGCGCAGGGCCTTCCGGCCCATGCTCGCGAGATAGATGGTGGCCGCCAGCATGCAGAGCCCCTCGTTGGTGCAGATGTTGGAGGTGGCCTTGTCACGGCGGATGTGCTGCTCGCGCGTGGTGAGGGTGAGGACGAAGCCGCGCCGCCCGTCCTGGTCCACGGTCTCGCCGACGATGCGGCCCGGGAGCTGTCGCATGTAGGCCTGCCGGGTGGTGATAAACCCAAGGTACGGTCCGCCGAACCCCAGGGGCAGGCCGAAGGACCGCGCCTCGCCGCAGGCGATGTCCGCGCCGCAGGCACCCGGGCGGCTCAAGAAGGGCAAGGGACAGGGCCTCCGTGATGACCGCGGCCAGCAGGGGCTTCTTGGCCCCCTGAAGAGAAGCCGCCACGGCGTTCAGGTCCTCCACCACGCCGAAGAAGTTGGGCTGGCCCACGAGGACGAGGCACACATCCGGTGTGACCGATGCCCGGAGCGCCTCCAAATCCACGCGTCCGTCCCCACCGAAGGGCACTTCGGTGATGGTGAACCCCAGGTGCCGGGTATAGGTCCTGAGCACTTCACGGTAGGCGGGGTGGACGGAACGCGCCACCAGAACCGTCTTGCCCTTGTGAATGCGGTGAGCCATGAGCGCCGCCTCGGCCGTGGCCGAGGCTCCGTCGTAGAGCGACGCGTTGGAGACGTCCATGCCCGTGAGGTCCGCCATCATGGTCTGGAACTCGAAGATGGCCTGGAGGGTCCCCTGCGCCATCTCGGGTTGGTAGGGCGTGTAGGCCGTGTAGAACTCCGCCCTGAGCAGGAGTTGGTCCACCGGGGCCGGCGAGTAGTGATCATAGGCTCCCGCGCCGAGGAAGCAGGGCCGGCAGGTGGGAGAGCTGTTGCGGATCGAGCGCGTGACGTAGCGCTCCCGGAGGACCGGTTCGGCCACCGCTTCGGGCAGGTCCAGCGGCTTCTTCAGCCGCACCTCGCCGGGGATGGAGGCCAGGAGGTCCTCCATGCTGGCGGCGCCGATGGCGCCCAGCATCTGTCGGATGTCCTCCTCGCTCGCAGGCAGGTATCGCATAGGGAGCCCCTTGGGAAGATAGTGATCAAGTGATCAGGTGATCGAGTGATCAGGTGACCGGGTGATCAAGCAGAAAAACGATTCATCCGACGGTCGGACTACCGCATTACCTGATTACCCAATCACCTGATTACCATTCTTCTAATGCGCCGACTCGGCGACATACTTGGCGTAGGCGTCCGCCTCCATGAGGCCCGCCAGCTCTCCGGCGTCGTCGAGGGTAACCTTGACCAGCCACCCCGCGCCATAAGGGTCGGTGTTGAGGAGTTCGGGGTGATCGCCCAATTCCGGGTTGACTTGGGTCACGGTGCCGCTCACGGGCGAGTTCACTTCCGACACGGCCTTGACGCTCTCCACGCTGCCCATGGCGGCGCCCGCAGAGACGGAGGCCCCCTGGCGCAGGACCTTCCACGAAGACGATGTCACCCAGTTCTTGCTGGGCGAAATCCGTGATCCCCACCGTGCCCGCCTGCCCCTCCGCCCGGACCCATTCGTGGCTCTTGGTGTACTTCAGATCGCTTGGGATATTCATCGTCAACCTCCGGCTATTGGCTGTTGGCTGCTGGCACTTGGCCAGAAGAAAAGACCGGGCAGGATGCCATCACTTGGATCGCTTGTAATGGGGCTTGGGAACGACGACGGCGGGGACCCTCTTCCCGCGGATGTCCACCTCGAAGGCGCTCCCGACCTGGGATAGGGCCACCGGAAGGTAGGCCATGCCCAGGGGCTTCTTCAGGAAGGGCGCATGCGTTCCGCTCGTGACCACGCCCACTTTCTGCCCGCCGGCGTAACATTCGTGCCCGTGGCGAGGTATGCCCCGTTCCGTCAGCTCGAAGGCGACGAGCTTGCGCGACGTCCCTTCGGCCTTCTGCTTTTCCAGGACGGCCCGCCCGTTGAACGGGCCGGGTTTCCCGAGCTTGAGGATCCATCCGAGGTCCGCGTCCAGCACCGTCGTGGTGTCATCGATGTCGTTGCCGTAGAGGGCCATGCAGGCCTCCAGGCGCAGGGTGTCCCTGGCGCCCAACCCTGTGGGGACGAGGCCCAGAGGCCTGCCGGCCTCCAGAAGCGCCCGCCAGAGAGCCGGAGCGTTGGCGGGGGAGAGATAGACCTCGAACCCGTCCTCGCCCGTGTACCCCGTTCGGGCGATGAGGCACCGCTCGCCCAGAACGGTCCCGTAGCCGTACCAGTAGTACTTGATGGGGGCCAGCTCCAGGCCCGTGACCAGGGGCTGGAGGATCTCCAGGGCCTTCGGACCTTGGATGGCGATCTGCGCCGTCTCCGGGCTCTTGTTCACCACCTTCGCCTCGAAGCCTGCGGCCTGGGAAAGTATCCAGGCGTAATCCTTATCGGTGTTCGAGGCGTTCACGACCAGGAGGAACCGGTCGTCGGCGTCCTTGTGGACGAGCATGTCGTCCACGAAGCATCCCTCAGGCGTCAGCAGGCCGCTGTACTGGATCTGATGGAGCGCCAGCTTGGAGACGTCGTTGCTGGAGATGAACTGGACCAGGTCCAGGGCCTGGGGCCCCTCCACCCAGATCTCCCCCATGTGGCTCACATCGAAGAGCCCCGCCCTGGTTCGAACCGTCACGTGCTCGTCGATGATGGAGGTGTATTGGACGGGCATGTCCCACCCGCCGAAGTCCACCATTTTCGCCCCCAGCGCCCGGTGCTCGGCGTTGAGGGGCGTCGTCTTCAGATCGCCCATGGAGCCCCTCCCTGAAAGCGCTCATTGTAGGCCCGCCCTCGAGTGCGGTCAATCGCCCGGTTTGCCCCGATCCGCCGGGTGCGGTAAGGTGTATTGGGGGGGGCATGGGCTCGAGCACTCTCAAGAATCGTCGTTGGGCTTTAGGCGGTGTCGCCCCGGCGCTGGGGGTGGGCCTGATCCTCGCGGCGCTCCTGCTCGCCTGTGAGCGGAGTCCCTACCGGTCCGAGGAGCGGGACACGGCGACCATTTACATGGAGGCCTGCCTCCCCTGCCACGGGGGAGGCACATCGGGTCCCTCGCTCACCGGTAGAAAGCTGACCCCGGAGGCCGTGGAGAAGAAGTTGAGATGGGGAGGCCGGGGGATGCCTTCCTTCCCGGGGATCCGGGGCCAGGCTCGGCGGGACCTCGTCGATTACGTGTCGCGCCTAGCAGGCGGCTGAAAAACTCCCATAGGTCGCGTTGCCTGCGCCACGGCCCCGGATGCAAGGCGTCGCGACGCCGTCGATGCCTTGCTCATCGTCTAGGAGCGACAACACCGCAGGCGGGGCCGTGCCGCGGCAACCCCAAGGGCGCAAGGGATTGGGGGCCACCTGCTTTGTTCCGGCTCCTAGAAAGGGGGCCCACCCTGTCGTCGTCGCCGCGCCTCGCATCTGGCCCCCAAGCCTCTTGCGCGCGGCCCATGCGAGTTTCTCAGCAGCCTGCTAAGCCGCGAGGGCTCCTGAGAAGGCGATTTCGCCATCTCCAATGGGCCTTCGCGCCTTGACTCCCGAGGGCCAGGGCCGTAGGCTTCCCACCTGAGGTGTGCGCCATGGTCCCCTTCCCGGAAAACTACTGCAAGACGATTTTGAAGGATTTTCCGGACGGGGTCCTGATCCTGGACCGGGAGAGGACCATCCTCTACGCGAATCCCGCCTTCTTCAGGCTTCTCGACCTGGATCCGGGGAGGGAGCTGGCGGGACACCATTGTTACGATATCGCCAAGACGGCCGTCTGCAAGACGCAGTGCCTCATGCGGCGGGCCGAAGCCGACGGCCATACGACCGTCCAGCGCCACAGCGTCTCCTGCGACTGTCCGGGCGTGGCGCCCCTTTGCATGACCCACCGGATCTTCGGCCGGGTGGACGCGGAGCCGGGTGAGCCCTACGCCATGGAGATATTCAAGGACATGGCCGACCTGGGCAACTACCTCGAGACCCTGCGGACCACGTCCCTGGCGCTGGAGCAGGAGAAGGACAAGCTCGGCGTGATCCTCGAGGCCATCGCGGACGGGTACTTCACCGTGAACCCGGCCCTGGTGGTCACGGATGCGAGCGACAGCCTGTTGCGGTTCCTCAAGAAGCGCCGGGAAGAAGTGGTGGGGAAATCCTGCCCCGAGGTGTTTCACTCGGACAAGTGCGAGACCGACTGCCCCGTGCGCTGGACCCTCCAGCACGGCGCCTCGGTGGCCAACTGCCGGGAGCGTGTCCTGACCGCCGAGGACCAGGCCCGCCACGTGCTCAAGAGCACTTACCTCCAGAGCGACCTTTCGGGCAACGTGACCGGGGTGATCGGCATCGTTCGCGACAACTCCGAGCTGGTGGCGCTCCAGCGGCAGGCCGCCTCCCTCGTGAAGGCCCACGGCTTCGTCACCAAGAACAAGCGGATGCAGGAGGTGCTGGAGCTGATCCAGACGATCAAGGACACGGATACGTCGGTCCTCATCCTGGGCGAGAGCGGGACGGGGAAGGAAATGCTCGCCAACGCCATCGTTCAGGGCAGCGTCCGCCACGGCCGCGCCTTCATCAAAATCAATTGCTCCGCCCTCACCGAGAGCCTGCTGGAGAGCGAACTCTTCGGCCACGTGAAGGGCGCCTTCACGGGCGCCGTCAGCGACAAGGCGGGCAAGTTCGAGCTGGCCGACGGCGGCACGCTCTTTCTGGACGAGGTGGGCGACATGTCCCCGCCCCTTCAGGCCAAGGTCCTGCGGGTATTGCAGGAGAAGGAGTTCGAACGCGTGGGTGGTACGCGGACCCAGAGGGTGGATGTCCGGATCATCGCCGCCACGAACAAGGACCTCAAAGAAGCCATCCGGCAGGGGACCTTCCGCGAGGACCTCTACTATCGCCTCCACGTGATCCCCGTCCAAATTCCTCCCCTGAGACAGCGCAAGGAGGACATCCCCCTCCTGGTGAACCACTTCATCGACCTTTTCAACCAGAAGTACCGCCGCTCCATTCAGGAGATTTCCTCTCGCGCCCTGGCGCTCCTCGTGGACTATCCCTGGCCGGGCAACGTCCGCGAGTTGCGCAATGCCCTGGAGTACGCCTTCGTCTGCTCCCAGGGGACGGTCCTGGAAAGGCCCGCGCTCCCCGTGGAAGTCCAGTCCTGGAGCGACACCCACTCGCCGCGGCCCCAGGAGCCCGGTCCTCCCACGCCTTCGCCCGTGAACGGGCGCGGGCGAGGTCACGCCGAGAGGGTCCCGGCGGACCTGGACGGACCCGTCGCTCCCATGGACCGCGAAATGATGCTGAGCCTCCTGGAACGCTTTCGCGGCAACCGATCACGCCTCGCCAAGGAACTCGGCATCGGTCGGACCACGCTCTGGCGGAAGCTCAAAGAGCTGGGCATCGAGGAAGTTTACCGCTAGCTTTATCGCGTTTCGCGCCTTGCTTTTCTCGCCCCCTGGTGCATAATGCAACCATGAGCAGGCAGCCTCAGGCACCTAGAAAGATCGATCGCGAGAGCAAGGCCGCCCTGGCCTGGGACCTGGGCCTCAAGACCATCTTGGATTCCATCAACGACGGTGTGTTCACGGTGGACAGCGACTTCCGGGTCACCTCCTTCAACCGTGCCGCCGCCACCATCACGGGCACGCAGGAACGCGACGCCGTGGGCCGGCCGTGTTGGGAGGTCTTCAAGGCGGACATTTGCGAGGGCTCCTGCGCTCTCAAGCGGACGCTCGCCACGGGCCGTCCGGTGGTGAATCAATCGGTCTGTATCCTGAACGCGAAGTCTCAGAAGGTCCCCATCAGCGTGAGCACGGCCCTGCTCAAAGACCAGGAAGGCCGGGTCGTCGGCGGGGTGGAAACGTTCAGGGATCTCTCGCTCGTGGAGGACCTCCGGCGGGAGGTGCAGAAGCGCTTCACTTTTCAGGACATGCTGTCGGCCCACCACAAGATGCAAGAGATTTTCGCGCTGTTGCCCCAGGTGGCCGAGAGCGACTGCACGGTCCTCGTCACGGGAGAGAGCGGCACGGGCAAAGAACTCATGGCCAAGGCCATCCACCACCTGAGCCCGCGGTCATCGGGCCCGCTGGTGGTGGTCAACTGCGGGGCCCTGCCGGACACCCTCCTGGAATCCGAACTCTTCGGTTACGTGGCCGGAGCCTTCACCGACGCCAAACGAGACAAGCCCGGACGCCTCGCAGCGGCCCAGGGCGGCACCCTTTTCCTGGACGAGATCGGGGATGTTTCGCCCGCCTTGCAGGTGAGGCTCCTGAGGGTCTTGCAGGAAAAGACCTTCGAGCCTCTGGGCTCCAACCGCCCCGTCAGGGCGGATGTGCGTTTTCTCGCGGCGACCCACAAGAACCTCCTCACCGAAGTTCGCGCCGGACGCTTTCGCGAGGACCTCTACTACCGACTCAACGTGGTGCAAATTGCAATCCCTCCACTTAGGGATCGTCGCGAGGACATCCCGCTTCTCTCCCGTCACATTTTGCACAAGCTCAACCACCTTCGGGGGCGAGACATCCAGGGGTTCACGCCCGAAGCGCTGGGGTGCCTGCTGCGCTACGACTGGCCCGGGAATATCCGCGAGCTGGAAAACTCCATCGAGCACGCCTTCATCCTCTGCCGCCAGGGGATGCTCCTCCCCGAGCACCTGCCCGCGGCTATCTCACGGGCGGCGGAATCTCCAGGCCCAGGGGGCCACTCCAAGCCCAGCTCGGGGAACCTGCGGGAGGTCGAGAGTTCTCACATCTTCTCCGTCCTCGACCACCACAAGGGCAACCGGTCCGCGGCGGCCCGCGAACTGGGGATCCACAAGACCACCCTGTGGCGGTGGCTCAAGCGGGTGGAAGGCGAAGGACGGACCCACTGAAATCGCAGGAAGTTGCATATTGCAGTCTTTGAAAACCATAAATTGCGTTTTGCAATGATTGCTTGGCGATGCGCAGTCCCTCCAGTCCTTCTTAATTCCGTATTCAGCCATAAACAATAAGCTTCTTATACTTTCGGCACGACCCTTGCGTTAAGTGATCCTGCCGCACGAATGCTCCGAGCGGCTTTACGAACGCGCGCGGGAGCCCAAAACGCTCAGGCTTTTTTCCGGCACCGGCCATCGCTTCACCGAGGCGGCCGACGAACTACTCGAAACCGTCCGCGTCTGGCTGCTCGAACGGGTCTGAAACATCCATTCTGACCCCTCCCCCGTGTTTTGGGGGAGGTCGGGTGGGGGGGCGAGCGAGAAAGCGCCGGATGCCTGTTCTTTGCGGCGCCTTCTCGTTCCGATCTCTCATGCTCGGAACGCAGATGTGCCCGTCGCGCCGCGTATGGATCGCCGCGACGGGCATCTATAATCTGTTAAGCTCCAAACTTTCAGCCGCTCGACACTTGAGATGAAAATCAAAGCCGCAATCGTTGGCGCCACCGGAATCGCCGGCCAGCAGGTGCTGGCCGCTCTCGATGGCCATCCGTATTTCGAAATCGCCGCGCTCGCCGCCTCCGAGCGCTCCGCGGGAAAAACTTTTGCCGAGGCGATAACCGACGCGCAAAGCGGGGTGCGGCGATGGTACGTCGGCGGTTGCGAGCCGCCGGCCGAGGCACTCGGCCTCGAAGTGCAGGACGCGAAGTCGCTCGGGCTCAGCGGAATCGGCGTGGTGTTTGCCGCGGTCGAATCCGAAGCCGCGCGCGAGCTGGAGCCGATTTACGCCGCCCTGGTTCCGACCATCAGCACCGCCCGTCCGCATCGGATGGAGCCCGACGTGCCGCTGGTGATTCCGGGCGTCAATCTCGACCATATGGCGATCGTGGACGAACAGCGCCGGCGCCGCGGATGGAAGGGTTATATTGCGACGCTGCCCAATTGCACCGCGACCGGACTTGCGATCACGCTGCGGGCGCTCGACCAGCGCTTCGGCGTCGAGGCCACGATGGTGACGACGATGCAGGGCATCTCGGGCGCCGGGCGCGACCTGCCCGCGCTCGACATCCTCGAGAACGTCATCCCGTACATCCCGCGCGAAGAGGAGCGGGTGATGGTCGAGACGCGCAAGCTCCTCGGCCGCATGGCCGAAGGCCGCATCGCCGACCTGCCGCTTCGGGTGAGCGCGACCTGCACGCGCGCAGCGGTGCTCAACGGGCACACCGAGACGGTCGCGGTGTCGCTGAAGAAGGCGGCCGGTCTCGAAGCGGTAAGCGAAGCGTTCGAAAGTTTCGGGCGCGAGTTCACCGCGCTCGGTCTGCCCAACTCGCCCCGGCACATGATAACCGTCCATCGCGACCCGATGCGCCCGCAGCCGCGGCTGGACCGCGACGCCGAGCGCGGGATGACGACGTCGGTCGGACGGATCCGCGTCGATGAAGTCCTGCCCAACGGAGTGAAGTACGTGCTGGTCACGCACAACGCCGCGATGGGCGCGGGACGCGGCGCGGTGCTTCTAGCCGAATACCTTCGGCACACCGGCTACCTGGCGTAAGGCGCCGCCGCCGCGGCGTTCGAAGAGCCGCGCCGCGCCAGCCGGGCGGTTAGCGCGGCTTGCTGGCGCGCACGAAGGCGCTGATGAATTTGCCGTCGACCAACGGCGCGATCTTTTCGATGTCGAGATTGGCCCCGGCGAAGAACTCGGAGGCGTCTTTGGCGTAGTAGACGCGGGTCGGCTCGACCTCGATCTGTTCGAATCCCGCGTCGCCCAGCTTCGCCCGGTACTCGGACTCCTCCAGCGCCCCGGCGACGCATCCGATCCACAACTCCACGCTGCGGCGGATGGCGGGCGGCACCTCGCCGCGCACCACCACGTCCGAGACCGCCAGACGGCCCCCGGGACGCAGCACGCGAAACGCCTCGGCCAGCACGCGGTCCTTGTCGCCCGAAAGGTTGATCACGCAGTTGGAGATGATCACATCGACAGAGTTGTCGGGCAGCGGGATGTTCTCGATCTCGCCCTTGAGGAACTCGACGTTTTGCGCTCCCGCCTTGCGCTGGTTCTCGCGCGCCAGCGCGAGCATCTCGTCCGTCATGTCGAGGCCGTAGGCTTTGCCGGTGGGGCCGACCCGGCGCGCCGAGAGCAACACGTCGATACCGCCGCCCGACCCGAGGTCGAGCACCGTCTCCCCCGGCTTCAGCTCGGCGAGCGCGGTCGGATTGCCGCATCCGAGCGAGGCGGCTACGGCCTCTGCCGGCAGCGCGCCGGTTTCGCTGTCGCCGTAAAGGTTCGAGGTGATCGGATTGCCGCAGGGAGCGGCGCTGCCGCAGCAGGCGCCCTCCTTGTTCGTGACCCGCCGCGCGGCGCGCGCGTAACTTTCCCTGACCTGTTCCTTTATCGAGGGTTCGCTCATTGTCCTTATCCTCCGATACCGCCGCGACGGCGTTTGTCGCGTCCGCCGCGCGCACGTCGCGCGCGCACGTCAGTTGACCATCCGATAATATTTCCATATATCTGAAACTATGAAGAAGTCAACCGCGGTCGCGGCGCTCGGCGCGCTGGCCCAGGAGACCCGCCTGGGAATCTTCCGCCTGCTGGTCCAGAAAGGCCCCGAGGGCCTCGCGGCGGGCGACATCGGCGACCGTCTCGGGTTGCCGTCACCCACACTCTCGTTCCATTTGAACCAGCTTCGCTTCGCCGGGCTCGTGAGCTCGCGTCGCGTTAGCCGTTCGATCATCTACAGCGCCAATTTCAAGGCGATGAACGGCCTGCTCGCCTACCTGACGGAAAACTGCTGCGGCGGACGGCAGGACCTGTGCGCTCCCGAGGTCTGCACGCCGGCCGCCGCGCTTGTGCAAATCCGGAGGCCGGCCCGCCAGCGCCGTAAAGCCGCGGTCGGCGGCAGGTCGCACCATGGCTGAGCCGGCGTCGCCCAGGCAGATATTCAACGTTCTGTTCCTGTGCACCGGGAACTCCGCGCGCAGCATCATGGCGCAATGCTCGATCAACCGATGGGGCAGAGGCAAGTTCCAGGGATTCAGCGCCGGGAGTCAGCCGAGAGGAGCGGTTCATCCGATGGCGCTCAAGCTTCTGGGCGAACTCCACTACGACACCTCGGGTCTGCGCAGCAAGAGCTGGGATGAATTCGCGCGGCCCGACGGCCCGCGGCTTGATTTTGTTTTCACGGTTTGCGACCGGGCGGCGGCCGAGGTCTGCCCGGTATGGCCGGGACAGCCAATCACCGCCCATTGGGGAGTGGCCGATCCGGCCGCCTTTGTCGGCTCCGAGGAAGCGACGCGCCGATTTTTCTATCGAATCTTCAACGAGCTGGACAACCGGATCAAAATTTTCACCAGCTTGCGCATCGACACGCTCGACAGCTTCGCGCTTAAGGAACGCGTGAAGGAAATCGGCAAAATCAAACTTCCAGACGACCCCGAGTGTTGATTCTGGACTCGACGAAACCGGAGCGCGCACGATGACCGCGACCATGACCGATACGCCGGCCCTGCGAAGGCTGTCGTTTCTCGATCGGTATCTGACCCTGTGGATTTTCCTCGCGATGGCGGCCGGGGTGGCGTTGGGCTACGCGTGGCCCGGGGTCAAGGCGGCTTTCGACCGGTTAAGCGTCGGCACCACGTCGCTCCCGATCGCCGCCGGGCTCATCCTGATGATGTACCCGCCGCTGGCGAAGGTGAATTACGACGAACTGGGCGACGTCTTCCGCGACTGGAAAATTCTCGGTCTCTCGCTGGTGCAGAACTGGATCATCGGGCCGATCCTGATGTTCGCGCTCGCGATTGTTTTTCTGCGCGACCGACCGGAATACATGGTCGGGCTGATCATGATCGGCCTTGCGCGATGTATCGCGATGGTGGTGGTGTGGAACGACCTCGCCGACGGCGACAGCGACTACTGCGCGGGGCTGGTGGCGTTCAATTCGGTCTTCCAGGTGTTGTTCTTTTCGATCTATGCGTTCGTCTTCGTGACGGTGATTCCGCGATGGTTCGGCCTTGGCGGAGTGGTGGTTCACGTGACGATCGGCGAAATCGCCGAGACCGTCGGCATCTATCTCGGCATTCCGTTCGTCGCCGGACTGGGGACCTGGAAAATTCTCGTCGGGCGCAAGGGCAAGGCCTGGTATCGGGAACATTTCGTTCCGAAAATCAGCCCGCTCACCCTGATCTTCCTGCTGTTCACGATCGTGGTGATGTTTTCGATCAAGGGCGAGGCGATCGTGCGGCTGCCGCTCGACGTGGTGCGTATCGCGATTCCGCTGCTGCTCTATTTCGCGATCATGTTCGCGCTCTCGTTCGTGCTTAGCTACAAGGCGGGCGCCACCTATCCGCAAACCGCCACGCTTTCGTTCACCGCCGCCTCGAACAACTTCGAGCTGGCGATCGCGGTGGCGGTCGCAACCTTCGGAATCGACAGCGGCGCGGCCTTCGCCGCGGTAATCGGGCCGCTGATCGAAGTGCCGGTGATGATCGGCCTGGTCGGCGTGGCGCTGCGGGCGCGGCGGAGATATTTTCCCGACTCGAACGCGACCATCGTTTCCGTAGAGTCCTGCGAAACGATTGGCGCCGCGCAACGCTGACACTCGCGCCGCCGAACCTGTTATAAACTGACGCACGAGCGCCGCGCCGCCAGGCGCTGCGGCGCGAAGGGATATCTGATGGCGTACCCAGTGAATAGTGAAAAAGGCGAAAAGGGCGAAAAACCCGTTCCCGTTGCCGATCAACTCTCGCAGCCGTTGTGGAACGCGGCGAAGCAACGCCGGCTCGTGGTGCAGCGATGCGCCGAGTGCGGCTACTACAACCATCCGCCGCGTCCCGCCTGCGACCGCTGCTCCGCGCAGCGCCTGGAATACGCGCCGGTCTCCGGCCGCGGCACGATTTACACATTCACCGTGATGCATCAGCCGAGCGTCGCCGGCTTCGAGGGCGAGGTCCCCTACATCAATATCGTGGTCGAACTCGAAGAGCAGCCGATGCTCTTCATGGTTTCCAATCTGCCGCACGCGGAGCTGGATAAAATCCGCATCGGCGGCCGGGTCGAAGTCTGGTTCGAGGAGCGCGGCTCCGACCTGGTGCTGGCGCAATTCAGGCCGGTTTGAGGCGGAGGGGCGTGGCGATGTGGCACGGCAAGGGCAAGACCGCGATCGTCGGGATCGGTTATTCGGAGCTGGTGCGGCAGTCCAAGCGCCCGTTGGGATTGCTCGCGCTGGACGCCTGCCGCGAAGCAATCGCGGATGCGGGGTTGAGTCCGCAGCAAATCGACGGGCTTGCTACTTATCCCGAGGCGCCGTTCCTGGGCGCCGGCACGCGCGACGGCGTCGATATCGTGAGCGTCGCGTGGATCATCAACCATCTGGCGCTCGCGTCCGACGTGCGATGGTACGCGCAAATCGAGACCGGGATGATCGCGGCCCCGGTAATCGAAGGCGCGCACGCGCTGATGGCCGGCGCCTGCGACTACGTGCTGATCTGGCGCGCGCTGCATCAGCCGCGCAACTACGGAGCGTTCAGCGGCGCGCGCGCCGCCGGCGACGCGCAGTTTCTCGCGCCGTGGGGATGCGTCGGCGTGATCCAGTCGCACGCGATGGCGTGGCGGCGCTACATGCATCAGTACGGGGCCACCCGCGAGCATCTGGCCACCTTCGTGGTGAACTCGCGGCGCAACGCCAATCTCAATCCGCGCGCGTTCTTTTACACCAGGCCGATGACCCGCGACGACTACATGGCCGCCCGTCCGATCGCCGAGCCGTTTTGCCTCTTCGACTGCGACGTGCCGGTGGAGGGCTGCGTCGCCCTGGTGATGACCAGCGCCGAGCGCGCGCGCGATCTGCGCCGTCCGCCGGCCTATATCGCCGGCCACGGCCAGAATACCGCCAGCCGCCGGACGCTGCTCTTCTATACGCTCGACGACTACGTCGCCAACGGACAATCGCTGGCGAACAAGCTGTGGTCGTCGGCGGGACTGGGCCCGGCCGACATGGACGCGGCGCAGTTGTACGACGGTTTCAGTCCGTCCACGCTGTACTGGCTGGAGGCGGCCGGTTTTTGCAAGCGCGGCGAGGCCTACGCATTCGTTCAGGACGGCCGGATCGCGCTGGAGGGCGAAATGCCGGTCAACACTTTCGGTGGCAGCCTGAGCGAGGGACGGCTGCACGGGATGGGGCATATTGCCGAGGCGGTGTTCCAGGTCACCGGACGCGCCGAGCGCCGGCAAGTGCCGGGTGCGGCGGCGGTATGCGCGCTCGACGGCTCGCCGATGATGCGGGGCAGCGGAATGGTGGTCACGCGGGACCCGTAGCGACCGGTCGGGCAGGGCTTGCGGACAGGTTTCGAGGGCCCTTCCATTGCTTACCGGAAAGGCATATGCTTGATGCTGTAACGGTCGGAGTGTTCCCTATCAACTCCCGGGAATGAGCCCGGGTTCTCTGTTCGAGAGCTTCCCGACAAATACCAACGGAGGGCAATTGATGCCCAGCAAATTGTACGTAGGCAATCTGGCCTACGCGGTCACCAATGACGACCTGCAGCAGCTTTTCTCCCAGGTGGGACAGGTGCAGAGCGTCGCGATCATCACCGACAAGTTTTCGGGACAGTCGAAGGGTTTCGGTTTTGTCGAGATGGCTAATGCGGATGAAGCGGCCAAGGCAATCCAGCAGTTCAACGAGACTGAACTGAAGGGCCGCAACATCAAAGTCAATGAGGCCAAGCCTCGTGAGTCCAGCTTCGGCGGTGGCGGCGGCGGCGGCAACCGCGGCGGTGGCGGTGGCGGCGGCGGTGGAAATCGCGGCCGGGATCGCTGGTAACAGTCGATCGAAACGGGGGCGGGGTTCGCCCCGCCCCCGTTGTTTTTTAGCGCACGCAAATCAGAGCCCGCCGGTACCGGCCGCTTGAGCGCGCCGATGACGGTGGTGTTTTGGCAGAGGCGACCAGTTGGAAAAACGCCGCAGAGAACAGCTTCGTCGGCAAAAGCAGCAGGACAAGGAACAGCGCCGCGTCAAACGCGTCGCCGAACGGCAGACTCCGCCCGGAGTGGCCAAGGATAAGGACGCCGACCTCGCCGATATGGTTCCCGGACCGCAGCCCGGCCAGATTATCGACCTCGATCAGTAGCAGTAGCTGCAGTGAGTAAAGCTCGCAGCGCGAGCCGCTCTCACTGCGCGCCCTTCCCGCTTTTTCGAACAGCAAGTATTCGTTAGAGGTCAGCGGTTCGCGTGACTGTCGCGGACGTGGCAGTCGCGGCTGATTACGCGCCGGAGCTTGCGGCCAGCGCGAGAAAATCCGCCAGATGCATCACCCGGATGCGCGAGTTGCGCCGACGCAGCTCCGCCGCTATCTGAAATTCGCAGCCGGGATTGCCCAGCACCACGTAGTCGGCGCCGGTCGCCTCGATATTGTCGGCCTTGCGCCGCGCCAGCCGCTCCGCCATCAGGGGTTCGAGCAAATTGTAGCTTCCGGCCGAGCCGCAGCACAGGTCGGATTCCGTCATCTCGACCAGCCGCACGCCCGCGATCGAGCCGAGCAGCTTGCGCGGCGCCTCGCGCACGCCCATCCCATGCGCCAGATGACACGAGTCGTGATACGTCACGGCGCATTCGAGCCGTCCCGCCGGTTTGCCGCGCGCGAGCATCAGCGTGCCGAGATCGGTCGTGCACGCCGAAACTTCGCGCGCGTCTTCGGCCAGCTCCGGGTCATCCTTCAACAACTCGCCATACGACGCGATCGCCGCGGCGCATCCCGAGGCGGCCGACACGATCGCCTCGGCGCCCGATCGTTTCAGCGCCCGCACGTTGCGGCGCGCGAAGTCGAGCCCGCGCGACAGGTTGCCGTCGTGCAGGTCGAGTGCGCCGCAGCAGACCGTGGGCGCGAGCGGCACGACGCGATAGCCGGCCGCCTCGAGTGCGCGCTCGGTGTTGCGGTTCTCCGAGGGCGTCAGCACCTGCGCGACGCATCCGTGATGCACCACGGCGGCGGCGGGAGCGCCGCCGGCGCTCGCGGAGGCCGCTTCAGGGGAGTTCGCGGAGGCCGCTTCAGGATAGACCGGCGAGACCGCGCTTAGCTCGGGCACCAGGTCGATCCATCCGCGCAACCCGCGCGGCATCAGCCGGCGGACCACGCCGCGCATCCCGAGCCGCTCGGCGGCGCGCAGCGGCCAGAGCATCGCGCGCAGCCGCGCCGGATACGGAAAGATGAAGCGGACCGCCGCGTGGCGCAGCGCGTCGAGCGGCGCGCGCCGATGGTTGCGATCGACGAAATCGCGTGCCCGCTCCAGGAGGCGCCCATAATGAACCCCCGAGGGGCACGCGGTCTCGCATCCGCGGCATCCCAGGCACGAGTCGAAATGGCGCACGACGTCGTCGTCGAGCGTCATCCGCCCCTCGGCGAGCGACTTCATCAGGTAAATCCGCCCGCGCGGCGAATCCATCTCGGAGCGCGTCAGCAGGTAGGTCGGGCATGACTCCAGGCAAAGGCCGCAATGCACGCAGTCGAACAGCAGCTCGTATTCGACCACGTCGCGCACCGGCCCGCGCATCGCCGACGCGGCGGGGCTGCCTGTCCCGGCACCATCCGCCATCAGAGTCCCCCGACGAAACATCCGGGGTTGAAAATTCCCGCCGGATCGAAGGCGGCCTTGAGCCGGCGCATCAGCTTGAACGCGCCGGCCGGCGGCTGGTCGAAGAAATCCAGATGCGGCCGCAGCGCGGGCGCGGCCGCGAGCAGCCGCAGGTGGCCGCGGGCGGCGTGCGCGGCCGCGCGCCATCGGGCGAGCGTCTCGCGCGCCTTCTCGGGAGCGTCGAACTCGCCGCCGATGAATATCTGCGCGACGCCGCAAGCCGCGTGCGCGCGGAATTCCGCGCCCGTGTCTTCGACGCAGCGGGCAAGCTCGGCCGGCGCGGTGGCGAGCTGCGCGGCTATCGTCGAAACCGGCGAAGCCGGCGCGAATTCGAGGTCGCGCAGTTGCTCGTAGGTTTCGAGCGCGCGGGCGCCGTCGCTGAACGTGATGCCGGCAAGTCCGGCGCAGTGGCTGCCCTGGAAATAGTCGCGCTGATATTTCAATTCGGGGGCGTTGCCGGCGATCGCGGCCAGCAGCAGGAAAGCGTCGGGATGGCCGAAACGCGCGGACAGTGCGGGGCTCAGCACCTCGACGTGCACCAGGGGCAGCGCGTCGTGCAGCTTGAGCGCCGCGGCAAAGGCGTCGGCCGCGCGCGCAAACGGCGCGATACCCATCGTGTAGCCCGCGGGAATCGGCCGGACCTTGAAAGCCGCCTCGGTTATTATTCCCAGCGTTCCGAACGCCCCGGTCATCACTTTCATCAAATCATAGCCGGCGACATTTTTGACAACCCGTCCGCCACCGTGCACCGCGCGTCCCGCGTGGCCGACGAAGCGCACGCCGATCAGCAGGTCGCGCGGCGTGCCCTCGGATAGCCTGAGCGGGCCGGCCTGAGACGCGCCGATCAGCGCGCCGAGCGTGGTCGCGCCCGGATTGCGCGGATCGAGCGGCAGGCGCTGGCCGTGCTCGGCCATGCGCTGGTTGAGCGCGCCGAGGGTTATCCCGGCCTCGGCGATCACGGTCATGTCGTCGGGCTCGTAGGCGACGATACGGTCCATGCGGGCGAGCGAGACGCCGAGCATCGCGGGCGAGCGGCGAATTTCGCCGAGCGTGCGTGCGGCGCCAAGCGGCGCGAGCGTGGTTGGGCCGGCTTCGCCTCTGCCTTCGCATTGCCGCACCAGCGCGGCGATTTCGTCGCTGTCGCGCGGCTCGGCGATTATCCGCGCGACCAGGGCTTCGCGCCCGCGCGGCCGGCGCACGCGCTCGGCGCTCAACAGCCGGCGCGTCGCGTTCTCGAGCTTGTCGACCTGGACGTCGCTCACCGGCTACAGCGGGGCCTGGCGGCGCGGCGCGGTGACTTCGACGCAGCCGCCGGGTTGCGGGATGACCTTGTTGGGGTTGGCGCGTCCGTCGGGATCGAACACGCGGCGCAGCTCGCTCATCACGATAAGGTCATCGGGTGCGAACAGCAGCGGCATCTCCTGCTGCTTCTCGACGCCGATGCCGTGCTCGGCCGGTCAGGCTGCCGCCCAGGCGATGCACTCTTCCAGAATTTCGCGGCCGGCGGCGACCGCGCGCTCGACCTGCTCGCGGGTCGCGCTCGTCGAACAGCAGGATCGGATGGATGTTGCCGTCGCCGGCATGGGCGACGTTGACGATGCGAATCTGGTGTTTCTGGCCGATCTTCGGCCGTGCGGCGGAGGATGTGCGGCAGCCGCGTGCGCGGCACCACGCCGTCCTGGATGGTGTAGCTTGGGCCGAGCCGGCCGACGGCGACCGAAGGCCGTCTTGCGGCACTTCCACAGCAGTTCGCGCTCGGCCTCGGTCGCGGCGAGTTTCAGCCTCGGCCGCGCCGGCCTCGGTGACGATACGCGACGATCGCTCGGCGCGTTCGCCCAGTCCGGCCTCGAGGCCGTCGACCTCGATCGAGGAGCACGGCGCCGGCGTCGGCCGGGAAGCCGATTGGACGCGTCCTCGACGGCCGCGAGGATGCGCCTGGTCCATCAGTTCCATCGCGGCCGGAATGATCCCGGCGGCGATGATCTCGCTGACCGCCGCGGTCGCGCGCTCGACGTCGGCGAAGATTCCGAGCAGCGTGCGGCAGGCCTGAGGCTCGCGCACGAGGCGCAGCGTGGCGCGCGTCACGATTCCGGCGGTGCCCTCGGCGCCGACCACCGCGCCCAGCAGGTCATAACCCAGGCGCTCGTCGGCCGGGCCGCCCAACTGGACCACTTCGCCGTCCGCGAGCACGGGCGCTCGACGCCCAGCACGTGGTTGGTGGTGACGCCGTACTTCAGCGTATGCGGGCCGCCGGAGTTCTCGGCGATATTGCCGCCGATGGTGCAGGCGGCCTGCGAGGAAGGATCG
>CAVYWK010000029.1:0-172500 GCA_963772255.1 uncultured Acidobacteriota bacterium
GCAGGGGAGGGCTCCCCAACGGGTTTCCCCGAGTGCGTTCTCTGAGATGGGGAAGAGCGCCATGACCTATGGAGAGCGGACAGTCGGATGGGTCCACAAGAAGAGGGCCTCTCGGCTCCGCTCTTCCTGCTACAATCCTCCTTGGAGGACACCATGCAATACCGAACGCTTGGCAGAACCGGCATTAAGGTCTCCGCGGTGGGCTATGGCGCCTGGGCCATCGGCGGGAATATGTGGGGCCCCCAGGACGACCAGGAGGCCCTCGACGCCATCCGTAGCGCGTGGGATCTCGGTTGCACCTTCTACGACACGGCGGCGGTCTACGGAGACGGGCACAGCGAAGAGCTCATCGGCCGCTTCGTGAAGGAGACGGGCCATCGTCCCGTCATCGCCACCAAGGTGCCCCCCAAGAACTACGCGTGGCCCGCCCGAAGGGGAACGCCGCTGAAGGAGGCCTTCCCCAAAGAGTGGATCATCGGGCAGACGGAGGAGAGCCTGCGGCACCTCGGATTGGACTGCGTGGACCTCCAACAGCTCCACGTCTGGAACGACGAGTGGGCGGACCAGGACGAGTGGTACGAGGCGATGGTCAGGCTGCGCGAGCAGGGCAAGGTCCGATTCTTCGGGGTGTCCCTCAACTCGCACGATCCCGACTCGGGCGTGCGCCTGGTGGAGAGCGGGCGCATCGACGCCGTCCAGGTCATCCACAACATTTTCGAGCAGGCCCCCGAGGACAGGCTCTTCCCCGCGGTGCTCAAGCACGGCGTGGGCGTCCTGGCGCGCGTCCCGTTCGACGAGTCCTCCCTCACGGGCAAGCTCACCAAGGAGACGACGTTCCCGCCCGACGATTTCCGCGCCGGGTACTTCGCGGGCGGGCGCCTTGCGGAGACGGTGGACCGCGTGGAGGCCCTGCGCTGGCTCGTTCCGGACCACGCCTCCACCATGCCCGAGGCGGCCCTGCGCTTCTGCCTCAGCCACGAGGCCGTCTCCACCGTCATCCCCGGCATCCGCAACCCCTGGCAGGCCCGGCAGAATCTGGCCGCCGCCGAGGCGGGACCACTGAAGCCCGCGACCCTGCCAGCGGCTGAAGTCGCACCGGTGGGAGAGGAAGGGATAGAGCCCACGCATCCACGAGCCCACGAGCCCACGGGAGAATGAGTCCACGCCAGTCTTGTAGGTAGTCCGCTAGTGTCCCGTCACCACGGTTCGACGCTGAAGCCGGCGGCCTCCTATTCGTCCTCCTGAAGCCTTCTTCGGAGCGGTTCCCCTGAAGAGCCTGCCCTGAAGCTCTCCCCCATGGGTTGCAAATGAAGGGATCTCGGCCGGTGACCCTGCAAAATCCAAGGTTGAGATCCTTCCGGGGGTCAACCTCGAAACAGATCTCGGGATGGCCATTTATTCCGGTTATTCCTGAGACAGGACGCTAGGATATCCGCGGCGCGTCGGCCTTGAGGACGGCGATGCGGTAGTTCTTGCGGCCGGCCTTCTTGACCTCGTAGAGCAGCTCATCGGCGGCTGCCACCACGGTGGCCTCGTCCGTCGTCCCGGGACCGGAGACGGCCACCGCCCCGCAGGAAACGGTCACCGTCACCGAATGGCCCTCTCCCGATAGGGTATGGCTGAGGGCGCTGACGCGCCTGGCCACGGCCTCGGTGGCCTCCATGTCCGCCGCGGGAAGGACGAGGAGGAACTCGTCTCCTCCGAATCGCCCCAGCCTGTCCTCCTCCCGCAACCCGCCTTGAATCTTCTCGGCCATCACACAGAGGATTTTGTCCCCCGCCGCGTGCCCCAGGCCATCGTTCACTTTCTTGAAATTGTCCAAGTCCAGGAGCAGCAGGCCGAATCGGCGCACGCCCTCCCGCCGAGATCCGATCTGGGAGGCCAGGTACTCCAGGATGGCCCGCCGGTTGGGCAGTCCCGTGAGGGCGTCGTGGCCGGCCAGGTAGGACAGATCCTGGTTCGCTTGGTTGAGTTCATCCGTCCGCAAAGCCACAAGCCGCTCCAGCTCCTCGTTTCGCCGTTTCAGGATGAGGAGCCGCCATCGGTGGGCTGCGACGGCGGCCACGCCCACCAGGACGAGGGCGCCGATCCTGAACCACCAGGTGAGCCAGAAGGGCGGTCGCACGCGGATGGGCAAGCTGACGGTCTCTCCCCAGACGCCCGACTCGTTCACGGCCTGAAGGAGGAGCCGGTGCCTGCCGGGGGGGAGGTTGGTGTACCGGAGTTCGGCGGTCTGGCGCAGGGGAAGCCAGTCGCTCTCGAACCCTTCGAGCCGGGCGCGGTAGCTGCAGCGCCGGTGCCCTTTGAACGCCAGGAGGGCCGTGCGAAAGGTGACGGACCGGTCCTTCCACCCCAGGTCCAACTCCCCCGGGAAGTCCAGCTGGGCCGCTCTTCATCTCGGCTGATTCCACGACGAGCCTGGGCGCGACTTGGTTGGGACGGTCCCTGACCGCCTGGTAGCGCGACATCCCGTCGACGGTCCCGATCCAGACCTCGCCGCGGGGGTCGCAGTAAAAACCGTTCGCGTTGGACTCGTACCCGGCCAGCCCGTCCTCGGGCATGAGAGGACTCACGACCCCGTCGGGCTGGAACCGGAAGACTCCCCTCGCCGTGCCCACCCAGATCACGCCCTCCGCATCCTGTCCCAGGGAAAAGACCGAGTGGCTCGAGAACCCCGGTGTTTCGTTGAGGAGACGCCAGCGTCCGTCGATCTCCCTGACGGCGAGCCCGCCGTCGTTTCCCACCCAGAGGCGCCCCGCCCGGTCCTCCAAAATGGAGGTGATGTTGGCCTGCGAGGGCATGGGAGGCGCCTCGGGCACCGTCACCACGCGCTCTCCGTCGCTCCACAGGATCCTGTTTCTCTGAGTGATCCACACGCCGCCCGAGCGCCTGGCGGAGAGCTTCCGGCAGTTCAGGAGACTGCCCTGGTCGCTCTGGCTCCACCGCCTCCACCGGCCGTCGAGGCCGCGCATGCCCAGACCGCCACGCTCGTCATCGCCGGCGATCCACAGGCGGCCGGAGAGGTCCACGGCCATGTCCATGGCGTTGCCGCGGATGAACTCCACGGCCGGGTCCGGCGACTCGAAGGCCTTCTGCCCCGGCCGGCGGAACTTCCAACTGAAATCGGTCAGGACCCAGAGTTCCCCTTGCGGGGTGAGAAAGACTTTCCAGATCCAGTCGTTATCGAGCCCTTGGGCCGTGGTGAGGATCTCCAGGACCTCCGGCCGCGGTCCGACCTTGAGAAGGGCCGCCCCTCGCATGGTGGCGATCCAGAGCGAATCGGGCTCGGGGCCCGGGGCGATGCCGAAAACGCAGGAGTTGGGCAGTCCCGTGGAGGTTCCGTAGTTGACCACCGCGAATCCGCCCAGGCGCGCCAGACCTCCGATGTCGGTGCCGATCCAGACGTTACCTTCGCGGTCCTCCAGGGCGCAGCTCGTGGAGTCCGACGGCAGGCCATTCCCGGTGCTCCAATGCTGGAAGGAGGTGGCCCCGGGGTTTCGGAGGTAGACGCCGTCGTTGCTGGTGCACACGAAGAGCGTGCCCGAGCGTTCCACCGAGAGCCTGTAGACATCCGGGTCTTGGACGCCGCCCAGTTCCATCCGGCGCCAGCCCGTGGCGTCCTGCAACCACAACCCGTGCCCGGCGGTTCCCACCCACAGTCCTTCGGCGGTCCGGCCCAGGCTTCGGGTGGGAACGGGCGGTCCTGGCACCACCTGGGGTGGCTGGCCGCGGCGATACCGGATCAAGCCGTCCGTGGTGGAGGCCAGGACGCCCTCGGCTTCCGGGAGGAAATCGTAGACACGCCTGGAGACGACGCCCTCGGGATCCGCCGACCGGAAAACACCGTCCCCGTAGACGACGGCGCCCGTTTCCGTTCCGACCCAAATCCCACCCTGGGCATCTTCGGCCAGAGCGCGGCAGCGTTGCCCGTTCAGGCGCGGATCGTCCACCCGGGACATGGCGTGATCCCTGAACCTGCTGACCCCGGTCTGCGTGGCGATCCAGAGCGTTCCGGAACGGTCGGCCAATACCTCCTGGATCTTATTGGAGGGAAGGCCGCTGTCCGCTCCGAAGACCGTGAAGGTGTCGCCGTTGTATCGGGCCAGCCCGCCGAGGGTTCCGACCCATATGTAACCCTCCGCGTCCTGAGCGAGGCAGATGACCTGGGACTGCGGCAAGCCCTCCTTGAGCCCCAGGACTTCGAAGGGAAGGATCTGCGCGAAGGTCGAGCCTGCAAAGAACAGTGCCGCGAGAACCGCGATCGTCCGTCTCATGATCCTAACAAAGTTGGGTTTGGCCATGGCCCCCCCGCCAATTCCTGTCATTGGAAGCCGGTTCGCATGTTCCGTCAAGGGCGGACCCCAACACCGGGATGGGGGCGGGCCAGACGCTCGCGAAACTTGACGAATGGGCTACGGAAGGGCTATTCTCTTCGGGCCGGCTCGCCGGCACGGTGCCCCTGTAGCTCAGATGGTAGAGCAGAGGACTGAAAATCCTCGTGTCACTGGTTCGATTCCGGTCGGGGGCACCAGCAACAACACCCCAAAACCCAAGCACTTGCAAGGGTTTGTAGCTTCGAGGAGGTGGAGATTCAATTCTCCACCTCTTTCGATTTTCCAGGACACTCCGGAGCGATCCATCGGCCCGCAATCAGACCGGGCCAGCCGGCACGGCTTTCCCTCAAGGGGCCTGGGCGGGTTCTGCAGCGAACCCCTAGCCCGGCGCACCTGAGCTGGGGTGGCAAGGTCCAACCCCAGCCCCCATGAGTCAATCCTCATGGCCCTTTCACTTCATCCCAGTCGAGCCACTCCACCTTGTGCACGGCCAGGAATCGGTCCACGGCCTGCCCGAGGGTGGGGAAGAAGTTGTCCTTGCCCAACTTGGTGAACAGGCCGTATCGCTTGAGGCGATCCTTCACGGGGCCCTTCATCTCCGCGAAGCACAGGTCCATGCCCGCCCGGTGCAACTCCTCGTCGAGGTCTGCCAGCACGTCGGCGGCGGTGATGTCCACGTCGGTCACGGGCTCGGCGGCCACCACCACCCATTTCGTCGGCGTCGGTGCGTTGGCCACGGCGCGCAGCACGTGGTCGTGGAAGATCTCGGCGTTGGCGAAGAACAGCGGCGCATCCCAGCGGAAGAGGACCAGCCCCGGGATCTGCTTCGCCTCGGGATGGCGGGAGATGTCGTGGTAGCCCTTGAGCCCGTCCACCCGCCCCAGCACCGCATCGTAGGGACGCCACGCGCGCCAGATGAAGGCGAGGAGGGCCAGGCCCACGGCGATGAAGATGCCCTGGACGACCCCCAGCAGCGCCACACCTAGGAAGCACACCACGCTGAGGGCGAACTCGCCCCGCCGCAGGCGGTAGAGGCGCACGACACCGGAGATCTCCACGAGGGCCACGCACGCCGATATCACCACGGCGCCCAGGGCGGCGTGGGGCAGGTCCCGGAGCAGCGAGGGGGCGAAGATCAACAGGAGGGCGATGCAGACCGCGCCCACGACCCCCGTGACCTGCGTCTTGGCGCCGGCCGATTCGGCCACGGGCGTTCGCGACGCGCTGCTGCTCACGGAAAACCCCTGGAAGAGGCCCGCCGCCACGTTGGCGGCCCCGAGGGCCACGAGCTCCTGGTTGCTGTCCACCTCGTAGCCGCCGCGCAGGGCGAAGGTGCGCGACAGCACGCTCATGTCGGCGAAGGCCACCAGGGCGATGGCGACCGCACCGGCCAGGAGTGGGCCCAGTGTCACCGGGAGACCACACCGGCAGTCGAAGGGCTGGCAGCCCCTGGGGCATGGGGCCTACGACGGCGACGTCCGCGAGTTCCGAGAGTCTGAACATCGCCACGAGAAGGGTCGCCGCCACCACGGCGACGAGGGCCCCAGGAACCTTCGGCGCCCACCGCTTGAACCCGAAAATGACGAGGAGGCACGCCAGCCCGATGGAACAGGCGATCCCGTTCGTGCGGCCCTCGAGGATGCCCTGGACGAGGCCGCGAGATTCTTGGAGGAGGTTTTCCCCCTTCACGGGGAATCCCAAGACCTTGGGCATCTGGCCGACGAGCACCGTGAGGGCGATGCCGTTCAGATATCCGTATCGGACGGGCTTGGAGAGCAGGTCGGTGATGAATCCCAAGCGGGCGAGGCCGGCGGCCATGCACATCAGGCCCGACAGTATGGCCAGCAGCCCGGCGAGGGCCACGGCCCGGTCCGGGTTTCCACCTGCCAGGGGCACGATCGTGGCGGCGATGAGGCCGGCGAGCGCGGAGTCCGGTCCAAGCACGAGGATGCGGCTAGGCCCCAAGATCGCGTAGGCGAGGAGCGGGCACGATGGTGGCGTAGAGGCCGTAGATGGCGGGAAGGCCCGAGGCTTCGGCGTAGCCCATCCCCACGGGGACGAGAATCGCGGTGAGAACCATGCCCGCCACGATATCCTTGGCAAACCAGCCGCGCTGGTAAATTCTCAGCGTCGCCAGGCCGGGGAGAAAACGCGGCAGGCCGCGGGGTTTGGCCTCTCGGGAGAAGGGGTTGAGCGGCGAGGCCGGGGTCTTCGTCACGCCATGTCCCCCCAAGCAGGCTGCCGAAAAAAATCACAGGCCCAAGCGGGATCCTCAGCCGCCCGCGGAGGACCATTCTAACTCCGAGAGCGGAACCTGATATCCCCCCCGGATCACAATCGCCCGAGGCCGGTCCTTTTGAGTCCGAGGTCCCCGGGGCGCTTGCCTGGGACCACGCTCCACCCCTCCTTGAGGGTCAGGGTCCATCCCTCTCCGGCCAGCGGACGGGCCGCCGGGTCCTTGGGGGCGACAACCCTCGCCCCGGAGATGATCCCCTCCTGCACGAGCATGAGGGCGTCCTGCGTGGCCTCCAGAATTCCCCAGGCGGCGGAGATCCGGACGTAGGGGTAAATGGTGCCGATCCCCTCCAGCGGGACCTGGTTGGTGGGATCGAAGGAGTAGCTGAAGGCCTCGGTGAGGGGAAGATTCAAGACGGGGCCGTCCAGGAAGCGGGTGCGCAGGGCCGCCTCGCGCTGGAGCTTCTTCGCTGCCCGTGCCTGCTCGGCGGCCATCAGTTCCTTGCCTCCGTAGGTCTGCGCCCCGCGCAGGGCGGCGGTCTTGAGATCGGGCGGAAGGGCCACGCCGATGGCCGTGGCCAGGAGGTCGCCCAGGTCGTCGGTCCCCTTGAGGGTCTTGCGCCAACCGGCCCCGGCCTCATCCAGGAGAATCCCGTAGGCGGGCCCGCTCATGTAGGCGAAGGAGCGCACGAAGGTGGCCATGGATGCGGCGCCTTCCAATCGGGCGGCGGCGTACGCCGCCGCTTCGCCTTGGTTCCGTGCGCACAGGACGATTCCCGTATATTCGGGAAGTCCCTCGTGCATTTCCAGGGTCTGCTCGTGGGCCGCCGCGTCCTTGAACAGGGACCGGCGGTAAGCGCGGAAAACCAGGGCGTCCTGCTCGGCCTTCCTTGCGGGCAGCCTTCTGCTGGAGCAGGGCCGTCCTGAGCGCCCGCCACTCCAACTGAAGCCAGAGGCGGCCTTCTTCGGTGTCGAGGTGGTCGTTGGCCGTGTCCGGGCCGCCCAGGCCCAGGTCGTCCTGGATCCGGTGGAAGGATTCGTGGATGACGAGTTTGTCTCGCTCGAATGCAGTGTCGGGCAGGGGCCACAGGACCATGGTCCAGTCCACGCCGCCCCAGCGCTTGGAGGTGTTGGCCGCGTTCTCGTCCAGGGGGAGCGCACCGACGAAGACCTCCCCCTGGGGCTTGAGCAGATTCTGGTAGTCCGGGCGGTCGGCCACCACGTCCCGGGTGGTCTCGTCCACGAAGAGAGTGGCCCCGTAGAGGGTCTTCCCCCACATCTTCCCGCCGTCCTTGTCGGAGAGGGCCTGGATCTCCTTGAACATCCGTCCGGCCTGGGCCGCATCGATGGAAGCGATCTTGGGGGCGGGTTGGACGGGCTGACCCGCCCATGCCAAACCGGCACTTGAGATGAAGGCCAGAGCGAGCAGGGTCACCGCGGGCATCATGGAGCCTATTTTCTGGGATCCTGGACGAAGGTCGCGCATGGGTTCTCCTCAATTCATGGAAGGGCAGCAAGACGATAAGGTCAGCCGATCCACCTCAATTCGAAGCAGGAAGGGACATCGCGAGAAAGGCCGCCAGTGCTTTCTGGGCGTCCGGTGCGGCCATGAGGCCCCCGGTGTTGTGGCCGCCCACGAGTTCCGCGAAGGCCTTGGGCTCCGGGGCCGCGGCGAAGAGCTGGCGCCCCATGGCGAACGGGACCACGTCGTCTTGAGGGCTGTGGAGCACGAGCACCGGGCACTTGAGGCCCGCCATGCGAGAAAGGGAGTCATAGCGGAAGCGCAACAGGAGGCGCGTGGGGAGCCAGGGGTAATAGTGGCTGGCCATGGCCGGGACGCTGGTGAAGGAGCTGTCCACGACGAGGGCCGCCGGTGCACGCCGCACGGCTTCCTCGACGGCCACCGCCCCGCCGAGAGACTCGCCGTACAGGACGAGGCGGGCTCTGCTCGTCCCGCGAACCGTGGTCGCGTGATCCACGGCCGCGGCCATGTCAGCGTAGGTGCCCTCCTCCGTGGGCCTGCCCTCGCTCGCCCCGTAGCCCCGGTAGTCGAAGGCCATCACTCCGTAGCCCAGGTCGTGGAACAGCCCAATCTTGTCGAGCCGGTGGGACATGTTACCGCCGTTGCCGTGGGCCATCACCACCGCTCCCCGGGGCGTCTCCGCGGGCACCCACCAGGCGGCGAGGGCCACGCCGTCTCCCGCGCTCAATCGCACATCCTCGTAACGCAATCCCACCGACGCGGGCGTGGCGTCATAAGGGCGCTCGGGGAAGTAGATGAAGGAGGCCTGGTCAAAAAACATGAAGGTGCAAACCCCCGCATACGCCAGAAGCATGAGACCCGCGAACATGCCACCCGAAAGAGCGATCCGATTCATGGGCACCCGTCACGGCCGCAGGGCCGTAGCCATCCTACTACGCCGCGACCGGATCGGGCACCGTGGTTCCCTGTCCCAAGAAAAGAGGAGGGACCCGAAGGCCCCTCCCCTGGTGCTGCGACGGGTTCGGACGACTCAGTTGTGGCTGTCGCCGCCGCTTCGTCTGAAGGAGCCCGTGACTGAACCTCCGTCGGGGTTCACGACGCGAATCGCCACCGAGACGCCCTTGGGAAACTTGTTTCGCAGGCCGCTGCCGCCCAGCGTGAGGCTGCTACTGCTGCTGCGGGTGGTGTTCGACCAGGGGGTCGAGTCGGACCCGATGGTGACCTTCACGCCCGACTGGAAGTTGCTCCCTGAGATCCTGAGGCGGAAGGGGTTCGACAGTTGGGTGATCTGGGAAATCGCGGGCGGCGTCACCGCGGAGGAGATGGTGATCGTCCCCGACTTGGAGCAGGAAGCGCCGTTCTGCGTGGCCGTGAACTGCCAGGTGTAGGCGCCTGGGGCATTGTATTTGTGCGTGGTGGCAGGGTCTCCCGAGGGATCGGTCCCATCGCCGAACTGCCACTGGTAGAGGATCTCGCCCTGACACGAGAAGGACGCGGAGCCCGAGAAGGGCAGCTCTTGCCCAACCTTCCCCGTGGAGGGAACGGTGGCGGAGCAGGTGACCGTGCAAGAGGTTGCACTGACGGTGATGGTGCCGGTCTTGTTGCAGGAGGTGGTCCCCGCCGAGGCGGTGAAACTCCACGCGTAGGTTCCCGCCGAGGTGTAGGTGTGGCTCGCGCTCGCCGTGGAGGCGTGGGCCGAGCCGTCGCCGAAGTTCCAGTCATAGGCGAGGGGGTCGGCGCAGGCGCTGGCCGTGGCGCTTCCCGTAAAGGAGACGGAACTCCCGGTCTGAGCCGAGGAGGGCGCCGAGGCGCTGCAAGTCACGGTGCAGACGGGAATAGTGCTGATGGTGATGGTGCCGGTCTTGTTGCAGGAGGTGGTCCCCGCCGAGGCGGTGAAACTCCACGCGTAGGTTCCCGCCGAGGTGTAGGTGTGGCTCGCGCTCGCCGTGGAGGCGTGGGCCGAGCCGTCGCCGAAGTTCCAGTCATAGGCGAGGGGGTCGGCGCAGGCGCTGGCCGTGGCGCTTCCCGTAAAGGAGACGGAGGTCCCGGCTTGAGCCGAGGCGGGCGCTGAGGCGCTGCAAGTCACCGTGCAGACCGACCCGCCGCTCACGCTGATGGTGACGTGGCCGAGGTTGGAATCGGTCTGGTTGTCGTTGGCGGCGTAGGTGAAGGAGTCCGTTCCGCCGAAGCCGTCATAAGGGTAATAGGTGGCGGTCGTGCCCACGAGACCCGCCGTGCCGTTCTTCGGCTGGCTCACGACGCGCAGGACGAGGGGGTTGCCGTTGGCATCCGTGGCGTGGAGGGCGATGGCAACGGGGTTGCCGGCCGTGGTGGAGGCGGACAGGTCGGTGACCACGGGCGCGGCGTTGGGGTTGCGGCTCTCGCTGTTGGGCCCGTTGTGGCAGGTGTAGCAGCCGATCTGGAACCCGTTCCAGAACTGCTTGGTTCCGAACGAGGTGCTGAGCGTGCGGTCGGCGAAGGATTGCGAGAGTACCGTGCCGCGGTAGTCGATGCCGTGGCAGGCCCTGCAGGCGGAGGCGCCTCCCTCCGCGGCGTTCTTGTGTCCCTCAATCCAGGTCTGCCCCACGGGATGCATGCCGTGGGGGCCGCCGTCGACCGTGCTCACGCCGTTGGGGTGGCAGCTGACGCACTCCGCGATGGGGCCGGCGTGGCCCTGGACCTGCAGGCTCTGGATGTTGTCGTTGTCGTGCGAGGAGGGGAATTCGGCGTGCGTGGAGCCGTGGCAGGAGGAGCACTGGAGGCCTCCGTGCCCCGAGGAGAATCGGTAGAGGGACAGCCCCGGCCCCGGCGTGTCGGGAGTGGTGGCGAAGGTCGCATCCACCGCGATCCGGGGCTGGCCGTTGGCCAGAAGGGCGGAGGTGTAGCGGATCTGGCCGTTGTTGTTCACCGCCGTCCCCGTGTGGCACCCCTGGCAGTTGGGTTCGTTGAGCCAGCCCGTGCGGTTGGGGTCACCCACCGCGCTCATGGGGCCGTGACAGTTCTGGCACTGCATGGCCATGGTGCCGTCCGCCGCCACCGAGTTGCCCATGACGCCGCGGAGGCAGCGCGTGTAGGGAGCCGGGGTGGCAGCGATAGCATGCGGTCCGGTTGTCGCTGGCGTTCAGGGTCATTCCATTCGTGGGATCGACGACATTGGCGTGGCGCGAGTGCACGGCCTGGGTCAGGGGAGGCACGCCCGGATAGCTTCCTGCGCCGAGGGCCTCGGAGCCGTGACAGCCGGCGCAGAGGATGGACTTGCCATTCTGGACCACCGTGGGATACAGACCGGCTGCGTTGTAGCCCTTGGCGGCGAGCGCGCTCGTGTAGGTGGGATTGCCCGTGTTGAGGTCGTCGTGGAGGCGTGAGGACGTTCAGCCGGTAGTCGCGCTCGGGGTCGGGGTCGTTGACCCAGCCCGCGAAGGGCATGGCCGCGGGAGAGGAGTTGGAGGCGTGGCAGGCCTTGCAGTCCATCTCATCCGAGACGGGGAGGACGATGTCCGTGGTGGCCAGCACCGTGCCCGAAGCGTTCTTGGCCGTGAGCCGCATCAGCGGGTAGTAATTCTTCGCGTGGGCGTCGTCGTAGGGCGTGATGGGGATGCCCGTGGCCTGGAAGAGGTTCTGAGCCGCATCGAAGGTCATGGGCTGGGGGACGTTGGACGTGCCGGGCATGTTGCTTCCCGCCAGGCCCGCATCGGGGGCCGGGCTCGCCCCGAAGAGGGCAAAAACATTTTGCCAGAAGTCGGTCTTGCCCACGGAGGTCGTGTTGATGGAGCCCGTGGGGTCGGCCACCGCCTCGTAGGTCACCGTGACCCCGTTGCCGCTCTTGACCAAGTTGCCCGAGGTATCCACGAGCTGGGCCTCGATGGTGTTGTAGGGGGGCAGGATGGAGAAGATGTTGAACTCCGAATCCATGCAGTGCATGCCCAGGTTGTTCCAGCCCACCAGCCGCCATCCCGCAGTGCCGCCCACGGCCGTGGCCGTGATGGCCGCCGTGATGGCCAGGATCGCCACCACCGCGAGGGCGGAGGACGCGACGAGCACTCGCTTCATCCGCCTCCCTCTCTCGATGACTTCACCGTCGTCCCACTTGGCCATGATCGCCTCCTAAAATTAAGGCCCCCCGTTCGGACGCCGGTCGCAACAAAGGAGCACTCCCGGCCATTGGGGCAGCCACGATTTTCGGTGCAACGGGACGGCGTTCAATTTCTGGTGTTCCTTGCCGCACCTGGGTCCATCCCAGCCGTTCACCTGAGCAAGGGCGGGGCCAAATCTGGGCGGAGATTAAGAATATTTATGATTATAAAAGCTATTATGACTGCCGGTGTGCAGGCATTAGAGCCGGGGCCCTCGCGGAGTTGCCGGAGCTGGCACATGATCCTGTGCCAGTTTTGGCACAGGATCGCTCTGGCAGGGACGACTGAGACAGGGTCCCCGGAGCTATATGTCCTTTAGGTGGGGGAAGTCACGGCCCCGACCAGCGCGCACGACACCCGTCCGGGCCCATGGGGAGCGCGATGTGACGCAGGTCACATCTTTCGCCTCGGTGCGAGTTGACTCCCTACCCGCAAGCCTCTATTGTTGAACCGTTAAGGCCTCAATCGGTGCGAGCGAGTCTTCCTGGAGGCCTTGGAGCACTCTGCTTAGAGGCGTCGAGAGGTCGGAACAACGGAATGGCGTCTTGCCTGCCAGGCTTCGTCAGACGCAAGGGGGACGCATGAAGGGAGGGGTCATGCTCAGCGCACGAAAGCTCCATTGGCTCGTTATCGCGATCGTCATGGCGGCTTCGCCGTTCCTGGCGAGCGCCCAAGAAGCCTACCCGCCAGGCTTCGTCCCCGGCCCTGCACCCTTCCGTGGGGCGGGCTGAGAAGTTCGCGGTGACCCCGGCCCTGCGAGACATGAAGTTTCCCCAAGAACCGGTTCGGAAAGCCAAGGTCGGGGCCACGGTAGGTCCCGGTGAACCCACCCATCCCGAGGGGCGTTCCCGTGGCCCCTCGGCTCCCTCCTCGACTCAGGAAGGCGCGTTGCAGGCCTGGTCGGGAATGGCCTCCATGCCGGCGATCCTCCAGCAGTGGGAGGGCGTGACCAACCGCAACGGCGTCGCCCCGCCGGATACGGAGGGGGACGTGGGGCCCAACCACTACGTGCAGTGGGTGAACCTGTCCCTGGCCATCTGGAACAAGAGCGGCAGCCTGCTCTTCGGCCCCGTGGACGGCAATACGCTCTGGGCGAGCATGGGCGGCGCTTGCTACAACAACAACGACGGCGACCCCATCGTTCTCTACGACCGTCTCGCGGACCGGTGGCTCATCAGCCAGTTCGCGGTGCCGGGGCCCTACTACGAAGCCATCGCCATCTCCCAGACCCCCGACCCTCTCGGGGCCTGGTATCTCTACTGCTTCAAGATCAGCGACACCAAGATGAACGACTACCCCCACTTCGGCGTCTGGCCCGACGGGTACTACATGACCATCAACCAGTTCGCCAACGCGAGTTCGTGGGCGGGTGCGGGCGTGGTGGTCTTCGACCGGGCCAAGATGCTCGCGGGCGACCCCACGGCCGGCTTCCAGTATTTCGACGTGGGCGCCGTGAATACGAACTACGGAGGCATGCTGCCCTCCCACGTGGAGTCGGCCTGGCAGGCTCCACCCGCGGGCACGCCCAACTATGTGGCCGAGGTGGACGACGCAACTTGGATTCCGGGCTACGGCAACGACGCCATCCGGATCTGGGAAGTCCACGTGGACTGGACCACTCCCGCGAACTCCACCATGGGCACGGCGGGCTTCGCCCCCAACGCCATCCTGGACACGACCACCTGGACGCCCCTTCCGTGCACGAACGTCGACACGGGCCTGCATCCCGCAACCTGGAACGGGCAATAAGGTGGACGCCATCGGCGATCGCATGATGTACCGCCTCAGCTATCGCCACCTGGCTTCCCATGACACCCTGGTCTTCAACCACTCGGTCTGGGCCGACAGCACGGACCGGTCGGGCGTGCGCTGGTACGAGGTGAGAAAGACGGGGGCCACCTGGAGCATCTTCCAGCAGGGCACCTTCGCCCCCGCGGACGGCCTCTACCGCTGGATGGGCAGCGTGGCCATGGACCACTCGGGCAACCTGGCCGCAGGCTACAGCGTGTCGAGCGGAACCGTGTACCCCTCCATCCGGTACGCGGGACGGCTCGCCACCGACCCTGCCGGCGAGTTGACCCAGGGCGAAGCGTACCATGATCGCCGGAACGGGGTCGGAGACGGGCGTGAACCGCTGGGGCGACTACAGCACGCTGAGCCTGGACCCCGCCGACGATTGCACCTATCTGGTACACCCAGGAATACATGCAGACCACCGGCTCCTTCAACTGGCAGACCCGGATCGGCTCCTTCAAGTTCCCATCCTGCACGACCGGTCCGGTGGGCACGCTGATGGGAACGATCACGGACTCGGCCACTTCAGCCGCCATTGGCGGGTGCCACGGTAACCGCCACGAGCGCGGGCGTGAGCGTGCAGACCACCACCGACGGCTCGGGGGCCTACTCCTTCACCATTCCCGCGGACACCTACACGGTCTCGGCCTCGGCCTGGGGGTACACATCGGCCACGAGCCCCGGAGCGGTGGTCACCGCCGGCGGCACCACGACCCGCAACCTGGCCCTCGTCATGGCGCCCCAGCACACCCTCTCCGGCGTGGTGACCGACGCGGCGACGGGCTGGCCCCTCTACGCCAAGATCTCCATCGCGGGGTATCCCGGCGGGGACCTCTGGACGGACCCCGTGGCGGGGACCTACAGCGTGCAACTCCCCGATGGGACCGCCGTGAGCCTCACGGCATCGGCATGGGTGTCCGGCTACACGAACGCGGCGGATGCCTTCGCCATGCCGGCTGCGAACCTGGCCAAGAACTACGCGCTGGCCGCCGACCTGACGGCTTGTGCTGCCCCGGGATACGCCGTGACCCAGGGCACGGTCTTTTTCGCGGAATCCTTCGAAACCGCGGTCCCCCCGGGCTTCCCCTCCGGCTGGGCCGTGGCCGATGTGAGCGGCACGCTCGGAGACTGGCTCACGGCCACCGCCAGCAACCACCCCTCGGGCTGGGCTCCCCACGGCGGCTCCAACCTCGCCTATTTCAATTCCTACTACGCCAGCGACACGAACAGCACGCGGCTCTACCGCACGGCGGGGCTCAACCTCACCGGTGCGGCCACCGTGTACTGCCACTTCTGGCTCCTGCACGACACGGGATACGCCAGCGACACCGACCGCGTGCAGGTTCAGGTGTCCACCGACGGGGGGACCACGTGGCAGAACGTGGGGACCGCCGTGAATCGCTACGACGGGAGTTCGGGCTGGAAGCTCCACTCGATCCAGCTCACGGGTTATTCGGGATCGACCTCCGACGTCCGGTTGGGCCTCCTGGGCATCAGCTCCTACGGCAACGATGTCCATCTGGACGACCTGAGCGTCTCCACGACCCTGCCCGCGTGCACGGCGCCCCCCACGGGAGGCCTGGCGGTGGGCAACGCCTACGATGCGAATACCAGCGCCTCCCTCGTCGGCGCGACGGTGGACAACGGGACTTCGAACACGACCACCCGGTCCACCGCCGACCCCTCCGTGGACGAGGGCCTTTACGTGCTCTATTGCGCGGAGGGTACCCAGAACCTCACTGCCTCCATGGGCGGCTACCAGGACCAGATCCAAGGCGTATCGGTGCCCCACCACGGCGCCGTCCGACAGGACTTCCGGCTCGGGGCGCCCCGCCTGCAGGTGGCGCCCGCCTCGCTCAGCGAGGACGTCCCCGTGGGCGGCACGAAGGACGCCACCCTGACCCTCTCCAACACGGGCACCGCGCCGGCGACCTTCGACATCCTCGAATACCCGGCGTCCTCGGCGCCCCTGATCGCCAAACGGCTTCCGTACAAGCGGCGGTCGGCGGTCTCATCGGATCCCAGCGACAAGGCGCCGCTCGGGCAGGCCCCGCTCACCACGAGCTGGGGCACCGGCGCCGTCATCCCCACGGGCGGCCGGTACCGCTCGGCGGGCGTTTCGCCGGACGGGCGCTTCCTCTACATGTTCGGAGGGTTCGATCCCAGTAACAGCGTCCTCGCCGAGTCCTGGAAGTACGATTCCCAGACCGATGTCTGGACGGCGCTCGCGCCCATGCCCACGGCGCTCACCGCCATGGAAGCGGCCGTCGTCGGCGGTTACATCTATCTGGTGGGCGGCTACACGGGCGCCGCCCACACCAACAACTTCCAGATCTACGACATCCTGGGCAACTCCTGGCAGGCCACGACCTGGCCCAACGCCCGAACGCCCATGACGGCCGTCTGGCACGACCAGCTCTTCGCCTTCGGCGGCAATCCCGGGCCCAGCGGGGAGACCTGGAAGTACACCCCCGGGACGGGAGTCTGGACGGGCCCGCTCTCGCCCATGCCGACGCCGGCCGGTTACGGCGCGGCCGTCACCGTGGGGGACTACATCTTCGTCATCGGGGGCACCAACGGCTCTAGCCCCGAGGCCTCGATCCAGAGGTACGACCCTGCCACCGACACCTGGGACACCTCCGGGCCCGCTCTTCCCGGCGGCCGCATGAGCCCCGGCGCCATCTGGTACGGCGACTATCTGTACGTCTCCATGGGAGGCGGCGTCGGAGGGGACTACTGGACGCCCTACAACGACACCCTGATCCTCAACGCGGCCCTCTGGCCCGCCGGTTCCTGGACGGCGCAGGGCGAAGTCGTTCCCACGCCGCTGGTGGGTCCAGCGTGCGACTGCATCAAGAACAGCTTCTACCTCATAGGCGGCACGGGAGGAAGCGGGGCCTCGGACGCCAACCAGAACCTGAACGACGGCAAATTCTGCCATTTCAACGCCGACCTGCCCTGGCTCAGCCTTTCACCGACCTCGGGGACCATCCCCGCGGGCGCCAGCCAGCCCATCACCGTCCACTTCGACGCTTCGGCGTACGCCAGCCCGACGGTCCTGCACGGCCAGCTGGGCATCAACCACAACACGCCGTACCTGGTGGGTGCCGTCCCCGTGACCATGAACGTCACCTATGAACCCATGACGGCCACCGCCACGGCGAGCCCCACTTCCGGCCTGGCGCCCCTCACCGTGTCGTTCACGGGCACGGCCAGCGGGGGCGACGGGGGCCCCTACACCTACGAATGGGACTTCGACGACGGCAGCCCGCATTTGGCCGAGCAGAACCCCACCCATACGTTTTCCGATGAAGGCACCTTCACGGTGATGATTCAGCGCCACCGATTCCTCCGGCCACTACCGCTTACGACGAACCACCTGTCCATCAGCGTGGGCGCTCTCCCGGCGGTCACCCTGGTGAGCCCCCTCCTCGGGGCCTTCGGCCGGCGGCACGGCGGTCACGATCTATGGCGCCAAGTTCACCGGCGTTACGGGAGTCCTCTTCGGCACCACGCCTCCGGCGTCCTTCACCTTCGTCAACGACGGGCAGATCACGACGACGAGCCCGGCCCACGCGGCGGGCCTCGTGAACGTTCGGGTCACCACCTCCTCGGGCACCAGCCCGGTCGTCGCGGCGGACGAGTTCACCTATGCGGATCCTCCGGCGGTGACGGCCCTCCTTCCGATCACGGGCACGACGGCGGGCGGAACCAGCGTCACGGTTTCCGGGACGGGATTCTCGGGGGCCACGGCCGTCACCTTCGGCGGAACCCCCGCGGCGGGCTTCGCCGTGAACTCCCCGACGCAGATCACCGCCACCAGCCCGGCCCACGCCGGCGGGATGGTGGACGTCCAGGTCACGGGTCCCTATGGGACGAGCGGAGTCGTCGCGGCGGACCATTTCACCTACGTGGCGCCTCCCGCGGTGGTGTCCGTCACGCCCGCTCAGGGCCCGGCCACGGGCGGAACCGCCGTGACGATCGCTGGAAGCGGCTACACGGGAACCACCGCGGTGAGCTTCGGAGGGACACCCGCAGCGAGCTTCTCCGTGAACTCCTCAACCCAGATCACGGCCACGAGCCCGGCGCATTCTGCGGGCGTCGTGGATGTCCTGGTCACCACGCCCTACGGGACGAGCCCGGCGGTGACGGGGGACCATTTCACCTTCACGGCTGGTCCGGCGGTCACCGGAATCACACCGATCAAGGGCTCCTCCTCGGGGGGGACACCCGTTTCCATCAGCGGGACCGGATTCCAAGCCGGCGCAACAGTCTCCTTCGGCGGCACCGCCGCCACGGGCGTGACGGTCTCAAGCACCACGCTCATAACTGCAACGACCCCGGCCCACGCGGCTGGTTCGGTGGGCGTGACCGTGACCAATCCGGATAGCCAAAGCGCCACGCTTGCCGGAGCCTACACCTACATGGACCCGCCGGTCGTGACCTACGCCAAGGCCGGGGGCTCGCCGTTCGTCCTCACGCTCAATGGAAGCAACTTCCACAATCCCTGCACGATCTTTATCAACGGCGCCGCCGTGCCCGTGACGAAGTGGAAGAGCGCCACCCTCTTGAAGGGCAAGGGCTCCGGCTTGAAGACCATGCTTCCCAAGGGCACGCTGGTACAGATCACGGTCACCAACGACGACGGCATCTCCTCCGTGCCCTTCCCCTACACGCGGTAAGGCCGCGGGGCAGAGGATTCGATCGAGAAGGGCGGGCTTGGGCCCGCCCTTTTCGTGCCCTTCAGGCGGGGCGAAACAATGGCGGCGATATTCTCGTTGACCATCCCGGAGGCTTTACTCGCGTGCTCGAAGCGAAAAACCTGGTCAAGTCCTACGGGAGTCTGCGTGCCGTAAACGGGGTGTCCTTCACCGTGGAGGCGGGGCGAATCCTGGGCCTCCTGGGGCCGAACGGAGCGGGCAAGACCACGGCGGTTTCCATGGTCTCGGGTATCTTGGCCCCCGATGCCGGGCAGGTCCTCGTGGAAGGGCGACCCCTGGGCGGCGATGCGGACGCGGCCAAGGGCATGCTCGGCCTCGTGCCGCAAGACGTGGCCCTTTATGACGACCTCTCCGCCTTGGAGAACCTGCGCTTTTTCGGTTCCCTTCAGGCCATGAGCGCCCACGCCCTCGAAACTGCCGCGGCTTCGGCACTCGAGATGGTGGGCCTGGCCGATCGCGCCAGGGACAAGGTGAAGGTTTACAGCGGCGGCATGAAGCGGCGGCTGAACCTGGCCGCCGGGCTCCTGCACGATCCGGCGGTGCTCCTGCTGGACGAGCCCACGGTGGGCGTTGATCCGCAGAGCCGGAACGCTATCTTCGACACCCTCGAGATCCTGAGGGACCGCGGCAAAGGCATCCTCTACACGACGCACTACATGGAGGAGGCGGAGCGCCTGTGCGATCGGATCATCGTCATGGATCACGGGGAGGTCATCGCTTCTGACACCCTCGATGGCCTGCGGAGACTTCTTCCCACGGGCAATCGCCTCCTGGTGGAATTTGCCGTGCCTCCGCGGGCGGATGTGATCTCGGGGATTCAGACCCTCCCCGGCGTGGCTTCGGCGGCCATGGACGGGGAGCGCCTCGCCCTGACGCTGGACGACCTGGCGCGGGGTGGGGCCGCGTCGCTGGCGTGGCTCGCCGCTCACGGAGTCGCCGTGTCCGGCGTTGCGAGCGAACGCGTGGCTCTGGAGGATATCTTCCTGGCCCTCACGGGCCGAAGTTTGAGGGACTCATGAGAGTGCGCTCGGCCCTGGCGATCCTTCGCAAAGATCTCCTCCTCTTCTTCGGAGACCGGCGGGCCGTGGTGGTCACCCTGGTTACGCCCATCGTCATCGCGGCTTTTTTCGGGTTCCTCTTCTCGGGTTCAGGCTCCTCGGAGCAGGTCAAGATCCAGGTCCGCGCCGCGGACTTGGACGCCAGCCCCCTCACCAAGGAAATTCTGCGGGCTCTGAGCGCGGACAAGGCCCTCGAGGTCAAGGCGGCCACTCCCGAGGAGGCCACGAAGGCCGTGCGTACCGGGAAGACCTCGGTGGGCCTCATCTTTCCCAAGGGGTTTGGCGACGCGGCGGCCCGGGCCCTCTTCGGGAGCGGTCCCAAGCCCGAGCTCCAGTTTCTCTACGACCCTTCGCGCTCGGCGGAGATGGCCATGGTCCGCGGCATCCTCACCCAGCACGTCATGGAGTCCGTGAGCCGGGAGGTTTTCTCGGGGGAGCAGGGTCGCGCCGTGACGAAGGAATCCCTCAAAAACCTCGAGGCCGCCACGGGAATGGACCCCAAGGACAGGGACGTCTTGCGCAACCTGCTCACCGGGGTGGACCGGTGGCAGGAGCGGCAAGGGGCCGCCAAGAAGGAAGGGAAGGAATCGCCCGCTCGGGGGTTCACCATGCCTTACCAGGTCAAAGAGGTGGCCGTGGCGGGAAGAGAGGGGGTCGCCTACAACGGTTACTCCCACTCCTTCGCGGGAATGGGCATCCAGTTCATCCTCTTCGCCGCCATCGAGCTGGGGGTGGGCGTCCTCTTGGAGAGGCGCATGGGCATCTGGCGCCGCCTCCGGTCCGCCCCCGTCACCAAGGGGGAAGTGGTCCTGGGCAAGGCGCTGAGCGGGGCCGTCATCGCCGGCCTGACCCTGGCCGTGACGCTGGGAGCCGGGATCGCCTTCTTCGGCGTGCGCGTGAGCGGGAGCTGGCTGGGCTTTCTCGGGCTGTGCGCCGCTTCGGCCTGCATGGCCTCCGCTTTCGGGCTCATGATCGCCGCCTTCGGCAAGACCCCCCAGGCGGCGCGGGGCATCGCCATCTTCGCCGTCCTGATCCTGACCATGCTCGGGGGAGGATGGGTGCCCGCCTTCCTCTTCCCCCGCTGGATGCAGACCCTCACCCTGGCCATTCCCACCCGGTGGGCCGTGGACGGCCTGGACGCCGTCACCTGGCGCGGGGGCGACTTCGGCGCGGCCCTTCTGCCGATCTGCGTCCTGCTCGGCTTCACCGCCGTCTTCGGCCTCCTGGCCGCGCTCCGCTTCCCCTGGGACGAAGGCGTGTAGAAGCCATCGCCCGGAAGGGTCCTAGCACCGATTCTTGCCTCCTGGACCGCTCGGAACCCCGTCCCGGATCCCTCCGGGAATTGCCTGCGCGGGCTAACAGTTACATGATATGAGCATCGACTGAACGCTCCGGGGCGGATTCCTAGCCCCGGATCCCTGCTCCTTCTGGGCTGAGAGCGGGCGGGGCGTGGCCATGCCGGGAAGGCGCGACGACGGAATGGGAGAAGGCCTGTCAGCGAAAGTCCGCCGCGGGATGCCCCTCATGGTTCTGGGCGTCACCATCTGCGCGCTCTACTGGATTCTGGATGCCACCATGCAGATGCACATCCTGAAAGTGGGCACCCTGCACGATTGGCTGGTGAGGCCCGGATTCCCGGAGCTCGACGAGCGGTTCACGGTGTGCGCTCCTTATCCTCGGGCTGGCTTTCGTGGCCAACGTCCTGGAGGAGCACCGGAGGCGGTCGCAAGAGCGGTTGCGCGCGGGCGAAGAAAAATACTCGAAGCTCCTGGAATCGGCCCAAGAGGGCATCTGGGTCATCGACGGCCAGGAGCGGACCACCTACGCCAACCCGGGCATGGCCCACATGCTGGGATGTTCGGTCCAGGAAATGGAGGGGAAGTCGCTCTTCGATTTCATGGATGAGGGTGGACGACAGATCACGCGCGATAACCTGGACCATCGAAAGGCCGGCGTCAGCGAGAGACACGAATTCGAGTTTCTGTCCAAGGACGGGCACCGAATTTACACGCGCATGTCCACCTCACCCATCTTCAACGAAGAGGGCCGCTACGCGGGGGCGCTGGCTTTCGTGACCGACGTCACCTCCGAGCGGAAGGCGGCGGAGGCCCTCCGGCGAAGCGAGGAACTCTACCGGCAGGTCTATTCCACGAGCCCCATGGCTTTCGTGATCTGGGGCCTCCAATGCCAGGTCCTGGATTGGAACCGCCGGGCCGAGGAGCTCTTCGGGTGGCCGCGGGAGGAAGTCATCGGGCGCAACTTCTTCGACTTCATGATTCCGGAGGCCGATCGTCCGACCGTCGAAATGGTGGTCGCCGATCTCCTGAGCGGGAAGTTGCCGGAAACGTCCATCAACGCGAACCTGACGAAGGGTGGCCAGGAGATCACCTGCGAGTGGTACAACGCGCCGCTGCACGACGGCGAGGGCCGGCCGCAGGGCGTCATTTCTCTTGGGCTGGACGTGACGGAGCGCTTGCGTGATGAGGCGCTGATCAAGGCATCCCTCGAGGAGAAGGAAGTCCTCCTGCGCGAGGTGCACCACCGCGTGAAAAATAACCTCCAGATCGTGTCCACCCTGCTTAGCCTGCAGGGCGCCCAGGCCTCCGATGCGTCGGAGCGGGCCATCCTCAGGGAGAGCCAGGGCAGGGTTCGATCCATGTCTCTCGTCCACGAGAAGCTCTACCAGACCCCCAACCTCGCCCGGGTGGACTTCGGGGCCTACCTGAATGACCTCGTGGCCCAGCTCTTCCGGGCCTACGGGGTGGATCGGGACCGGGTGAAGCCGGTCGTGAGCGTCAGCGGCATGGACTTCCCCATGGACAGCGCCATCCACTGCGGACTTATCGTGAACGAGCTCGTGACCAACAGCTTGAAGTATGCTTTCCCCGAGGGGCGAGGCGGGGAGGTGCGGATCTCCTGCCGGGAAGGAGAACGTTGGGCCCTCACGGTGGAGGACGATGGTGTCGGCCTGCCCGAGGGCATGGACTTCCGAACGACGGAAACCCTGGGCCTCATGCTCGTGGTGACCCTGGTGAGCCAGATGCGGGGCGAGATCCGGCGGGATCCCGGTCCCGGGACTCGCTTCACCATCACCTTTGACAGGCCCTGAGGGGGAAGCGGATATGGCCAAGGCGAAAGTGATGGTGGTGGAGGACGAGCTGATCCTCGCGAAGGGGATTGAACTCCTGCTCAGGCAGAATGGGTACGAGGTCTGCGGGCCGGTCACCACGGGCGAGGAAGCCCTGGCCCTGGCGCGGGCGCAAAAACCGGACCTGGCGCTCATGGACATCTCCCTCGCCGGGAAGATGGACGGCGTGGCGGCGGCCGACCTCATCCGGCAGGAGCTGGAAATCCCTGCCATCTTCCTCACGGCCTATGGCGATCGGAGCACGGTGGAGCGGGCCTGCGCCGCGGAGCCCTACAGCTACATTCTCAAACCCTTCGAGGACACGGAACTGCTCATCGCCGTGGAGGTGGTCCTGGCCAAGGACCGGGCGCAGCGGCTCGTGAAGGAGCGGGAGCGATGGCTCGGCGCGGTCCTTCGCGGCATCGAGGACTGCGTCCTGAGCTTCGACACTTCCGGAAAGGTGGAATTCATCAACCGCTGCCGCGGAGGAGATCACGGGGTGGGCCGCCTCCGAAGCCATCGGAAGGCCGGCGCAGGAGGTCTTGGGAATAGAGGGCGCCGGTTCGCCCGATGCGACCGGGCGCATGGATGAATGGTCCACCCGATTTTCACAAGGAGCGGGTGAGGCGTGCTGGATCGAGGCACGCACAGGCCAGAGAGTTCCCGTGGAAGGGTCCTGCTCGCCCGTCTCGGACGAGCGGGGGACCGTCACCGGGCACGTCTGCGTCTTCAGGGACATCTCAGTCCGACGGGCCGCCGAGGATCGTCTCGCCGGAACCCTGGCCGACCTGAGAGCGATGAACGCGCGGGTCGAGCAGAAGCGAGCACTCCTCCAGGCCATCTTCGAGTCCATGCCATGCGGTGTCATGGCCGTGGACCAGAGCGGGAGCATTCGCGCAGTCAATGCCTTTCTGGAATGTCTCATGGGCATCCGCGGCGAGGACGTGCTGGGGCGCCCCATGGGGAGCCTCTTCGGCTGCTCTTCGGTGCGGCTCGAGGACAAGCCCTGCGACGGGTTGAGCTGCTCCCAGTGGTGCGTCTTCAGGAAGTGCGCCGAAGAGGCCTTCCAGAACCAGACCGTCCAGCGCGTGGAAGTGGACCACGAGGTGGGAACCGGAGGCCACGGCAGGACGCTGAGGCTCTCCATCAGCGCCGCCACGGGGCAGATGGAGGGGGAGACCCTGGCCTTCCTGCTCGTGGAGGACCGGACGGAGATCGACACCCTGAGGCGGGTTCTCCGCACCGAGGCCTCCTTCGCGGGCATCGTGGCGAAGGACGGCAAGATGCGCGACCTCTTCGACACCATCCAGGAGGTGGCCGACGGATCCGTGCCCGTCCTGATTCAGGGGGAGAGCGGCACGGGGAAAGAACTCGTGGCCATGGCCATCCACAACCAGGGACCCCGGGCAAACCAGCGATTCGTGGCCGTAAACTGCGGAGCCCTTCCCGACGGCCTGCTGGAGAGCGAGCTCTTCGGACACGTCAAGGGGGCGTTCACGGGCGCCGTGCGTGACAAGAAGGGCCGGTTCGAGCTTGCGGACGGTGGAACGCTCTTTCTGGACGAGGTGGGCGAGCTGAGCACGGCCATGCAGGTCAAGCTTCTGCGCGTCCTGCAAACCGGAACGTTCGAGCGCGTCGGCGGAGAGAAGACCCTCCGGGTGGACGTGAGGATCATCAGCGCCACCAACAAGAGGCTCCAGCGGGAGGTGGCCGAAGGCCATTTCCGTGGAGACCTCTTCTACCGCCTCTGCGTCGTGCCCATCACCGTTCCGCCCCTCCGGGAGCGGAGGGGGGACATCCCCCTTCTCGTGGAGCACATCCTCACGAGGGTCGCAAAGATTCACGGGCGGAGCGAAGTCCGTATTTCCCCGGAAGCCATCGTGCCCCTTCTGGACCACTCCTGGCCAGGAAATGTCCGGGAACTGGAGAACGTCCTCCAGTACGCCTTCATCAAATCCAAAGGGGAGGCCATTGAACCCAGGCACCTTCCCGTTTCCATCATGCAGGAGCCGGAGGAGGATTCCCTGCGGCTTCCCAGGCGGCCGCGCCTGACTATGGCCCGCGTCGCCGACGCCCTTCGGGTGACCGGGGGCAACCGGGTCCAGGCCGCCAAGCAGCTCGGCGTATCCCGGGCCACGCTCTACCGATTCCTCGCCGAACAATCGGAAGACGGAGCCGCCTCCACCTCTCGGGATGAGTGAGAGGTAGGCAGGGCGTCTTTCGCCGCGGGCGCCCCAGTGGCTCTCGGTGTCTCATGTGTCTCGCAGCCACGGCGATGGTGAGACACTGGCCACTCCCCAGCGCGCGAAGCTACGAAATGCTCTGCTGGCAAGGATCCTGAAGGGAAGACTCGGAAAATCCTCCGACTTAACCCACTCCCTGGTGTCTCTCTCCACCCCACACTGTCAACCAACCGGCCGATCCCGCGCGTTGGCGCCTGCTCGGCATACAACTGATTAATATGCAATGAGTTAACTGGATCGATCTGTTTGGAAACCCCGAATGGCACCACTCTTGCGGTCGAGCACGCTCTTCGCGATCAGCTTATGGTCAGGATGGCCCGGCAGGAGCAAACATGCAGATGGACAGAAACAGGTTAATGCAGGAAGCCATGGCCCTAAGCGTGCTCCTTTTATCCATAGCGGACCGCGAAATGGAGGCCGACGAAGGCGCTGAGTGCCTGGTCCTTGACGGAATATTGCGAGATTGCGGGTATCTGATACGCCGGGCCGCGGAGCGTCTTCAGGAACAGGTCGAATCCTGTTGAGGCTGTGGGTTCGGGACGGAGCGGAGGCAACGATGCGATGGATCCATATCAAACCAAGGGTGGCTCGATCCGAGCGTCTTCGGGAATGCGAGGTTGAGGCATGAGAAAAGAACTCAAGGACTGCTGCAGGGTCGCCGGGGTCGCATGGGCCCTGGCGGCGGCCGCGGCGCTGGCGGCCCTGATTCAGGTTCCCGTGGCAGCTGCCCCCGTGACGCTCACCATCTCGGTGGTGGACGTGGACGCGGCGCCGCCTGCCATGGGCGGCTTCTACTACACGGTGGAGGAGGACACGACACAGCTCGTGGTGCCGGGAATCCTGAACGTGCCCGATAGCCCCGAGGTCAACATCGCCCGCAGTTACGCTCCCGTCGTCGCTTCCGGCGTAGGCACCGGAAACACGACCACGGTGACCGTGGACGGGACCAAGCGGTACATGGTCTCCGTGGTCCCCTGGATCGGCGGCGCACCGGTGGGTAACGGGCCGCCCCAGGATGCTGTCGAAGGGTACACCCTGGGAGGCGCTCCCGTGGCCGCCGGCCAGACATCCGTGACGGTCAAGGTTCATTCGACCCCCGTCCCCACGGCGCAAATTTGGGTGTTGGCTTTTGAGGACAACTCCCCGGTCAACGCCGCGCCGGACCAGCCCGGCGAGCCCGGCCTGCCCGGATTCACGGTGCACCTGTACGACACCATCGGTGGGCGCGTGAGCCAAGACGCCTTCGGGAACCCCCTGGGTACCACCTACCAGCAGAACCCGGACGGAACCTTCGTCATCGATCCGACCACGGGTGGGCCGATCGTATTGACTCTGGGAACGGGCGTCGTCCTCACCGATGCCAACGGCGAGGCCATCATCCGGTTCCTCTTCCCCGGCAAGTACGGTATCGTCATCACGCCCCCCACCACGGGCCCCTACTCGGACATGGTCCAGACGGCTACCATCGAAGGCACGCCGAGTCAGGACAACTGGGTGATGAACGGCGAACCCCCCTACATGCGCGAGTTCGGGAACACCTCGTGGCACACCTTCATCGGGTTCGTGCATCCGAAGTTGGCCCCGGGCGGGCCCGGCACCATCACCGGGCGCTACGTGGCGGTCCACGAGTCGGCGCCGCCCAACCAGAACGTCATCACCGTGGGACCTCCCGTGCCCAACGGCTGGGTGGCCCTCTCGGACCTGGGCGCGACCAACGAACAGCAGATCTACGCTCAGCCCACTAATCAGGACGGGACGTTCACCATTGCCGGTGTGCCGCCGGGCAATTATCTTCTCACCGTTTGGGACTCGCCGACGCTCGACTACATCATCGACTACCGGAACGTCACGGTCCCGCCCGGGGGGGGGACCATCGCCCTGGGAGACGTGTCGGTATTCGCCTGGTTCGGCCACGTCCAGGGCCACGTCTTCAGTGACACGAACGGAAACGGCATCTTCGATTCCGGAGAAGCAGGCATCCAGAACGCCTTCATCACGCTCCATTTCCCCGACGGTAGCGTCCAGCCGGGGCAGATAGGGAATACGGACACCACGGGCTTCTATTCGTTCGACGAGGTCTTCCCGTGGTTCCACTGGACCGTCGCGGAGGTGGAAAACACCCGCTTCAGACCTACGGGAGCCACCATGGTCGCGGACGCTGGCGGCGGGCCACTGCCCGATCCCAACGAGCTCATCAACCCGCAGGTGCAACCCGGCGGGGCCACGACCCGCACCGAGACGGCATCGGCTCCTGGCGCGGCGCCCGGCGGCATGCGGACCGAGGCCATGATCCTCTACGCGGATCAGACGGCCAAGATCGACTGGGGGAAGGGCACCTATGCGCCCGGGGAGAACGGCGGAATCTACGGGATCGTCGGATACGACACGACCCGCGCCGAGGACAACCCGCAATTTGGCACCCAAGAGCGTTGGCAGCCGGGGATACCCCACGTGACGGTGAACCTCTACCCAGGGGACTTCAACGGAAACATCACGGGTCCCCTGCTCCAGACGACCACCACCACGAGCTGGGACGACCACCTGCCCACGGGGTGCGTGGGCCCGGCCCAGACATTGCCCGATGGGACCCCCATCATGAACTGCGCCGAGGACCTGCGGACCTGGAACCAGCTACGGCCGGGGTTCTTTGACGGGATGTACTCTTTCCAGGGACTGGCGCCGGGATACTACGTGGTGGAGGTGGTTCCCCCCACGGGATACATCGTGTCGAAGGTCGAGGACAGGAACATCTTTTTCGGAGAAGCTCCGGCGCCAAGCGTCCTCCCGCCGGTCTGCGTGGGCGATCCCTACACGGTCCCGGCCGTCGAGCAGTATTTCCCCGGGGACCAGATTCCCGTTCCCGCACCCTACGCCGGGAGTCAGACCCACACGTGCAACAAGAAGCTGGCCCTGGTGCGAGACGGGCAGAACTTCAGCTCCAACTTCTTCCTGTGGACTCCCGCCCCCATCGCCGGGCGTGTGTGGGGCGTGGCGCTCAACGACACGACCCTGGAGTTCAACGTCGCCAGCCCCCAGTACGGCAACAACCTGGGCATCCCGTTCATGCCGATCTCCATCAAGGACTACGCGGGCGTGGAGATAGAACGTGTCTACACGGACCAGTGGGGGCGCTACAACGCCCTGGTCCCCTCGACGTACACGATCAACCCGCCGGACCCCACGGGCGTGGAGCCCCACGTGGTGCAGTTCTGCCTCAACGACCCCGGGCCCATCCCTGACCCCAATAACCCAGGCCAGTTCATCACCGACCCCTTTTATAACCCCTCCTACACGCAGAACTGCACGGAGTTGGACATCTGGCCCGGAACGACGCTCACGGCGGATACTCCGCACCTGCCCATCGCGGCGTTCGTGGCGAGCACCTCCCCCTTGGATTGCGAGGCTCCCGATCACACGCCTTACATCAGGCAGGTGAACGGGAGCGGGACGGGGCCCTACCTCGCCGGCGCCCCCGGAACCATCACGATCACCGCCGTGGGCGACATGACCGTGGCCAACCCCGACTACCCCACCGTCCCCGGCAGCCAGCCCACGGTCGTGCGGGACTATGGATTCGGGTCCACCAAGGGGAGCGTCACCCTGAACGGCGTGAAGATCCCCGACGCCAACGTGACCTGGTCCACCCTCTCCATCAGCGCCACGGTCCCCTCCGGCTCCAGCACCGGTGAGCTGCTCGTCACCCGCGGAGACTCCGGGAACGTCAGCCCCATGGGTATCACGCTCCACATCGGCGATACCAACGTGGTCCACGTCTCCCCCGGCGCCGGAACTCCCATCCAGGCGGCGGTGGACAGCGCCACCCCAGGCGAACTCATCCTCGTGGATCCGGGCCTGTACCCGGAGAACGTCATCATGTGGAAGAAGGTCCAGCTCCAGGGGGCCGGTCCCTTCGTCACGCACATCCAGGCGGGGCCCATGAGCACGGCTCAGACCACGGCCTTCCAAGCCAAGCTCGCGGCGCTCGAGGCCTCGGGCGACATCGACGTGGTGCCCGGCGAGCGCGCGGACTTCTACCTCGAGGTTGGCGCGGGCGTGACCATCGTGGCCAAGAACGGCAGTTTCGACAACAGCCCGCCGGCCATGGTGGACGGGTTCAACATCGAGGGCGCTGTGTTGGGCGGCGGCATCTTCGTCAACGGCTACGCCACCTTCACGCACCTGAGCAACAACCGCATCCGCAGCAACCAGGGGAACTTCGGCGGGGGCATCCGCGTGGGCACGCCCACCATCGTTTGCGTTCCCGATCCCGCAGCCACCCCGCCGCACACCTGCCCGCACCAGTTCGAGAGCTCCCACAACGAGGACTTGGTCATCGAACACAATCAAATCAACCAGAACGGGGCCATCGACGGCGGCGGCGGCGTGGCCATCTTCGAGGGCGCCGACCGGTACCTCATGTACCACAATTCCGTCTGCGGTAACTTCAGCCTGCAGTACGGCGGCGGCATGGCGCACCAGGGCCTGAGCCCCGACGCATCGGTCTCGCAGAACGTGTTCCTCAACAACCAGGCCTTCGACGAGGGCGGCGGCCTCATGCTCGTGGGCGAGACGGTGCCGGCGGCCAACGTGCCGCTGGGCTTCCTCTCCGACGGGTGCGGCAGCGTGAGCATCGACAAGAACCTCTTCGAGGGCAACATGGGAGGAGACGACGGCGGCGCCCTGCGGCTCATGGCCGTGAACGGCGAGGACGTCCGGCAGAGCCCCGGCGATCCCATCACCTGGTATCAGACCCTCGTCACGAACAACGTGATGGTGAACAACGTCAGCGGCGACATCGGTGGCGCCATCGCCATGCTCGACGCGGTGCGCACCGACATCGTGAACAACACCATCGTGCACAACGACAGCACCGGAACGAGCCAGGATTCCTTCGGCGGGCCGTGCCTCCCCGCGGCACCTCCGGGCCAGGCATGCCCCGAACCGGCCGTAGGCGGCGGGGGCCTGACCAACAGCATCCCGCAGGTCGGCGGCATCGGCGCCCAGCTCACGAGCAGCGGCCTGCAGGCGGCCATGGCGGTGTCCCCGGTGCCCGCTCCCAACAAGGAGTACTCCAACCCTGTCCTGCACGACAACATCGTCTGGCAGAACCGGTCCTTCTGGTGGAACGCCGATGCCAACGGCGGATTCGGCGCCATCGAACCCCGCTCGGCCATCGCGGGCTTCACCGACTACTGGGATTTCGCGGTCTACACTCCCGACACGAACTACATGGACCCCCAGTACTCGATCCTCACGACCATGGACCGGGGAGACGCCACGCCGTTCTCACCCACCAACCTGGCGGTGGACCCGGCCCTGACCGGCACCTACCTCAATACCTACCAGGCCACCTCCAAGGGCGCGGCGCTCGGGAACTTCGTAACGGTGGTCTTCAATCCCATGGGCCGCCACGGCGACACGCACCTCACCCCGGCATCTCCCGCGCGCGGTCTGGGAGGCGGCGTCTACGCGGCCTCGATCCCGCAACTCCAGGTGGACTATGACCTGGCGCCGAGGCCCACGGGCACGGTCTTCGATTCGGGCGCTCAGCAGTTCGCTTCGGCCCCGGCGGGCACGGCCGATCTCTCCATCACGGACGTGGGCTCTCCCCAGGGCGTGGTCACGGGCGTTCCGACGCCGCTCACCTACACGCTCACCGTCACCAACATCGGCCCCTCTGCGGCCAGCGGCGTGAGCGTTCTTGACGCGCTACCCTCCGGGGCCAGCAACGTCTCCGCGTCCAGCACCCAGGGGACGGTCACCGTCTCTACCTCCACCGTCAGCGTCAACGTGGGCTCCATGAGCCCCAACGCCGTGGTGACGGTCACGATCAATCTCACGATCACCGCCACCTTGCCTTTCAGCAGCACGGCTTCGGTGACGCTGGCTTCGCCCACGGACCCGGTCCTCTCCAACAATTCCGCCACCGCGGCTACGAGCGTCAACGCTCCGCTGTCCCCCCTGCCGGTCCAAAACGTGCGGGTTCTGGCTTCCGGCCAGGTTCCGAACGGAGGCGGTGCGCTCACCTTGAACTGGGATCCCCCGGCGGACTTTGGCGCCGGATGCACGAGCGCCCAGTACGACGTGCTCCGAAGCCTGAACCCCGCCGACTTCGTCACCAACGCGATTTGCATCGCCACCAACCTGGCCGTCACCACCGCTTCGGACGACGACCTGAGCGTGATGGCGCCCGGCGAGGTCCGCTACTACCTGGTCCGCGACCACAATGCCTGCGGCTCCAATATGGGCACGCGCTCCGACGGAACGCCCATCCAGGGAAGGGTCTGCCCATGAGCGCCCGCACGCTTTCATCCGATAGGGGCCCGCACCGCCACTGCGGCGAGAGGAGTCAGGGCATGAAAGAAGCGCGATCGAGAGGAATGAGGATTCTACTGGCGGGGCTCCTCCTGGCCACCTCGGCGGCGTGGGCCGACAACCTGCCCGGCAGCAGGCGCCCCGAGCTCGCCGTCCCGTCGCCAGAGAGCTTCACGGCCCAGTGTCCGGGCGCGGCGGACCCACAGGCGGTTTGCATCTCCGTCGCCTGCGGGGACGGCTTCGTGAAGATGGCCGACGGGGCGGACGTTTACACCTTCGGCTTCCAGACGGCGGATCCGAACCCCCTGCTCATCTGGCAGAACGGCCGGCTCGGCGCGGAGTTCCCGGCTCCGACGATCTGGGCGAAGGAGGGCCAGCATCTGTACTTCACGCTGAGCAACATCGGCATGATCATGAGGCCCGACCTCTTCGACCCCCACACCATTCACTTCCACGGGTTCCCCAATGCGGCCTCGGTCTTCGACGGCGAGCCCATGGCCTCCTTCGGCATTAGCCAGAACAGCAGCATCACGTACTTCTACGACCTCCAGGAGCCAGGAACCTTCATGTACCACTGCCACCAGGAGGCCTCGGAACACATGCAGATGGGCATGCTCGGCAATCTCTACATCTTGCCCGCACAGGACGACCTGCCCGACGGCACCATGCTCGGCACGTTCACCCACCACGCCGGGTATAAGTACGCCTACGACGACGGGGATGGGTCCACCTATTACGATGTCGGAAGTGGCCATCCAAATCAGCGGGTTCGACCCCGTGTTCCACGCCGCCGATCTGGGCATCCAGCCGCCGCCATTCGCCACCATGGTGGACGTCTACCCCATGCTCAACGGCCGCGGCTACCCGGACACCGTGAATCCCGGCGGCATCATGAATAACAGGAGCGCCTACTGGGCCATCCCGGACAAGATGGCCCAAAAAATTCCCGCCCTGGTCACCGTCGCCCACGGGAAAAAGATCCTCCTGCGCATCTCCAGCCTGGCCACCACGGAATTCAACACGCTCACGGCGCCGGGTCTGCCCATGAAGGTGGTGGGTACCGGGGCACACCTGCTCAGGGGTCCCGACAACCCCGACGGTTCACCTGGGAAGAACCTGTACTATTTCTCGCAAACCATCGATCTGGGCGGCGGCGAGTCGGCCGACGTCCTGGTGGATACGAGCACGGTTCCCGCGGGGACCTATTTCATCTACAGCACAAACCTGAAGAACCTGAACAACAACCACCAGGACTACGGCGGCATGATGACCGAGTTCGTGGTGACCCCATGAGCGCCCCACTGACGGCGCTCCCGGGGCGAAGGTCCGCTGCCGACGCGGCGCAGGAGGATTCGATGAGGAGACCCAGCGGAGGACTGTCGAAGGTGGCGGTGGGCGCCCTCGCGGTGCTCGGCCTGGCGATGACTCTGGCCAGCCACGCCACGATTCTCGGCGTGACGGGCACGAGCCCCACGCCCACCTTTAACTTCACGGCCATGCAGGGGTACATTTCCACACCCGACGGCAATACCATCTACTCCTGGGGATACGCCAACCAGGGGGCCGTCACCATGCAGCTCCCGGGTCCCACGCTCATCGTGAACCAAGGCGACACGGTGACCGTCACACTGAAGAACTCCATCACCATTCCCGGTCCGCCCTCTGCGGCCGGACCCAACGTATCCATGCTTTTCCCCGGCCAGCAAAACGTCACGGCCACCGGAGGCGTGGCGGGCGTCCTCACGCGGGAGGCCCCCTCGGATGGGACGACGACGGTCACCTACACCTTCGTGGCGGCCAACCCCGGGACTTACACCTACTTCAGCGGAACGCAGATGGCACTCGAGGTGGAGATGGGGCTCTACGGGGCCATCATCGTGCGGCCCGCGGGCTTCGACCCGACCGTTCCGGCCAACCGTAGGGCCTACAACACACCGGCCTCCCAATACGACCAGGAGTACCTTTATATCCTGAGCGAAATCGACCCCACCCTCCACCCGTTGGTGGAGCAGAACCGCCTGGCCGGTTACGACAATACCGCGTTTTTCGCGAACAACTGGCTGGTCACGGGCCGGTGCTTTCCCGACACCATGGATGTTCCAAACGCGGCCTATTTGCCCACGCAGCCCTACAACACCGCTCCGCTGACGCATCCCGGGGAGAAGGTGTTACTGCGATTCATCGGCGGCGGGCCACGATCTGCACCCGCTTCACCACCACGGCAACAACACGTGGCAGATCGCCAAGGACGGCAAGCTGTTGGAGAGCGTCCCCGGAGTGAGCGGGCCGGACTTGGCGGTCTCCGACTTCACCGAGACCGTGGCCCCGGGAGAGACCATCGACTCCATCTGGACTTGGACCGGTGCGCACCTCGGCTGGGACGAATATGGCCACACCCTCGGTGTCGTGGACCTCAACAACACGTTCCAGGCCCACGAGATCACGGCCCAGTCCACCTTGGCGGCGGCCATCGGGGCGGGCGACCTCACCCTCGGCATGGCCGCCGGCACGGGCCACCTCTTCCTGCCCCCTCCGAGACAGCGCCGCGCCATCATCTGGGGCACTGGAATCGCCAACCCCGACCTCGATCCCAATCGGGAGGTGGTGACCATCGCCCGCAGCATCGCGAACCCGGATACCTTTACCATTGTGGCCAGGGGGTTGGAAGGGACCACCGCCAGGGCGTGGCCGGCGGGTTCCATCATCGCCGACACGGACCATGGCGTGCCCATTGCCCGTCCAGCTTCCGACCATTCAGGAAATGGAGTTCGGGAACTACGCCAGCGGCAGCCCCTACCTCGGCGGCGCTGGGCCCTTGCCACCCCAGCAGGGCGGATTCAACCCCTACGACGGTTACTACTACATGTTTCACTCGCACAACGAAAAAGAGATCGTCAACAACAACGTCTTCCCCGGCGGAATGTTGACCATGATGGGCGTCCTGCCGCCCGGTGCTCCCATCCCATGAGCGGCGGAGGAGTGGAAGTGGAGATGAACATGCGCCGACCGTACCAGTGGTTCAAACCCGCCTTCCTCGGCGTCCTTCTTTGGGTCTGCGTGGGCGGACCCTTGCACGCCGCAGATTTCTACCTGAAGGCCGCTCCCATGACCAAGACCATGCCCGCGGGCGGCCCGACCATCACCATGTGGGGCTATGTCCTCTGCGACGCGACCTTCACGCCCCTGCCCGGCCAAGTGGTGCAGTCGCCGGGCCCCAGGCTGGTGGTCCCGCCCGGAGATCCCGCGCTCAACATCCACGTTTTCAATGACCTCCCGTCAGTCGGCGCGGAGACCCGCAACACCTCCCTGGTGATCCCCGAACTGCCCGCCGCCATGGTGCCCGTGTGGACCGACAGCACCACGGGCCCTCGGACCTCGCTCTCCCAGCGCGTGCGTTCCTTCACGTCAGAAACCGCGCCCGGCTCCTCGGCGACGTACTCCTGGACCAGCCTGCGCCCCGGGACCTTCCTCTACGAGAGCGGGACCCACCCCTCCATCCAGGTGCAGATGGGACTCTACGGGGCCGTGACCATCGATGCGGCCGCGGGTCCTCCGGCCCAGGCCTATCCAGGCGTGCCCTACGACAACGACGGCGTCCTCATCTTCAGCGAGGTGGACCCCGCCATCCACGCGGCGGTGACGGCGGGCACCTACGGTCCCGCGGGAACCATGACCTCCACGGTGGGCTACGCCCCCAGGTACTTCTTCATCAACGGGGCGCCCTATCCCGACACGCTCTCGGTGCCGTTTCTGGCCGGCGCCGCCACCACGGGGCAAAGGGTTCTCCTCCGCTTCCTCAACCCGGGCGAGGAGACGCACATCCCGGTCCTCCAGGACCTCTACATGACGGTGGTGGCGGAGGACGGCAACCCCCTGCCCTATCCCAAGCAGGAGTATTCCCTCATCCTGGAAGCCGGCAAGACTTTCGACGCCGTCGTTACCCCCTCGACGGCGGGCACTCACCCCCTGTTCGACCGGAGGCTTCGCCTGACCAACTGGAAATCCATGGACGGCGGGATGATGACGTATCTCAACGTGGCGGACGCCCCACCCGCCAACTGCCCCGGCGCCGTGGGCGCTTCCTTCATGCTCAGCAAGACGGCCCTGGGCGACCTCCAGTTCAACTGGGGCGACATCGCCAATGCCACGAGTTACACGATTTACCAGTCGCTCAACGCCTCGGACGCCACATTCGCCCAGCCAACGAGTACTACTCCGGCGTCGCCCGCTTCGGGCGTCACTGGCGCCACGGCGACCATGCCCGCTGGGAGCTTGGTCTTCTTCCTGGTGGCTGGAGATGTGACGACACCGACGCCCTGCGAAGGACCTCAGAGGTGACCATGAGCAACGAAACCGAGACAGCGCTGGCTGGATCATCGCGCATTCGGCAAGTTGGGAGCGTCCTGCGAGGCGCCCCGCAAAGGATCGGGAGCAGGCCGCGACGCCGATGGATGGGATGGACGGGATGGGTGGTCAGGCGGGGAGCGTTGCTCCTGGTCCTCGCCGCCTTCGCGCTGCCGGTCGCGAACAACGCCGCAGGGGAGGGGACATCCGCCCTTCCCTGCGGCAGGGCCGCAACGGAGGCCCTGACCCGGCGGGACGGGGCCGCCGAGAAGAAGCTCGGCATTGAAGTGGTCGCCCTCCGACTCGCGCAGGGAGGCAACGTCCTCGACCTCCGATACCGCGTCGTGGACCCGGCCAAGGCCCACGCCTGCCTGAGCAGCCACGCACGCCCTTACCTGCAGGACGTCGCCTCGGGGACAAAGCTGGGCGTTCCGGACATGGCCTACGTGGGGGCGCTTCGCCAGACCGCCGTGGAGCCTCTGGCCGGCAAGGTCTACTTCATGCTTTTCTGGAATCCCCGGCGCGCGGTACAAGTGGGCCAGAAGGTCGACCTCGTCGTGGGCGACCAGACCGTCACCGGTCTGATCGTCAGCTGAGAAGGAAGCGGACGTGGCAGCTATCGCTCGGCTTGCGGCAATTCCCCGGCGGGCTGCGAATGGTCCGTCTCTCCGAGCACGCCCTCCACGTAGAGCAGGTTCACCTGGGCCACGAGGTAGTCGCGCCGGGCGCGGGCGAGGTTCACGCGGGCCTGGTTGAGGTTCACCTGGGCGTCGTCCACGTCTAGCCGGGTCTTGACGCCGTACTCGAAGCCCTTGTTGGCCATGAAGACGACCTTCTCCGCCTGCTCCACGGTTCCCGCGAGGGCCTTGACGATCTCCGCGTTCTCCTTGGCCGCGTCCACTGCGAGGCGCGACTGCATGGCCACCTGATCGCGCAGCTTGGCGAGCTCGATCTCGCTCGTGGTCTGGTCCGACCGGGCCTGCATGACCTGGCCCTTGGTCTTCATACCGTCGAAGAATGCGAACTTGAGGTAGATGCCTAGGGTCCAGTTCTCCCCCTGGGGGTTCATCCGCATGGGGGCTCCGCCGAAACTGCCCCAGCCCGCGTCGGTCCACTTGTATCCGTAAGTCCCTGAGAGGTCCAGGCGGGGCTTGTCACCGGCCTTCGCGATCTTCACGAGCTGCTTGTAGACCTCCACGCGCATGGCCTGACCCGTGAGCTCTGGGCGGCGCTGGAGGGCCATGGCCAGGACCTCCTCGTAGGTGGGTGGCTCAGTGAGGGACACATCCAGGGTGCCGGCCACGTCGAAATCGCCGGAGCCTTGGCCCAGGAGGAACCGGAGCTGGTCGCGGGTCGTCCGGATGCTGTTCGTCGTCCTGATGTAGGGTGGGCGCGCGTTCTCCGCGTCCACCCGGGCGGAGAGGACGTCGTAGTCCGTGGCCGTCCCGAGGTCGAACCTTTTCTTGGCCTCGTCCAGGTGCCGCTCCTTCTGCTCGAGGTTCTGCCGGGCGATGTCGGAGAGCTCCTTGGCGAGGATCACGTCGTAGAAGGTGGCCGTCACGTCCCTTCTGGCCGCCTGCTGGTAGAGGCGGAGCTGCTCCTCGGCGCTGGCGATGCCCACCTTGGCGGCCTTGATGGCGGCTCCCACCTGGCCCCACGTGAAGAGGACCTGGCTCAGGCTGATGTCCGCGGACTGGGTGTCCGTGGTGGTGGGGAAGAGCTCCTTGAAGAGGGAGGCCTTGTCGACGTCGCGCCGGTCGGTGCCGTGGAGGGTAAAGCTGGGCAGGGCCGCCGACCGCTCCTCGACGTACTTGCCCTGGACCCAGTTGCGGTACTCCTCTGCCTTTTGGATGTCCCGGTTGTGGTCCATCGCAATGGCGAGCGCCTGGTCGAGGGTGAGTGTGGTGACGGCCTCCTGGGCGAAGGCCCCTGTGGGCACGAGCAGGATACTCAGCGCCAGTGCCAGTAACCAGCGAGCCGGTGAAGAAGAATGAACCGGGGAACCGGAGATCGTAGAACCGGAGAAGAAGAAAGAAAGAAGAATTTCCTGTTGTTCATTTCTCCGGCTCTCCCTTCACCGGCTCTCCGGCTCGTTGGCTTCGAAGCAGAGACGATGTTTGAAATCATGGCGTATTCTCCTGAGGACCCCCCGTCCACTTCCGATGTACCCATCCCGCGAAAGTCGTCGAGGATGGTGTAGACCACGGGCACGACGAGGAGGGTGAGGACGGTGGAGGTGATGAGCCCGCCGATGACGGCGCGGGCCATGGGGGCGCGCATCTCCGCGCCCTGCCCGAGAGCGAGGGCCAGGGGGAGCATGCCGAAGATCATGGCGAGCGTGGTCATCATGATGGGGCGCAGCCGGGTGCGGCCCGCCGTGATGAGGGCCGTGCGGCGGTCCATGCCCCCGCGCTTGAGGACCTTGGCGAAGTCCACGAGGAGGATGGCGTTCTTGGTCACCAGGCCCATGAGCATGATGAGGCCGATGAGGGACATGATGTTGACCGTGTCCCTGGTGAGGAAGAGCATGCCCGCCATGCCCACGATGGAGAGCGGCAGGGAGAGCATGATGGCGAGGGGATCGATGAAGGACTCGAACTGGGCCGCGAGGATGAGGTAGACGAAGATGACGGCCAGGAGGAGCGCCTCGAACATGTAGCCGAACGACTCCTCCATGTCCTCCGTGTCGCCCGACATGACGATGCGGTAGCCCGGATCCATGGGGATGCGGGCGGCGGCCTTCATGACCTCGTGACGCCGCGGTGCCCGAGCGGGAGGTGGTCGAGGTTGGCGCTGAGGACCACCTGGCGGGTGAGGTCCTGCCGGCTGATCTCCGCCGGGGACGTGGCCGCGCTCCACGCGGCACCAGGTCGGAGAGGGGCACCAGTGCCACCTGCCCGTCGGCCCCGGGAACGGAGAGCCTCAGATCGCCCACCTGCGAGACATCTCTGGCGGAGTCGTCCGGGAAGCCGTACCCGCACGTCCACCGCCTCGCCCTCCTCGTCCTCGTAGGTGGTCACGGCCCTGGCCGCCCACCAGGGCGCTCACGGTGCGGACGATATCCGCCGTGGAGAGCCCCACGCGCGAAGCCCGCTCCCGGTCCACCACCAGCCGGTACTCGGGCAGATCCAGCTCCATGGAGACGTCCAGGTCCACGATACCCTTGACCCCGTAGAGCTCCTTCTTCAGGGCGGCGGCGTAGCTCTTGAGCTTGGGGATATCCTCGCCCTTGATGAGCACCTGGAGGGGCTTCTGCATGGTGTCGGGGTCGTCCTCCACGGAGAGGCGGATGCCCGGGACGGCTTCCAGCTTGGCCCTCACCAGGGGTAGGAGCTGGGCCTGGCTGAGCTTGCGCTCCGACTTGTCCTTCAGCTTGACGAAGACATAGGCGTCGCGGACCGTGTCCGTGTCGCCCGCGCCGATGGCGCCGTAGGTCCGGAGCACCTCCGGGAAGCTCCTGATCTCGCCGAGCACGGCCTCCATGCGGTCGCGTCCCTCGAGGATGGAGGCGTCCGGCGCCGTCTTGAAGCGCACCACGAACTCGCCCTTGTCGAAGGGCGACATGAACTCGCTCTGCAGGGAGAAGAAGAGCGCCATGCCCGGCCACGAAGGCCACGGCGGCCAGGAGGAAGATGGTCTTGCGGTGGTCCAGGGCCCAGCCGATCAGCAGCTTGTACCGGTCGGCCGTGCGGTCGAACCAGTCGTTGAAGACATCCAGGATCCTGGCCACGACGTGCCGCTTGCCCTTGCGGTCGATGTCCGGGTCCACCCAGCGCGAGGAGAGCATGGGGTCCAGGGTGAAGGAGACGAAGAGGGAGACCAGCACGGCGAAGGTCACCGTGAGTGCCGAAGTGGAAGAAGAACCGCCCGATGATGCCCTTCATGAAGGCCACGGGGATGAAGACGGCCATGATGGAGAGCGATGGTGGCGAGGACCGCCAGGCCGATCTCCGCGGTGCCCTCCCGGGCGCGCCGTGAAGTGGTCCTGCCCCTTCTCCAGGTGGCGGACGATGTTCTCCCGCACCACGATGGCGTCGTCGATGAGGAGGCCGATGGCCAGGGAGAGGGCCATGAGGGTCATGACGTTCAGGGTCATGCCCAGGAAGTACATGACGATGAAGGAGGAGATGACGGAGATGGGCAGGGTGAGGCCCGTGATGACCGTGGAGCGCCAGGAGTTGAGGAAGCAGAAGACGATGAAGACGGTGAGCAGGCCGCCGATGATCAGGGTGTTGCGCACGTCCTCCACGGAGTCGCGGATCATCACCGAGCTGTCGCGCACGACCTGGATCGTCGTGCCCGGCGGCAGCTCCTTCTGGAGCTTCGATCTCCTTCTTGACGGCGTCCACCGTGCCCACGACGTTGGCCTTGGACTGCTTGAGGATGTCCAGCGCCACGGCGGGGACGCCGTCGATGAGGGCGAGGGAGCGCTGCTCCTCGACGCCGTCCACCACCTCGGCCACCTCGCCCAGGGCCACCGGATGGCCTCCTCGCCGGGCCACGACCATGGAGTCGAATCCGGACACCTGCTCGGGCTTGCCGGAGATGCGCACGGGCATCTCGGTAGCGCCCTGGTTCAGCCGCCCCAGGGGCGTGTTGACGTTCTCCGCGGCGAGCCCGGCGATGACCTCGTCCACGCCCAGCCCCATGGCCTCGTGCGCGAGCGGGGTCCAGCTCGACGCGCACCTCGCGCTTGGACTGTCCCACCAGCTTCACCTTGCCGACGCCCGGGATGTTCTCGAGGCGGCGCTTGATCTTTCGGTCGGCCAGCGTCGTCAGGTCCCGCGGAGCGAGGGACTGCGGAGCGGACCGCCAGCGAGATGATGGGCATGGCGTTGAAGTCCATCTTCTGGATGACCGGCTCCTCGATCCCCTGGGGCAGCTCGTTGCGGATGGCGTTGATCTTGGCGCGGGCCTCCTGGGAGGCCTCGTTCACCTTGACGCTCGAGCTCGAACTCCACCATGACGCGAGGAGAGGCCCTCGCGGGAGGTGGAGTAGACGTGCTTCACGCCCGGGATGGGGTTGACCGCCTCCTCGATGCGCTTGGAGCACCTCCCGCTCCACCGTTTCGGGGGACGCCCCTGGGAAGACCGTGAAGATGGAGATCATGGGGAACTCCACATCCGGGAACATGTCGATGGCCAGGCGGCGGTAGGAGAAGAGCCCGAGCGTCACCAGCGCCAGCATGATGACCGTGGCGAAGACGGGCCGCTTGATGGACAGGTTGGATAAGAACATCTTCGAAGGCTCCCTTTGGAGAGGCTAGACGCGATTAGGCGATTAGGCGATTAAGCAAATGGCTTTTCCCTTGCGTCTGCGTCTCGCATCTCGTATCTCGCATTTCGCGTCTAGCGTCTCGCGTCTCGCGTCTCGCCCCCCTCCACCACCCGATCCCCGTCGCTGAGGTTGAAGGCCCCGCGGGTCACCACGGTATCGCCGGCACTCAGGCCCGACGTGACTTCCACGGAGTCCCCCTGGACGGTGCCCGTGGTGATGGCCCGCCGAAAGGCCTTGTCGCCCTTCACGGCGAAGCACTCGGCCTTCTTCGATTCCAGGTTCCAGGCCAGGAGGGCGCTGCGGGGGATCTGGAGGACGTCGGCCCGGTTCGCCGTGAGGATGACCCCCTTCACGAAGAGGCCCGATCGGAGGACCCCGTCGGGGTTGGGCACCTCGGCCACCACGCCGATGGCGCGGCTGGATTCATCGGCCGTGGGATTGATGAACGCGACCTTTCCTTCGAACGTGCGCCCCGGAACCGCTTCCGTGGTGAAGGTGAGCGGCTGGCCCACCTGGACGCCGCCGATCTTGCCCGAGGGCACCGTGACCTTAAGGTCGAAGAGGCGGTTGTCCACGATTCGGAACATGGGATCGCCTCCCATGCTCTCCACCCGGTCGCCCACGCTCACGCCCCGGGAGGCGACGACGCCGTCGATGGGGGAACGGACCACCGACTTGTCCAGCTTGGTCTGGGCGAGGTCGAGCATGGCCTTCGCCGCATCCCGCTGGGTCTGTGCGTCCTCCAGCCCCTGCTGGGTCATGAGGCCCACCTCCTTGAGCTTGAGGGCCCGCTCGTACTCCCGGTCGGCGCGCGCGGCTTCGGCCTTCACCTGGAGGAGACTGGCCTGGTGCTCGCGCTCGTCGAGGCGCGCCAGGGGCTGGCCCTTTTTAACGGGGACCCACTCGGTGACGTAGATTTCGGTGATGACCCCGCTGTACTCGGACTTGACCTCCACGTCGGATTTGGCGGCCAGGGTGCCCACGACCTGGGTGCTTTCCTGGACACCGGCCGATACGGCGCGCGCCGTATCCACCGCCACGGGGGGCTTACCCATATCCTGCTGTCCCTTGGTCTTCTCGGAACAGGCGGCCGAGATCAGGACGAGGCCGAGAGTGCCGGCCAGAGCGAGCGGGCGGAGTGTTCGGTTGGAGATCATGATCGTGCTCCTTTGCGAGCGTTCTTTGGGGGCGTGGCTGAAGCGGCGAGGCCTTCGAAAACGGTGTCGAGGAGGCGGGCCAGGCCCTCGCGCCCCAGGGACTGTTCGGGATGGCAAAGGTCCACTTCCATGGCGATGTTCAGGGCGCCGATGACGGCCCACATGGCCTCCGGCACCGGCATGGGTTTGATTTCGCCCGATCGGATGCCATCCTCAATGATTACGGCCGTCAGGCGCTGAAACACGTCGTGGGTGGCGTCGAAGTCGAAGGGCGGGGCGCCTTGAGGCGGGCCGTAGTAGATGGCGTACATGAGCCGCACGAGCGGCAGATGGGCCGCGTGAAAGGTGTACGCGCGGTCGCACAGGTCGAGGAGGCGTTCGCGGGCGGAGCTCGGGTGAACATGTGAAACGGTCAGCGAATCCATGAACGCCGCGAAAGTTTCCTCAAAGAGCGCCAGGTAGATGCCCTCCTTGCTTCCGAAGTGGTAGTAGAGGACGGGCTTGGTGACGCCCGCTTCCTCGACGATTTCGCGGACGGAAGTGCCCGCGTACCCCTTCTGGTTGAAAAGGTCCGTGGCGGCCGACATGAGGCGGTGCCGCACGCTGGGATCGGAAGGTGGCACGGAAGCGTCTTGAACCATCATGGCGACGGCCCGCGAAAATGCGCGGGCCATCAATCCTACCTACCGGTAAGTATAGACGAGCCGAGGAGGTATGTCAAGGCGATTGTGATGCCCGGGGGCCGGCCGACGCCTAACGCCTGAGCACAAAGGGCGCAGAGACAATTCCCTCGGCGCTGATGACGGAAATCTTATGCGTGAGCCCCTTCGAGAGGGTTGTCGAAAAATTTGGAACCTTCCCGATCAGCTTGGTCGCGCTCTTGAAGGAAGTGGTCAATGGGAGCCCGTCCACCTGAATGACACAGCCCCTCGTGAACGGGGCGCCAAACACGTTGGCGTAGACACGGAGGCGGGTGGGACCGGACAAGAGAACAACGTCCGCCGGATCTGCCGTATCTACAAATGTCACCGCCTGGGGGATAATCGCGGTGGCCCCGTCGTCCCTCGTGACTGTCAGATCGAAGGTCCCTGGAGCATGGTCAGACGCGTATCCTATAACACCGAAAGATGTGCCCCCCTCGGATCCAAGATAACTTCCATCAGAGAGCGAGAGACTACAGTTCGGAGAGAGGCCGCTGCCGAGAGCGCAAAAGATCTTGTTCCCTCTCGTCGAGAGGACCGACGGGGTCACTCCCGAGGCAGTGAGTGCCAGGGAATAGGAGAACGGCAACAGCGTGACTGCGTCAGCGAAGGCGGGGCCCTCTGGAGACTCGGCAGAAACCAGCACGTCCATCACGGTGCAACTGGGAGCCTCCACGGTGAACTCCGTGTCGGAACCGATCGTCAGATTCGGAGCTGGGATGCCGCCAAGGGTTACACTCTGAATCCCTTCGAGTTGGTGGCCGGTGATCCTGAGAGAGGTCTCCCCCGCCTCGGGTCTCGTGAGAGGGGAAATGGAGGACATTACCGGATAGCAATGATCGACAATGGTACCCGCGTCCGATAGAAGGACCTGTCCATCGGTGACCATTGGGTAAGGGTTGGTCATGTTGCTCTGAACCGGCGTCCAATTGAGAAGGTCGTCACTGGTGCCATAGAATGCCCAGTCATCGAAGACCCCCCCGGCCATGTAATGCCCCTGCCAATAGACCATTGGAGTAGAGATCCACCCGTTTCCGACGGTGGTCCAGGATAGGCCGTCCTGGCTCAAGGCGCAGTAAAAGTCTCCCGAGACGACGAGCCCTGTTGGGAGTGCGTAGACATACCGAAGGTCATGGACACCCATCGGTTGATGCGTCCAGGTCTCGCCATTTGGGCTTGTAACAAGCGTGCCGTTGTTCCCGACGGCGACAAACAGCCCCCGATAGAACGCGATGCCCTCCAGCGAAAAAGAGCTCTGCGGCTGTTTGACCGTCCAGTGGGTAGCATCCGGACTCGTGATGACGATGCCGTCGCGACCCACGATGACATAGGTACCGGCGCCGTAAGCCACGTCGTTCAGCCAGTACCCGCCAGGGAACTTGTCGGTGGTCCAATTGATTCCATCTGCACTGGAAGCCCAGAGCCCATTCATCCCGACGCCCACCCATCGACCACCGCCATGAGTGAAATTTAAGAACGCCCCATTCAACCACCAGCTCGGCGCCGGGATGGGATAGGCGCTCCAGTGATCCCCGTCCGGGCTTGTGACCAAGGCCCGGTTCTGACCTGTCAAATCGAAGTTCGGCCCCGCGAAGAGGCCGATGTCTTCGTAGTACTTGAGGGGGGTTCCAGGCAACGCTCGACCCCCGGAGGGAAAGTGCCACGCCGCGCCGTCGCTACTAACGCCAATTCCAATGTTCGTGGCCGCAGCGTACACGCCGCTCCCGTACGCGATTTGCCAAAAAAACGTCCCAGAAGGGACGCCCGTCAGTGGTGTCGAGGTCCAATGGTCCCCGTCCGTGCTCGTGTAGGTTGCATTCCAGCCCGGCGAAACGATCATGAACCGCCCGCCTCCGTGTGCGAAGCATGTCCCGGCGGGCACGCTCGAAGCTTTGCTCCAGACCTTGCCATCGCGGCTCCAGAGGATGACGTCTCCTTCGGACACGACGAAGACCCCATTTTCGAAGGCCACGCTCTCCACGTAGCTGCCCGTGGTAACCGGCAGGTACCCTTGGGCCCAGTGCACCGCGTCGGAACTCGTGTAGAGCACCTCGCTCTGGGTTGCGGCGACATAGAGCCCGTTGCCGTAGGCGATCCCCATCACGGGGTCGTACGGGAGTCCCAAGGGGAGCATCGACCAGTGGAAACCATCCTGGCTCGACAGCACTCCCGTCGACCTGAGCGCAAAGAAGAACCCGCCTTGATAATCGAGTCCCCTGAGGTTGAACATGCCGGCAGTGGTGCCCGCCCAGTGTTCACCATCCCGGCTCGTCAGAAACCCCTTGAACCCAGCGGCGAGGGATTGGCCGTTCCCGCCGGTCACGTGGGCGAAGTCCCAGTTGACCCCAGGTGCCTGAGGCGTCCACGATAGACCGTCCGAGCTAGTCAGGATGGTGCCACTCGCGCCGACTGCCACGAAGCGGGCGCCATCCCAGCAGATTGAATTCGTCCTCGTTTGGGTGCCGTCGCCGATCGGCTTAAAAAACAGGTAGCCGCAGGACTGGCCAGGCGTCGCAACGCCGAGGAACAGAGCTGAGGCTAGAACCAGCATTTTGACGAAAGAGGCCAGCATGGTGCGATCCCCTATCATCATGCAGACCCTGCGTCTGCATCTATCCAGGTTTATCGATGGGCCTGACCAACAAGAGCTATTATAACGGAATATGAACCCCAAACCAATAAGGATCAGAGGCGAACGCGGGGGTGCGATTCTGGATGGGGGTTCTCAGTCGTGCCTTCGCTGCTCATTGGAACGCGTAGCTGATCTTGAAGAAGAACTCGCGCTGGACAGGCTGGAGGCCCACCTGTTTGGTGAGGATCCGGTTGTCGCCGTACCCGATGTAGAGCACGCTCTGCCAGTTGAGTTTGTAGGCGAAGAGGATATTCGCGGCGAGGCCGCCCTCCCGCTCGGGAACCGGGAACGCGTAAAGGGACGGGGTGTACCGCGTTTCCACCCACTGGGCGATGGCGCGCAGAAAGGCGCGGGCCGAAAAGTTGTAAGTGGCTTTTAGCCGGGCCGTATCCGCCGTGAACAGGCGCTCCCCCGAGATGTCCAGCCACTGGCGCTCCGCGTTCAAGACGAGCGTGAGGTGGTCGGTGGGGCGAACCGTGGCGTTGAGGGAAAGGTCCCCTCCGTTGCCCACCCGGCCCCCGGCATAGTCGATCTGCTGTCCCACCAGAGCGAATAGGGAGACCTTGGACCAGACCACCGACGGGGACAGGGAGGCTTCGGCCCACACCGCGTCCGCGCGCAGGAACTTGTCGCCCACGGCCTCCTGGTCGGAGTTGTAGAACAATTCTCCGTAAAGGCTGTACTTCCCTTCCGCGTTGAGGCCCGCGTAAATCTGCCTCTGGAGAGGTTTCCCGGCACTGTCCCACTTCTGTTCCACGATGGCCGCGGGCTCCAACCGAGAAAAGAAGTTGTCCGGATAGGCGTTGTAGGACAGGCGGGCGCGCCCGTCCTGGTAGCCCACCTGGGGCACGAAACCCGAGTCCGCCCGGAAATCCGAACTCACGTTTCTGTACTGCAGGTTCCAGCGCCAGACCTTGGCGCTGTGATCGTAGACCAGATAGAGGTCTCCTCCGCTGAGCTTTCTCCCGTCCCATTCGGCGCTGTTCCACGGCTGGTCGGGGGTCCGGGTGAGGCTGTAGAGAAACTGCCCCGTGACCTGGTCCACGGCGTTGGGCCGCCACTGAAAATCGGGGCCCGCCACGCGGTTGTAGCTGCCGCCCTGGTTCTCGCGGTCCGTGACCAGAAAGCCCCAGTAGGAGCGTCCCATGTCCTGCCTCATCCGCGCGATGGTGACGAGGGAGCCGAAGTCCTGGGGCGCGAAGTCGGAATACTGGGGTCCGGGGATGATGACGCTCCCGCCGCCGCGGTCTTGCGCCGTGAGGACCGTGTAGGCCACGGAGCCCACCTTGCCGGTGGCCCGCAGGCCCCATCGCGGCGAGGTGATGGTGCGCGTGTACACCGCTTCGATGGGTGTTTGGAGCAGGTCCACGCCCTCCATGAAGAAGGGCCGCTTCTCGGGGTAGAAGAGGGCGAATCGCTGGTTCACGGTGATCTGCGCCGTGTCCGATTCCACCTGGGAGAAATCGGGGTTCAGCGTGAAGTCCAAAGCGGTGTCCGCGTTGGGGTTCCACTTCACATCCACGCCCCCGTCGCCTTCCACGGGCTTGTTGAGGAAGGACGAGCCCGGGCCGTTCCGGGCCTCGCCCACCTCTTTGCCGGTGATGTAAGGCGCCACGACGAAATGGTTGGAGGAGGGGAGGCCGGTGATGCCCGTCAGGTCCATCTCGTGGCAGACCGTGCAGTTGGTGCCCTTCGGCAGGCGAACGTTGCAGATCTGGTAGCGGAAGTCGCGGGGATAGTTCCGGTAGAGCAGGATGCCCCAGGTCTGGGGGTCGCCCTTGGGATAGCGGAGCGAGGAGAGGGGGATGGCCATCTCCATCTCCCAGCCCGTGTCGGTGATGCGCGCCGCGGACTCCCAGAAGAGGTCCGGGGCGAAGTCCTCGCTGCCCGTGGCGTCGTTGGTCACGCCGTCGTCCTGAATGCCCCTCGGGTTCACGAAGAGCTCGAGGGCCGAGCGTCCGTCGTGACGGGAATCCAGAAAAATCCCGGCGAAATCCTGCTCCGAAAAGACCGTATCCCTGTCCGCGTAGGAGGCACGGATCTTCTTGGGATCGGGATCGTCGCACCGGAAGGCCACGTAGAAGAACTGCGAGTCGTAACCCAGAAAGGCCACAGTCTTGACCGGCGGGGGGCCGTTGTCCGACTGGTTGATCTCGAAGGCCAGGTCCAGAGTGACAGCCTCTCGCCAGCCGGGGTCCGAGAGGTCCCCGTCCACTTTGATGGCGGTGGTGATGCGCGGCAGGTGCACTGGAGGAGCAGGCTCATCGGCCGCCCGCGCCTGCAAAGGTACAATAGCTATGACCGCCAAGGCCGAAAGAACGGCCCCTCGGAATCCCCTCATCTCCACTCCCCACTCGAAGTTCCGCCGTCCGATCTCCGCTGGGACGGCCACGGTCGTAGCTACGGAAACGGACGGGCCAGGGTTTCGGCCGGCCGCGGCGCCTGTTTCAGGGATCTCATGAGCAGGGGAAGCGGCTTGGCGGGTATAGTGTTTGAAAGTTGGAGGACGACGGCCATGATGAAGACCAGGGCTCTCGGACAAACCGGCCAGCGGGTCTCGGCCCTCGGCCTGGGCTGCATGGGGATGTCGGAGTTCTACTCGGGGCGGGATGATGTGGAGTCGATGGCGACCATCCACCGGGCGCTCGACCTGGGCATCACCTTCCTCGACACGGCGGACATGTACGGCGTCGGCGCCAATGAAGAGCTCGTGGGCCTGGCCATCCAGGGCCGGCGCAAGGAAGTCTTCCTGGCCACCAAGTTTGGCAACGTCCGGGGAGCCGACGGCAGCTTTCTGGGCGTGAACGGGAAGCCCGAGTACGTCCGGTCCTGCTGCGAGGCGAGTCTGAGGCGTTTGAGGGTGGATGTGATCGATCTCTACTACCAGCACCGCGTGGATCAGAGCGTCCCCATCGAGGAGACCGTGGGCGCCATGTCCGAGTTGTTTCAGGAGGGCAAGGTCCGATTCCTGGGACTTTCCGAAGCTTCTCCCCGAACCCTGCGGCGCGCCTGCGCCGTCCATCCCATCGCGGCCCTCCAGACCGAGTACTCCCTGTGGACCCGGGATCCGGAGCCCGAAATCCTCCCCGCCTGCCGGGAACTGGGCGTGACCTTCGTGGCCTACAGCCCCCTGGGGCGGGGTTTCCTGTCGGGCGCCATCCGGAAGCCCGAGGACCTGCCCGAGGATGACTACCGCCGCAACCACCCCAGGTTCCAGGGAGAGAATTTCGGCGCCAACCTCCGCCTCGTGGACCGCGTGGAGGCCATCGCTCGGGAGAAAGGGTGCACGCCCTCCCAGCTGGCCCTAGCCTGGGTGCTGGCACAGGGCGAAGACTTGGTTCCCATTCCCGGTACCAAGCGCCGGAGATACCTCGAGGAGAACGCCGCGGCTCTCGCGGTCTCCTTGACACCCGACGACCTCCACCGGCTCGATGAGGCCCTCCCGCCTGGGGCCACCGCCGGCGACCGTTATCACCCCCATGCCATGAAGGCGATTGATCGGTAATCGGGTGATCGGGTGATCAAGTGATCAGGTGATCAGGTGATCAGGTGATACAGGTGGTCGGGCAATTGCGGGATCGGCGCTGGGGGCCGAACGCGATCATGACTCACCTTTGGCGATCGCCTTTCCACATTCGGCATTCCACATTCCACATCCGCCAATCGCCATCCGACATTCCCAACACCCCCCTTCCCGTCGACGCCGAGCGAGCGTACACTCCCCTCTGCGTTTGGCATCGGACAGGCATAGCGAGGGGGGCATCATGACCGTCCAGATCAGGGGTACCGGCCTCACCATCGAAGAGGTCGTGCGCGTCGCGCGCCACGGAGAGAAGGTCGAACTGACCCGGGAGTCGGTGGAGCGCATCAAGGCCTGCCGGGCCATGCTCGAGAAGAAGATCGACGCCCACGAGATCATGTACGGGGTCAACACGGGCATCGGCGAGTTTTCCGAAGTCGTGCTCACCGACGAGCAGGTTGAGCAATTCCAGAAGTACCTCATCTACAACCACGCCGCGGGCATCGGCGAGCCCGCCCCGGTGGAGCACGTGAGGGCCGCCATGCTCAGCCGCATCAACGTGCACGCCAAGGGCCACAGCGGCTGCCGGCCCGAGATCCCTCTGGCTTACATCGCCATGCTCAACGCGGGCGTGACGCCCGTAGTGTGCGAAAAGGGCAGCGTGGGGGCCTGCGGCGACCTGGCCCCCATGAGCCAGTGCGCGCTGTCCTTGATGGGTGAGGGCGAGGCGTTCTACGAGGGCGAGCGCATGGCCACGAAGGACGCGTTGGACAAGGTGGGCTTGGCCCCTCCGGGACTCAAGGCCCGGGACGGTCTCGCCGCCATCAACGGGTCCAACCTCATCACGGGCATGGCCTGCCTGGAGCTGTGGGACGCGGAGCGCTGGGTGGCTCAGGCGGAGATCGCAGCGGCCATGAGCCTGGAGGCCCTCCAGGCCAATATGCGGCCCTACGAAGCCAAGATCCACGAGCTGAGGGGCTTCGCGGGCGCCATCACCTGCGCGGCGAACCTGCGCGCGGTCACCGCGGGATCCGATCTGGTGACGGGCAAGTTGAAGGTGAAGGTCCAGGACGCCTACTCCATGCGCGCAACGCCGCAAGTGGTCGGCGCCCTGAGGGACCATCTGGCTTACGCCCGGAGGCAGATCGAGATCGAGCTCAACGGCGTGGCCGACAACCCCATCTTCGTCCCCGACGAGAACAAGGTTTACACGGGCGCCAACTTCCAGGGCACTCCCGTGAGCCTGCCCCTGGACGTGGTGGGCGCCGGGGTGACCATGGTGAGCGTGCTGAGCGAGCGGCGCCTCAACCGCCTCCTGAATCCCGCCCTCTCCGTGGGACTCCCGGCCTTCCTCACCAAGGGTGCGGGGATGTTCAGCGGACACATGCTGAGCCAGTACACCGCCGACACGCTCATCGTGGAGCAGCGTATTCTCTCGGCGCCGGCCTATGTCCAGTCCATCCCCGCCGCGGCGGACCAGGAGGACTTCGTCAGCATGGGCATGAACACGGCCCTCAAAACGCGGCAGATCCTGGAGAACGCCAACGGTGTGCTGGCCATCGAGTTCATCGCCGCAGCCCAGGGCCTGGATTTCAGGGACTTCACGCCGGGCGCGGGCACCCGTGCGGGTCACGCCGCGGTTCGCAAGGTCGTGGCGCACCTGGGCGAAGACCGGCCCCTCTTCAAGGATCACAACGCCATGATGGCCGCCGTCAAGGCCTGCGCCGTCCTCGACGCCGTCCAAGCCCAAATCGGTGAGTTACGCACCTCTTGGTAGGGATTTCAACAAGGCCGCAAAGATCAAAGAAGAATTCACCACAGAGGCACAGAGGCACAGAGGACAAAAGGAAAATAGAAGGACGCTATTCTCGCAAAGCCGCCAGGAACGCAAAGAACAGATTCAATAGGTCAGTGATTTTCTTGGCATCCTTCGCGGCTCGGCGAGAAGCGTGCTTCACTTTCCTCCTTTTCCTCGTTGCCTCTGTGCCTCTGTGGTGAATGCTTTTCTTCTTCTCCTGTGGAAGGCATCATGGCGGGAGGTTCACGAGAAATGAAGGAAAAAATCGAAGCGCTGAAGGCGGAGATCGAGGCGCTGGAGAGGGAGGCGCGGGAGGAGATCCCCGCCCAGATGGCGAGCGCGCAGGCGGTGGGACCCGTGCGCGAGAACGCGGACATGTACCTCGTGGCGGGCCGCGCCCATTACGTTCAGGGCCGCATTGAGAATTTGCGCCAGCAGTTGAAAGCGCTCAGGGCCCTGGCGCGCGCTGGCGTACCCAAGGACCGCGCGGGATACGGGAGCACCCTGGAACTGCTCGATGTGGACACGGGCCAGCGCCGCCGCATGCGCATCGCCAGCCCCGAGGCGGTCGAGGAGGGCGACACCTGCTCCCTCGCCTCGCCCATGGGCAGGGCCCTGGCGGGTAAGCGTCGCGGGGGACGAGGTGGAGGTGCGCACGCCCGCCGGCACGCGCTTCTACCACATCGAGCGCCTGGAAACCTCCGCCAGGTAAATCACCTCCCTTTGGGTGCGGTGCGGGCATGTCGCACCGACCTCTTCTTCCATTCCCATTCTTCGAAGCGCCATGGCGCGCCCGGACCTTTGCCCTCCCCCTTGAAACCTGACGCTGCCGCCTCCCGTAGTTGCCATTGGAGCGGGGAGGGGACCTCTGCCTAGAAGGAGGCCGCCGTGCGCGAAAATCTTGCTCCCGTCGTACCGTTGGACTCTCCCACTACCGTGCGCCCCATGCGGGAAGACGATCTTGCGGAGGCCGACAGCGTCTTCCGCTTGGCCTTCGGCACGTTCTTGGGACTCCCCGATCCCATGGCCTTCGCGGGCGACGCGCAGTTCGTTCGGACCCGATGGCTCTCGGATCCCTCCGCGGCCTTCGTGGCCGAGGCGGAGGGCGAACTCGTGGGCTCGGTGTTCGTCGCGAACTGGGGATCCGCGGGCTTCTTCGGCCCCCTGACCGTCCGCCCGGACTACTGGGACCGCGGGGTCGCCAAACACCTCATGGCGTCCACCGAAAGTTGCTTCGCGCGGTGGAACACTCGGCTCGCCGGGTTATTCACCATGTCGGACAGCCCCAAGCACCTCGGCCTCTACCAGAAGTTTGGCTACCTGCCGGGGGCCCTGGTGGCCATCGCGGCGCGAGACATCCCCCACGAGGCCTGCGGCCCCCGGACCTCCTGGTTTTCCGAGGCCGGAACCGAGGAGCGCGCGGCCATGCTCGCCGCGTGCCTCGAAGTGAGCGACGCGGTTTACGCCGGCCTCGATCTCAGGATGGAGATCGCATCGGTGCACAACCAGGGTCTCGGGGACACGGTGCTCCTCTGGGATGGAGACCGGCTCGATGGGTTCGCCGTCTGCCACTTGGGATCCGGTACGGAGGCTGGAGGCGGCCGGTGCTATGTCAAGTTCGGTGCGGTCCGCCCCGGGCCCGCCGCCGAGCGGTCCTTCACCGATCTGGTGGAGGGGTGCGCGGCCCTGGGAGCGGCCCGCGGTGCGCGGACGCTGGTGGCGGGCGTCAACACCGGCAGGCGTCGGGCTTATGCCGCGCTCCTGCGAGACGGGTTCCGCATCCAGCACCTCGGGGTCTGCATGACCCGCGGTGGCTTGGTCGGATACAACGGCCCGGACGACTGGGTGATGGACGACCTGCGATAGCTATCCCCGAAGGATCGCCCGCCGACCGCTGGCTCCCACCGAAACATGCCTCGGGCCCCCGCCGTATATCTTGGAGACCGCTTCTCGGGGGCAGCGGAAGGCCCGCGAGATGGCTTGTGAACCCGATTGCGAAGGAGAGCGGAATGACGAAGTTGAAACGAGTAGCGCTCATAGCGCTGGCCGCCGCGGCAGTCCTGGCCATGGCCCTCCCCGCCCTGGCCGAGTTGCCGGCCCTCATTCCCAGGGAGGTCCTCCTGGGCAACCCCACCAAGGCCTCTCCGAGGATCTCCCCCGACGGCACCAAGCTCTCCTACATCGCGCCTTCCAAGGAGGGAGTGCTGAACGTCTGGGTCAAGACGGTGGGCAAGGACGACGACCAGATGGTCACCAAGGACACTCACCGGGGCATCCGGAGCCACTTCTGGGCGGAGGACGGGACTCACCTGCTCTACATCCAGGACATCGGCGGGGACGAGAACTGGCACGTCTACTCCGTGGACCTCGCCACCCAGGTCACCCGGGACCTCACGCCGTTTCAAGGCATCCGCGCCCAGGGGATCATGACCGACAAGCATTTTCCCAACGAGATCCTCGTGGGGCTCAACCTGCGCGACCGCCAGGTCTTCGACCAGTACCGCATCGATCTGACCACCGGTGCCGTCGTCATGGACACGCAGAATCCAGGCGACGTCCTGGGTTGGCAGACCGACCCGAACTTTCAGATCCGCGCCGCCATGGCCAGCAATCCCAAGAATGCGAGCACCACCCTGCGCGTCCGGGACAGCAAAGACGCGCCCTGGCGCGACGTTTTAACGTGGCCCTTCGGCGAGGACGGCGGGCCGGAGGATTTCACCGCCGATGGAAAGGCCCTCTTTGTCCAGACCACCATGGGCTCGGACACCTCCCGCCTCGTGAAGGTGGACGCCGCAACGGGCAAAGAACTGGAGACCATCGCGCAGAACCCCAAGTGCGACCTGGGGGCGGTGTATATCCAGCCCGACCGCCATGTCGTGCAGGCCGTGGAGTTCGAATACCTGAAGCCGGAGTGGACAGTCCTCGACCCCAGCATCCGGGGTGACTTTGACCAACTCGCCAAGATTCACCGCGGCGTTTTCTACCTCAGCGGCCGCGACCGGGCCGACAAACACTGGGTCGTGACCTACGCCGTGGAGGATGGGCCCACCTCCTACTACCTCTACAGCCGGGAAACCAAGAAGGCCGACTTCCTGTTCGTAAACCGGCCCGAGCTCGAAAAGTACACCCTCGCCAAGACGGAGCCCGTCGTCATCAAATCCCGCGACGGACTCGACCTCGTGTCCTACCTGACCCTTCCCGTGGGTCTCGAACCCAAGGCCCTGCCCCTGGTGCTGGACGTTCACGGCGGTCCGTGGGGCAGAGATTCTTGGGGGTTTGACCCTGAGGCGCAGTGGTTTGCCAACCGCGGGTACGCCGTCCTCCAGGTGAATTTTCGCGCCTCGACGGGATTCGGCAAGGCCTTCTTGAACGCGGGCAACAAGGAGTGGGGCACCGGCAAGATGCAGGACGATCTCACGGACGCCGTGAAGTGGGCCATCGCCAAGGGCTACGCCGATCCCAAGAGGGTCTGCATCTACGGCGGCTCCTACGGCGGCTATGCCGTCCTCGCGGGCCTCGTCTTCACCCCGGAGCTGTATTCCTGCGGCGTGGACATCGTGGGGCCCTCCAACCTCAAGACCCTCATGGCCTCCATCCCGCCCTACTGGGCTCCCATGAAGAAGCAGATGATCCTGCGCATCGGCGACGTGGAGACGGACGAGGCGTACAACAAGAAAATCTCCCCCCTCTTCCACGCGGACAAGATCAAGGTTCCCCTCATCATCGCCCAGGGGGCCAACGACCCGCGCGTGAACATCCGCGAGGCCGCGCAGATGGTGGACGCCCTGAGGGCGAACAAGATCCCCGTGACTTACGTGGTCTACACCGACGAGGGGCACGGTTTTGCGCGTCCCGTCAACCGCCTCGACTTCTACGGCCGGGTGGACGACTTCCTCGCCAAGAATCTGGGCGGCCGCAGCGAGCCCTGGGCGGCAGTCAAAGGGTCCACGGCCGAAGTGCGTTAGCGCCTCGATTTCGGGGTTTTCAAAGGGAATGGCCGGCCCGTGTGGGCCGGCCTTCCTCGTTCCAGAACGGGCGTGGCGTATCGCCGCTCCTTCGTTGGGCGGAGGATCAGAACATGACCCTGTACTCGTTGCCCTTGTTGTCGGTCCCCTCGCCGGTGCCGTGCCCCGTGGCCTTGTCGTAGGTATACATCATGTCGATGACGGTGCCCTTGTCTCCCGCGAGGGTGGCGACGCCGTTGAGTTTACCCTGGTCCCCGAAGACGGTCCCGTAGCCCTCCTCGAAAGCGACCCGGTCCACGAGCTTCATGAAAGCCTGCTGGGTCGACATGTTCTCTGCCATGGTGCTGTACCGCCCCCTGAACAGTTCCCCGTCCGGACCCGTGGCCGTGATCTCCCCGCCCCCTGAGGTGACGAGCCCCTGGAACTTGGCCTCGACGGTCTTCCCCGTTTTCAAGTCGTAGAGGCTCGCCGTGGGGAGCATGGCCTCGCATCCCGACAGCAGGACCACCATCGCCAGCGCCGCCATGAGCACCAGGGCCGTCAGGGCCCGGTGGCGGGTCCCTTTTCGCGCAATCCTTTGTCCAGTGTCCATATGGGTCCCCTCCCCTGTGACAACCCAACGATACCGCCGTCCTCGAACTTGGGCAACCAGGTCCAACGCTTCTGAGGCCCTATCCGGCGCTTGGAGCGGGCGAAAGGCAAGGAAAGTTTTGGGCTGGAGTTCGCGCAGCCCCTTGCGTTCCCGCGAAGTGATGATGGGCACCGCGTGCTATGCTTCAACACCTGGCCGCGCCATGCGGGGGCGGCCGCATTCTCGCCGGAGGACGCGCCTTGGGTGAACCCGCCACCACGCCGAACTCCCTCAAGGACTTTGCTCTCGCCCTGGAGATCGGCGTGGTTCTGATTCCCCTCTATCTATTGCTGGACCCCTGGCATCACGGGCTCGTCCGGGCGCTGCCCATCGTCATCCCCTTATTTCTGGGGTTCTCCGCAGTGGCGGGGGGGCTCAACCCACGCCATCCCTGGATCACGGGGCTTCTGGTGGCCACCCCCATCCTCGGGTTGGTGGGGCCTGCGGCCTTCCTCATCAGTCCCCTTCAGGATTTCGTCGGCTTGGATATCCCCCTCATGGGGGTCTCGCTGGCATGTTCACTGGTCGGAAGCCTGGCGGGAAGCGCCTTCGGCAGGAAACGCAGTGAAGGAGTGAGGAGTGAGGAGTAAAAGGTGAAAAGTGAAAAGCGAAAAGGAAGTGACAAGCGACCACCGACTGGCAGCGACAAGTCTGCGGCTCTTTCCGGCCGGCAGGTCCCTCGAACGGCGGGCAGCTAAAGCAATTTGAGGCGGTCCTGAATTCCGAACTCCGAATTTCGAACTCCGAACTCCGGATTTCTCTCTACCCCTTCAGCGCCGGGTGCTTCAGGTGGAACCCGGTGGCGTCCTGGTAGGTCTTGGCGAGCGCGAGCACCTTGCCCTCCTCGAAGAGCCGCCCGGTGAAGCAGATGCTCGTGGGCGTGCCGTTCTTGGAGCGGAAGCCGTTGGGCACGACCACCTGCGGGTGGCCCGTGAGGTTGGTGATGGTGAGGTTGCCGCCGCCGAAGCTGGGGCAGACGTAGGCATCGATGCCGGAGTCGCGGAACATCTTGTCCATGGCCTCCATGAGGACCGTGCGGGCGCGGTTGGCCTGGATGTACTGCACGGCGGGGATGAGCTGGGCCTGCCGGAAAAGGTTGGGCCAGTCGTCGTCGCCCTGGGCGGTCATCAGCGCGTCTCGTCCGCTGAGGGTGAGATCGTCGAAGGCTGCGGCGGCCTCGCAGGTGAGCAGCAGCGCCATGGAGTCCGCCGGGAGGTCGGGCAACTCAAGGGCGACGGGCTCGATGCCCAGCGTCCTGAGCGTGCCGAGCACGGCCTTGTCGTAGAGGGGCCACTCCGCGTCCTTCTCTTTCTTGTCCGCGTCGGGGTCCTCTTCTTCCTTCCTCTCGAAGGCGCTCTTGATGTATCCGACGCGGAGCGTGCGCGCGTCGGCGGCCGCGTCGAAGGCGAAGGGGGCGTCCACCACCGTGGCGTCCCGCCCGTCCGGGCCCTGGATGATGGAGAGGATGACCGCGCAGTCCTCCACGGACCGGGCGATGGGACCGATCTTGTCCATGCTCCAGCTCAGGGCCATGGCCCCCGTGCGCGGCACTCGGCCGAAGGTGGGGCGCAGGCCCGTGGCGCCGCAGCGCGTGCAGGGCGATACGATGGAGCCCAGCGTTTCGGTGCCGAGCGCGAAGGCCACGCATCCGGCGGCCACGGCCGAGGCCGACCCCGCCGAGGATCCGCTGGAGCCGTCCTCGGGGTTCCAGGGGTTCCGGGTCTTGCCTCCGAACCATACGTCCCCCATGGCCAGGGCCCCGAGCGTGAGCTTGGCCACCAGGACGGCGCCCGCGGCGTCCAAGCGCTTCACCACCTCCGCGTCCTCGTCGATGACTTGTTCCCTGAAGGGTGCCGCGCCCCAGGTGGTCTTGAAGCCCCTCACGGCGAACAGGTCCTTGGCGCCCCAGGGAATGCCGTGCAGGGGGCCGCGGTACCGCCCCGCGGCGATCTCCTCGTCGGCCTTCAGGGCCTGGGCGAGGGCCCGCTCCTCGGTGAGGGTCACCACGAAGCGTAGCGTGGGGTCGTAGCGTTTCAGGCGCGACAGGTACAGCTGCGTGAGTTGGGTGGAGGTCACCTTCCTCGACTTCAGGAGGGCGGCGAGCTGGATGACGGGAAGGAAGGCGAGGGCCTCCAGGTCCGCGGGGACCTCCGGAAGCCGGACGGCGGTGGCCTTGATTGAGCTGGCGCCTCTCGGTGCGAAAGTGCCGGGCAAGAGGGGCGAGAAGCGAAGGGCGGGGGGCACGGCGTTGGGCAGGGGCACGGCGCGCAGCTTCTTGAAATCTTCCGCCAGAGAGTTCAGCCCCTTGAGGAGCTGTTTTCGCTGGGCCTCCGTGAAACGGAGCCCGGCGATCTTCTCGGCTTGCAGAACCACATCCTCGGTGAGGGCCCCCTTCTCCTCGGCCAGGGCGAGGAGCGTCTTCGGAAAGACGGCGGAGGCCACGCCCAGCCCGGCGAGCCGGGCGAGGAACTGGCGGCGGCCCGCTTGCGACGAGGGTGGGATGGCGGATGGTCCGGGGGCGTCGGCGGGCAGGGTCATGGGGGCCTCCTCAGGATTCTTGGCAAGTCTTCCGCGCCCATTAGACACGTCTTTTCCGGGGCGTCGCAAGGGTCGCAGAGCGTTGCGCCGCCCAGGGGAAGAGGGCTACCATCGGGTCTCGGAACCCCCCGAAACCCGGTGGGCTCGGGGCGAGGATGCTCCGAAGGTGGCAGGCGAGGAGAATTCCGTCGCGTCATCCAGGGAGGAGGGTGGCATGATGAACGCGTCGCCCCCACCAAGCTCCGGTGATCCGCCGCCAGGTCTGGCTTACTCGGAGGTGTCATGAGCAAGGAAGGAGACGCCGGCGCCGGGGAGCCATTCTCGGAGCGGCCCAAGCCCGCCCTGCGGTTCGTGGTCTGGCTGGGCCGAAAGACGATCCGGTGGTCGCTGGTTCTCACCCTGATCACCGTCACCATTTTGGTCACGCTCGCCGTAGGCAAGGGCCTTGCCTCCCTGCGCCTGCCTGACCTCAAGCTGTGGCACCGTGTCCAGCTCACCTCCGAATTCAGCGCTGGAGACCTGGCTTCCACAACGACCCTCGCCGACTATCTGAAGCGGGAGGACCGGCTCTTCAAGGAGCTGGACGCGAAAGTCACCGAGCGCTTGCCCGTCGAGGACCGTCTCGCCATGAACCGTTTTTACTCGGGAAGCCTCGTCAACCCCGTTCGCTTCGACCCGGCCAGAAACTGGAACCGAACCTGCGAGTGGCTCCCGGATGAGCCCGCCCGAGGCGGCGTCCTCCTCCTCCACGGCCTCACGGACTCGCCCTACACGCTGCGCCATCTGGCCGACATCTACCGCTCCCGAGGGTTCTACGTCCTCGCCCTGCGCCTGCCTGGCCACGGCACCATACCCGCCGCGCTCCTGGATGTGGAGTGGGAGGATTGGCGCGCCGCCGTGAAGGTGGGCGCTCGGGCCGTGAGGGAACACTCGGGCCCGAGGCGGCCCTTTCACATCGTGGGGTACTCCAACGGCGGGGCCCTCGCGCTCCAGTACGCGCTGAACGTGCTGGAAGGGTCAGGGGATCCGGCCCCCGACCAGCTCGTCCTCATCTCTCCCATGATCGGCGTCTCGGCCTTCGCGCGCCTGGCGCCGGTGGTGGGCTGGATGGGACGCTTCCAGCCCTTTGAGAAGGCCCGATGGCTCGATATCATGCCCGAGTACATTCCATTCAAATACAACTCCTTCCCGATCCGCGCCGGCCACGAGAGCTACCGGCTCACGAGGGCCGTCCAGGGGCAGATCGCACGCGTTCAAAAAGCCGGCCTCCTCAGGCAGCTGCCGCCCATCTTGAGCTTCGTATCGGTGGTGGACGCCACCGTCAGCACCCGCGCCGTCGTGGATTCCCTCTACGCGAGGCTCCCGCAGGGACGGGGGGACGAGTTGGTGGCCTTCGACCTGAACGCGAGCGCCGAGATGGGACCCTTCATCAGGGCCTCTGAGCACGCGCTCCTCGCCGAGCTCTTCGGAAACGCCGAGCGTGGCTACGGGCTCTGTGTCGTGGCGAACGCCAGGCCCGACACCCGAGAGGTGGTGGAGCGCTCGGTCTCGGCGGGTTCCACGTCCATCTCCATCAGGCCGCTCCCGCTGGCCTGGCCCCGGCAGGTCTATTCCCTCTCGCACCTCGCCCTTCCCATGGCGCCCGGCGATCCTCTCTACGGGCTCTCCGGTCCCGTAGGCGGAGCCGCTCCCCACGGCGAGAAGGGCGTCCTCACGGTTCCCATGGACCAGTTCATGCGCCTCTATTCCAATCCGTTTTTCCCCTACCTGCGCGAAAAGGTCGAGGCCACCCTACCCAAGGGATGAACTTTGCATCGTCCTTGAAGGAGATTCGTCTCCTTCCTTTCTCCATGATCTCGGTGCCTCCGTGGTAGGTGATCTTCGCCCTTTTCCCAGTCTTCCTCTGTCTTTGCTTCGTCTCCTGGGGTGAAGGGTTTGCGTCTCGCGTCTCGCGTCTTGCGTCTCGCGTCTTGCATCTCGCGCCACACGTCTCGCATCTCGCGCCTCGCGTCCTCCCGCTCACCCTCTGGTATAATCCGCCCTATCAAGGATCGGGCCTGCGGGTCCCAACGGGTGGCGTTCTGCCGGGTAGGAGGGCTCACGATGAGGCGTGGCTTGCTAACTGCGTCACTGACGGTGGGGTGCGTCCTGCTGATCTTCGTCCAGACCCTTGGCCAGTCGGCCAGCGGCGCTATCTCTGGGAAAGTGACCGACGCCGGCGGGCGACCCGTGGCGGGAGCCGTGGCGTCCGTTATCCTCCCCCCTCATCCAGGGGAGCCGGTCGCAGGCCACGGACGCGGACGGGGAGTTCCTCATCCCCTACCTGCCTCCCGGCGGCGGCTACGCGCTGAGCGTGGAGGCGGCCGGCTACGCCAAGGTCGTGCAGTCCCGCATCACCGTGTTTCTCGGCAGCACCGTGAGCCTCCAACTCGCCCTGGCCAAAGCGGGAGGCGACGTGGTGGAAGTGAGCGCCCTCCCGCCCCTGCTCGACACCAAGCACACGCGCCTGAGCACCAACCTCACCCAGTCGGATCTGGAGATCGTCCCCGTGGGGAGGCAGGTCCAGGACGCTTTCTACCTGGCCCCGCAGGTGGTGGATTCGGGCCTGAGCGCCGTGGCGGGTGTGGGGTTGGGCAACCCCGGCGTGAAGGGGTCCACGGGCGGTGAGAACATCTACGTCATCGACGGCATGAACCTCACGGATCCCGTGGGGGGCATCCTGGCCACGGCCTTCAACTACAACTTCGTGAGGGAGATCGCCGTGAATACGGCGGGTCTGGGGGCGGAGAGCGGCGCCTCCACGGGTGGGCTGTTCAACATCCTGACGAAATCGGGGTCCAACGACTTCCACGGCGAAGTCTTCGGCTATTACACCGGGGAGTCCTTCTCGGCGAGTGCAAACTCCGTGGACCCCGGCGCCAAGTCCGGCCAGCCATCCCACTCCTACGACTACGGGTTCGACGTGGGCGGCCCCATCGTCAAGGACCGGCTCTGGTTCTTCGCGGGCTTTAACCCCTCCTATTACTCCAAGCACAACGAGGGCTCTTCACTCCTCACCAGCGCCTACATGCCGGGTGTGCACGCGGCCATCCCGTACAGCTACGACAGCTCCGTGAGGGATTGGATCGGCATGGCCAAGCTCACCTTCCGCGCCAACGACAACCACCACCTCGAACTCAGTTTTCTCACGAGCCCCCAGAACGCCTGGCTCAACGAGGGGGTGGGGAATTTCCTGGGCGGGGCGCCGCTGGTCCCCGCCACGGACCCCATGGCCCGCATGACGCGCCGCTACCAGTCGGGCTTCGCCGCGGGCCTGAAGTGGTACGCCAACTGGACGCAGAACTTCTACATGGAGACGGAGATCGCCCGCGTCCAGGCCGTCGCCCAGGTCCTGCCCTGGACCCAGGCGGGATACTCCCAGCCCCAGAAGATCAGCCTCGACTGGGCCCCCAGCGTGAGCGTGGGGCACGGAACGGGCATCATGGACTGGGACAACCGCTACAGCACCCAGATCGACTCCAAGGTCACCTACCTGGTGAGCCGGCACGAGATCAAGTTCGGGGTGCAGTGGGAAGACATGAAGTGGGATGCCTACAACGGGTACACCGGCGGCGTGCAGTACCAGGTCCAGGGCCTCATGCCGTGGGCCACGAACCCCTTCTCCTCCAGGCTCCAGGACTACGCGGTGGTAACCGCCTCCTCGCTGGAGAACCCCCACTGGAAAACCTACGGCGGCTACTCCGCCGCCTTCGCCCAGGATACCTGGTCCCTCAGCGACCACCTCAGCCTGGCCTACGGCGTCCGGTGGGAGCAGAACTCGCTGAGGCCACCGCAGGGTCAGCACGCCAGCCTCGATTCGTGGTCGCCCCGCGTGGGCCTCACCTGGGACTTCGCCGGAAACGGCAAGTCCAAAGCTTACCTGAACTGGGGACGCTACTACGAGCGGGTGCCCATCGCCGCGAGCTACACCATGGATCCCGGCCACGAGCGGTACTACAACACGACCTACCTGGGCCAGTTGGTGAACCAGTACACCTACGGGTCCGTCCCGACGACGGTGCTCCCGGGCACGAAGAACCAGTACAACGACGAGTTCCTGGTGGGCGCGGAGTACGAGGTGAAGCCCGATTTCACCGTGGGGGTTTACGCCCTCTCCCGGAGCCTGGGCGACGTCCTGGAGGACACGGCTTACATCTCGGGCTTCGACCACGCGGGCCAGCCCGTCATCAGCTACTACCTCATGAATCCCGGCACGAGCCAGTGGCCTGCGGTCATGGGCGGGTGGGCCCAGGTGTTCCCCGACTACGAGCCCTTCGCGCACCCCATCCGCAACTACACCGCCTATACCCTCACGGCGAACAAGCGCTTCGCCGACAACTGGTTCCTGAGCGCGAGCTACACCTACTCGTTCCTGAAGGGTAACTACGAGGGCGGCTCCGGGGGATACGGACTCACCAGCCTCGCGCCCAATATCAGCAGCGCCTACGACTTCCCCCAGGCCATCTATAACAACAACCGCTACGGGTACCTGCCGCAGGACGTGAGACATATGCTCAAGGTCCAGGCGGGCTACCGCTTCGGCTTCGGCCTCTCCCTCGGGGCGAACCTCCATCTGCAGACGGGCCGTCCCCTGAACAAGGTCTACCTGTATCCGCTGAGCGGTCCCGGATGGGGCCCGCTCTACGCGGCGCCGCGCGGAGAGGACCGCATGCCCGGAAACTGGCAGCTCGATCTCCACGCCGAGCAGACCGTCAAGATCGCGCAGTCCTACCTGACGCTCTTCGTGGACCTGTTCAATGCGACCAACCGACAGACTCCCACCGACATGTACCCGTACTACTACCAGCGGCCCGCCACGCTCCAGGACGTCTATACGGGCAATCTCAAGCGCGACCCTAACTGGGGCAAGCCCACGGTCCTTCAGAGCCCGCGCTCCCTCAGGCTGGGCGTCAAGTGGACCTTCTGAGGAAAGGCGCGCGAGGACCATGGTTCACCAGGCGCCCAGAAAGAACGCAGGGGAGCGCCGCCGTGCCCTCCCGGCCGCCGTGAAAAAGTCTATGCGCGCCGGGTTTCTGGACCTCCGCGGTGTGATCCTGCTCGTTCCGTTCCTCTCCATCGCGTGCGTAAGTCACACGACGAGGCCCTACCGGGTGGACGTCATGGGCGGTGTGAGCCGGGCGGCCCCGCCGTCCCTTTGCCCGCCCGGTCCGCGCCTGGATGTGGTCGAGATGACGGGGGGGCGGTCAGGCGATCATGATGTCTTCAAACTGTACCGGCCCGCACCGTGCGGCGCTTCGACCGGGTCGGAGTTGGGCGCTCTCGCCTACGTGAGCAGGGCGCCAGGTGCCAAGCGCTGGGTCCTCGTCCTGCCCATCTGGGGCAGTTCCACTTACCCGCCCCGCAAACTCGTCACCTGGCTCACCCACGGCTCCAGCGGTCGCGCCACGAACGTGCTGTGGATTCAGGACCCGGGGCGCGCGAGCCTCATCGACTTCCCGTCCCTCCGTGCCGCTCCATCATCGGAGGAGTTTCTCACGGTGCTGTCGCGTTCGGCGGATTGCATCGGCGCCGCCGCAGAGGACGTGCGGGGCTGGTTGGATTGGGTTCTCCACCAGCCGAGCGCCGACCCGCACCGGGTAGGCCTGGTGGGGTGTTCCATCGGCGCCATGGTGGGCAGCCTCGCCATGGGCAGGGACGGACGTTTCGGCGCGGGGGTGTTCGTCATGGGCGGCGGGCATCTGGACGAGATCCTGAGCACCTGCTATGGGGAGGAAGCCGAGGTCCGGCGCCACGCGGCCGAGGCTTTCGGTTGGAGCCAGGAGGAGTTCCAGAGGGAGGTGGCGGGGCCCCTCGCCGCGGTGGACCCGGTGGCCGTGGCGGGCAACATCGATCCCGCGGACGTCCTCTTCATCGATGCCGGCCGGGATTCCTGCATCCCGCCCTCCGCGCGGGACGGCCTCTGGGAAGCCATGGGCCGCCCCGAGCGCGTCACCCTCGACTACGACCACAAGACCTCTTTCCTGTCCATGACTTTCTTGGGCTTGGATCGAACAACCCAGCGCGTCGTGGAGTTTCTCGACGCCAAGCTCCCCGAGCCCGCCATCGCGGCCCCGCCTCTTCCATCCACCGCCGTCCGCACCCAGCCCCAATGAGTCGGGAACCCACTGGTCGACCCTCCATTCTGATCACAGGTGCCTCAAGCGGCTTCGGTCTGCTGGCGGCCCGGCTGGCCCTCGCGCGCGGGTGGCGGGTGGCGGCTACGGCCAGGCGGCCCGAGGCCATCGGATTGGAGCCGGCCCCCGATCTCCTCCGGCTCCGCCTCGATGTGACGGATCCGGAGACGGTCCGGGAGGCCGTGCGGGTTGCCCTCGCGGCATTCGGTGCGCTCGACGCGGTGGTAAACAACGCGGGGATGGCCGTCTACGGAATGGCCGAGGAGGTTCCCGGAGAGGCCCTGCGGCGCCAGCTCGACACCAACTTCTTCGGAGCCGTGTCCGTGACGCGGACCGTCCTGCCGCACATGCGCGAGCGCCGCGCCGGCGAATTCGTGTTCGTGTCCTCCGACTGGGGACGCACCGGCATTCCGGGCTATTCCAGCTACTGCGCCTCCAAGTTCGCCCTGGAGGGCTGGGTGGAGAGCCTGTTTCACGAGGTATCGGGTTTCGGCCTCGGCGTGACGCTCGTGGAGCCGGGCGCATTCCACACGGGCTTCAGGGCCGAGATCACCCATGCGGCGCGGGACCCCGCGAGCCCCTACGCGGCCCTATACCGTGCCGTGGGCGAGGGGTTCGACGAGGAAGGTCGGGCGCCCACCGGGGAGCCCGTGGCCGAAGCCATCGTGCGCGCCGCTTCCGGCGAGGAGCCGCGGCTGCGAGTGCCCGTGGGGACCGATGCCATGGAGATGGTCCGCCGCGCGGTTTAGAGACTCTGAAGAGAACTTCATTCGCCAGCTGGGGCGAAGGTACGGTTGGGATCGTCCGGGAGCAGTGAGCAGGGAGCCGTGAGTGGAAACTGACGGGAAGAATGGCCATCCTTCCCGCTCCCTGCTACCCGCTACCCGCTCCCGCCTTCGGCCCTCAAAGGAGAACTTTCCATGAGTGAATACCGGATCGAAAAGGATTCCATGGGCGACGTGAAGGTGCCCTCGCAGGCGCTGTGGGGAGCGCAGACCCAACGCGCGGTGGAGAACTTCCCCATCAGCGGCCGGCCCATTCCCCCCGGGATGATCCACGCCTTCGGGCGGGTGAAGCGTGCGGCGGCGCTCGTGAACCTGGAGCGGGGTGGACTGGAGTCCCGGACCGCCCAGGCCATCGTGGCGGCCGCCACCGAGGTGGTGGAGAGCAAACTGGATCGCGAGTTTCCCGTGGATATCTTCCAGACGGGGTCGGGCACCTCCTCCAACATGAACGCCAACGAGGTCATCGCCAACCGGGCCATCCAGCTCCTCGGCGGGACGGCGGGCTCCAAGCTCGTGCATCCCAACGACCACGTGAACCGGGGGCAGTCCAGCAACGATGTGGTGCCCACGGTGATCCACCTGGCGGCTCTGGAGGCCTTCCGACCGGGATCTCCTGCCCGCGCTGAAAGTGCTGGGCGACGCGCTGGACGAGAAAGCCCGCGCCTTCGACCCCATCGTGAAGATCGGCCGGACGCACCTCCAGGACGCCGTTCCCGTGCGCCTCGGGCAGGAGTTCTCCGGCTACGCCCAGCAGGTGCGCAACGCCGTACGGCGCGTGGAGGGCGCCGAGCCTGCCCTTTGCGAGCTGGCCCTGGGCGGCACGGCGGTGGGGACGGGCCTCAACGCCGAGCCGGGGTTCTCCGAGGCCGTCATCGCCAAACTGGCCGAGGAGACGGGGCTCCCCCTGAGGCAGGCGCCCAACCTCTTCGAGGCCCTGGCCGCGCGAGACGCCGTGGTGGAGGCGAGCGGCGCCCTGCGGACCGTGGCGGTGAGTCTCACCAAGATCGCCGAGGACATCCGCTGGCTCGGCTCGGGTCCCCGCTGCGGGCTCGGGGAACTGGTCCTCCCAGACCTCCAGCCCGGCTCCTCCATCATGCCCGGCAAGGTGAACCCGGTCATGTCCGAGATGATGGTCATGGTCTGCGCCCAGGTTCTCGGAAACGATGTCACCGTAGCCATTTCCGGCCAGCAGGGACACTTCGAACTCAACACCATGCTTCCCGTCATGGCCGCCAACCTCCTGGGGTCCGCCACGATCCTCGCCAACGCCTGCCGAGCGTTCACCCGGAACTGCATCCAGGGGCTCGAGGCCGACGAGGCGCGATGCGAACAGATGGTGGAGCGAAGCCTCGCCATGGTCACCGCCCTCGCCCCCGTCATCGGCTACGACGCCGCCGCGGCCCTGGCCCACGAAGCCCACGCCACCGGCCGGACCATCCGGGAACTCTGCCTAGCGAAGAAGGTGTTGCCCGAGAGCCAACTTGCACAGTTGCTCAATGCTCGCAAGATGACGGGGGAGTAAGAACCCCGGCAGGACGGCGGCCTGAGGGTGGGTGTCAGAGGGATGCCGGAAAAGGAAAAAGGCAGGGGCCGAAGCCCCTGCCTTTTGGTTGGACCGGATGGCTATCCTACCAAGACCAGGTCTGGCTCACCTCGCCCCCGTCGGGGTTGAGGAAGCGGAAGGTCCTGGTCTGGCCCTTGGGAACCGCCAACTTGAGGCTGGCGCCGCCCGTGAGCTGGATTTTCGTGTCCTTCTTCCACACCACGCCCGTCCATTCGGTGTTGTTGATGAAGACCCTGATGCCGTTCTGGAGGTTGCTGCCGGTGACCACGAACTTGAAGGGCGGGGAGACCTTCTTGATGAGCGTGATGCTGGGGGGAAGTATGATCGTGATGCGCCCGGTTGCCGTGCAGACCACGCCGTTCGCGCTGGCGGTCATGGTCCAGGTGTAAGTGCCCGGCGACGTATAGGTGTGGTTCACATTCTGCCCGGAGACCGATGCGGAGTTGTCACCGAAGGACCAGGAAAAGGCGGGCGTCTGGGCGCACGCCGTGGCAGTCACCGTGCCGGTGAAGGCCACGGACGTATTCACTACCGCCTTGGCGGGGACGGTCGCGCCGCATGTCAAAACGCAAGTGCAGTTGTAACTCCCCTGGGCATGCACCGTGCAGCCCTCGGCGGTCACGCAGACATCGAGCGTCTTGGCGGTGGTGGTCGTATCGGACGTCGTGAAGGCGAGCACGTACTGTCCCGCGACCCCACCCGGCGTGGCCGTGACCGTCTTGGGCGCGCCGTTTTCGCTCAGGCAGAAGGCGGCGCTCGTGAGGCCCGTGATGGGGCTGCCACCGCCTCCAGCACGCTCACCAGGACTTCTGGGACGGGGCAGGTGGAGCCGTTCACCGACAAGATAGTGATGGAGGGGCAGTTGGTCAGGCAACCCACCGGCACCGTCACGGACTTGGTGAGGGTCTTGTTGCCCGCGTTGGTGGAATTGAGGTCGATACTGTAGAACAAGGGTCCCGTGGAGCTTCCGTCGGCGCGGACCTGCCACGACACCAGCTTGGAGTCGCCGGGCGCTTCATCGGGGATGGTCTGTGCGAGCGTGCCGGACGCCAAACCGAGGCCGGCGGGCAGGGCCAGCGTCGCGGTGATGCCCGTCACCGTCACGGTGACTCCCGGTGCGGTGTTGGACACATAAAGGCTGATCGTGAAGGGGTTGGGCGTGTACAGGCTGTTGATGCATTCCAGCGCCGAGGGTGCCGTGAGAGCCGTCACCAGCGGTGGCTGGGTGTCCACGTTGATGCCTCCCAGGCCGTAATAGGTCCCGAAAGTGATGTTCTGCCCACCGGCGAGGTCGTGGCTCGTCCAAAAGACGTTGTAGCAGCTGTCGCTCGTGATGGCGTGCGTGGGATCCACCGTGTAGTCGAAAGCGGTGCCATACACGTTGGGCCACGCCGCGATTTGGAATTTGTCAGGCAGGGGGTTGACGGCTCCGCTGGTGAGGCTTCCCTCCGTCGTCACGCTCGGTGTAGTGAGGTCGTTGAAGACGAAGAAGTAAGGGGGCACAGCGGCGGCGTCCCACTCCTGTTCCAAGGTCACCGAGCCCGTGCCCGGAACCTGAAAGGGCGCGCCGTCGTTGCCGTCGAGGTCCGTGTCGAACATGATCCGGCAGCCGACAATGTGGCCCGCGGTGTCGGTGTTCACCAGCTTGTACTGGATCAGGTAAGTATCCGGATTGCCCGTGGAGGAGCCGGTCACCAAGGTGATGAGCTGGTGGACCTGGATGGGCGTATTGCCGACTTGAAAGATCATCTCGTTGGTGTCGCCTGTGGTCGTGGGAGGCTGAAGGATGGTCCCGAAGGCCTGCTGCTTATTGGTGTAATCCTGACCGTCCACCCTGATGGTCGTGAAAGAGGACCAGGGGCTGGGGTGCCCGAAGAGCAGGATGGGCCCGCCACCAGGTTCTCCCATGGTGAACTGGCCGCTGTCATCCCGGACGACCGACTCGATAAAGGCAGAGGAGGGGCCCGGGACGATGGCCTCGGGCGCGGCGAGACTCGCCAGAGAGGCCTTCTCCTTGGCCAGCGTGTCACCGCTAGAGGCGTATGCAGGAAAGGCGTACAGCGCCGCCGCCATGACTAGGCCAAGGCCAACCACCAGCCTACTTTTCCACGTCTTGCTCATGAGTCCTCCTTGCGGCACCTGTCGCGGGATCAATCCCATAGTTCTAACGATCACGATGCACCGTTTATTTCCTTGTCGCAGTGACTCCCGTCACTTCATTAAGCGCGGGACGAATTTGCGCCCCTGTTCAGTGTCAAGAGCAAGGTGATTCGTCGTAAGAGCGATCTGACAGCCGCGAGGGTCCTCTCGTCTCCCCCTGCCCCAGCACCTTCCCTTAGCCGCCTCCGCCACGGTAAGCTACCTCCCTGCGCATCTTGGGAGAAGGGGAGACCATGGACGAGAAGCCCGTGAGCAAATTGGAAGAGGCCGAAGCGCGGGAGCGCCACTGGCTCCAGAACGTGTACAAGGGGGGCCGGGAGGCCGAGCTGACGGTCCGCTCGGTGATCCTGGGCGCCCTCATCGGCGCCATCATGTGCCTCTCCAACCTCTACGTGGGCTTCAAGGCGGGGTGGAGTCTGGGGGTCACCATCACGGCGGCCATCATGGCCTTCGCCATATTCAAGGCCCTCAGGACCGTCTTGCCCTTCGCGGTGAAGAGGGACATGGGGATGTTGGAGAACAACATCCTCGTGACCATGGCCTCGGCGTGCGCGTTCATCGCCTCGGCGGGACTCTCCAACGCGGTCCCGGCCCTCACCATGGTTTCGGGCAGGACGCTTCCCACCTGGCAACTCATGCTCTGGGTGGCGGTCATCCTCTTCCTGGGCCTGTTTATGGCCATCCCCATGAAACGCCAGATGATCAACGTGGAGGATTTGAAATTCCCCACGGGGTTTGCCACCTCCGAGGTGCTCAAGGGCATGTACGCCGAGGGCGGCGACGCGGTGAAAAAAGCGCGCGCCCTCTTCGGTGCACTGGGCATCGGACTTCTCATCGCCTGGGCGCGGGACGGCGTCATCGGCCTGCCCAAAAGGGTGGGCGGCCACTTCGCCAAGGAGATGGGCGTCCTGGAGTGGAACCGCTGGCTGCCCGCCATCCCCTCCACGCTGGTTCCCGCGTCATGGTCCGCCATGGGCATCCCCCTGACGCGGCTCACGCTCTCCTTCGAGGGGAGCCTCATCATGGTGGGCGCGGGGGCCATCATGGGCATCCGGGCGGGCGTGAGCCTGCTCCTCGCCGCCGTGCTGGGTTACGGTGTCCTGGCCCCCATCTACATCGCCAAGGGGGACATCCCGCACGACGCGCCCGCGGTGGCGGCGAGGGACGGGTTCGAGGATTCGGCGGCGGTGCGCGCGGGGGCCGACATCGCCTTCCCCGTCACGGTTCAGGCCGGGCAGACGCTGGCCTTCACGCTTGAGGAAGCGGGGGTCGCCCCCAAGCTCCTCGCCCGCACATGGCGGGAGCCCGCCACCTACAAAAACGCCGCCGCCCTTCTGGCCGCGCTCAACGGAGCCACGCAGCAGGACGGGGCTCCCAATCCCTTCGCGGGGGCGGTCGTTTTCGCCGTTGACAAGGCCGCCAACCGGCTCGAGGCCAGGACTTCGGGCGCCCTGGCCAGGGAAACCGTCCTGAGCTTCACCGAGGGAACCCAGGCCCCGGCCCTGGCCTTCGAGTCGGGGAGCCTCGGCAGAGCGCTCCACTTCCCCCTCGTGATCCCCGCGGGCACGATCCTCGATTTCTCCGCGGGCCAGATGACGGGTCCGAGCACGCCGATGAGGACGGTAACGCTAGCGTTCGCATGGAAGGAAGCGGTCACCTACGCGGACGGCGCCGCGCTCCTCGCCGCCCTTAACGCTGAGAATCTACCCGACGGTACGGCCAACCCGCTCTCCGGAAAAGTGAGCTTCCAGGTGCAGCGGGACCACCTCGTGGCCCGAGCCGACGCCTTCCGGCAGTGGGATGCGGAATTGGCCGTGGGGGATTCGCCCGGCGCGGCCCTGCTGGGCTTCGCCCCGGGGCAGAAACGCTCCGTGCCCTACGGCGGTTTCCGCAACATCGTGCGCTGGCTCATGTGGCCGGGAGTGGCCATGATGGTCACCGCCGGCCTGTTGGGGTTCTTCATGCAGTGGCGCACCGTCCTTCGCGCCTTCTCGGGCCTCGCGGCCATGTTCAAAAAGGCCAAGAGCACCACCGCCCACGAGGACGCTCTGGCGGCCGTGGAGGTGCCCGGCTCGTGGTTCGCCATGGGGGTGATCGTGACGGGCATCGCCGCCGTGATCCTCCAGATCTGGTTTTTCGGCATCCACTGGTGGATGGGCATCCTCGCCGTGGTCATGTCCTTCTTCCTGGCCATCGTCGCGTGCCGCGCCACGGGCGAGACGGACATCACGCCGGTGGGCGCCATGGGCAAGATCACGCAGCTCATGTACGGCGGGATCGCTCCGGGGAACATGACCGCCAACCTCATGACCGCAAACGTGACCGCCGGTGCGGCCACCTCTTCGGCGGACCTGCTCCAGGCCCTGCGGTGCGGCTACATGGTGGGCGCGAGCCCGCGGAAGCAGTTCTTCGCCATGTTGCTCGGCGTGGTGGTGGGTTCGGCCGTGTCGGCGCCCGTCTACAACATCCTCGTCCCCAGCGCGGACGTGCTGGGCACGGACAAGCTGCCCGCTCCTGCCGCCCAGACCTGGGCGGGGGTGGCGCTCCTGTTGTCCAACGGCCTGCACGCCCTGCCCGAGTCGGCCCGCTGGGGTCTCCTGTGGGGCGGCCTGGCGGGGATCGTCATCACCCTGTGCGAGCGCCTCTGGCCCAAGAGCAGGAAGTTCCTGCCCTCGGCCACCGCCATGGGCATCGCCTTCGTCATCCCCGCCTACAACAGCGTCAGCATGTTCATCGGCGCATTCATCGCCTGGGTTTTGGAGAAACGGACCCCGGCCTTCGGGGACACCTACACCGTACCCGTGGCCTCGGGGCTCATCGCGGGGGAGAGCCTCATGGGCATCGCCGTGGCCATGATGATTGCCTTCCAGTTCATGTGACGCGCGCAGGTAGATAGGTGAGGAAGTGAGTAGGTGAGTAGGTGAGTAGGTGAGTAGGAAGACCCACCGGGCCAAGGGCTCTTCTCCTTCCGCTCCCTGCTCCCGGCTCCCTGCTCCCGGAAGACGATGCGAGACGCGAGACGTGAGACGCAATACGCCAGACGCGAGAGGCGATCACCCGATCACTTGATCACTTGATCACCTGATCACCGGATCACCTGATCACTACTCACCTTCAACCGGCAGAGGTATACTCGCCACATGTACAGCGCCTTTCTCGATCACCACGTGCACAGCTCCTTCTCCTGGGACAGCGAGTCGCCCGTGGAAACTTTGGCGGCCCACGCCCGCAAGCTGGGCCTCGGAGGATTCGTGGTGACCGACCACCTCGAGTTCGACCCCTTGGATCCCGGATTCGGTTCATATGACTACGAAGGCGCGCGAGAGGCCTGGGAAGAACTGACCGATGTGACCCCCGATCTGAGGATCCGGTTCGGGGCGGAGGTCACGCACCAGGAGAAATACCTCCCTGCGATTCGAGACTTCCTGCACACCCATCGTTACCACTGGGTCATCGGCTCGGCGCACTATGTGGGGCGCGAGGAGATCTCCACCTTCATGGCCCGGGTGGAAGGAGAAGAGATCCCTCTTGAAGAATGCCTGGGGGAGTACTTCAAGTGCTGCCTCAAAGCGGTGGAGAGCAACCTGTACGATTGCCTGGGCCACCTGGATTTTCCCAAGCGCTACTCGCGCCGCGGCCCGGCGCTCACGGGCGCTTTCTGGCTCCAGCACTACCGGAAGGCGATCCTCGAGATCCTCACGGCCTGCCTGGACATGGGCGTCTTTCTCGAGGTCAACACGGGCACGTACCGGGTGGGATTCGATGAGCCCTACCCGGGCTGGGCCATCCTGGACGCCTACCGCGAGCTCGGCGGGCGGGAGGTGGTCCTCTCCTCCGACGCTCACCGTCCCGAGGATGTGGGCACGGCATTCGGTGTCATCGTAAAGGAACTCGTGAGCCGAGGGTTGTCGGTGCGGAACGGGGTGGCGTAAGGAAGGAGCCGGAGAGCCGGTGAGGGGAGAGCCGGAGAGAGAAGAAAGTCAAGGACTCGAAAGGAAAAATTAAGAACAAGAAACCCGGCGATTGCCGGGTTTTGTTGACTCTGGCGGATTCCCGTCCGGCATGCCATCAGGGGGGAGCGGCCAGCAGGTCGCCATGGGCGACGCGGGGGCACGCGGGGGCAGGCAATGAGTGCCTTCGTTGCACGCCCTGACATGGTGATGCAAAGTCACAATTCGAAGCAGAAACACATAACCCAATCTTATATATTTCCCCAAAGAACTCTTTGGTCACATTTTTTTCACAGGGTGCGGATGTGTACAAAGGTCCTATTGACAAGGACTTACGTCGGGTCTATCCTCCCACGCAACGGATCCGACCTAGCGTCCGCCTGCTTGCTTTCTATGCCGCTTGTTCCGGTACCAAGGGGGTACGAACAAAACTGGGAGGTGCGGAGCGATGCAAAAGAGAAGGGTTAAGTGGCGAGGTGTGTTTCTGGCGGCCGTGGCCCTCGTGGCGGTGACGGCATGGGGACAGGTTCCCAAGAAGGCGCAGAATACTCTGGACGACCTGTCCATGGCGTCTGCGCAGCTTCAGGTTCAGGGCGAGGTCGTTTCCGCCCAATCCCTGCGGCAGGAGCGGGCGGCCATGGAGTCCCCGGAACTGGCCGGGACGATCATGGACTTCGACCGGTTCCTGAGCGAGAACGGGTCGGCGTGGACGTTACTTCTCGACCGCCGATCGGGTCGGCCCGCCGTCGTGGAGGGCTCGGGTATCCCGTGGATCGCGGGCAAGGGCAACATCCTGGAAGCTGCCGGACCTGGCGAAACGGGCCGACGGGCCGTGATCCGCATGGCCAAGGGCTTCATCGGGTCCTACCCGGACCTCTTCGGCGTGCCCGCGGAGGACCTGGCCCTCTCGTCCAAGGGCACCGGCGAGTACGGTGGCTACCTCTGGTATGTCCAGTTCCAGCGCACCTTCCACGGCATCCCCGTGGAGCGGTCCTACGTGGTCTTCCGCGTGAACAACGGCAACCTCGTCCAGTTCGGCGGCGAATTCCTGGGCCGCATCGACCTTGACCCGCACCCCTTCTTCGGCGCCGAGACGGCACGGCAGATCGTGGCCGGGTACGTGGGCGGCATGGGTGCCGGCGACACCTGGCTGGACGAGGCCCGGCTCACGGTTCTGCCCACGGCCCCCGCCGGCGACCCCGGCTTCTACGCCGGCCGGCCCGGCCAGGGCGTGGAGTACCGGCTCGTCTATACGCTCTCCTTCCGCCGCGACGGCGTTCTGGGTACCTGGGCCGCCAAGGTGGATGCCCACACGGGCGAGGTCCTGGCCTTCGCGGACGCCAACCAGTACGGGAGCATCACGGGGGGCGTCTACATCAACTCCAACGCCGATCCCGAGGTGGTCCGCCCCTTCGGCTTCGTCACCGTGACCAACGGCACGACCAAGACCGCCGACGCGGGCGGGAACTACACCTATGACGGCGGCACCGCCACGGCGGCCCTCACGGGCAAGTACGTGAAGACCTCGGACGCCTGCGGGACTTCCTCCCTGAGCGCCACCACCACGCCGGGCAACCTGCCTTGGGGCACGTCCACGGGCACGGACTGCACCACGCCGGGAGTCGGGGGCCTGGGGAACACCCACGCATCCCGCTCCAACTACTACCACCTGACCCTCTGGAAGGAGAAGGCCATCGCCTGGCTGCCGAGCAACGCCTGGCTCCCCGGCACCCTCACCAGCAACGTCAACATCAACGACACCTGCAACGCCTACTGGGACGGGACCGCGGTGAATTTCTTCAAGTCCGGCGGCGGCTGCTCCAACACCGGCGAACTGCCCACCGTGTTCCTGCACGAGGCGGGCCACGGCCTGGACAAGAACGACGGCAGCCCCACCTCCACCGTGGGCTCCTCCGAATCCTACGGCGACACCATGGCGTACCTCATGACCCACCAGTCCTGCGTGGGCATCAACTTCATCCCGGGCACCAACTGCGGCGGGTACGGCAACCCCTGCACGGCCTGCACGGGCATCCGCGACGTGGACTACGCCAAGCACACCTACTCCACGAGCCCCGCCACGCCCGCCCAACTCACTGCCACCACCGGGTTCCACTGCTCCACGAGTCGGACCTACCCCGGGCCCTGCGGATACGAGGGCCACTGCGAGTCCTACATCATGTCCGAAGTGGGCTGGGATCTGGCCACGCGCGACCTGCCCGCCGCGGGCGTGGACGCCAACACGGCGTGGTTCATCACGGACCGGCTCTTCTACCTCTCGCGCCCCACGGCCGGTGAGGCCTACACCTGCCCCACCATTACCACCACCAACGGCTGCGGCACGAGCAACTGGTTCACGGTCTACCGCACGGTGGACGACGATAACGGCAACCTGGCCGACGGCACGCCCCACGCCGCCGCCATCTACGCCGCCTTCAACCGCCACCTGACGGCCTGCACCACCGTCGTGAACACCAGCTATAGCGCCTGCCCCAGCCTCGGACAGCCGGTCCTCACGGCCACCGCGGGCACGAGCGGCGTAGTTCTCTCGTGGCCCGCTGTCGCCAACGCCACCAAGTACACCGTGCTGCGCAACGAGATCGGCGCCACCGCCGGGCTGAACATCATCGCCTCCGTGACGGGGACGACCACCACGGACGCCGCCGTGGCGCCCGGCGTCACTTACTACTACACGGTCCAGGCGGTGGGGAGCACGAGTTCCTGCTTCGGCGCCCTGGCCTCCATCCAGTCCGTGACCGCTGTGGCTCCCGTCACCTACACCGTCTCCGGCACCGTCACCCTTTCGGGCGCCGGTCTGAGCGGTGTCACCGTGAGCACCACGGGCGCCACGGCCACCACGGACACGTCCGGTAACTACACCCTCACCGGGCTCACCAGCGCCACTTACACGGTGACCCCCTCCAAGGCGGGCTATTCCTTCACGCCCGCGAGCCAGTCCGTGACCGTGAGCGGCGCCAACGTGACGGGCATCAACTTCGCCGGCACGGTGGTCCCCGTGACATCCCTACTGCTCAACCCCGACTTCGAGCTGGGCAACAACGGAAACTGGACCATCGCCACCAGCACGACGCACACGGTCATCGGCACGGCCACCGTCCCCGTGGCACCCCACGGCGGCACCTACGACGCGAGCCTCTGCTCCTACAACGGGACCTACTACAACAAGGCCACCGACTCCATCCGCCAGACCGTCACCGTCCCCTCCACCGCCACCGCCGCGACACTGGACTTCTGGTACTACATCAAAACGCTCGAGACCACCACGACGTCCGCCAACGACAAACTCACGGTGACTGTGGAAAACACTTCGGGAACGGTCCTGGGCACCCTCTCGACCCTTAGCAACCTCAACAAGACCACCGCGTGGACCCAGAGGACGGGCCTCAGCCTCCTGACCTGGAAGGGCCAGACGGTGGTCGTCCGGTTCAAGGGCACGACGAACACCAAGTACGGAACGGCCTTCCTTCTGGACGACCTGGCCCTGAACGTCACGCAGTAGACGAGAATCATGGTCGAACCCCTGCACACGCGGGGAACACTCGGGGCGCCTTCGGGCGCCCCCTCTTTTAGTGAGGAGTGAGGAGTGAGGAGAAAAGAGCGAGACGCAAGACGCAAGAAGCGAGACGCGAGGCGCAAGACGCAAGAGGTGAGGAGAGACCGAATGTCGCCGATGACCCTGGTGTCCCGAATCAAAAATTCACAGAGAAACTCCCGTGAGTTTAACTGCCATTCCGAGGGCCGCCCACAGAGGACTACTGCCGAGGAATCTCTAGGGTAGTCCCAGCAACCTCGTCGCCCGAGATCCCTCCGGAGTGTGCCTTTACCAAGGCCCTCAGAGGGTGACTGCTTTGGCTGCGAACTGCCATTGTTCATCAGGACAGCGTCACCACGGTCCCCTCGTCGGCGGCATCGAGAAAGGTGAGGGCACCGGCGATATCGTCCACTTCGCCGATGAGGCTTTCCCGGTTGAGACCCATAAGCTGGAGGGTGTTGGAGCAGGCCACGATACGTGCCCCCATCTGGTGTGCCATGACCAAGCCCTGATGAACGGGGAGAACGTGGTGCCGACCCATCAATCGTAGCAAGGCCATGCGCCCAGCTCCCATGGCATTCAATCGCCCCGACCGCTGGGATTCGGCGTTGTCCCGATTCAGCAGGCCGAACAGTCGGGCGAGGAGGGAGCCGGCGCCCTTCACACCTGGCTTCTTCAGGAAGTTCAGCCCCCAAAAGGAAAAGAAGAGGGTGACACGCCGATTTCCCGCGAGGGCGGCCAGAGCCAGGTTGCAGGCAGCCAGACCCTTCTCCAGATCGCCCGAAAGAATGAGCAAAGTGAGTGGATCGGTGCGGATGGTCTTCCATGATAATCTCCTGAAAAATAAGGGCCTATCCTTCGCAGGGCGAGTTACAAGAGCCATTTTGCGCCGGGCAGAATGGAAGAGGCAAGAAGGAGGCTTTTTCGGCAACTGGGTTCACATGTGGGTGTGTACCCAGTACTAATGCTCTTCGTGTCATATAAATCAACTGGTTAGCTCCATTAATGGCGAAAAGCGACGTGAACGGGGTACAGGGTTATCGCCCTATTTTTGAGACTGATCTTGTAAGTAGTTGATAATGTTCATGTTGTTCCTCTGCTCACAATCGGCACAAGACTTGCTTTACAAGAACCTCGCTATTCGTGTCTGTTCTGGGGTGAGAGGTCAAAATGGGAGGTCGTAGGATGCGGAACTGGCGATTGATTCTGGTCGGGTGCCTCGTGTTCTGCCTTTGCGCGGGACTCGTGCAGGCGCAAGTGGTCAAGCAAGGTCACACCACCCTGGACGACCTCGTGGCATCCAGCCCGCGCATGGGCGTGGCTCAGGCCGTGCTGCCCGTGGAGGAGCTCCGCTCGGAGGCCGCCGCCATGCAGTCACCCGGCATGGCAGCCGTGGCTGCCGACTGGGACCGCTTCCTCACGGAGAACGGCCCCCAGTGGCAGCTCCAGATCGACCGCCGCACGGGCCGTCCGGCCGTGGCGGAAGGCGCAGGTCTGCCCTGGATCCCCGGTGAGGCGAACCGGCTCGTCAAGAACGACCTCCGCGATAACCTGGGCGCGAACGGCCAGGTCAACCGTGGGACCCTGGTCCGCATCGCCAAGCAGTTCATCCGTCAGTATCCCGAGCTGTTCGGTGTAGACACGGCCGACCTCGAGGTCGCCCCGGGCGGCACGGGCGAGTATGGCGGGTACCTCTGGTACGTTCAGCTCAACCGCAAGGTGAACGGCATCCCGGTGGAGCGCTCCTACGTGGTCTTCCGCGTCAACCATGGAAACCTCGTTCAGTTCGGCGGCGAATTCACCGGCCCCATCAACGTCGATACGATGCCCACCCTCAGCCTCGAGACGGCCCAGCAGATTCTCGCAGGTTACCTGGGCGGTATGGACTCCCAGGACCAATGGATGGACGAGGGTCGTCTCACGATCCTGCCCATGGCACCCCAGAACGATTCGGGTGCCTACATGGCCCAGCCCGGCAAGGGCGTGGACTACCATCTGGTCTATACGCTGACCTTCCGCCGCGAAGGCGTCATGGGCACATGGGAAGCCAAGATCGACGCCCACACGGGCGAGGTCCTCAGCCTTCCGCGACGCCAACAAGTACGGCTCCGTGACCGGCGGCATCTACCAGAACTCCAACGCCGATGCCGAAGTGGTCCGCCCCATGCCCTACCTGAACGTGACCAACGTCACCGCCAAGGTCACCGATGCCGGCGGCAACTACACCTTCGCCACGGGCACCGCCACGGCCGCCCTCACGGGCAAGTACGTGAAGGTGACCGACAGCTGCGGCACGTCTTCGCTCAGCACTTCCACGGCGCCCGGCAACCTCGCCTGGGGAACCTCCACGGGCACCGACTGCACCACGCCCGGCGTGGGCGGCGCGGGAAACACTCACGCCGCGCGCACCACCTACTACCACCTGAGCAACTGGAAGGCCAAGGCCTCCGCCTGGCTGCCCTCCAACACCTGGCTCCAGGCCCAGATGGGCGACAAGGTCAACCTGAACCAGACCTGCAACGCCTACTGGGACGGGTCCGCCGTGAACTTCTTCAAGTCCGGCGGCGGCTGCTCCAACACGGGCGAACTGCCCACCGTATTCCTGCACGAGGCCGGCCACGGCCTGGATTCCAACGACGGCAGCCCCTCCTCCACGGTGGGCTCCTCCGAGTCCTACTCCGACATCAACGCCCTGCTCGTCACCCACCAGTCCTGCGTGGGCGTGAACTTCATCCCCGGCCAGCAGTGCTCCGGCTACGGCAACGCCTGCACGGCGTGCACCGGCATCCGCGACGCGGACTACGCCAAGCACACCTATTCCACCAGCCCCGCCACCCCCTCCCAGCTGTCGGCCACCACGGGGTTCCACTGCTCCAAGAGCAGCAGCTACCCCGGGCCCTGCGGCTACGAGGGTCACTGCGAGTCCTACATCATGTCCGAAGTGGGCTGGGATCTGGCCGCCCGGGATCTGCCCGCCGCGGGCATCGACGCGGCCACCTCCTGGATGATCGCCGACCGCCTGTTCTTCCTCACCCGCCCCACCGCGGGTGAAGCCTACGCCTGCCCCTCCATCACCACCACCAACGGGTGCGGCACGAGCAACTGGTTCACGGTCTACCGCGTCGTGGACGACGAGGATGGCAACTTGGCCAACGGCACGCCCCACGCCGCCGCCATCTATGCCGCCTTCAACCGCCACGCCTCCGCCTGCACCACCGTCGTGAACACCAACTCCTCCTCCTGCCCCGCGCTCGCCCAGCCCGTGCTCACGGCCACGGCGGGTTCCGGCCAGGTGGCCCTGAGCTGGCCGGCGGTCACCAACGCCTCCAAGTACCTGGTGCTCCGCAACGAGTTCAGCGCCACCTCGGGCATGACGATCATGGCCACCGTGACCACCACCTCCTACACGGACGTGGCGGTGGCCACGGGCATCACCTACTACTACACCATCCAGGCCGTGGGCTCCAACGCCTCCTGCGCCAGCGCCGTTGCGGCCGTGAAGTCCGCCACGCCAGCCGCTGGCACGACCTACTCCATTTCCGGAACTATCACCCTGAGCGGCGCGGGCCTCGCGGGCGTGACGGTGAGCACCACGGGTGCCTCCACCACCACCTCCTCCACGGGTGCCTACACGCTCTCCGGTTTGGTTAACGGGACCTACACGGTGACGCCGAGCCTGAGCGGCTACACCTTCTCCCCCACCAGCACCTCGACCACCATCAGCGGCGCCAACGTGACGGGCATCAACTTCACCGCCACGCAGGTCACCGTGACCTACAGCATCAGCGGGACGGTGAGCGGCGCCATCGCGGCCGGCGTGACCATGAACCTCACGGGCGCGGCCACGGCCACCACGACCACGGCCACGGGCGGCACCTACACCTTCGCGGGCCTGGCCAACGGGAGCTACACGGTGACCCCGAGCCTGAGCGGCTACACCTTCAGCCCCGCGAGCATCGGCGGTGACCATCAGCGGTGCGAACCAGACGGGCAAGAACTTCACGAGCACGGCGGTGAGCGGCGACACGCCTCTGACCAGCGGCGTGGGCGTTGCCGGCTCGGTGACGCTGCAGGCCTGGAAGTACTACACCATCGCGGTTCCCAGCGGCGCCACGAACCTCTCGATCACGCTGACGGGCCTCAGCGCCGACATCGACCTCTACGTGAACAACAGCACGACGCACCCCACCACGACCACCTACTACGGGCGCTCCTACAACGGCGGGACGACGAGCGAGTCGCTCTCCTACACCACCCCCACGGTGGCCACGTGGTGCATCGGGGCTTACGGCTACGCGGCGGGCAACTATACGGTGACGGCCACGGTGACCACGGGCACGGTCACCTACAGCATCTCCGGCACGGTGAGCGGCGCCGTCACCTCCGGCGTGACCATGAACCTCACGGGTGCGGCCACCGCCACCACCACCACGATCACCGGCGGCACGTACACCTTCAGCGGCCTGGCCAACGGCAGCTACACGGTGACGCCGAGCCTGAGCGGCTACACCTTCAGCCCCACGAGCATCGCGGTGACCCTCAGCGGCGCCAACCAGACGGGCAAGAACTTCACGGCCACCTCCACGGGCGGCCAGGTGACCCTCTTCACCAACGGATTCGAAGCCAGCACGGGCTGGGCCCAGGTGGACACCTCCGGCACGGCGGGCACGTGGTCGCTCGTCACCTCCGGAACCTACCCCACCTGCACGCCCCACGGCCCGAGCTACATGGCCAAGTTCAACTCCTACACCTCCGCCAGCGGCTCCGCGACGCGCTACTACCGCACCTCCGGGCTTCGCCGTGTCCAGCACCTACACCACCGTGACGTGGACCTTCTGGATGTACCACGACACGGGCTACACCACCTCCGCCGACAAGATCCAGCCCCAGGTCTCCACCAACGGCTCCACATGGACGAGCGTGGGCACGGCCATCAACCGCTACGACGGCTCCACGGGCTGGAAGCAGCACACCGTCAGCATCACCACCTACAAGGGGTCGACGGTCTACCTGGGCTTCCTCGCCACGAGCGCCTACGGCAACAACATCTACCTCGACGACGCGCTGGTCGTCGCCCAGTAACGCCATGATCAGGGCAGTGCAAGCTGCCTGAGAAACGGGCTCCCCGGGTGACATCTCACCGGGGAGCCAGTTTTTTGGGGGATCCGGTCATCGCGACCGGCACCGATTCGGAAACAAGCTATTCCATTTCGAAGAGGTCATGATCATGCGCTGGATGTCTGCTCCGGTCCAAGCCTGCACCGCCTGGTGCTCCGTCTCCCTACTGGCCCTGAGCGCCACCGCGTGGGCCTTGGCGTCACAGGGCGGAGGCCTTCCGCGCCGCGCCCTTTCGGGCAGCGCAGCCCGGCTCAACGCCCTTTCGCCGTCCGCGCGCCAGGAGTTGAGAAAACCCGCCGCCCGGCTCGGCAAAACCGGTGCGCCGGTCCTGGAAAGTGACAAGCCCTTCTCCCCCGAGCAAGCGCTGACGGCCGTGAAGCGTGTGGAACTTCTGGCGCGAAGTTCAGTCCGAGAATCAGATGCACTGCGGAGGGCCCTGGACCGGGCGTCCTCCCTTCGCGCGAGGCTCTCAGAAGACACGGGTGCGTCGCTTTCCCAGGGGGAAGCGAGGGCCTTGGCCATGCGGGAAAGGGAGATGGAAAACCTGGAAGGGATTGCCCTCAAGGGGGCCCGCCATGCCAAGGCCTATCGGTTTCCCCGCCCCGCGACTCCGTCCGAGGGGTTACTGCCTCGCCCAAGACAAGCTCTGTCCGCCCCGAATGGGAGCACGACCAAGACAAACACGGGTTGGATCTTGGATCAACACGTCCTTGACCCGGAGGCGTATAAGGTCTATCCCACCATCAATTCCAACTACAAACACTATGACGAGGGCCAGAACGACATCACCATCGGCCACAGCGACCATCCGAGCGCCGACAGCATGTTCGGATGGGTCTGGCAGGTCCAGAGTTTTTACTGGACCGAGACCGATGCGGCCGTCGTTCCCGACCACGCCAACCCCTCCTACTGCTTGTTCGTCCAGGTTTCCTACGACGGCGGGTACACCTGGCTGCTCTACGAGATTCTCTACGATCCCACGGGTGCCGGCCACGACGACCTCGCTGGATATGATCAACCCCAAGCTGGCCATGGACATCACGGGCACCTACGACCGGCTACTTCATCGCGTACGAGTACTGCGCCAGCGCCACCGATCACGACGTGCTATGTCTACAGCGAGACCAGCGAGCTGGACGGCGGGACGGCCAACCCGCAGGACGTCGGCGTGGCCACATCCACGAACATGGAGAGGAACCCAGCCATCGCTTCCGATTACAAGACGGGAGAGACCTCGTACCGGGTCGTGGCCTACGAATACGCCTATAGCGCCACCGACTACGACCTCTTTGCCGCCCAGTCCACCGGGGACGGGTCCACATGGACCACTCCCGTCGCGGTGGCCGAGACCACGGACATGGAGACCCATCCGGCGCTGACCGCCGGCTGCACGGGCGACGGCGACGCCGTTCCCTTTTCGGCCTACATGCACCTGGCCTACAACTACGAGAGCTGGGAACGGGCACGAACCAGCTTTCACCGAACCCCGGGTTCGAGAGCGGACACGCGAGACTGGCGTGGTACGAGCACGTCCTCAGGAGCCATCGACAGTCACCAGAACCTATCAGCTCGAGAACGGGGACCTACAAGGCCTCGCTCGGGGGTTCGGACAACGCCGAGGACGACACGCTCTCCCAGGCGGTCACCATCCCTGCGATGCGACCGCCGCTCAGTTTTCCTTTTACCTCAGGATGACGACGACCGAGGGCAGCGACAACCGCTTACGACTACCTGTACGTCAGGGTATGGGACGCCGCGGGCACGCTCCTGCACGACTCCTGGGCACGCTTCACCAACAAGAACGCAGGCGCAGCCTACGCGAGCTACACTTCGCGTGAGCTACAGACCTGAGCCGCCTACATCGGGGCAGGACAGTCCGTGTGTGCCTGGAGGCGACGACGACAGCAGTCTACGTCACGTCCTTCTGGTGGACGACACCGCCCTCGACGTGGCCGAGCCGCAACTCCACCGGTCGGAGATCCGCTACAAGCAGGCCGCGCACCCGGGGCACCTCCTACCCGACTGGATTGGCAAGGCTTCTCACCAAGCTGACGGTGCTCGACAGCGTCGGGCAGGACGTCCGCCTGGCCCTACGGCCCGCCCGCCATCGCCGCCAGCCACGGCGGAAGCGCGACGGTTCCGGGCGGCCGCGTGCTCGTGGCGGCGGACCAGCTCTTTCCCGAGGACGCATCCCACCGCCGGGGACCCCGAGCGTTACCAGCTCGTCTACGCCGTGAACATGTGTAATGGCGGCGACGCATGCGGCGAGGTCGCGGGGTGCACTCCCGCGCTCTCCCTCGGTTGGAACGCCTATTACCTGGACGACAACACCGCCGACTACCGTTTCCCGTCGCTGGTGGTGGACGGCGTGGGCTGGGTGGAGGGGACGAGCGGCGTACCGCAGAACGGCGTCGCCGTCTGGCCCGAGATCTTCATCGCCTACTACTACAGGGAACTCCAATCCTCAAGCGATTACGGGGCCGTGCAGATGCTCCTGGCGGACGCCAGCGACGAACGGTGCTCGGGTTTCGCCGACGGCGCGTGGTATCTCCTGACCGCCGCGCCCAAGGCCAGCGACGACGACGATCGGCGTCGTGGCCAAGCAGGGCACCATCGCCGCGTTCAACTATTTTTACGGCTGGCCGGGGGTGTGCTTCAACAAACGGTTGAACCATTTCGGCGCCACCATGAACGACGACGTGTACTATACGACGCTCGGCGACAACTACGTCGTCGACACACTGGCGGGGGGCACCCATATCGACGCATGGTGGGACTTCTACGGGACGAGCTACGTCGGACCATGGACCTATCCGTGGCCGGCGGGATACCAGATGACCCTCACCGTGGATCCGACGGCCAGCGACAACGGACCGCACTACGTCTTCTCCGCTTGGTCCACCGGCGACAAGACCACGGCGCTCACCGTCCTCACCGACTACTGCGGGTATGCGGGGTCGTGTCCCGAAACGACCATCAACGCCCTCTACAACGAGGTCGGAGTGAGCCCGCTGAGGGTCCCCTATACGTCGACGCCCACGACGGCCACGACCTCCAATCACGGGAACGATTTGACCCTCGCGTGGGATGCGGGCAACTGCGCCTCCGCCAACTACCACATCCTCTATGGACGGGGCGAGAACCTGTCGTCATGGACGGTGGACGGGGGCGTATGCGCCCTGGGCAACGCGGGATCCTATGCCTGGGCGAATGTTCCAGACCCCTCTACCTACACCAGCCGGCTTCTCTGGTTCCTCGTGGTAGGGGACGATGGGGTAGGCACGGAGGGATCGTGGGGCCTGACCTATCCAGGGGGCGCCGAGGAGGGTGGCACCGTCGCCAGCAACGTCTGCGGCATGACCATCAAGGACCTGACCGGGGCCTGCGGCACGCCGTAGGCTGGGCGAAAGCGGCGAAGCGGCCTTAGGCCGTAAACCGGCATTGCCCACCGATACCGTGGAGCCGGACACGCAATGCGGTCAAAGTGCGCCAAAGAGAGAAAAGGTGGGCATCGCAAGGACGGGGCCCACCCTGCGGTTGGCCTTCTAAAGCGGACATGAGTGAACCGACGGAAGCGTGCCTGGGGTCCTCGGATTACAATAGGCTCCATGGACAGGGCGAGTCTCACAGAGAAAATACGGGCCTGCCTGCGAGGGGAAGGGTTCCCCTTGGTGGGGATCTGCTCCACCGTTGTGGACCCGGTGCAGTCAATGGCTCTGAAACACTGGCTGGCCAGAGGGTTTCACGGCCCCCTCGCCTACATGGCGCGTCACGCGGAGGTGAGGGCCGACCCGCAGCGCATCGAGTCTTGGGCCAGGGGACTCTTCATGGTGGGGCTTCCCTACAACACCCGCCGCGACCTTTCCGCCCATGCCCTGTCGCGCGGGAAGTGCTGGGTTTCGCGGTACGCCTGGGGCCGGGATTATCACGGCGTACTCCGCGCCCGCATGAAACCCGCCGCCCGGGCGCTGGAGGCGGCGGGCTTCAAGGCCCGCATTTGCGTGGACACGGTGCCTCTGCTCGAGCGCCACTTCGCCTGGAAGGCCGGGCTGGGGTTCATCGGTAAAAACGGGTTGCTCATCCACCCCGAGTTCGGCTCCTACCTCTTCCTGGGCGCCATTCTGACGGATATGGAATTGGAGGACGCCACGCCGCTAACCGAGGGTTGCGGGGACTGCGCGCTCTGCATGAGGGGGTGCCCCACGGGCGCGTTTGTGGCGCCGCGCGTCCTGGACGCCGGCCGGTGCCTGTCCACCTGGACCATCGAATTCCGGGGCGCGTTTCCGATGGAGGTCCCGCCGCTCGGTGGACACCTCTTCGGGTGCGACCGGTGCCAGGAGGTCTGCCCGTACAACCGCCGGGCGCCTTTGAGCCAAGAGGCGGATTTTGAGCCGAGTGCAGGCTGGTTCGCGCCGGCCCCGGCGGCCATCGCGGCCATGACCGAGGAGGAGTGGGACAGCGCGACGCGCGGCAGCGGGGTCCGCCGCGCCCGCTACGACGGCCTCATCCGCAACGCCCGACAGATCCTGGAAGAGCGGGCTCCCCGAAAATCGTGAGGGGCCCGTTCCCCGGGCCCCGTGCGATTGCTTCTCTGCTCCCCGCTTCCCGCTACCGGCTCCCGCTGTTCACACAAACAGCGAACTGACGCTGCTCTCCTCGTGGATGCGGCGAATGGCCTCACCCAGAAGCGGCGCCACGGAAAGAACTTCGATCTTGGGGCAGCGTTCCTTCTTGTCCCCGATGGGGATGGTGTTGGTGCAGAGGATCTTCACGATGGGCGAGGCGTTGAGCCGGTCCACCGCAGGGCCCGAGAGCACGGGATGAGTGCACGCCGCGTAAACGGCTTTGGCGCCCTTCTGGTAAAGCGCCTTCACGGTCTCGCAGAGGGTCCCCGCGGTGTCGACGATGTCATCCACGATGACGCAGGTCTGGCCGACCACGTCGCCGATGACGTTCATCACCTCCGCCACGTTGGCCACCTCGCGGCGCTTATCCACGATGGCCAGGGCGGCCTTGAGCCTTTTGGCATAGGCGCGCGCGCGCTCCACGCCGCCCGCGTCGGGCGAGACCACCGTGAGCGCCGGCAGGCCCATCTCGGCGATGTGCGAAATCAGGACGGGGGCGGCGAAGAGGTGGTCCACGGGGACGCTGAAGAAGCCCTGGATCTGGCTGGCGTGCACGTCCACGCAGAGGATGCGGCTGGCCCCTGCGGTCTCCAGCAGGTCCGCCACGAGCCGAGAGGAGATGGGTACGCGGGGCTTGTCCTTCCGGTCCTGGCGCGCGTAGCCGTAATAAGGGATGACGGCGTTGATGCGGCGGCTCGAGGATCGCTTCAGGGCGTCGATGATGAGGAGGAGCTCCATGAGGTTGTCGTTCACGGGCTGGCAGGTGGGCTGGATGACGAAAACATCCTGGCCGCGCACGTTGTCCAGGACCTGGCAATATTGCTCGCCGTCGGAGAAGTTGAAGAGCTTCATCTCTCCCAGATCCGTGCCCAGGTAATCGGCGATCTTGGTGGCCAAGTCCAGATTACCCCGTCCAGAAAGCACGATGGCCTTGTTGTCCAGTTCGCACTTTCTCCTGAGCGGTTCCTGCCTCTTCAAGTCGCGCCTCCGATCTGGCCGAATCCCCCCGGCTCGATGACCATCAGTATATACCCGGGGGGGGCGCAGGGAAACCATGTCGCGGACCGTGCCGGCACCCCCGCACCGTTGCGCCAATCTGCTTTTCCGCGATACGCTTTAAACATCCCGCCAGAAGGCGGGGCTGGAGGCCGTGATGAGGGTGCGGGCACTGGCGGTTTTGGCGTGGTCTCTCCTGGGGGTTTGGGCACCCGCTTCGACCGTCCCCCCACCCACCAAAGTCCCCGTTCCCCTGACCGAGGCCCAAGAAGCCAAACTTCAGGAGGGCGTGGCTCTCCACGACGCGGCGCGCTATGCCGATGCGGTCGCGGTCTACGAGGCCATCCTCCAAGAGAACCCCGATGCCGCCCAGGCCCTGTTGGAGGTCTGCCTGAGCCAGTTGGCCGCGAAGAAATACGAAAGCGCCCTGGCGGACGCACTGCGCGGTGCCCAGTTCACGTCGCCGTGGCTAGGCCGGTTCTATGCCCTCGCCGGAGAATGTTACGACCAATTGGGACAACCCGAGGAGGCCGTGCCCCAGTTCGAAGCCGCGGTAAAGGTGGAGCCCGACAACTTCACGGCCTACTACGAGCTGGGGATCACCTACGCCTCGCTCAAGCGCATGGCGGAGGCCCGAGAGGCCCTCAAGGCTTCGGTAGCCCTTGCGCCCGACCAGCCCGATCCCAACTACGCCCTGGGCAAGGTCTTCAGCGCCGAAGGGTACAGGGTCCCGGCGGTCCTGGCCCTGTTTCGGTTCCTAGTCCTGGAGCCCGAATCGGATCGATCCAGGGAGGCTCTAAGGATGGTGGGCCAGTCCCTGGACTCGCTGCGCGGCCATCCTGAGGCGGGGGAGCAGGCGGCGGGGAAAGGCGACGCTTCGGAGGGAGACTACACGGCCGTGGCCGGCGCCGTGACCCAGGCCTGGACGGGGGTTCTCGATGAGACGGCAGTCAACGACTGGAGCCGTCTGGTCTCCACCATCGGCGCGCTTTTTGGCCGCGTAGGACAGCGCGATCCCGCCTGGCGGAGCACGTTCGTGGGCAAGTTTTACGCACCGTACTTCGCGGCCGTCGCAGCGCAAAAATTCACGCCTCCGCTCTGCGCCCATGCCTTTAGGGCCTCCAACAACGATTCGGTGGAGGCCTATCTCAAGGACAACGGGGAGCGGATCGGGGCTTTCTTGACGTGGTCGGACCACTATCGCTGGCCCCAGCCGGAAGCGCAGGTCGGTCGTTCCCGAGCCCCCCAGGCCAAGAGCGCCCCTCGGGCCCCGGCTAAAACCAACGCCGCGGGCGCTCCCGCCAAAACAGCGGCTGGCAAACCTGCGGTTCCCGCCCCCAGATAAGCCTCGGTGCGGGCGGGAGGTCTTGGCCTGCCGAGAGAGGAGTTGGCTGGGGAGGTGGGATTCGAACCCACGGTAGCTGGTTCCAAAGACCAGTGCCTTACCATTTGGCTACTCCCCAGCAGGGAAGTGGGGAGAACCCCGAAAGAGAGCATACCAACGCCGGCCCTCCGGAGCAAGGCGTCCTCCCTCTCTCCACATCCCGCGAGGGGTTCTCTTGCCTCAATCCCTCATAAGTGAACGGTTAGGAGAGAGGCAACGGCCACGCCCGTTGCATTTGCGCCCGCCTTGTCTGCTCCCGTCGGGGGATTGGGCTCTCCCGGCAAGACTCACGGTATCGCCATGAAAACCGAAGGAGCCGGCGCGAGCGCCGGCTCCCACTTAGTACCGTCTCCATAGCGTGCGGTCAGGGCGCGCCGCTGTCTGGCGAAGCCGCTTCGGTGGGCTGGGCCGCCGGCTCGGTTACAGCGGGGCTTTCCAGATCTGGCACCATATCGCCGGCTTCGGCCGCGGAGGTGGCTCTGGGGTTCTTGGCCATTTCGGCGTTGTAGGCCGCGATGACTTCGTCCTCCATCATCTTCCGGGTCTCCGCGTTCAGGGGGTGGGCGATGTCCTTGAATGTCCCGTCGCGCCGCTTCTTGCTGGGCATGGAGAGGAAGAAGCCCCTGGTCCCTTCGATGACCTTGATGTCGCTCACGATGAAGCTGTGGTCGAAGATGATGGACACGAACGCCTTCAGCTTGGGCTCGTCCACCGGGAAGATCCGGATGTCGGTGATATTCATGGGGGGGTCTCCTTTTCCATGCGTGGCAGCGTTCGCTCCCAGTAGTCCTTCCGGGTCACGGTGTGGGACAGGATCACGCTGATTCCTCGGTGTGCCATCCTCCTCTGCGCTTCCTGCGCGTGGGCCCTGCTCTGGAAGAGGCCCACCCAGGCCGAGCCCGAACCCGCCAGAATCGCCCTCCTCGCCCCGCAGTCCAGAAGGAGTTGCCGCAGGGCCGCTCCGCCGGATTCGTCTCGGGCCACCTCCTCAAACCGGTTAAACAGCAAGCGGTCGTCGAGCCTGCCTTCCACGACGCCCTGGACGATGCTTTGGATTTTATGCGCCACCTCCGGGCCTGTCAACCGGGCATCCAGGCTGCGATAGGCGTCAGGTGTCGAGGTCCCCTGCGCGCCCGTCACGAGGAGGAGGTGGAGAGTCGGCGCGTCGGGGAGCGCGTAGACCTCCTCACCGCGACCCACGCCCAGCGCGGTTCCGCCCACCAGAAAAAAAGGCACGTCGCTTCCCAGGCTCACGGCGATGGGCATCAGCGAGGCACTGTCCGCAGGGAGTCTCCACAGACGGGCCAGCGCGACCAGAGTCACGGCGGCGTCGGCACTTCCCCCTCCGAGGCCCGCCTGGGAGGGGATTCGCTTGATGAGCTGGATCCGCGCGCCCTTCACGCACCCGTGGGCGTCGCGCAGGGCCTGCGCCGCCTTCATCACGAGGTTGTCCGCACCTGCGGGCAGAGCCGGGTCCGAGCACGCGAAGGCAAGCCCTTCCGCCGTTGGGAACACCTCGAGGGTGTCGGCCAGGGCCACGCTCTGGAGGACGGTGCGCACTTCGTGGAAGCCATCCGGGCGCTTCTCCCTCACGTCGAGGGCCAAGTTGAACTTGGCGTGAGCCCTGTAACGAAGGGCGGTCACGGCGCTGCCTCGGCGAGGACTTCCTGGATGGGCGCCGGGACGAGGGCCAGGCCCCCGGGTGGGCGAAAGGCGCCATCATCGAAAACCCCGGGCCGAACATTGCTCCAGCTCAGCTCCACACGCGCGCCTCCCGCGCCGCGAAGGAGGGCCGAGTCATGGGAGAGGAGCCCGCCGGAAACGGGGTTGAACTGGCAGGCGACGGTGCCGAGCCCGCCGTCCCAGGCCGCGTAGGTCAGGCCCCTTTCCGTGGCCTGCAGATCCCTCAACCCCGCCGGCGGGCGGCCCGTGAAGAGGAACCAGAGGTCCGCGCTGGAGAAGGGTATGGCGCGCGATGCCGGCCCCCATTCGCAGGTGAGGCCGGTCTTCAAGGCGATGAGAACCGCGCGGTCTCGGGTGACCAACAGGAGGAACTGCGAGGCGCCCGAGGGATCGCGCAACTCGATGCGGGCACCCCTCAGGGGATCCACGGCACAGCCGCCGGAGGCTGTGAATCCCCGTTGGCCCAGCGTGGTGGAGAGGCGGAGGGAGGCGGAGTAGGGGGCGGCAGCGGGGGGAACAAGGTTGATGTTCACGCGTCTGGTAATACACCCGGACGCTGCGAACAGCATGGCCAGGATCAGCACGACCCGTGGCCGCCAGGCGGAATCACGGCCCCCACACAAAGCGGATCTCCTTGTTGAACTTGGTCATCACGATGCCCATCGTCCGCGCCTGTCCAGGCTCAAAGGTCGCCGATTCAGTATGGGTCTCATTGACGTTCTGAAGTTCGGTGCGGATATGGAACTCCACTTGGTGGGTGCCTGCGGGGGCCGTGAAGCTTCCCGTGTACGAGGCCTGAGAAAAGATGGAGCCTTTGCGGTTGATCACCTGGTGAGCCACCTCCTTGTCGTCGATCCGAATCCAAAACTCGCCTCGCTTGGTGCCCGAGGTGAAAGTGTAGGAGACGACCGCGGTGGCTGGGGGCTTCACAGGCGGGGGCGGCGCAGCCAGTACGGGTGCCGGAGGAGTGGCTGCGGGGGGTGGTACCGGTTTGGGTTTGGGTCGGGGCTTGGGTGCTTCCGCCAAGGGGGGAACTTGAGGGGAGGCGGGTTCCAGAGATGGCGAGGTCGTGGGGGAATCCGGAGGGGTGGAACCAACCTGCTCCGCCGACTCCAGGGAGGAGGTGCTCGCCGGCTCGAAGTTCCCGTCCGGGGAAGAAGCGGAGGATCGGTACCAGACAAAAGCGGCGACCAGAATCCCCAAGGCGACCACCGCGGCCACGCCCAGCCCCGCCAGGATCCACCGCATGCCCCTGCCGCCCTTGCGGGCTTCGACCTCGGGTTGGGGTGGCGGAACCGTCTTCGGCGGTGCGGAAGGCTCCAGCGCCTGGACTTGAGTGGCCTGGGTTGCAGGAACACGGCCGGGGGGAACCGGGGCGGTGGACTCGGGTCGTTGGACCGGCGGGACGGGCGGGGGAGGCGGGGGAGGGCTGACCTGGGGAGCGGGGTCAAGATGAGCCGATTCGACCCAGGGCATCTCGGCCTGTCCAGCGTGGGGCAAGTTCGCGCCGGCCATGTACGCGTCGATGTCCTCCGCGAGCTGGCGTGCGGAGGCGTAGCGCTGGGCCGTGTCCTTCGCCATCAGGTGGAATAGGATCCGGTCCACCTCCTCGGGGATGTCGGGGCTGATGGAGCGGGCCGGTCTGGGATCTTGCTTGAGGATGGCGTAGGTGACCGTCGTGATGTCCTCGCCCTCGAAGGGCTTCCTGCACGTGAGGAGTTCGTAGAGGACGGTCCCCAGCGAGAAGAGGTCGGAGCGCCCATCCACGGCCCGGCCCATGATCTGCTCGGGTGACATATAAGCGGGCGTCCCGAGGAATTGACCCTCCCGAGTGAGCTCCGAAGTGGGGACTTTGGCGATGCCGAAGTCCATGAGTTTCACATGGCCGTCGGGGGTTTGCACGATGTTGGCGGGCTTGATATCCCTGTGGACGACGCCCGTTTTGTGGGCATACTCCAGCGCCGAGGCGATCTCCCGGGCCAGGGACAGGACCTGCTCCGGATCGGGGAAGGTGTGCTGGCGAATTTTCAGATTCCACGGGAGTCCCTCCACGAACTCCATGGCAATGAAAGGCGTCCCACCGTTCGAGCCGTCGTCGGCCTCATAAATCGTCACGATGGAAGGGTGGCTGAGACGGCCTGCGGCGCGCGCTTCCCGGAGAAAGCGCTCCCGAAACTCGCGGATCTTGTCGTCGTCGAGCCCGGGCGGAAGGGCCACCGTCTTGATAGCCACGTCCCGGTCGATGAGGGAATCCCTCGCGAGGAAGACTACTCCCATGGAGCCGCGGCCCAGAACGCGACTCACGCGGTATTTTCCGATCTGCTCAGGGATGCCGGTGCCGGTGGTTCCACCCGTCAATGCACCACCTCGCGCAAGGGTGACAGCCGCACGCCCTTGGAGCGCCAGTAGGGAAGACGGAAGGCCAGCGCATCGATGGTGCGCGGCCGGAGGTGACCGATCGCCACCGGCGCCCCCTCCCGTTCGGAACGGGCGACCCACAGGTCTATCTGTTTGATGATAGCACCGTCTTCGTCCACATCGTCAAGAAAGACCGAGCGAAACGCCGCCTTGACGCCCGCCGCGCGAGCGGCGTCGTAGGCCACCGTGCGCGCCGAGGTCCGGCTGTCGAGGAAGTAGAGGCCCCGCGCGCCAAGGGTCGCCATGACGGCATCCATCAGAGGCCTCTGCGTGGTGGCCAGGGACCCCATGTGATTGTTCACGCCCTCCGCACCGGGAACGGCTCTCAGGTCCGAGTCGAGGATGCGTTCCACCTCGTCCCGGGGCATGCCCACCATGAGCGTCCCCGGTGTGGACTTCCACTGGCCGGACCGTTCGGGCTCCATGGGGCAGTGGAGGATGACGGCGAATCCGCGGTCCTTGAGAAGTCGGGCCGACTCCTCCGAGTGGGGCAGAAAGGGGATGATGGCGAAGGTCGTTTCCTTGGGCAGTTTCTCCGCCGCGTCCTGGGCCAGATCCAGGCGGTAGCCCACGTCATCGATGACCAGGCACAGACGGCGCTCGGGGCCCGGGGGGAGGGGTTTGGGCAAGCGGGGGGGGCACCTTGTCCTGAGGGGGGCTTTCGGGCACGACGGGGGGCTCGGGAACAGGAGCGCGGGGTTTCTTGATTCGCGGCTTGGGCGCCGGCGCGGGGGCCTCCTTCTTGGCCACCGACCCCGCGGGGGCTTCCCCTCCCTTGGGCGTCACCTTGCAACGTATGAAGATGGCCAACCCCAGGGCGATCAGGCAGGCGAGAAGGAGCCAAAGGGGCACGGTGAGCTCCCGTGCGCCCCCGCGCCTGGCCTTCGCCCCGGAACGGGTGCGGTCGCCTCCCGTGCCCTTAGCGGGCATGGCCCGGGTCTTGCCGGACGGGACCGCCGTCCTTGGTGATCTCGTGGTGCTTCTCGGAGGCCGCGCGCGCCGGATCGCCGGTCTTCGGGGCCTTGGCCTTGAGGGCCTGCCGGTAGGCCTCCTCGGGCTTGAGGCCGCCGGACAGGGTGAGAGGAATGGCGGGGATGATGGGGTGGCCCTTCAGGGGCTCGCCGTCGGGGGCCAAGAAATAGGCCGTGTTGAGCCGCAGGAGGCCACCGTTTTCCAGCGGGAAATCTTGGCTGTATACCGCCCAGCCGAACGTGGGGGATCCCACCAGGGTGATTCCCGCCGAGGCCAGGCCCGCCGCCACCACCTCGCCTGCTCTCCCCGTCGTACCGTCCACCAAAACCCTGACGGTCCTTCCCGCCAACAAGCCCGGCCCCGAAACAGGTTCGCGGATCACTCCCTTCGGGCCTTTCCGCGGGGGGGAATCGCCTTTTCCCAGGAGCGTCCCCAGCCAGCGGAACGCCAGGTGGGCGTCGTCGGAGGCACAACCCCTCAAGTCCAGGAGCACCGGACCCTTGGCGGCCTGCAGGCTCTTGGCCACGAGGGCAGGCATCTCCGATTCCAGGCAGGGAAGAACGAGCGCGCCTCCGTCCTCGCCCAGGGAAAGGTATCGGGGTGCCGTGGGGGGCTGGCGCGTGAGAGTGACCGAGTAGGACTGCCAGGCCTCCTGCTTGAGGAAGATGCAGCGCACCTTCTCTCCCTCCTTCCCGCGAAGGGCCTCCAGAACCTGAGGATAGGTCAGGTCATAGGTGGAGCGGTCTCCGATGAACCGGAGCGCGTCGCCAGGTTTGAGGGACGCGTCTTGGCCGGGATAGGGTGCGATGAGCTGACCGAAATCCGTATCCTTCGTGATGAAGAGGGGTAAGCTCGCCGGAGCGGCGAGCGCCGCCCGATAGGCGGGCACCTCCTCCGGGGGAATATAGGCGCACTCGGGACCGGCGCTGGACGCTGCGCCCTTCAGCGCTCCCAGGACGACGTCCTGAGGTGCCTTGGGGTCGACGTAATCGCGCAGGACCATGCCGAAGATGCGCTGAAAGAGGGACCAGGACTCTTGGTCGAGGGCAGGCTTGGTTTGAGGGGCCTGCGCGAAGACCGCCACACCCATCAGCGCGGCAAATGGGACGCTCCACCTAATCCTGGTGAGAATCCGTTGCATGGAGATCTCCTTTTTTCATCCAGAGCGTGGGATCCACGGCCTTGGCTCCCTGCCGAAGTTCGAAGTAAAGGGCCGTTGTTTCCAACGAGGCGCTCTCGCCCACCGCGCCTAGAACCTGCCCTTGCACCGAGGTCTGGCCCTTCTGGGCGTCCACCTGATCCAGGTGCCCGTAGATCGAAAAATAGCCTCCGGGGTGACTCAGGATCACCGTATAGCCATACCCCGAGAGCCACCCCGCGTATTCCACGACACCGTCGAAAACGGCTTTTACGGGAGTGCCCAGGGGTGCTCCGATGTCCAGGCCGGGATGGGGAACGCGCGTCTTGAACCGGGGGTGGACGAAGTCGCCAAACCCTCTCAGGATCAAGCCTGTGCAAGGGGACGGCAGGCGGCCCCTGCTCGAGGCCATGTCCTTGCTCATCATCTCCACCTTGGTCCGAAACGACAGGTCGGTCACGTAGCGATCCATGGCCCGAGCCGCCGCGAGGGTTTCATCCAGGCCCCGTTGAGCCGAATCGCGGGCTTGACCGAGCTGGGCCAGGACCGACGTGAGGCCGGCCTGCTCGGCAGCGAGGGACTCTTTCTCCTTCGAGGCTTCCAGGCCCTGACGCTCGAGGGTCTCGCGGGCGGTTTCCAACTCCGCCTGGACCTTCTCCTGCTCCGTGCGAACCCGGGAGAGCTGGCGGAAGGCATCGGCGTCTCTCTGGCTCAGCGCGTTCAGGTAAAACCCCGCCGCGCGCAGGTCTTGGGTCGAACTGGCGGCGAAAAGCAGCCGGTACTGCTGCAGCACACCCAGGGCGTAGAGCTGGCGCATGCGCAGGCGGAGATACCGCCGGGCCGACTCCTCCCGGGCCGTGAGTTCGGCCAGGCGTGCGGAGGCCTGGTCCGCCGAGACCCTGGCTGCCGCCTCCTCCCGCTCGACGCGGGCCAGCATCATCTCGTCCAGGCGGATTCGCCGTTGGAGGAGATCCATCCGGTCCAGCGTGCCCCTTTGTTTGCCCGCGATTTCTGCCACCTGCGCCGCGAGACGGCGGATCTTCGCCTCCGCATCGTCGGGCCCCGGGGTTTGCGCCGCCGGGGCGCGGGCGAGGAGGAGCACGGCGAGCGCTGCCAGGAGGGACACTCGGCTCGTCACGGGGTGACCCGGACCAGAGCCTGGCCCTCGAGGATGGCGGGGGGCTTCACGCCCGCCAGCGAGAGGATGGTGGGAGCCAGGTCGATCATCTGGGGCTCCCGCTCCACCTTCCGGTTGCAGAAGAAGATCCCGGGGACGAAGGAGGGGTCGAGGCTACAGTGATCTCCGCTCCAGGCCTTTTCGTTGGGCTCCACCAGGCGCTCGGGTGCTCCGCCCAGGGATGTCTGCCAGGAGACGCGGTAGCCGGGCGGGTTGGTCACCCGCAGGTCGGGGGTCAGATTGGGGTCGTACCCTTTGTAGAGTTCGTCCCGCGTGTAGACCGCGAAGACGGGCCTGTCGCCCGTGTCCGGGTCCACCATCTGCGGGAGTTCCCTCTTGAGGCGGTCCAGGAGTTCGCGGTACTCGGGGCCAGGGTTCACACAGCCGAGGGCCTCGCGCCCTTTGAGGTTGATGTAAATGTTTCCGAGCCCCAGGGCATAGGCCCTGGTCCGGCTCCAGTCCACGTTCTTGAACAGGAGCCGGTTGTCGTCGAACAGGTCCTGGAGCGTGAGGGTGCCGGTGTCCGCCGTAAGCGTCATGTAGCCGTGGTCGATGAGCCACCGGTTGGTGTTGACGGCCCGCCGGAAGGAGGTGAAGCCGTGGTCCGACAGGACGATGAGGGTGGCGCCCTCGGGCAACCGCTCCATGGCTTCCCCGACGATGGTGTCCATGCGAACGTATGCCTTCCGCATGGCCTCTTCGTAGAGTGGCGCCCTGGCGGCGTCGTAGAGGGGATGCCCGGGGTCGAGATAGCGCCAGAGGACGTGGGCGATCCGGTCCGTGAACTCGTAGACTTGAACGTACAGATCCCAATCCCCGTCCTTGAGGAGCCCCTTCATCATTCTCTCGTAGGCATCCACGGTCTGGTTCATGTCCGATAGAAACTGGTTCTCGTCGGAGAGGCCCGAAGAGATGGTCCAGGTGTCCACCGCCCATCCCATAGTCTTGTAGTACCCGAACCGCTTCAGCAGGCGCTCGGCGTAGTCGGGTGGGTAAGAGATGGCAATCCCTTCGTCGGCATCGCCGGGATGGAAGTGGAGAGGGGACAGGTAGAGGCGGAGCGAGGGCGCGGCGGCCAGAAGGTAGAAGCGCGCCATGCCGCGAAGGTGGAGGAACCTGTTGAATTCGAAGTCCATCAGGACCCACTCGGACCATTGCCCGACCTTGAGGGTGCCCCTCTGCCCCTGGACGTCGTAGGTGCAGGTGGAGGCGTCCCAGGAGAGGGAGAGGGGAACGTCGATGGTCGCCTTCACCCCTGCTGCCTTGAGCTTCTCCTCGCACCGGCTCTTGATCTCCTGCACCACCTTGGGATCCGTCGCTCCGTCGGAGGCGTCCTGCACCGCGTACTCGTAGAAGGGCTTGTTGAAAGGGCCCTGGATGCTCGTGAGGACCGGTTGGGGAGCATCCTGGGGGATGGAGACGATGTCCACGGAGAACTCGTTGTCACCCCCCGTGAGCAGGGGATCGGTCGTAAAAATGTAGGGCGTGCCCACCCGTCCCCGCATGTCGGGTACTCCCAGCCCCGCCAGCAGGCGGCCTTCGGGATAGGCCCTCGCCGGGAAGGTGTCGGGGACGCGGAAAACCAGACACTTCTTGCCCGCGGCGGCGGCCGTCTCCCAGAAGCGCTGCCCCTCCAAGTGGTTGATGGGCGAGGGAACCCGCTCTGGCACGTAGGCGCGAACGAAGGCGAAGGTGCCGATGGCGAGTCCGAGCCCTACCGCTCCCGAGGCGACCCATGCGCGAGCGCCCATAGTGCGCCTGAGCACCAGGAGCGCCAGGCAGGTCAGTCCCGGGACGAGGAGGAACGCCAGGAGGGGCAATGCCCAGCGGTTCCAGCGCCCGAGGAGAAGCCTGCGTGATCCCTCCTCCATGAGGGCGAAGGCCGGCTTGTAGGTCTTGGGATCGCGCACGAGAAAATCGAAAACACGATTGCGGCCCGGATTGAGGCCCGTGGAAAATGCGCCCCAGCTGACGGGTGTCTGGGGAGGATTGGTGACGGCCAGGTTTGCGAAGGTCCCCTGTTTGCCCAAGGCCTGCATGTGGGGCAGCAAGCCTTCAGCCATGTACTTTCTGACGAGGACGGGGTCGGCGCCATCGAACCCCAGGACCACGACCTTGGCGGGGGCCGCGGGGACTGACAGGGCCGCAAGCGCACAGAACGCGGCTCCCATGAAAAGGCGCCGGAGGAGGCGGGTCATAACCCCAGGAGGCTCCGCAGCGAGGCATCCCGGACGATGGTGTGAGCGCGGTCGGGACCCGTGGAAAGGATCGACACGGGGACTTTGAGCAGGGTCTCCAGGTATCCCACATAAGCCCGTGCGTTGGCGGGAAGCGCGTCCCAATCGGTGAGCCCGTAGATGTCGCTCTTCCATCCGGGCACCGTTTCGTAGATGGGGGTGGCGCCTTCGAGCACCCAGAGCCCGGCGGGGAAGTCGGTGAGGCGCCGACCTTCGAATTCGTAAGCCACGCACACCTTCACCTCGTCGAAGGTGTCGAGCACGTCCATGAGAGTCAGGGCGATGCCGTTCAGGCCGTTGATCCTCACCGAATAGCGCGCCGCCACCGCGTCGAACCAGCCGCATCGCCTTGGGCGCCCCGTGGTGGTCCCATACTCGTGCCCGCGCTCTCGGATGAGGGCGCCCTGCTCGTTGTCCAGCTCGGTCACGAAGGGTCCAGCACCCACGCGCGTGCAGTAGGCCTTAAAGACTCCGATGACGCTCTTGATCTTGGTGGGAGAGATGCCCAGTCCCGTGCAGGCCCCTCCCGCCGTGCTGTTGCTGGAGGTGACGAAGGGATAGGTGCCGTGATCCACGTCCAGCATGGTCCCCTGGGCACCTTCGCACAGGACGAGCCCGCCGGAGTCGATGGTGTCGTTCACCAGGGCCACGGTGTCGCATACGAGCGGGGCGAGCTCCGCGCCAACTTCCAGAAATCTGGACACCGCCAGGGCGACCGGAATTCCGTCGTGGCCGAAAGCGGCTTTGATGTAGGCGTTCTTCTCCTCCGCCAGGCGCGTCACCTCAGCCTCGAGGCGCGCCGGGTCCGTGAGGAAAATGGCTCGGACGCCTTCGCGGGTGTACTTGCTCTCGTAACAAGGGCCGATGCCGCGGCCCGTGGTGCCGATCTTGCCCGCGCCCTTATTGGCCTCGCGAAGCTGGTCCAGGAGCGCGTGATGGGGCAGGAGCAGGTGCGCACGGTCCGAAATGCGGAGGCTCGCCACGTCGATGCCCGACGCCTTGAGGGACCGGACCTCCGTCACGAGGGCCTCGGGGTCCACGACGATGCCGTTCCCGATGACGCACACCTTCCCCGCGGCGAGGATGCCCGAGGGCACGAGGTGCAGGGCGTAGCGGCTCCCGCCGATGATGACCGTGTGGCCCGCGTTGTGGCCGCCCTGATAACGGGCCACCAAATCCGCGGCATCGGCCAGCAGATTCACGATCTTTCCCTTGCCTTCGTCGCCCCACTGCCCGCCCACGATGACCATCGGCATCTGCATGATGAACTCCCTCCAAAACCGCATAAGTATAGCACCGATGGAAGCTGGAGCGAGAAGCGAAACGCGAGACGCAAGACGCGAGCATTTCACGAAGGGCGCGAAGCAAAGGCAAAGCAATTCACCAAGGAGACACGGAGATCACGGAGAAAGGAACAGTGAAAAGGAGACCTTCAAAAAGTACCAAGAAATGTCATGAATGGCCCATTCCCCAGTCTTTCTCTGTGTCCTCAGTGCCTCTGTGGTGAAGCCATTTTGCTTCTTGTCCTTGCCCTTTCTCCTGTTCGCGTTCTACGCGGCGACGATGGCGGCGAACTCCTCGGGGTCGAGGCTCGCTCCTCCCACGAGCAGTCCCTGGACACCGGGGGTGGCTAGCAGAGCGGCGGCGTTGCCGGGCTTCACGGAACCTCCGTAGAGTATTCGGGCGTCTTTCCCTAACCGTCGAATTTCCAGCCAGTCACGGATGGCCGCATGAACTTGGGCGGCGTCCTCGGGCCGGGCCACTTTGCCCGTTCCGATGGCCCAGACGGGCTCGTAGGCCACCTCGAACCCTCCCGCGGGGGGCGCGTCGCCCAGCCCCGCCGCGAGTTGTCCCAGCACGACCTCCAGGGTTCGCCCCGCCTCGCGCTCCTGGAGTCGTTCGCCCACACAGAGGACGGGTCTCAGACCGTTCCGGAAGGCAGCCTTCACCTTGGCGGCGATGCGGAGGTCGGTCTCGCCGAAGAGGTGGCGGCGCTCCGAATGGCCCAGCAGGACATAGGTGCATCCGGCATCCCTCAGCATGGCTCCGGAAATTTCTCCCGTGAAGGCTCCCTCTTCGGCTTCGTGAGCGTTCTGCCCGCCCAGACTCTGTCCCGAGGGCAGCAGCGAACGGACGAGGGCCAACAGCGGGAAGGGCGGAAAGAACGCCACTTCCCGGCCCCGGGGCACTACCAGATCCCTCCAGCGGGCGAAAAATGATTCGGCCTCCGGGGAGGTTTTGTACATCTTCCAATTGGCGGCAATCAGCACAGGCTCCATGGTTCCTCCGCAAGACCCGCGACCGGGTCCTTCCCTGGTCCGGTCAAGAGTTTACAACGGGTTCCGGTGTCATGGTCAGAGTGACACGATCCGCGTCACTGTGTGACTCTCTGTGGAGGGCTTACATAGGTGTGAACGAAGTTTACGAGAAACATGTCAAAAATGATTCCATGCTGAAACAAACGTGCTTCTGGCTGGCGCCATTGTGAAGGGGTTAAAAGCTTATATTTTCGTGGACATGTTCGTGTCAGGGCAACTGAAACTGAGCCGCGTGAATGAAGTTATCGGAGGGGGTTGACAAGGCCCGAGCTGCTCCATAGTATATGGCCATTAGTGTTAGCGCCAGCGTGTCACCGCGAGAATCGTTTCCGCTTCGAAGAAGAGGGGAGGTGCTCATGGGTAGAGTGAACAAGAAGCCCGATCCGGAAGTGCGCCTGGAGAGCTCCAGTTGGGGCCGCCGAGATTTCATGAAGGTGTGCACCATGGCCGCCGCCGCCGTGGGGTTGCCCTCCTGGGCCGCCGAACAGATGGCTCAGACCGCCGCCAGCCCGAAGAAGCCATCGGTGATCTGGCTCCACTTCCAGGAATGCACCGGGTGCACGGAATCGCTCCTGAGAACCTCGCACCCGGATGTGGCCAACCTCATCCTCGACCTCATCTCCTTGGACTACTGCGAGACGCTCTTCGCCGCGGCGGGGTATCAGGCCGAGGAAGTCCTGCAAAAGACCATGGAGGAAAACGCCGGCAAGTTCGTGCTCGTGGTGGAGGGAGCCATCCCCACCAAGGAGAACGGCATCTACTGCAAGGTTGCGGGCAAGACCGCAGTGGACATGCTGAACGAAGTGGCCGCCAAGGCCGGGGCCATCATCGCCATCGGGTCCTGCGCGTCCTGGGGCGGAATCCCGTCCGCCGATCCCAATCCCACGGGCGCCACGGGGGCTCCGGAAATCCTCAAGGGCAAGACCGTGGTCACCCTCCCGGGATGCCCCGCCAACCCTTACAACCTGCTGGGCGTAGTACTTCAGTACGCCACTTTCGGCACCTTGCCCGCGCTGGACGCCAAGGCGCGTCCTCTCTTCGCCTATGCGAGAGTGATCCACGAAGACTGCCCCCGCCGTCCCCATTTCGACGCGGGGCGATTCGTCGGTAAGTTTGGAGACGAGGGTCACAAGCTCGGCTACTGCCTCTACAAGACGGGGTGCAAGGGTCCGGCCACCCACGCCAACTGCTCGTTGCTGTCCTTCGGCGAAGTGCCCGGGGCCTGGCCCATCGGGATCGGTCACCCCTGCGTGGGGTGCACCGAGCAGGCGCTGGCCTTCCGGGTGCCCATCCACACGACGGTGGAAGTAGACCGGCCGACCCCTCCCGACACCTACGCGCCCATGCACGCCGACCACTCCAACGTGGGCCCCGTGGCTACGGGCGTCGCGGGTCTCGTGGGCGGCGCCCTCATCGGTGCAGGCCTGATGGCAGCCAAGAAGCTCGGCGAGGCGCCAGAGAAGGAGAAATGACATGACCGTTGACCGACGCTCCGTTCTCAAGGGGATGGCGGCGGCGGGGGCCCTGACGGCCCTCGGGTCGGCGGTGGAACCGGCGCTCGAGGCCAGAGATAGGCGGGTCCCCCCGCCCGATGCCATGGGTATGCTCTACGACGCCACCAAGTGCATCGGGTGCAAGACCTGCATGGTGGCCTGCCAGGATGCCAACGACCTGCCGCGCGACACACGCAACTCGGGAGGGCTTTACGACGCCCCCGACGACCTGAACTCCAAGTGCAAGAACATCATCAAGCTTTTCAAGGACGCCGACCGGATGTCCTACATGAAGGCGCAGTGCATGCACTGCGTGGACCCGGCCTGCATCAATGCCTGCATGCTGGGCTCCCTCAAGAAGCGGGAGCACGGCATCGTGACGTGGCACGGCGAGCGCTGCACGGGCTGCCGCTATTGCGGTGTTGCTTGTCCCTACGGCGTTCCCAAGTACGAATTCGAGAAGGCCTGGCCCAAGGTCGTCAAGTGCGAGATGTGCAACCACCGCATCGCCAAGGGTCAGCAGCCGGCCTGTTGCGAGGTGTGCCCCAGGCAAGCCGTGATTTACGGCAAGTACACGGAGCTGCTCGCGGAAGCCAAGTCACGTATCGCCGGCACCCCGGGCCTTTACGAGCCCAAGGTCTTCGGTGAGACGGACGGCGGAGGCACGCAGGTCCTCTACCTGTCCAAGGCCGGGATCTCATTCCAGGATCTGGGCCTGCCCGACCTGGGCGAGACTCCCGTGCCCGAAATGCAACAGGTCATCCAGCACAGCCTCTACCAGGGCTTCATCGCCCCCGTGGCCCTCTTCGCCGTTTTCGGCGCCGTCATCTGGCGGAACAGAAAAAAAGCCGGTGAGGAGGTGGAACCATGAGCGCACACGCCAAGCCTGAACCCGTCGGCGGACCCCTCTGGACGCCGGCCTTCAAGATTCTCGCCGCCATCTTCGGCGTGAGCGCCCTCCTCATGATCTGGCGCTTCGCCGCCGGCCTGGGCGCCACCACGGGACTGAGCGACGGCTATCCGTGGGGCATCTGGATCGCATTCGATGTGGTCACCGGAACGGCCTTGGGCTGCGGCGGTTACGCCATGGCCTTCCTGGTCTACATCTTCAACAAGGGCGAGTACCATCCCCTGGTTCGCCCCGCCGTGCTCACCAGCGCCCTGGGCTACACCATGGCCGCGGTGGCCATCCACCTCGATGTGGGCCGCCCGCCCTTCATCTACAAAATCCCCATCTTTCCGGGCTGGTGGAACCTGAACTCGGTGCTTCTGGAGGTGGCCCTCTGCGTCATGGCCTATGTGGGCGTCCTCTGGCTGGAACTGAGCCCCGCCTTTTTCGAGGAATGGCAGAAGAAGGGAGCCCATCCCACCCTGAAGAAGGTCGCGGACACCTTCAGCCCCATCGTCAACAAGCTGATGATTCCCCTCCTGGCGGTGGGCGTGCTTCTGCCGAGCATGCACCAGACCTCCCTGGGTGCGCTCATGCTTCTGGGCGGCCGGAAGGTGCACGGGCTCTGGCAGACGCCCTTCATGCCCCTTCTGTTCCTGATCACCTGCGTTGCCATGGGCTACGGCGTTGTGGTCATGGAATCCCAACTGGCGACGACCATCTTCCGCCGCCGCCGCGAGACGCAGCTCTTGGCCCGCATGGCCGTGGTCCCCGCGTGGCTCACCCTCGCTACCTCGTCATCCGATGGGTGGACATCGTCCTCCGGGGCCGGCTGGGGCTGGCCTTCGCGTTTAACGTTCAGGCCCTCATGTTCTGGGTCGAGATGGCGCTCTTCGTCGGGGGAATGGCCATGCTCTTTTCCCCGAAGGCTCGGGGGACGGCGCCAGGGCAGTTCCAGGCGGCCATGCTCCTGGTTTTGGCAGGGGTCATCTATCGGCTTGACGCTTATCTCGTGGCGTACAACCCGGGCCGGAACTGGACCTACTTCCCCGCCGTGCCCGAAGTCCTCATCACCGTCGGCATCGTGGCCTTGGAACTCATGGCCTACCTGTACATCGTGAAGCGGTATCCCATCCTCGGCGGCGCGTCCGAGGCCGCTCATAACTGAGGAGGGGTGTTCAATGAGTCCAAGGATTACGATTGATCCCATTACGCGAATCGAAGGGCATCTCCGGATCGACGTGGAGGTGGACGGCGGAGTCGTGCGCGACGCCTGGTCCTCGGGACAGATGTGGCGCGGTATCGAAGTCATCCTCAAGGGACGCGACCCCAGGGAAGCCTGGCTCTTCACCCAGCGCATCTGCGGCGTGTGCACCACCGTGCACGCCATCGCTTCGGTGCGCGCCGTGGAGAATGCCATCGGTCTGGAGATCCCGCTCAATGCGCAGTTGATCCGCAACATCATCATCGCCGCTCACTGCCTGCACGACCACATCGTGCACTTCTACCAGCTCTCCGCCCTCGACTGGGTGGATGTCGTTTCCGCCCTCAAGGCCGACCCGAAGGCCACGGCCGTTCTGGCCGAGAGCCTGTCTCCCTGGCGAGGGAACAGCTGGAAAGAGTTCTCGGCGGTGAAGGACAAGCTCCAGGCCTATGTGAATGCGGGCCAGCTCGGCATTTTCGCCAACGGGTACTGGGGCCATCCGGCCATGAAACTCCCGCCCGAGATCAACCTCCTGGCCGTCACCCACTACCTCCAGGCCCTCGACATCCAGAGGAAGGCCCTGCAAGTGGTGGCCATCCTCGGCTCCAAGACCCCCAACATCCAGAACCTGGCGGTGGGCGGGGTGGCCAACGCCATTAATCTCGATAACCCCTCCACACTCAACATGGATAAGCTCTACGCGGTGAAAGACCTCCTGGACGAGGTGGTTCCCTTTATTCAGCAGGTCTACCTCGTGGACGTGGCCGCCGTGGCCGCCCTCTATCCCGACTGGTTCCGCTACGGCGGCGGCGTGACCAACTACCTGGCCGTCCCCGACATGCCCACCGACACGAAGGGCACGAAATTCGACCTTCCCGGCGGCACGGTCATGGGAGGCAACGCCTCCACCTACAAAGCCATCTCCTCGTTCAACGATCCCTACTTCCGGGACAACGTGGCCGAATCCATCGCCCACGCGTGGTACGACGGCGACTGGTCGCGGCACCCCTACGAAGAAGACACGGTTCCCAAGTACACCGATTTCGACCCCGCCAAGAAGTATTCCTGGGTGAAAGCCCCGCGCTTCTCCGGCGCGCCCATGCAGGTGGGGCCGCTTGCCCAGATGCTGATGGGCTACGTCTCGGGCAACGAAATCGTAAAGAAGCACGCCGACTTCGTCCTGAGTACGGCCGCCGCTGTGGGCAAACAGAAAGTGGGTCTGGACGCACTCCACTCGACCCTCGGGCGCCACGCCTGCCGCGCGGTGCGCTGCGCAACCATGGGAGACTTGGCGCTGAAACACTGGAACCTCCTGGTAGAGAACCTCGGCAAGGGCGACCTGACCATCTTCAACGAACCCGTCTTCCCCAGCGGCGAGCAGCGGGGGTTCGGCTTCCACGAGGCGCCCCGGGGCACGCTATCTCACTGGGTGGTCATCCGCGACGGCAAGATCCACAACTACCAATGCGTGGTGCCTTCCACCTGGAACGCGGGCCCCCGGGACGAAAAAGGCCAGACGGGCCCTTACGAGGCCAGCCTCAAGGGCAACCCTGTGGCGGATTCCAAACGGCCCCTGGAAGTCCTGCGCACCATCCACTCCTTCGACCCGTGCCTGGCCTGCGCGATCCACACGGTGGATGCTGAGGGACAGGAGCAGTCCAGGGTGAAGGTGCTTTAATCCTCGTGAGCGAGGCCTGAGGAGGAGCGGCCGGTCCCGCCCGGTGGTTGCACCGCCGGGCGGGGCCGGCCGAGCTACGAATGAACGAAATCGAAGTCGTGGGTCTGGGAAACGTGCTCATGGGCGACGACGCCTTCGGTCCCTATGTCGATCAAGGTGCTCGAAGCCGGCTGGACTTTCCCTCCGAACGTGACGGTGGTGGATGCGGGCACGCCGGGGCTCGACCTCACCGTTCACTTGCGCGGGCGGCGGTGCGTCATCGTGGCGGATGCGGTGAGGGCCACGGGCGCTCCCGGCGAGGTCAGGCTGTACCGCAAGTCGGACATCCTCAAGGTCGCGCCGAACCTCTGCGTGAGTCCGCACGAGCCGGGATTGCGCGAGGCGCTGATGACCCTCGAGTTTGCAGGCGACTCCGCGGAGGAGGTCTTTCTCGCGGGCGTGATCCCCGATGGGATCGTCTACCGGGTGGGTCTGAGCGATCCCGTCCAGGCGGCGGTCCCTACGGTCGTCCAGGCCATCCTCGACGAGTTGGAACGCCTCGGCGCCCCCGCCGTCAAGCGCCAGGAGCCCGACATTCCGGACATCTGGTGGGAACCTGTTAGGGATAGTGAAAAGTAAAAAGTGAGAAGACAAACGCCATCAGCCAACAGCCCGATAGCTGGACGAGGCCAATTTCATGCCCTGGACAAAGCTCGAAAAGCCGCTGGTCGTGCTCATCGCGTTGCACAGCTACGCGGTCGGCGCGATGCTCCTCTTCTTCCCCGACTGGTCCGTCCATTTCGGCGGGTGGCCCGACGCGGTCTACCCCCAGTTTTACATCCGGCAGGGAGGCGCCTTCCACATCGTCCTGGCCAGCGCCTATCTCATTGAATACTACCGTACTCGAAGCGTGACGCTCCTGATTTTCGCCAAATGCTGCGCCACCGTCTTTCTTGCTTCGTGCAGCATCTACTACGGCCAGCCCTGGGTCCTGCCCCTCTCAGCGTTCAGCGATGCCGCCATGGGTCTGTGCGCCTTCATCGTACACCGGAAGGCCGCAGGGAAATAGCCGCCCGCTAATACCCCCTGCCGCCCAGGACTTCGTAGACATCCTGCACTTCGTCGATGCCCAGGTTGACCGTCATGGTGATGCAGTCGCGCAGCGCTTGGTCGAGGTCCTTGGCTTCCGGGTCGCGTCTGAGAATCTGAACGCAGGTCTGGTCGATCGTGGCCAGGGCGTCGCAGACTTCCTGCGCGGTGAACCCCTGCTTGAAACGGCGTTCGGCCAGGTCCCTGCAGTGGGCCATGAATAGGGTCTTGTCCCGGACCCGGACCGCGCCGATGAGGTGGCGAAGGACCTGCCGGAGAAACCAGTCGATGTCCTCCGGCGAAAAACGCCGGTGTCCCACGAACCAGCGGGGGGCTTCCTGACCTCGGAGGTTGGCCAGAAGGGTCTCGAGGATCTCCTGTTCGTAGCGCTCAAGAAGCCTGTGAACGCGGAGGTTGGGGCGCAGGTGCGGCTCCTTCATGGCCGCCCTGTTTCTGCGGTTCCACTCCAGGGGATCCGTCTTGAGGTGCTCGATGAGGAAGGGCATGCGCCGCAGGATGTCCAGCCTCGGGTTGGGGGTCCACCCCAGCCGTTCATAGGTGCGCGAGCCATCCGCCGTGAGCTGCAGATCGATGTACTTGCCCATCCAGGGCCGTTCGAAGGGCCGCTGGCCCAGAGCCCGACCGAGCCAATCCATGCCGTAGAGGCCGATCCGGCTCAGGAGTTTGGGCATGAATACAGGTTTGACCTCCCGGCCAAAAAACGTGCTGGTGGCCGCTGCGAAGAGCTGGGCGTGTGTGACGGAACCGCTGTTGCTCGCAAGCAGGACTTCACAGGGTTTCATGATGGGGTAACGGTCAAAGAGACGGATGATGAATGCCACCGCGTCTCTCACGTGCAGGTAGGGGATGGCCGACTGGCCCCTGCCTCCCAAGATGCGGGCGTTCCAGGCCCTCGAAAGCCAGGTGTTCATGAAGACGAACTGGGGGGCGTATTCGCACCAATCGGAAAACATGGCCCCGAAGCGGATGATGACGGAGGGCACGGCGTTGATGTATTCCCAGAGCATTTCCTCCCCGATCCGCTTGGTCTTGGCGTAAATATGGTCCCCGTCGGGAGGGCTGTCCTCGGTCAGGGCGCCGCCCGGCGGCGGGAAGTCGCACGCGGCTAGGGAGCTGGCGAAAAAGAATCCGCGGATGCGCAGGCCGGCGCTACATTCCAGTATGTTGCGCAGACCCTTGACGTTGGTGCGCCAGTATTCGGGGTGGTCCTCGCCCGTGAAATCGTAGTGGGCCGCCAGGTGGAGGACCAGTTCTGCGCCGCCCCTGTCCGCGATCTCCTGGAAGACCGCCTCCAGAGCCTCCCGGTCCCCGATATCCACCTGGTACCAGTGGATGTTGGGATGAACGGGCGCGCCCGATTCCCGCTGGGATCTCCGGGCGATGCAAAAAATCTCGAATCTGTCCTTGATGGCGTCCAGCAGATGGCGCCCCAGAAAGCCCGACGTTCCGGTGATGACCAGCCTGCGAAGCTCCATGGCTCCTCTCCGGTCTGAGCGCCGAGGCGCAACGGCTCGTTCGTTTAGTTTACCGGTCCCTGGGCATCCGGACAACCACCCTTCGGGGCAAGGTTGCCCCGTGGGCGGTTTGGCCCTTCGGGACCCGACCCCCGACCTTGGAATGTCCGAACGCCCTGCGCCGCCCGCCTGCCAGCACTTGCAAGCATCTGTATTATGTGCTATATTTACACACAAGTGGGCTTGCGGCCCACTTATTTTTTTAAGGGCGAGAATTGGATCTGTCCTGGCTTGCAAAACTCGACGCGTTGGCCACGAGGACCTCACGGTCTTTCGGCTGCGAGCTTTTCGAGGTGGAACACCATCTCACGGGGCGCCGCTGGCTCCTTCGGGTCACGCTCGACAGGCTGGACGGGCCGGTGACCATCCAGGACTGCGAGAACGTCTCTCGCCAGCTCTCCGCCCAACTCGACGTGGAGGACCTGGTCCCGCACGCCTTCGACCTGGAGGTTTCTTCGCCCGGCGTGGAGCGGCCCCTGCGCAAACCCGCCGACTACGACCGCTTCAGAGGCAAAGAGGCGCGCATCGTGCTGGGCCCCGGCGGCCCCGACGCGGGGCAGACCCTGGAAGGGGAGCTGGCCGGCTCTGAGGGAGAGGCCGGATTGATCAAGGTCGGAGACGAGGTGAAGACGGTCCCGCTGGACCGCGTCAAGACGGCCCACCTCGTGTTCCGTTTTCCGTAAGAGAGCGATAAGGAGTTCAGCGCCATGTCCAGCGAACTGCTGCAGGCCATCGAGGCCCTCGGAAGAGAAAAAGGCATCGACAAGGAAATCGTCATCTCCGCCCTCGAGGACGCCATGGCGGCAGCGGCGCGGAGGGTGCTGCACTCCCAGGAGGCCTTCGTGGGCCACTTCAACCGCGAGACGGGCGAGATGACCCTGGCCCGCATCAAGCAGGTTCTCGAAGAGGCCGAGATCGAGAATCCCCTCACCCAGATCTCCCTCGAGGAGGCCCGCGCCACGCACGAGGAGTGCGAGCCGGGAGACATCATCGAATTCCCGCTCGAGGCGACTCCCTACATGGGACGCATCGCGGCCCAGCAGGCCAAGCAGGTCCTCACGCAGAAGATCCGCGAAGCCGAACGGGAGATCATCTACAAGGAATACAAGGACCGCGTAGGCACGATCATCAACGGCGTGGTGAAGCGCACCGAGAAACGAAACGTCATCGTGGACGTGGGCCGCACCGAGGCGCTCCTTCCCGTTTCCGAACAGTGCCGCGGCGAACGCTTCCTCCAGTCGGACCGAATACGCGCCCTCATCATCGACGTGCGGGAAAACACCAAAGGCAGCCAGATCATCCTGTCCCGCGCCAGCAAGGACTTCGTGGCCAAGCTGTTCGAGGCGGAGGTGCCCGAGATCTACGATGGGACCGTCGTCATACGGGGCCTCGCACGCGAGGCGGGGGAGCGCACGAAAATCGCCGTCATGAGCAGGGACAAGGACATCGATCCCATCGGCGCCTGCATCGGCATGCGCGGCATGCGGGTCCAGGCCGTGACCCGGGAGCTCCGCGGAGAGAAAATCGACATCATCCCCTACAAGGAAGAGCTCTCCGAGTTCGTCAAGGCTTCCCTGGCCCCGGCCACGGTCACGCGCGTCCAGATCGTGAACGCCGCCGCCAAACGAATGGAGGTCATCGTCCCCGAGGACCAGCTCTCTCTGACCATCGGCAAGCGGGGGCAGAACATCCGCCTGGCAGGCATCCTGGCCGGCTGGGAGCTGGATGTGAAGAGCGAAGAAGCCAAGAAGCAGGAGATCCTCGCCGCCATGAGCAGCATGATGGGCGGCGGAGACGAGGCTGCCCTCGAGGACGGAACCGAGGGGTACGAGGGGGACGGCGGAGAAGCGCAGCAGGAAGCCTTCCCGGCCGAAGCCTTCGCGAGCATTCCGCATGTACCGGAGAAAGTGATGGCCGAGTTGGAAGCCCGAGGCTGGAACACGCCGGAGGCCCTCTCGGAGGTCACCGATGAGGCCCTGCGCGAGATTGCAGGCCTCGGGCCCAAAACCCTCGATGCCATCCGAACGTGGGCGCAGGGCGAGCCTGCGGAGGGGGGAGAGTAAGCCATGTCGAAGATCAGAGTGTACGAACTCGCCAAGAAGTTGGGCATACCTTCCACCCTTCTGGTGGAGCAACTTCAGGCCATGGGTGTGGATGTCTCCTCCGGTTTCTCCACCTTGGACGAAACGGTGATGGAGAAACTCGGCGGCAAGAAGGTCACCCCAAGGGTAGGGCCTCCGGCTCCCCGTAGGGTCGCCCCCGCGGTCGAAGTGGAGACACGGGAACCCGCCAAGGCACCGGCCAAGCCTCCGGCTGCGGTCAAAAAGCCCGTTGCCTCTGTCGCGAAGGAAGTCGAGGCTCCCGCGAGAGCCGGCCGCCAAGGCACCGGCGACCGCCCCACCCGCCGCACCTGCCCCGGTATTCCCCAAGAAGACCCCCGGCGCTCGAATCCTCCGGCCCGGAAGCAAACCGGCTCCGCGGCCCCACCGCGGTAACGGAGACGCCCGCCGGCGAATCTCCCGCCCCACCGCCTCCTCCAAAACACCCGGAACCCGCTGCGCCAGCGCATGGCGGCGCGGCGCCCAAGGCTCCCTCGGCCGCGGCAAAACAGCCGGCCGTCAAACCCGCAGAGAGTGTCGCGGCCCCGCCCGAACACGAGCCCAAAGCGGCCGCTCCCAAGGCCGTTGCCTCCAAGGCCGAGGTGGCCAAGGCCGAAACCGTGCCCGCGGAACCGGCGGCCCGTCCGGTCCGGCCTCCCGGGGGCGGCCCGGTGATTCACCATGGTCCCGGCGTGACGCCCCGCCCCAGTGCGGCCCATGTAGCGCGGCCGGCTTCGGTGGCGCCGCACCCGGCCCCTTCGGCTCCCGCTCCGCGACCGGCCCAGCCTCCGGCGCCCCGATCTGGCCACCCCGCGCCAGCTGCAGGACAGCGTTCCGGAGCGCCCGCCTCCGCCGGGTATCCACAGCGCCGCCCCGCCGGTCCGCCTTCCCACGCCCCCTCGGGGCACCGCCCGGGTATCCCGGCTCAGGGCCAGCAGCGCCCCGGTGCCTCTCAGCAGCGAGACCAGCGCCCCGGTCAGGCTCCCGCGCGCCCGGGCGAGCACCGTCCACCCCCGGGCCAGGCTCCGAAGAGTCCCGAGCCCCCCAAGGCCCCAGCGCGGCTGGTGCCCGTTCCGGAGCAGCGGCGCAAGACCAAGCGCGAGCGTCGGCACGACAAACTGCAGGCGAAGCAGAATCGACGAGAGAGGTTGGAGACCGAGCTCGAGCAGGCCCGCGCGAACGCGGAAACCGGCGAGGCCGTCTTCATCCGAGAGGGCATCACGGTCAAGGAATTGGCCGACAAGCTCAACGTCAAGGTCCGTGACCTGATCGCCAAACTCATGACGCGAGGCATCCTCGCCACCATCAACCAGCCCCTGGATAAGCAGGTGGCCGTGGAGATCTGTTCCCAGTTCGGGTTCGCGGCGGAGGTCATCTCCTTCGAGGACGAGATCGTCATGACCCAGGACGAGGTCCCCGAGGAAAAGAAGACTCCCAGGGCCCCCGTGGTCACCATCATGGGCCACGTGGACCACGGCAAGTCCTCCCTGCTGGAGGCCATCCACGACGTGGATATCACCTCCAAGGAATTCGGGGGCATCACGCAGCACATCGGTGCCTACAAGGTGAAGCACGGGGAGCGCGAGTACGTGTTTCTCGATACGCCCGGCCACGAGGCCTTCACGCTCATGCGCGCCCGTGGCGCCCAGGTCACGGACATCGTCATCCTCGTGGTGGCCGCAGACGATGGGGTCATGCCGCAGACCATCGAGGCCATCAACCATTGCAAGGCGGCCAACGTTCCCATGGTCGTGGCCATCAATAAAATGGACAAACCCGGGGCAGATGTGGACCGGGTCAAGCGCAACCTCAGCGAGCAGGGCATCCTGACCGAAGACTGGGGCGGAGATGTGGTGAGCGTCCCCGTTTCAGCGAAGAGCAGGCTCGGCATCGAGGAGCTGCTCGAGATGGTTTCCATCGTGGCCGACATGCTGGCGCTCAAGGCCAACCCCGAATCGGTGGCCAGCGGAACGGTGCTCGAATCGCGCATGGACCGCTCCCGCGGTCCCGTGGCGACGGTTCTCATCCAGGATGGTCACATCAAGGTGGGCGACCTCTTCCTCTGCGGGACCACCTACGGCCACGTCCGAAATCTGTACGACGACAAGGGCGTGCGCATCGACCAGGCGGGCCCCAGCACCCCGGTGGAAGTTCTGGGGTTCCCCGAAGTGCCGGGCGTAGGGGCCATGTTCCAAGGCATGGACGATGAAGCGAAGGCGCGCCAGGTGGCGTCCTTCCGGAAGGAGCAGGAGAAGGCCAAGGCCCTACGGACCACCAAGGTCCGTTTGGAAAACGTCTTCGGCGCCATCCAACAGGGCGAAATCCAGGAACTGCCCATCATCATCAAAGCGGATGTGCACGGTTCCCTCGAGGCCATCGCCCAGAAACTCAACGAACTCTCCACGGATGAGATCAGGATCCGCATCGTTCATCAAGGGGTGGGCGCCGTGTCGGAGGGCGATATCCTCCTCGCCTCCGCCAGCAATGCCCTCATCATCGGATTCAACGTGCGACCCGAGCGCAAGGCCCAAGACCTGGCCAAATCGGAGGGAGTGGAGGTCCACCTCTTTACGGTCATCTACGACCTCATCGACCGGATGAAGCAGGCCCTCACGGGCATGCTCAAACCCATCGAGGAGGAGGCGGTCCTGGGTCACGCCGAGGTGAAGGAGATCTTCAAGGTTTCCAAAGTGGGCACCGTGGCGGGCAGCATCGTCATCGATGGCAAAATGGTCCGCGCGGCCAATGTTCGCGTCCTCCGGGACAACGTCGTGGTCCACACCGGCAAAATGAACGCGCTCAAGCGGTTCAAAGACGACGCCTCGGAAGTCAAGGACGGAACCGAATGCGGAATCAGCCTGGAGAACTTCAACGACCTCAAGCCCGGTGACATCCTCGAGTCCTTCGAGATCCGGTTCCAGGAGAGGACACTGTAAAGAACGAGGAATGTGATCAGGTGATCGGGTGATCGGGGTGATCACTTGGTCACTTGATCACCTGGTTTCCTGATCACCTCCCTGCGGGGGTTCCCATGCGACGATTCGCGAAGACCGACAAGGTGGGCGACCTGGTTCGCCACGCCATTTCCAACGCGCTGATGAGGGAGATGGAGGAGCCGCGTCTCCGGTGGATCACCGTGACGGAAGTTCAGATGAGCAGGGACCTGGCCGTGGCGCGGGTTTTCTACTCGGTCCTCGACTCCGAACTCCCCAAGAAGGAAGCCGCGGCCCTGCTCCAGGAGATTTCCAAGAAGCTCAGGAGCTACCTGGGCAAGAACCTCCATCTCAAGCTGGCACCCGAGCTGCGGTTCGTGTTCGACGAAGCGCAGGAGCGCGCACGCCACATCGAGGACCTCATCGCCTCCATCCACAAGGAAGAGGATGCGGGCCACACCTGAGCATCCCGACGGCCTCATCCTTCTGAACAAGCCCGAAGGCATGACCTCGCACGACTGCGTTTCCGCAGTGCGAAGGTCGTGTCCCAAGAAATTCAAGGTGGGCCACGGCGGAACGCTGGACCCTTTCTGCACCGGGCTCCTGATCCTCTTGCTCGGGAAGGGCACGCGCCTGGCCAGTCTCTTCCAGGGCATGGACAAGGCCTACGAAGGCATCATCCGCCTGGGTCAGGGCACCGACACCTTCGACCGGGACGGCAAGGTCGTGAGGGAGGGGACTCCGCCTTCCCTGCCACCCCAGGGTTGGCAGGCCCTCGCGGACTCCTTCGTGGGGCCGTTGTCGCAGACGCCGCCGGCGTTCTCCGCCAAGCGCGTGGGGCATGTCAGGGCTTATACCCTGGCCCGGCGGGGAGAGCCCGTGTCCCTGGAGCCGGTGCGCGTCCAGATCTACGGGTTCACCGTCCATCCGATCTCGGAAACCGACCTCGGGTTCCGGCTGAGTTGCTCCTCGGGAACCTACGTCCGCTCCATCGCGGAGGAATTCGGTTCCCGGGCGGGGTGCCCAGCGCACTGCCATGAGCTTTCCCGTACGGAGGTGGGGCCCCTCCGCGTCGATGGGACGAATCCCCTCGACGATCCCTTTCGAGAGGGCGGGTTCATCCCCTTCGACCAAGTTGACCTGGGTCTACCGCTACATCGAGTGAGCCAGAGGGAGGAGCGCCTCCTGCTGGTTGGCCAGAAAATTCCGGCGCCACTGAGTCTTCAGGGATTTTGCGGTTTCGTGAAAGTCCTGGGACCCACGGAAAGATTCATCGCCCTGGGCAAAGTCAGCGATCGACTCCTCCAGCCTGCGGCAGTTTTTCCCTAGCGGGACGCGAGACGCAAGACGCGAGACGCAAAAAAGCGAGAAGCAAAGCACGCTTCTCACTTTTTCACTTTTAACTTTTTACTCTTAACTTTTCACTAAAAAAGGGCCCCGATCGGGGCCCTTGTCTTAGTTGCTCTTGCTGAGGATGAAGGAACGGACCAGCACCTGGCCGCCGGACTTACCGGTGACCCGCCAGTAGAATGTGGTCTGGTTGGACGCGTTGGCCAAGGCGGCCTCCTGGACCTTCTTCCACTTCTTCGTGGAGGGTTGCCACGCGGTGCCCTTGACGAAGTTGTGGCCGTCTTTCGCGCTGGTGATGAGGATGCTCCCAAAGGTGGGGCTGGTGGAAATGTCCACCCGGTATTTGTTGTCCACCCCGTTGGACATCCATCCGAAGATCAGCGGGGTCATACCCACCCCGTAGACCGGCGCCGGGTTGGCGATGGCGATGGTGGCGGTGGCCGTGCTCTGGTTTCCGCCATTATCGAACGCCACGGCGGTCACATCGTAAACCCCGTCCTGGAACATGGCGCTGTCCGCGGAGAAGCTCAGCGCCGAACTGTTCGTCGTGGCAAGGAGGGTCTTGTCGAGGTAGAGCGAGATTTTGGTCAGGTCGTAGTCGTCACTGGCGCTCGCCGAGGCCGTCAGCGGGCCGGTGACCAGGGCGCCGTCGGCGGGAGACAGGAGGCTCAAGAGGGGCGGATCGTCGCGGCGAGCCTGGTGGTAGGCCGAGCCGAGGTACTGTCCGTACGGCCCGCCGGGACCCGACGGCAGCTTGTAGGCCACGAGGGTCTTGTTGCCGTTACCGCAACGGATCACCGCGTACCCCGCCGTGTCGCGCCCGGTGATCGCCATATTGTTTCCCAGCCCGTGGCTGGGCATCCAGCCCTGAATCCACCCCGAGGCCGCGTCGAGCCAGGCCAATGTGCCGGCCGAATCACACATGAAGACCGTCCCCTGGGAATCAACGGCCAACGTGCTCATCGCCGTGGGGTTGTATTGGAGAGGGTTGGTGGAATTGGCCGTGCTGAACCGCCACAGCATGACGCCCGAATTCACGTCCATGGCGTAAAAGTCTCCGCCGCCCGTGGAGGCGAAGATCAGCATGTTCCCAAAAATGATGGGCTGCACCATGTTGGCGTTGATGACGATGCCGGTGTCGTCATAAGCCTCCCAGAGGATGTTCCCCTGGAGGTCGTAGCAGTCCACGAAACCTCCCCGGCGGATGTAGATGATATGGTCCTGTCCGTCGAAGACGATGGGCACGTTGGAAAAATTGAAGACATCCTTGCGCCAGAAGACGTGCCCGTTGGAGGGGTTCACGGCGTGCATGAAGGAGTTGCCCACGATGTAGACGGTCCCGTCGCGGCCGATGCTCGGCGGCCCAACCTCCGTGTCCACATAGAACTTCCACAGGACTGCGCCGGTATTACCGTCCACGGCATAGAGAAACCCGTTGATGGTGCCGAAAAAGAGCTTGTTGTCCCCCGAAACGGCGATGGAAGTCTTGATGTTTTTGTCGATGTCCCTTTTCCAGATGAGGTTGCCCGCCACGCTGTAGGCCCTGATCTGCTGGCTCGAGGTGCCCACGTAGAGGGAGTTGCCCTGGAGCGCCACGGGGGCCATGACCTGCGCGCCCAGATCGACGACCCAACGGTGAACCCCCGTACCACTCACCGCGCCCAGCTTATTGTCGGTGGTGGCGTAGTAGGCGGACCCGTCGGGTCCCACGGTGGGATCGAAGAGAATCGATGTCTGGGAGCCGAAGAGCCAGAGGGTGACTTGGGCCTGCGAGGCGATTCCGGCCAGCAAGAGTATGCTGAGCATCAACAAGCGGCGCATGGGCACTCCTCCTCATCTCCAGTGAATATAGCACTCCAAAGTGGCCTCCGCAACCGGAATAGAGGCCTGAAACGCTTGGCAGTCAAGACTTTGGTCTAAGCTACCCCCATCCGCCGTCCAGAAGAGTACCACCTTCGCAGTCAGCTCCGGATAACGGCTCCTTTAGGATACACGAAAAAATGAAAATGCAATAGGGGGGTTGTGCAGGTATTAAAGGGGGTTATACGGGTAAACCCAAAGCGTTTGTAGAAGGCCGAAGGGCGGAAGAACGGCCATACCCCCTCGAGAGGCACGGGCCAGGGGGAGGGGACTAGCCCCGCCCCACGGCCACATGGGCGGGGCGGAGGAGCTCCCCTGCGAGGGTGTACCCCGCCTGAAAGACCCTCAGAACCTGACCGGCGGGACCCTCGAGGACGGCGGTGGCTTCCATGCGTTCAGGGTCGAAGGGTTCTCCCTCCGGGATGAACTTTTCGCAGCCGTGGAGCTTGAGAAAGTGATCCGTTCGGGCCAGGAGAAGGCTCAGGCCCTGAGCCACGGCGGGTACCTCCGCTGTCAGTTCCGCCGCCCGGTCCACGTCGTCCAACAGCCCTAGAACCTCCACCAGGAGGTCCCTCTCCTTGCGCGCATAACGCTGTTCCAGGTCGGCCCGGATGCGATCCCTGGAGCGCTGGGCCTCCGCGTCGAGTTCGGTGATCCGCTGGCGGAGGGTCGCCTCGGCTCTCTTGGTGCGCTCCTCCAATTCCTGCACGAAGCCGGGTTTCAAGTTGGGCTCTGTGGCGACGGCATCCTCGGTCTTTCCGACGCGGCGCTTGTCCACGATCGAAAGGGGCTTCTTGGCTTTGTCATGCATAACGACGCTCCAGGTGAGTGATTAGGAGTGAGGAGTGAGGAGCGAGGAGAAAGTGCCCCTGTCCCCTGGTCCGCGGTTCCCCGGTTCCCACGGCTAACGATCCGCCAGAAGATTTAGGGTTACATAGTAGGTCCACGATCCTCGTCCCACGCTGACCACCAGGCCCGTGGAGGCCAGGGCGGTGCGGGCCCTGGCAAGGAATTCCGCGGGGCTCTTCACGGCTTCGTCCTCCACGGCCAGAACCGCATCTCCGGTCCGAAGCCCCGTGGATTCGGCGGGAGAACCGCGCCGCACGGAGCTTACCACCACCCCCCGCTGGCCCTCCGAGACCCGGAGCCCGAGCAACTCCCAAGCCATGGCAGGGGTCAATTGTTCGGGAAGAGCAGTGGCAGACAGCGATGCGGTGAACCTCTCGCCCTGGCGAAGCCCCGAGAGTTCCACGCGCTGACCGGCGGTAGCCATGGCCAGCCGGGCGTTGAGGTCGCCCGTGCCATCGAGCGGTTTTCCCTGCATGGTCGTCACGATGTCCCCTTCGCGGAGCGCCTCCACCTGAGGGAAGGCGAAGGGGTAGGTCTTGGCGATGTAGACCCCTCCCGCCACGCCCGCGCGCTTTCGGGCGAAGTCGTTCAGATCGAGGGCCAGGAATCCCAGCCACATGGGTCTGACGCGCCCGTAGGCCCGGAGCTGTTCCATGACCCGCTTCGCCCGGTCGATGGGGATGGCGAAGCCTATGCCCTGGGCGTCCCGAATGATGGCGGTGTTGATGCCTATGACCTGGCCCAGGATGTTGAGGAGGGCTCCGCCCGAGTTCCCCGGATTGATCGCCGCGTCCGTCTGCAGAAAGTCCGAATACTGCCGGTTTCCCGAGGTGACCGTCCTTCCCGTGGCGGAAAGGATGCCCACCGTCACGGTGTTGGACAGCCCGAAGGGGTTTCCCACGGCGATCACCGTCTCGCCGATCATGAGGTCGGAGGAGGTGCCCAGCTCGGCCGTGGGCAGGGGCCGCTCGGCGTCGATTTTGAGCAGGGCCAGATCGGACTCCGGCGCCGTGCCCACGACGCGCGCCGGATACTGCTTGCCCGAAGACAGCGTGACCTGGATTTTGGATCCGCCCAGCACGACGTGCTCGTTGGTCAGCACGTACCCCGAGGATTCCACGAGGACACCCGAGCCCAGGGAATTCTCTTCCTGCTCCCCCTGAAATCCGGGGAACCCTCCGAACATGTCCCACACGGACCCGGCGAAGGGATTTTGCACGCGCTGCTGACAGGAGACGTAGACCACCGCGGGGCTCACCTTGCGCACGACCTTGACCACCTGCGTCTCGCGTGCCGCCCGATCTTGCGCGGCGAGAGGTGCCGGTGACAGCGCGAACGCCAGTGCGGCGGCCAGGGCCAGCGAGGCGGCGAGGCCAGACGCGAGACGCGAGGCGCGAGACGCGAGGCGCGAGACGCCAGGGGATGATGTCGTCAAGTCCATCCGGATTTGTGTCATGGCCAAACCTGCTCCCTTATTCTGGCTAGGAAGGGTGGATTGTGGCTCCCAGGCGGGATTCTTGCTCAAGTGACCGAAGGCATTTTTCCATGCGCCACGTAATGCTCTTGCCCTTTCTTTCTTTGTTTTGCGTCTCGCGTCTTGCCTAATCGCGTCTCGCCCTTCCTATGTCGCTCCCCGCATCTCCATGAGCCGCGCGATCCGCTTTTCGAGGGGCGGGTGCGTCGCGAAGAGTGAAAAGATGCCGCCGCCCGTAAAGGGTTTGACAATGAACATGTGGGCCGTGGAGGGGCTGGCCTTGAGCGGGATGCGCGCGGAAACGGTCTGGAGTTTTTTCAGGGCATTGGCCAGCCCGTAGGGGTTCCCCGCGAACTGCGCGCCCGCTTCGTCGGCGCCGTACTCGCGCGAACGGGAGATGGCCATCTGGATGAGCATGGCCGCCAGGGGCGCCACGATGGCCGACACGAGCAGTCCGATGGGGTTGAACCCATCCCGGTCCCGGCCTCCTCCGCCGAAAATGGCCGCCCACCTCGCCATGCTGGCGATAAACATGATCGTGGAGGCGATGGAAGCCGCCACGGTCCCGATGAGGATGTCGCGGTGCTTGACGTGGGCGAGTTCGTGGCCGAGGACGCCCTTGAGCTCCTCTTCATCGAGGAGTTCCAGAAGCCCGTCGGTCACGCATACGACCGCGTGGTGGGGATCGCGTCCCGTGGCGAAGGCGTTGGGGGAACTTTCGGGCGTGTGGTAGAGGGGCGGCTTGGGAATGCCCGCGGCCTGAGAGAGTTGGGCCAGGACGGCGTGGGCGCGGGGCGCCTCGGCCTCGCCCAGCGGCTTTGCCCCGTATGAGGCCAGGACGATCTTGTCCGAAAACCAGTAGGAGAAGAAGTTGATGCCGATGGAGAGCACGAGGGCGATGATCAACCCTTGCCGCCCGGCCACGACTCCGCCCACCGTCATGAGAATGGCGGCGAGGGCCACAAAGAGCAACATCGTCTTGAACCAGTTCAACATGCCAGAGCCTCCATCGCTCGATTCACCGATCCTAAAGGAGGGCCGCGGAGCTCTCCCGTTGCCCGATCCCAGACCGAGGTGCGCGGGAAAGGTGGCCCGCCCCTACTTTACCACCACCTCCGCCTCGGGTTCGAAGACCAGCGCCTCCCCCTCATGCCTGGCCCGAATAGTCTGTCCCGATCCGAACTTTCCGGCCAGGATTTCTCGGGCGAGAGGGTTCTCCAGGTATTTTTGGATGGCCCGCCTTAGGGGCCTCGCACCGTAGACGGGGTCGTAGCCGGCCTCGGCCAGGAAGCGCCGTGCGTTCTCGTCCGGTTCCAGGGTGATGCCCCTCTCCCGCAGGCGAGCTTCCAGAACGGCCATCTGGATGTTCACGATCCCCTCGATGTCCTCTCTGCTCAGGGACCGGAACAGGACCACCTCGTCGAGCCTGTTGAGGAACTCGGGGCGGAAGGTGGCCCTCAGCTCTTCCATGACCTTGTCTCGCATGCGTTCGGGATCGCTGTGCGCCAGATCCTGGATCCACCGCGAGCCGATATTGCTCGTCATGACCAAGAGGGTCTGGGAGAAGTCCACGGTCCTTCCCTTGGAGTCCGTGAGGCGGCCGTCGTCGAGAACCTGCAACAGGATGTTGAAGACGTCGGGGTGGGCCTTTTCGATTTCATCGAGGAGAATCACGCTGTATGGCCTCCGGTGGACGGCTTCGGTGAGCTGGCCGCCCTCCTCGTGGCCCACGTATCCCGGAGGCGCCCCGATGAGGCGCGACACCGCGTGCTTTTCCATGTATTCGCTCATGTCCAGCCGCACCATGGAGCGCTCGTCGTCGAAGAGAAACTCGGCGAGGGCCTTGCAGAGCTCCGTTTTGCCAACGCCCGTGGGGCCCATGAAGAGGAAAGAGCCCACGGGGCGGCGCGGATCGCCCAGGCCCGAGCGGGACCTGCGCACGGCATCGGAGACCACGCGCAGGGCTTCCTCCTGGCCCACCACGCGGGTCCTCAGGCGATCCTCCATGGCGAGGAGCTTGGCCTTCTCGCCTTCGAGCATGCGGGACACGGGAATGCCCGTCCAGAGGGCGACCACGAGGGCGATGTCCTCCTCGTCCACCTCCTCCTTGAGGAGGGGCCGGTCTGCCTGGAGGTCCCGCAGGTCGCTCCTGCGTCCAGGAGATCTCCTGCTCCACCTGGGGCAACCGGCCGTACTTGAGCTTGGCGGCCTCGTCGTAGTTGCCCAGCTTTTCCGCGCGTTCGGCTTCGCCTCGCAGGTCTTCGGCCTCTCGCTTGAGCGCCTGGGTGGCCTTGATGGCGTCCCGCTCGTTCTGCCAGCGGGCGCGCACGGCTCTGGCCTCGTCCTCCACGTCGGCCAACTCCTTCGGAAGCATCTCGAGCCGCGATCGGGAGGCCTGATCCTTCTCGCGGCGCAGGGCCTGCTTCTCGATCTGGAGGGACGCGATGCGCCTCTCCAGCGTGTCGAGCTCATAGGGAAGCGAATCCACTTGGATGCGCAGCCTCGCCGCCGCTTCGTCCATGAGGTCGATGGCCTTGTCGGGCAGAAAACGGTCGTGGATGTAACGGTGGCTCAGCGTCACGGCTGCTACGATGGCACCGTCTTTGATCCTCACTCCGTGGTGAACCTCGAACCGCTCCTTCAGTCCTCGGAGGATGGCGATGGCGTCCTCCACGGTGGGCTCCCCCACGAAGATGGGCTGGAAGCGCCGTTCGAGGGCGGGATCCTTTTCGATGTGCTTGCGGTATTCGTTCACCGTGGTGGCCCCGATGGCGTGGAGTTCGCCCCGGGCCAGGGCGGGCTTGAGGATGTTGGCGGCGTCCATGGCGCCCTCGGCGGCGCCCGCGCCCACGAGGGTATGAAGCTCGTCGATGAAGAGGAGGATGTCGCCCTCGCCGGCGGTGATCTCCTTGACGACGGCCTTGAGGCGGTCCTCGAACTCGCCGCGGAACTTGGTTCCCGCGATGAGGGAGGCCAGGTCCAGCTGGACGAGTCGCTTGTCCTTGAGCGACTCGGGCACGTCGCCGTTTGCCATACGAAGGGCAAGGCCTTCCACGATGGCCGTCTTTCCCACACCCGGGTCGCCCACGAGGACGGGATTGTTCTTGGTCCGCCTCGCCAGGATCTGCGTGAGCCGCCGGATCTCCTGGTCGCGACCGATGACCGGGTCCAACTTTCGGAGGCGCGCCATCTGCGTGAGATCGCGTCCGTACTGCTGGAGCGCTTGGTACTTGCCTTCCGGGTTCTGATCCGTGACCCTCTGCGAGCCGCGAACTTCCTGGAGCGCCGCGAGAAGGCGGTCCCTGTCCAGCCCCGAGTCCTTCAGAGCCTTGCCGGCCTCCGTGCCCGTGGCCTCCAAGAGCGGCCGCCAGGATGTGCTCGGTGGACACGAACTCGTCTTTGAAGAACTTGGACTGACCTATGGCGGACTCCAAGATCTGGGCCGTCTGACGAGAGAGGGCGGGTTCGCCCCTGTCGCCCTCGATCTTGGGGAGCCGGTCCAATGCGTTCTTGAGGCGGTTGGTCAGGGGCAGCGCATCGACCTGGAGCCGGTCAAGAACAGCCGCGACGACTCCGCCTTCCTGCTCGATGAGCGCCAGGAGGAGATGCTCTGGAGTAACCTCGGGGTTCTGTTGGGTCGCGGCCATTTGGGCGGCGTCGTTGATAGCACTCCGGGCTTTCTCGGTGAATTGTTCCCATCGCATGATCAGGGCCTCCCTTGGGCCAAAACCTAAGCAAGACGACAATATAAAGTCTTAGTCTTATGTTGTCAAGTATGAATGTGTAGCGGGGGTGGTAAACCGCCTCGAGAGGTTGTAGACTCTTGAAGAGGATGCTCATGGATATGTGTTCCCGTTGCCCGGCCCAATTGCCTCCGGAGGCTTCTCCTGATGGATGATCCCGTCCAGGTTGGCCGCTATCAGGTCCAGAAGGTGGTGGGTAGGGGCGCCATGGGTGTGGTGTATCTGGCCTACGACCCCCAGATCGGAAGGCGGGTGGCGCTCAAGACCATCCGGCCCGCGGAGGGCGCCCGTCCGGAGGAAATCGAAGAGAGTCGGACCCGGTTCCTCCGAGAGGCTCGCGCCGCAGGGAAGCTCCTCCACCCCAACATCGTGACCATCTTCGACGTGTTCGAGGATCGGGGCATCCTCTACATCGCCATGGAATACGCGGAAGGCACTCTCCTGGATCACTTCTGCCGACGCCGCAACCTCCTGCCTCTCAATCAAGTCGCAGAGCTTTCCTCTCAGGCTCTCCTGGCGCTGGAGTATGCACACCAGGCCGGGATTGTTCATCGGGACATCAAGCCCGGCAACCTCATGGTCATGGCAGGCCAGGCCCTCAAAGTGATGGATTTCGGCCTGGCGAGGGAGTCTGGCGCCCATCTCACCCACAGCGGGACGGTCATCGGGACTCCGCACTACATGTCACCCGAGCAGGTCCAGGGACACGCCCTCGACGGCCGATCGGACCTCTTTTCCATGGGCGTCGTGCTCTATGAATTGGTGACCGGGGAACGACCCTTCCAAGGCGATACCATTTCCACCGTCATCTACCGGGTGCTCAACGAGGATCCCCCGCCGCCGAGGACGGTCAACCCGAAGGTCCCGGAATCTTTGAACGCCGTGATCCGCAAGGCACTGTCCAAGCGCCCCGAGGATCGTTTTTTGACAGCCGCGGCCTTTCGGCAGGCCCTTCTCCATCCCGAAGAGCCCGATCCGATGCAAACCTGGATCAACATGGAGCGGCCCGCCGAGGCCTTGCCTCCCTCGCCGGCACTCCCCGACGCGCCCCTGCTGCCTCCGGACCCGCCGGGTCGGCGCGACCACCAAGCAACACAGCCTGTCCCGAAAGTACAGCCGGTTCACTCTCCTGGCGCTGCTCATCGCCGTCGGGGGGTACATCGGCATCACCCGCTACGAGGAATACACGGGTCGCGCAGGTCAGACCGTAGCTCCTCCGCCCTCCCAAGAAATCTTGCCCGTGGCTTTGGAGGTGGAGACCGTGCCCCCGGGTGCGGCGCTGTTTCTCGACGGCACACCCGTGGACGCGGTGACCCTCGCCCCAAACGACGCGAAGGTTCATACCGTCCAAGCCCGCCTCGGCTGCCTGAGCGCCAAGACCGAGGTCACCGGTACTTCGACCAAGAGCAAGATCAAATTGACGCTTCAACCCGGCCCCGGGGCTTTTCCCGTCACGAGCGATCCACCCGGGGCCAAGATAAGCCTGGACGGCAAGGATACGGGGCTGCTGACTCCTGCAGAAGTCAGCCTTGAGGATTGCAGGCCCTTCCATCTCACGCTTTCGCGCGAGGGCTACGACCCCGCCGAGGTGGCCGTGGACCCCCAGAAGCAGACCAAGGTGGTCGCGGCCCTCACATCCTTGATATCCCACGGCACATTGAAGGTCATGTACCCCTCTGGTATCCTGCAAATCTACGAAGGTGACCGCCTCCTGGGCGCCTCGGGCCAGGTCCTGAGCCTGCCCGCCGGGGATTACACCATCAGAGTGGTGGATCCGGTTTTGAGGGGGGTTCGCGAGGAGGCGGTGAAGGTGACCTCGGGCGACGCCGGCGTGCTCAAGGTTCCCGCTTTCGCCAAGGGCCAGGTCTTCCTCTACGGGAAGCCGACCAACGACGGCAAGGTGATGGTGGATGGAACGCGCTTCGATGACCTGCCTCTTATTGGAACATCTTCGCTGGCCGTGGGGCCTCACGAATTCTCTGTGGTCAGCCCCGCGGGACGCAAGGTCGTCTTCGCATGGACCATCCGGTCCGGCGAGCAAACCCGCGTGGTGGACTTCAGCACGGGCCGCGTGGAAACTCCTTAGCGCGTCTCTCCTTTTGGCCCTCGCCATGCAGCCGGCGAGCGTCGAGGCCGCCTCCACCTTCCCGCCCGCCCCAGATCGCCGCTTGCCCGCCCGGGAATCGCTGGAAGCCTCGCGCGTGGCTCTTTTCTCGGGAAGGCCAGAGCAGGCCTACCGCCTCCTCCTGCTGGCCCAGCCCGACCTGGGTGGCACCTCCGATTGGCTGGATCTGGCGTCCAGGGTCTATCTGGCCCTCGACCGGCCCGGGCGGATCGCTGAGATTTATCTTCAGATGGTTCCGGCGGATCCGAGCGCACCCTTGCAGTTGCGCGCGGTCCTGGATCGACTGGGCGCCGTGTCCTCTCGGCAGATCCTGCAACCCGCCGGCCGCTGGCCCGGGCTGGACAAGAAAGGGTTAAAGCCCGTGCTTTCCGTGGTTCCCGGCCCCGGTGGCTCGGCCTACCTCCTAACGGAAGACCACCTGATCCAAGTCGGCGCGGACGGCGCGACGCAATCCACCCGACTTCTTGCAGGCGCCTGCGATTTAAGCTTGGACTTTTCCTCCGTTCCACTGGCTCTGGGCCAGGAGGAAATTCTTTGGGGGAGCGCGGTCGTCAAACTTCCCGCCGAGATCACCAAGCCCGTGTCGGCGGCGGCAGCGCCGGACGGTAGCGTCTTCGTTCTGGATCGGGAAGAGCCGCGCCTTTACCGCCTCAGCAGGAAGGGCACATCCCTGGGGAGCGTAGGTGTAGCCGTGGGGGACCCCGTGCGGGTGCGAGTGGATCGCGCGGGCCGAATCTACCTGGCGGACCGGAGCGCGGGTCAGATCCGGGTTTACGGAGCCGATATGGCGCCCGTGCGAACCCTTGGGCTCGCCTTCGCGGGAAGGGCCTTGAGGAAAATAGAAGACCTAACGGTAGATGTGGCCGGCAACATGCTCGTGCTCGATGGAGGGCTCAGGCGCGCCCTCCTCTATTCGGGAATGGGGCAGATCGTCGCCTTCACACCTGAGACGACCCGCGTGGATTCGGCGGGCTGGGATGGGTTGAACGCGCTGGTCATCCTGGACCGCAAGGAGGGTGTCCTGTGGAGGTTCGCCTCTTGAGATCCCGCATGAGGATCCTCGCAATGGCGGCCCTGCTGGCCTGCTGCACCGGGGTTTCGGGCCAAGTCGTGATGGAGGAGATCGGCGCCCTTCAGGAATCGTACGCCGCTGCCTATCAGGCCTATCAGTCGGTCCAATTTCCCCAGGCCATCAACGGGCTGAATCCGCTCATCGACACCCTGACGCGCTGGGAGCAAGGCGGTCGTCTGCAGCCATCGGACGAGGTCCTGCTGGAACGGGCCCTGGAGCTTCGAGGCGCTTGTGTGTTCAACCTGGGCAAGACGGATCAGGCCCGCCAGGATTGGACGCGTCTGATTGCAGCTGCGCCCCGAGTATCCCTTCACGGTGGCCAAGACGCCCAAGATCGTGCGCCTTTTCGAGGAGATTCGGACCTCCCTCACGGGCACCATGGTCCTGAACGTCGATCCCGCAGACAGTACGGTTCTGTTGGATGGTCGGGCCCTTCCGACGGCGTCAGGCTCTTGGCCCGTACTCAAGGGTATCCACGTCATCAAGGCCTCGCACCCTGGTTATGCGCCCCAGGAGCGAGAGGTGACCGTGGAGGTGGGAACCAGCATGGCCATCTCCCTCAAGCTCGTGCCGAACGCCCGCACCATCTACTTTTTCGTCCAGCCCGACGGCACCCAGCTCCTGGTGGACGGGCGCGCCGTAGGGAGGGCGGACCGAACCGCCGCCTCACAGGAGGAGTGGGCCAAGTTCGCCCGCGAGAATGGGGTCGACCCCGATCGCGTCTACGTGATCCCCGCCCTCCACCTTCCGCCCGGTGATCACCGGGTGGCGCTGGTCTGCCCCTGTCACCGAAAGCGAGAATTCGCCCTCACGGTAGTCCTCGATCCCGTGAGCAACGCTCCAGGCTTCGTAAAGCCCATCGGCCTGGAGCGCCGCACCGTAAATCTCGAGATCACCTCGCACCCCAGCGGCTCCCAGGTCATCATCGACGACCGTGTGGCGGGCACCACTCCCCTCCGGCTTTCGGACTTCTGCATCGGGCCTCACGATCTGGTCGTCCAAAAGGCCGGGGTGGGCCTGTACAGGTCGTCCCTCAACGTGACCGAAGTCCCCGTATTTTCCGTGGATGCCACCCTGAGACCCACGCTTCTTTGGGTGGGGCTCACCCGGGATCAGGAGATTACCTCCCGGCAAGAGGAGGCAGCCGCCGAATCCATCGCCGGGGCACTGTCCGACATGGTTCACTTCAACGCGGTGCTCGCGGACGAGAATAACCCCGTTCTGCCGGACACCTTCTTTACGCCCGGCGTGGGGATTCAGGACCAGGCCGCCGCGGTCAAAGACCTGTGCGAGAGATACCGCTGCCAGGGACTGCTGGCGGGCAAGCTCTCCGCGGAATCCGGGAAGATGAACCTGTACTTCAGGCTTTTCGTGCCGGAGTTCAGCGGGTATGACGAGGGCGTGGTGGAACTCAAGGATTTGGCGGATGCACCCTCCGTCCTCTCGCTCGTGGACCGGCCCCTGGTAGAACGGGCGGCCGGCAACCTGTTGCCCCTGGCCGATCTCCCCGGAGCCAAGGGTCCCACCTTCGTGCGGGGCAGCGCCGACCCCTCGGGTCCCTCGGCGGGCGACGTCCTCATTTCCGTCGCAGACAAGCCGGTGACCTCGGCGTCCTCGGCGCGTGCGGCCATGGCGGCGTCGGACACTCCGGCCCTCAAGTTCATTCACCGCGGCGAGGACAAGAGCTGGGTATTCAAGCCGTCTGCCGAAGTGGAACTTGTGGCCTTCGGCGGAGACCGCTATGCGTACAGGAGGCAGTGGCTCAAGGCCAAGCAGGCCACGGTGGGAGCGGAGACCGTCCAGGAGCAGCTCGTGGCCCGCCTGTGTCTCTGTCTGGCCGAGCTGAACCTGGGCCGGCCCGTGGAGGCGCTCAAGGCGCTCGATCCCGTTGAAGCTCCCTCCGCGGGAGCCCTGGATGTGAACACGGTGGGCTATTTAAAGGCGGTGGCCCTCGTCCAGCTCGGCAGGGAGGAGGAGGCGCGCGAACCTCTCAGGGCGGCGGCGTCCGATGCCACCGCCACCTTGGACGGCTTGGGCGGTGCGCTGGTTCAGCCCCTGGCCCAGGACCTCCTGAGGCAGTTGCCGCCTCCCGCCCCACCACCCCCGGTAATGACCAAGTGACGCGAGTGGCGAAACTCGACACGCTCGGTGCGAGACGCTTGACGCGAGACGCGAGACGCGACACGAAAACGCGAGGAGGTTGCACGGTCCTTCTTGCCATTTGCTTAATCGCGCCTCGCTCCATCGCCTCTTCGAAGAACTTCTGACGGAGCAAGGATGCCCGACAAGCCCAAGATCGGACGGCTGACGGCGCTGAGCCACGGCGCCGGCTGAGCCTGCAAGATCAGTCCCCCGGACCTGGCGGAGGTGCTCCGCCAGCTGCCCCCCATGGTGGACCCCAGGCTCCTCACGGACTGCGAGTCATGTGGAGGACGCCGCCGCGTACCTCCTGGACGCGGACCGGGCGTTGCTGTTCACGACGGACTTCTTCACGCCCATCGTGGACGACCCGTTCACCTTCGGCCAGATCGCCGCGGCCAACGCCTTCTCCGACGTCTACGCCATGGGGGGACGCCCCCTCCTGGCATTGAACCTCGTGTGCTATCCCGACGCGGTCCCACAGGCTGGACGAGATGGTCCGAATCCTGGAAGGCGGGGCGACGAAGGCGAAGGAGGCGGGGTGTCTCATCGTGGGCGGGCACACCGTGGACGACGCCGAGCCCAAGTACGGCATGGCGGTGGTGGGCGAGGCCCATCCGGCCCGGCTCATGCGCAAGAGCGGCGCCCGGCCGGGTGACCTCATCGTCCTCACCAAACCGCTGGGGACGGGCATCCTGTCCACCGCTTTCAAGGGTGGCGATCTCGACGATGCCGGCTTCGCCGAGGCCGTGGCCGCCATGGGGCTGCTGAACCGCCACGCCGCCGAGGCCGCCGTGGAGGCGGGCCTGAAAGGTGCCACGGATGTGACGGGGTTCGGCTTTCTGGGACATCTCCTTGAAATGTGCAGCGAGGGTGACGTGGGCGCGAAGGTGTCCATGGGAGCCCTGCCCTTTTTCGAGGGTGTGGAAGTCCAGGCCCTCGCGCGGAACATTCCGGGAGGCACCGTGGCCAACCTCGAATCGGTCCGTCACGCGTTGGCGGGCGCCGAACAGTTCCCCGAACACAGACTCCTCATGGCCGCCGACGCCCAAACCTCCGGCGGCCTCCTGTTGTCCGTGCCGCCGGGCCGCGAGAGCGCCCTGCTCACGGCGTTCGACCGCCTGGGCCAGCGATCCTGGGTCGTGGGCTCCTTCGTGGAAGGACCTCCCCGCATGCGGCTGGTGGGTTGAAAGGGACCGCGGGGATCAGCCTGCCAGGCCCATGAGACCCTGAGACGCATCTTTACGGGCCTCGCCTCTCGATTCCTCCTCCGGAATACCTCGGCCCTGGGCGTCGTTGGCCAAACCTGCGGGAGCGCGAGTCCCACAAGCGGGGGCTTGACGTGAACTTTCCTGGTCCATATAATGACTCGCTGGTTCAAAGATTGACCAGAGAGTACGAGGCGACGTGGTCCGCGCAAGAGCAACCCGGAAAAATCAGTGGGAGTCCTTCTGCAAGAAGGGGATCCAGGATGCGGTGGTGCGGGTGCTCTCGGCCGACGGCGCCAAGGGTCTCACCATGGAGCGGGTGGCGCGGGAGGCGGGCGTCGCCAAGGGAACGCTCTACGTCTACTTCAAAGACAAGAAGCAGCTCCTGCAATCCGTGAAAGAGGAGAGCATGGCGCCCATGCGCCGGGAGCTCTTCGGAATATTGGACGGGGATCTGCCGCCCGTCGAAAAGCTGCGCAGGTTCGTGGTGCGGCACCTGAGCTACTTCGACGAGCACCGGGAGTTCTTCCGCGTCCTGCTGTGGGAGCGCCAGATCGCGGAGACCCACCTCCGGCGCCAGCAGTCGGACCCGTTCCGCACCTATGTGGAGAAGATTGCCGCCGTTCTCAGGGAGGGGGCGAGGGCGAAAATCCTCAGGCCCCTGGATCCTGTGAAGGTGGCTGCAGTGTTCATCGAAGCGGACATCGCAATGATCGCCCAACGGCTCCTGATGGACTCGCCGGGTTCGGTCGAGGAGGACGCGCGGATGTTGACGGACGTGATACTAAACGGCTTGTCCCTAAAGCGGACGGGCCCGGCGAGGCGGACATGAGTCCCCGCGCGCCCCTCCTGCTCCGGCGCGCGGCCGTCGCGGCCGCGGCGGTATCTGTGATGGCCGCGGCTGGGTGTATCCAGACCCCGCCCAAGCTCTACGGAGAGCCTTCCACATCCCCGGCACCCGAACAGCCCTGGGTTCCGCCCGCCCGCGTCGAACAGGTCCCCGCCGCAACGGCCGAAAGTCCCGTCATTCCCCAAGATCTGCTCGACCGGGCCCAGAGCCTCACGCTCGTGGACGTGGTGGACCTGGCGCTGCGCAACAGCCCGCAGACGGCTCAGGCCTGGTCGCAGGCCCGTTCGGCCGCGGCGGCCTACGGGAGCCAGAAGGGCGCCTACTACCCGCAGGTCAACATCGGAGCAGGCGTCTCCCGGGCCGAGGGCTCTCTCGCCAACGGAGCGATCTCCTACTTCCAGCGCAGCTATGCGCCAACCGCCGATCTGAGCTGGCTCCTCTACGACTTCGGTGGCCGTGAGGCCGCCCTGGCCGAGAAGCGCCAGGCCCTTCTCACGGCCGACTGGCTGCACAACGCCTCCATCCAGAACGTCATCCTCCAGGTCCAGCAGGCCTTTTTCGATTACGTCAGCGCCAAGGCCCTCCTGACCGCACAGGAGGCCACCGTCAAAGAAGCCGAGACCAACCTGGCCTCGGCCCAGGAGAAGCACGCCGCCGGCGTGGCCACCATCGCCGACGTGCTCCAGGCCAAGACGCAGCTATCCCAGGCCCAGCTCGCCGCGGACGGACTGCGGGGGACCATACAGACCACCCGCGGGGTCCTGGCTACGGCCATGGGCTTTCCCGCCAGCATCCCCTACGACGTTGCCGTGCTGCCGTCGGACCTGCCCGTCGAAGAGACCTCCGAAGCCGTGGACCGTTTTCTGGAGCAGGCCGAGGCCAAGCGGCCCGACCTGGCCGCGGCCCGCGCCCAGGTGGCCCAGGCCCAGGCCCACCTGGACAAGGTGAAAGCCGAGGGCTACCCCACGCTCAACGGCACGGCCAGCCTCGGCCGCACCTTTTACGACAGTTCCTACAGCTATGGCAACACCTACCAGATGGGCATCCAGCTCCGATTCCCCCTCTTCACGGGGTTCTCCCACAGTTACGACGTCGTCCAAGCCCGGGCGGACCTCCAGACGGCCGAGGCCCAGTTCAAGAGCAGGCAGCAGGTGGTGGACCTGGAGGTCTGGACGAGCTACTACCGTCTCAAAACCGCCGCGCAGCAGGTGAAGACCAGCGAGGATCTCTTCCAGAGCGCGACCCAGTCCCAGGAGGTGGCCTCGGGCCGCTATAAGGCCGGCGTGGGGAGCATCCTCGACCTGCTCGCCGCCCAGGCCGCCCTGGAAAACGCCAGGGGCCAGCGCATCCAGGCGCGGGCCAACTGGTTTACGTCCCTCGCCCAGCTGTCGTACTCCACGGGAACCCTCGCTCGCGACATCAAGGCCCTGAAGCTCAACATCACTCCCGACACGAAGAAGGAAGGCCAGCCATGACGCCGAAGAACGCCCGACCGCTGCCCTTGGATGGCCGAGACCGTCTGCTGGGATCCCCGTCGCCCAAAGGGCGCGGTGTCCATGGCCTGATCCGCGCCGCCGGGGTGCTCCTCGCCCTTTGCACCCTCGGCCTTGCCACCGCCTGCGGCGGGAAAAAGGCCCCGCCTCCCCAGACGGTGCCCGTGACGGCCGCCGAGGCGGTCACGAAGGACGTGCGCCTGGTGGTCGGCGCCATCGGGACGGTGGAAGCCTACAACACCGTGGCCCTGAAGGCGCTCATCGGCGGCCAGCTCATGCGCGTCCACTTCAAGGAGGGCCAGGACGTGCGCAAGGGGGACCTCCTGTTCACCATCGACCCGCGCCCCTACCAGGCGGCTCTCGACCAGGCCAAAGCCCAGCTCGCGAGGGACAAGGCCCAGCTCGTGAGCGCCGAGGCGCAGGCCCGCCGCTACGCCGATCTGGTGAAGAAGGACTACGTCACCCAGCAGCAGTTCGACGACGCCACCGCCAACGCGGGGGCCCTGCAGGCCACGGTGAAAGCCGACGAGGCCAACGTGGAGGACGCGGTCCTCAACCTCGCCTACTGCTCCATCCGGGCGTCCATGGACGGGCGCCTCGGGAACCTCCTCGTGCACGAGGGGAACCTCGTGAAGGCGAACGACGTGCCCCTCGTGACGCTCAACCAGGTGGCCCCCGTCTACGTGGCCTTCAGCGTTCCCGAGCAGCAGCTCGCGGAGATCCGACGCCAGGCCATCGGCGAGTCCCTCACCGTCAAAGCCGCCTTCCCCGACGCGCCCTCGGAGCAGTTCACGGGACAGCTGTCCTTCATCGACAACGCGGTGGACAGCGCCACCGGCACCATCCTCCTCAAGGCCACCTTCCCCAACGAGGACAAGGCCCTCTGGCCCGGCCAGTTCGTGAACGTGACGCTTGACCTCTCGGTCCTGAAGGACGCCATCCTGGTTCCCACGCAGGCCGTCCAGCAGGGACAGCAGGGCCCCTATGTGTATGTGGTCGGCCCGGATGGCACGGCGGAATTGCGACCCGTGAAGACCGGGCAGACCAGGGACGGTGAGGTCGTGGTCCTGGATGGCATCAAGGGTGGCGAAAAGGTGGTCACGGACGGCCAGCTCCGCCTGTTCCCCGGCGCCCGCGTCGAGATCAAAGCCGACGCGTCCCCGGGCGGCGGGCCTGTAGCACAGCCCGCGCAGGGAGGCACGCGGTGATGACCATGAAACAGCAAGAGCGGGAAGCATGCAGCAGGGAACAGGAGGGGCGACGCTCAGCTCTTGATGTTCGGCTCCCCGCTCCCCGCTCCCCGCTCCCCATTCTTCCAAAGGCTCCCTCCGGAGGCCACCCCATGAACATCTCCGAGCTGTTCATCCGCCGTCCGGTCATGACCACCCTGGTCATGCTGGCCATCCTGCTCTTCGGCATCACCGGCTACCGGCTCCTGCCCGTGAACGACCTGCCCAACGTGGACTTCCCCACGATCTCGGTGAGTGCGTCGCTTCCCGGCGCGAGCCCCGAGACCATGGCCTCGGCCGTGGCCCTGCCCCTGGAGAAGCAGTTCTCCACCATCGCGGGCATCGACTCCATGACCTCCACCAGCGTGCTCGGGAGCACGAGCATCACGCTCCAGTTCAGCCTCAGCCGGGACCTGGACGCGGCCGCGCAGGACGTGCAGTCCGCCATCTCCGTGGCCCAGGGCCAGCTGCCCCAGAACATGCCGACGCCGCCCTCCTACCGAAAGGTCAACCCGGCGGACCAGCCCATCCTCTATCTCGCCCTCACGTCCCCGACGCTCCCGCTCAACCAGCTCGACGAGTACGGCGAGACGCTGATGGCCCAGCGCATCTCCATGGTGAGCGGCGTGGCCCAGGTGCAGGTCTACGGCTCGCAGAAGTACGCCGTGCGCATCCAGGTGGACCCGAGCAAGCTGGCCAACATGGGCGTGGGGATGGACCAGGTGGCGGAGGCCGTCCAGAACGGCAACGTGAACGTCCCCACGGGCACACTCTACGGCGTCACATACGGCCTACACCGTGGAAGCCAACGGCCAGCTCATGGACGCCTCGGCCTACCGGCCGCTCATCGTGGCGTACCGCAACGGACAGCCCGTCCGCCTCGACGCGCTGGGTGTGGTCCACGACAGCGTGGAAAACGACAAGACCCGGGCGTGGTACATCGATTCCAAGACCTACCAGCGCTCCCTCATCCTGGCCATCCAGCGCCAGCCCGGCACCAACACGGTGGAGGTCACCAGCCAGGTGAAGGCGCTGATCCCCTCATTCGAGAAACAGCTGCCCGCGTCCGTCTCCCTCAAGGTCCTCTACGACCGCTCCGAGTCCATCAAGGATTCGGTCTCCGACGTGAAGTTCACCCTGCTCCTGACCCTCTTTCTGGTGATCCTCGTCATCTTCCTCTTCCTGCGCAACGTTTCGGCCACCGTCATCCCCAGCCTCGCGCTGCCCATGTCCATCGTGGGCACCTTCTCCCTCATGTACCTGCTGGGCTACAGCCTGGACAACCTCTCGCTCATGGCCCTGACGCTGGCGGTGGGGTTCGTGGTGGACGACGCCATCGTCATGCTGGAGAACATCGTCCGGCACATGGAAATGGGCGAGGGGGTCTTCGAGGCAGCGCTCAGCGGATCGAAGGAGATCGGCTTCACCATCCTCTCCATGACCGTCTCCCTGGTGGCCGTCTTCATCCCCATCCTGTTCATGGGGGGCATCCTGGGCCGGCTCTTCCAGGAGTTCGCCGTCACCATCAGCGTGGCCATCCTCATCTCGGGCTTCGTCTCGCTCACCCTCACGCCCATGCTCTCCAGCCGGTTCCTCAAGCACCAGGAGGAGGTCCACCACGGCCGCATCTACGAGGTCTCCGAGCGAGCCTTCAACGGCATGCTCGGGAGGTACGAGAAGGGGCTCAAGTGGTCCACTGGCGCCACGGTCGCCTCGTGCTGGCCTTCTCGGGGGTCATCCTCGTCCTGACCGTGGTGCTCTTCATGGTCATCCCCAAAGGATTCCTCCCCAGCGAGGATACGAGCCGCGCCATGGTGGCCACGCGGGCCGTGGAGGGCATCTCCTTCGACTCCATGGTGGCGCACCACGAGGAGGTGAACCGCATCCTCCAGAAGAACCCCGACATCGACGCGTTCTTCTCCACCGTGGGTGGCCGGGGGTTCCTCGCCAGCAACCAGGGCATCGCCTTCATTCGGTTCAAGCCCCGGTCCGAGCGCAAGCTCTCGGTGGACCAGGAGATCGCACTCCTCCGTCCGCAGCTCTCGCACATCCCGGGGTACCTCGCCTTCATCCAGAACCCGCCGCCCATCCAGATCGGCGGCCGGCCGGGCCAGGCCCAGTACCAGTTCACCCTCCAGGGGTCCGACACGGACGAGCTCTACAAGTACGGCAGCCTTTTCGAAACCAAGATGAAGGGCCTCCCCGGCCTCGTGGACGTGGTCAGCGACCTGCTCCTCAAGAACCCGCAGGTGGAGGTGACCATCGACCGCGACAAGGCGGCCACGCTCGGCGTGAGCGCCGCACAGGTCGAGGACACCCTCTACTACGCCTACGGCACCCGGCAGATCTCCACGATCTACGCCCCTAACAACACCTACCAGGTCATCATGGAGGTCCTGCCCCAGTATCAGAGAGATCCGGCCGCCCTGTCCGCCCTCTACGTCCACGCAAGTTCGGGCGACTTGGTACCCCTCAGGTCCGTGGCCACGCTGACGCAGGACCTGGGTCCCCTCGCGATCAACCACACGGGCCAGCTCCCCTCCGTGACCATCTCCTTCAACCTCAAGCCGGGCGTCTCAATCGGTGACGCCGTGGTGCAAATCCAGAAGCTCTCCTCCCAGGTGCTCCCCGCGACGATCACCGGCAGCTTCCAGGGGCAGGCCCAGGCGTTTCAGTCCTCCATGAAGGGCCTCGGGTGGCTCCTGCTCCTTGCCATCCTGGTCATCTACCTGGTGCTGGGGATCCTGTACGAGAGCTTCATCCACCCGCTGACCATCCTGTCGGCCCTGCCCTTCGCGGGATTCGGCGCCCTGGTCACGCTCACGATCTTCCGCGTGGACCTATCCATCTACGCCTTCGTGGGCATCATCATGCTGGTGGGCCTGGTGAAGAAGAACGGCATCATGATGATCGACTTCGCCCTCGAGGCTCAGCGCAAGGAAGGGAAGAGCGCCGCGGAAGCCATCTACGAGGCCTGCGTCATCCGCTTCCGGCCCATCATGATGACGACCATGGCGGCCCTCATGGGCACCCTGCCCATCGCCCTCGGCTTGGGCGCCGGGGCCGAAAGCCGGCGTCCCCTCGGGCTCGCGGTTGTGGGAGGGCTCATCTTCTCCCAGTTTCTGACGCTGTTTGTGACCCCGGTGTTTTACATCACCTTCGACAAGATCCAGACGCGCCTCACGCGGCGCTTCTCGGCGGGGGCGTAAAAGGGAGGGTCCGACCTAGCCTAGCGCTTCAGCGTCGAGCGTCTCGCGTCTCGCCCGATCGTCCAGCCGGTCAGTCTTCCGGCTCGCAGCGGGCGCCGGGATCGGGCCCGGGTGTGGGCTGGAGCCCGCCGCCGGCGAGCCGGTCGAGGATTTCGCGGCAGGATCCCGTGGCGTGGGAGACCACCTTCACGCCGCTGCCTTCGAGGATCTGGAAGGACTCCTCGCCGATCTCCCCCGTGGCCACCCAGGACACGCCGAAGCGGGCGAGCATCTCCGCCGTGCGGGCGCCCGCACCCAGGTGCAGGTCCGCGTGCGCGGAGTTGTCGATGATGCGCACGACGCGGGAATCCGGGTCGGCGACAAAAACGTAGCGAGCCTTGCCGAACCTGCGGGCCACCGGCGCATCCAGAGATTTTTCATCGCAAGTGACGGCGATCAGCATGGTTTCCTACCCCCCCGAGAAAAATGGTGGCCCTTCGTGACCCCCCATAAAGGGGGCCGTTAATACCGCGTGTCATCGGGAGGTCCGGTCTGCGCCGCTCCCGCGTTCTCTCCCCATTCCTTCGCCCGCTCCAGGTGGCTCTCGAACTGGGCCAGGGAGCGGGTGTTCTTGTCGTAGGACTGGTGCGCGTTGGCGATGTGCCTGCCCAGGGTCTCGTGGGATTCGTGAAAGGCCCGGACATCCCGCTCGAGCGTGGTGAGCAGGTCCAGGACCTGCCGGGCGTTCTGCTCCACCGCCGCCGCCTTGAGGCCCAGGGCCACGGTCTTCAAGTAGGCCGAGAGTGTTCCCGGCGAGAGGGGCAGGACCGATTTTCTGTAGGCGTAGTCCCAGAGGTCGTCCTCGTCCTTCTCCCGCGCGATGAAGGCCTCGTAGTACAGGGACTCGGCGGGGAGGTACATGAGGGCCAGGGGCAGGGTGCCGTCGCCGGGGCGGATGTAGAGCTTGGCGATGTCGTCCACCTTTTTCTTGAGGTTGCCCAGGAGAGTCTTGCGCGCCGCCTGCCGCTCCTCCTGGGGGGCATCCACGAAACGCTGGAAATCTTCCATGGGGAACTTGGCGTCGATGGGAAGGAGGCCCTTGTCCAGGTGCACGACGGCGTCCACCTTCCGTCCGTCGGGGAATCCGTACTGGTAGGTGACGCGGTCCTTGGGGAGCATGTCCCCCAGGAGGGTCTCCAGGCCCAGTTCGCCCATCTGGCCCCGGGCCTTGGGGGACTTGAGGAGGCGCTGGAGTTCCTCCATGTCCCGCCCCAGGTTCGACATGAGACCGGCGGCCTGCTGGATGGCGCCCATCTTTTCCGTGACCTGGGAGAGGGTCGTCTGCGTGCCCTCCATGGCCCTCTGGAGGATGCCCGTCTGGCCCTGGAGCGAAGTGGCCTGGTGGGTGAGCTGTTCGCGCAGCGCCGTCTCCTGCGAGGCGAGGCGCTCCTGGAGGAGCTGCTGCACGGAGAGGAGCTGCTGGGTCATGTGGCCCTGCAGTTCTGCGCTCCGGCGATCCAGCGTATCCACGCGCCCCGACATCTCTCCGCGGAGGGCTTCGAGCGCTCTCTGAGCCTCTAGAGCCGAACGGGACAAGGCTCCCGCGCGGATCGCCGTGATCAGCAGCGCGGCGGCCATGAGTCCCGCAAGGACGACCAGCCCGAGCACGAGCGCGGTGGAATTCATGTGGCATCTCCCTTGGGCGCGGGGGGCTTGTTGGGCGGGCTCTCAGGGGTCAGAGGCCCTTCCGGCGGAGGTGGCGCGGTCCGGGTCGCCGGCGGAGAAGGGATGAGCGCCTCCATCCCCAGGGCCCAGTCGGCCATGAGACGAACCACCGGGCCGGCGGTCACCTTGGCGGCGAAGTCGGGTGAGAGCCGCCCGGCGAGGTGGACGAGCCCGCCTGCCACGTAAAGGGCGGCCACCAGTCCGAGGACCGCCCCCAGGACACGGTTGACGCAGCCCAGGCCGGACTTCTTCACCACCGAGTGGACGATGGCGCCCACCAGGACGAACACGGTGAAGATGAGGAAGAACCCCGCCGCCAGGGCCACGGGGCGCCGCAGGTGCTCCACGAGGAAGGTGAGATAACCGGCGGCCCGGTCCGCCAAGTACCCGGCATAGAGGTATCCGGCCACCAGCCCCGCCAGGCCGAACCCGAGGCGCACCGCGCCCTTCATGAGCCCTTCCACTACCAGCGCCAGCGAGAGCACGAGCAGCAGAACGTCCCAGAAGGTCATGGGGCTATCCGCTGGGGGGAGACCAGGGGAGCCGGGAGCGGGGAGCGGGGAGCAGGGAGGAGGAAAGAGTGCCCCGGGAGGAATTCGATGGGGTCGGGAAGAACGGAAACGCCGGCGGCGCGCGAAAGGCGAGAGGACAGTCTCAAGACTAAGGTTTTTCATCGCTCTGCTCCCGGCTCGCAGCTTCCAGCTCCCGATGACCTCATGCTATCACGCGCCGCCGGGTGGCTCCAGCGCGAGGAGCCTTTCGTATTCCAGGGCGACGGACAGCGGCAGCCCCTCGGCGCGGCGCAGCCGTTTGATCCGCGCGAGATCCAGGCGGGAGGAGGACCGGGCTCGGGTGACGGCGCGCGCCACGGGGCGGGCGGCCACCTCCTCGATCCAGCCCGCCGCGAGGGCTTGCCGGGCTCTCCTGTGGCGGCCCGAGAGCAGGTCTCCCACGGCGCCGGCGCCCCTCCTGGGCAGGATCGCCGTGCCGCCCCAGCCCGTGAAGAGGCCCAGCCTGGGGCCGGGATGGGAGAAGGCCGCAGAGGGCGAGGCGATGCGGTAGTCGCAGTTCAGGGCGAAGTCGAGGCCTCCGCCCATGCAGGCGCCCTCCACGCAGGCCACGAACCAGAGCCGGCTGTCGCGCAGGCGGTGAAAGAACGCCTGACCCATGGCCGAGAATGCGTGGGCCCCCTCGGCGTCCAGCGCGCCCAATTCCTTGAAATCCGCGCCCGCCAGGAAAGTCGTGGGCGAGGCTGCCGCGAAGGCCACCCAGCGCAGATCGGGGCGCGCCTCCCACGAGGTCACCGCGTCGGTGAGGGCCGAGAGGGTCGCCCGCCTAAACGTCATGGGCCGGTGCGGGCCGCCCAGGCGCACGAGAAGCCCCCCTGCAGGAAGGGCGCTCTCCTCGTGGAACGGTTGGCTGAGGGTCACGCTCGCGCTGCGGCGCGCCTGGGTTCCACCTCGTTCTGGACGAAAGTCAGAACATCGGTGGTCGTGGTCCCGGGCGTGAAGAGCTTGGCGACACCCGCCTGGGTGAGCCCGGGGATGTCCTCGTCGGGGATGATGCCGCCGCCGAAGACCACGATGTCCTCGGCGCCCTGCTCCTGGAGCAGGCGGATGACCTTGGGGAAGAGCGTGTTGTGCGCCCCCGAGAGGATGGACAGGCCGATGGCGTCCACATCTTCCTGAATGGCCGTGGCCACCACCTGCTCGGGCGTCTGGTGCAGGCCCGTGTAGATGACCTCGTAGCCCGCGTCCCGGAGCGCCCTGGCGATGATCTTGGCGCCCCGGTCGTGGCCGTCTAGACCCACCTTGCCGATCAGCAACCGCAAGCGATGTTCCGCCATGGTACCTCCCAAGACCTTGAGTATACACAAGAATCCGCCAGAGCGAAAAGCGGCCGCAGGGAGGCGGAGGCGGGTTTCCAGGAGTGCTACACTCTGGGCATGGAGGTGATCCCATGAGAACAAGGATCGTCCATTTGAGCGCTGTCCTGTTCTGCATCGCGACGGTGGCCCTCTTCGCAGCGGGGTCCAAGGTGCCTGTCTCACTGGACAAGGTGATCACCCTGACGGCGGGGGAGACGACATCCGTCAAGTTGCCCGCGGGGCCCCTGGTGGTGGAGGAGTTCGTCATCGGCAACCTCCCCGAGGCCCAGGACATCGAGCGCAGCAAATCCCATCCCGACGACAAATTCTATCCCCGGATTCAGGTGGCCTACAGCAATCCAGGGACCGCCAAGATGAAAGTCACGTGCACGGCAGCGCTCACCGACGACGCCGGCGCGGTCCTCTTCCAGTGCACGGGCGATGACACCATCGAGGCCGGGGCGAAGAGCGACCACACGCGCCTCTGCATGATGACCAGGATGAAAATCCGCGATTTTCTGAAGGCCACCAAGGTCCACTTGGTAATCATGGTCTCTCCGGCCTAGAGGGGAGCGGGATGGGAGGATATGGGATGGATGAGACGCGCCTGCTGCTGATGAGCAACTCGACGATGGTGGGGGAGAAGTGGCTGGGGTGGCCGGAGGAGCACATCAAAGGTTTTCTCGGCTCCTCGGTGAGGACTCTCTTCTTCGTACCCTTTGCGGGCGTCCGTATGAGCTGGGACGAGTACGCCGGCATGGCGCGCGAGCGCTTCGGCGAGATGGGCTACGACCTGGTCGCCGCCCACGAGTCCGCCGACCCCACCACGGCGCTGGCGTCCGCGGACGCGGTGGTCATCGGGGGAGGGAACACGTGGCACCTCATCGACACCTTGCACCGCACGGGGCTCCTGCCCCTCATCGGGGAGAAGGTGCGAAAGGGGGCTCCCTTCGTGGGCTGGAGCGCCGGGTCCAACGTGGCGTGCCCCACCATCCGCACGACCAACGACATGGCCGTGGTGGAGCCGCCCAGCACCCAGGCGCTGGGCCTCGTGCCCTTCCAGATCAACCCGCACTACACCGATGCCCACCCGCCGGGCCTGGGCGGAGAGACGCGGGCCGACCGCATCCTCGAGTTCGTGGAGGTGAACCCCGAGGTCACGGTCATCGGGCTCCCCGAGGGCGACCTCCTCAAGGTCGAAGGGGGCCGCACCGAGCTCGTCGGCAGCTTCCCCGCGCGGCTTTTCAGGCGGGGGAAAGAGCCCTGGCTCGTCCAACCGGGCGCGGAGTGCGGACTTTTAAGCCGAGCATAAGAACTCCAAGACAATTCACCACAGAGGCACAGAGGGCAGGGATGAAAATTCAGGATCAAAACTCAGGTCCACAGGAGGGCAGAAGTCATGCGGCAGCGGATCGTTCAATCTTGGGCTGGACGGGTAGTGCTACTTGGGGTGGCGCTCTTGCTGTTCACGACGGGCTACTGGGTGGCGGCCCAGCAGGCGAGCCCCGCCAGTCCCACTCCTCCCGCCAGCCCTCCTGCGGCCGTTAATCCTGGTCGTGACGCAAAGACGGTGTGGGTGGATATCAGCGGGTTCAACAGGAAGAACGGCGCCGCAGAGAAGATGACCAAGCTCCATCAGGAGATGGCCAAGCAAGGCTACACCTTCATCGGTCTGGATGTGTACACGGAGAACGGGGACCTGGAGGGCTTCTTCTGCAGCTACGTGCGGGAGCCTTAGAAGGCGATCCGCCCTCGTTTCAGACGGGTCGCCGTTTGCTCGCCGTCCACAACAGGGCGGTGGCGAGGAACGCGATGAGCAGGATGAGGGCGAGGAGGGGGATCAGGACCACGAGGACCGACAGGAAGGTGGAGGAGACCGTCTCCACGGTGGACACGGCCCAGTTGGCAAGGCCGCCCGTGAAGAGTGAGGAGAGCGCCCGCGTCTTGACGGTGAGGATCTGGACGAGACCCGCGGCGCCACCGCCAGCGATGACGGCGAGGGTCCACTTCAGAAAGGGGCTCACATCGGTCATGGTGGAGGCGGAGACTAGGATGCCGGCCACGACGGCGATGGGCGTGGCGGCGGTGTCGAGCACGTTGTCCACCCAGGGGATGTAGTAGCCCGCGATCTCCAGCGCCGTGGCCACGGCGAAGGCCGTGAAGGCCGGCCAGGTGCCCATCCACTGAAATCCCGGGGCCAGGTACAAGTGCCCAGAGAGCGCCGCGATGCTCAGCACCAGCGGCGGGACGAAGATCCGGAACCCGCACGCCGCCGCCAGCCCGATCCCGATCGCGATTCCCAGAATCCAGTCCATAGAGAACCCCAAAACAGCTATTCACCACAGAGGCACAGAGGCAACGAGGCTTCTTAGAAAAGAGAAACCCAACCAAGGGAAAGCCTGAATGTCCCTTGTGCTGCTCCCTGTAAGCCCTAAGACATTGATTAACTTCCGTTCGTTTCCAGGTTCTATACGTTGACCTATCTTTCAGAGTCTTCCTCTGTGTCTCTGTGCCTCTGTGGTGAATGTCTTTCTTCTAGAACACGGAAGTCTCGCGGTACTCGCCGAAGGTCTCCTTCATGGCGTTGCTGGTCTCCTCGACGGTGCAGTAGGCGCGGACGCAGTCCAGGATGGCGGGCATGAGGTTCTCGTCGGTCCTGCACTTGGAGGTGAGGGCGTGGAGCGCGGAGGAGACGGCCTTCCCGTCGCGCGTGCGCTTGACCTCGGCGAGGCGTGCCTTCTGCCGGGCCTCCACCTCGGGGTGGATCTTGAGCAGGGGGATGGGCACCTCTCCTTCGCATCTGGTACTTGTTGAGCCCCACGATGGTCTTGGTGCCCGCTTCCACCTGCTTCTGGTACAAGTAGGACGCCTCGGCGATCTCGCGCTGGGGATACCCCGCCTCGATGGCCTTGATGATGCCGCCCATGTCGTCGATCTTGGTGATGTAGGCCATGGCCTGCTTTTCCATCTCGTTGGTGAGCGACTCGACGAAGTAGGAGCCCGCCAGCGGGTCGATGGTATTCGCGACGCCGCTCTCCTCGGCGATGATCTGCTGGGTGCGCAGGGCCACGGTGACGGCCTGCTCGCTGGGCAGGCAGAGGGTCTCGTCCATGGAGTCCGTGTGGAGGGACTGGCACCCGCCCAGGACGGCGGCGAGGGCCTGAATGGTGACGCGGACGATGTTGTTCATGGGCTGCTGGGCGGTGAGCGAGCACCCCGCCGTCTGCACGTGGGTCCGGAGCATCCACGAGCGCGGGTCCTTGGCCCCGAAGCGCTCCTTGAGCTGCCGGGCCCAGATGCGGCGCGCCGCGCGGAGCTTGGCGATCTCCTCGAAGAAGTCGTTGTGCGAGTTGAAGAAGTAGCTCAGGCGCGGGGCGAAGTCGTCCACCGGCATGCCCCGCTCGATCCCCGCCTGGACGTAGCCGATGCCGTCGGCGAGCGTGAAGGCCAGCTCCTGCGCCGCCGTGGAGCCCGCCTCGCGGATGTGGTAGCCGCTGATGGAGATGGTGTTCCACTGCGGGCACTTCCTGCGCCGAGAACTCCATGGTGTCCACGATGAGGCGCACGGAGGGCTCGGGAGGATAGATCCACTCCTTCTGGGCGATGTACTCCTTGAAGATGTCGTTCTGGATGGTGCCGCGCAGCTTCTTGAAGGGCACGCCCTGCTTCTCGGCCACCGCCAGGTACATGGCGTAGACCACGGCCGCCGGGGCGTTGATCGTCATGGAGGTGGAGACGTCGCCCAGGGGGATGCCGTCGAAGAGGATCTCCATGTCGCGCAGGGTGGCGACCGCCACGCCCTCCTTGCCCACCTCGCCGTCCGCCAGCGGGCTGTCGCTGTCGCGGCCCATGAGCGTGGGCAGGTCGAAGGCCGTGCGAGAGCCCCGTCTGGCCGTGGTGGAGGAGGTACTTGAACCGCTCGTTGGTGTCCTCCGCCGTGCCCATGCCGGCGAACATGCGCATGGTCCAGAGCCTGCCGCGGTACATGGAGGGCTGGACGCCGCGGGTGTAGGGGTACTCGCCCGGCCAGGCGATGTCCCGCTCGAAGTCGGTGCCCGCCAGGTCCTCCGGGGAGTAGAGGCGCTCGACGGGGAGGGAGGAGATCGTGGAGTAATCCGCCTCGCGGTCGGGGTACTTCTTCAGGTGGGGATCGAGGGTGCGCTCTTCCCACTGCCTGCGGGGCGTCTTTTTCTCGGGAGTATCCATCCGGTCGGCTCCTCTCCTCGGGGGCGGGATTTCCCGCTCCAACCTTTATATTTTGGCTCCTATTGAGAATCTCTGCAAGATTTAGCAAGACGCGAGACGCGATTAGGCGAGACGCAAGACGCGAGACGCGAGACGCAATTGAGCGAAATGCAAATGGACGGGGGTGAGCAAGTGATGAGGTGAGTGGGGAAGTGGGGAGTAAGGGACTAAGTCACAACGGGACTAGGGAATTTAGGGGACGAGGAAAGGGATGACGGTGGATCGTTGCTTCGGCATTCCGCTCCCCGCTGCCGCTTCCTCCTCCTTGCGCCAGAATGGCACGGGTGTCATGTGCCACGCTGGCACGAAGCGCGGGTCGCGGCACCCATGCTTCTTGACCCATGTGTGCCGGACAATCATATAAAACAAGCGTATCATCGCCCCTTCCCCAAATTGGCACCGCCTTTGCTTTTGTAGTCGCGTCCTGAAGGAGGGACGAGACGATGAAGAAACTGGCGATCGCGACGATGACCGGCCTCATGGCCTTGGGACTCATGGCTCAGTCCGCTTCCACCACCAAGCCCGCCGAGCCGGCCCCGGTTGCACAGGCACAGACGAAAAAGGCTGGATGCACCAAGGGCGACATGTCGAAATGTTCCAAGAAGCATGCCGCCAAGAAGCAGCAGGGTGAACCGAAGCAGGCCGCTGCGGCCGCTCCGACCACCCAGGCGCTTCCCAAGTAATTCCCTCCCTCTTATTGCCCCTTCTCTTCCCACCCCCGGGCCCGCCGTCCCCACGGCGGGCCCACCTCCCTTTTCCTCCAAGAGGGAGGCTCCGCTCCCCTCTTGGCGCTTCGCTCGGCTGGGCCTCGCTCCGCTGAACTCCTCTGGGATGGGTTGCGAAAGGAGCCTATCCCAAACCAGGAGCATGGTCGCGCGCGCGGCGCCGGGCGAGCAGGACAAGGCGGCCGACCGACGACAGGGTGGTGCCCTTTCTAGGGAGGCCAACGCCGTGATGCGACGCCCGCCGCCCGCGCCCGGAGGGACGGGGCTGGCCGGGCGCCTGGCGTTGTCAGCTCGCTCATCCGATGGCACCACATCGGCCCTCGCTCGCTTCCTCGCCATGCATCCCGCCCAACGTCCGTCGCGGCCATGTCCTTGTCTGAGATAGGCTCCCGGCGCGGGCGAAGCCCGTCGCACGGCGCGCTAGTTATTAATGCCCCCGCCAGTCTCGGACCACCTGCGGTGTCAGCCCCGCCCCTCGCGTCCTCAACGTACGGAAAGGAGTACGCCTCCGGCGCTCGGGGCGTGGCTTCCTTGCGTCTGACCCGGTCCGCGCGGGAGGCGCAATTCCCAAGGTCATTGCCACGCGGGTGCCAGCGTTGGTTTCTCGGGCAATATGCCTGGAGAACGGATCTCTCCGCGTGTCCATTTTCTTTCTTTTGCTTTTCACTTTTGACTTTTCACTTCTTACTCCACAGAGGTCCGCCCGGAGGCGGACCCTGTGGAGAAGGAGGGAAGGGAGGTTGGGAACACGAGGGTGGGGGATGGGGCCACCCTCTGCCTGCATAGACGGGGGAGGAAACGTTCTGTCTATCAGGCGGCCCGATGAAACGGATGACTCCGGGAGAGGGGACTCATAGACTGAAAGACTGGGGGACTAGGGGACTAGGGGACTAGGGGACTAGGAAAGAACGGACGACGCGAAATCGGCCTCGGCTCCCTGCTCCCGCTCGTTCTCCTCACCCCTCACTCCTCACTCCTCACTCCTCACTAGTTTCCATCCGGCATTTCGGATGGGAACTCTTTACTCCCCCATGGCGCGCTTGAGGGCCTCGATGCGGGCGTTGACCTGGGCGAGGGAGAGGTTCTTGAAACGCTCGGGGAGGAACCGGGTGTCGGTGCACTCCTTCACCGCGAGCAGGTCCATGAGCTCGAGGCGCTCGGTGTGGGCCGAGGGGCGGAAGTCGGCCACGACATCGGCCAGGATGTCCTTCAGGGTACGCTTGGGCCCGCTTTCGGGCTGGGTCTCGAAGTCCCGCAGCGCGCGCACGAGGAGGCCCTCCATCTCGTTGCCGCCGATCTGGTCGTTGTCGGGCAGGACCGGCAGGTCCTCGGGCGAGATGTCCATCTTGAGCTTGCGCGCCATTCCCGCCATGAGCCCCTTGCGGCTCTCGGCGTCGTCGGGCGGGAAGAGGGGGATGTGCACGTCCAGGCGCCCCTGGCGCTTGAGGTCCACCTCCAGGAGGTCGGGCCGGCTCGTGGCGAAGATCCAGAGGATCTTGCCCCGGTTGTTCGTGTCGCTCATCTCCTTGGCCAGCATGGCGTAGATGCGCCCCGAGAGCCCCGAGTCGCCCTCGCTCGAGCCCCGCGCTTGCCCGTGGCCTGGTCGGCCTCGTCCACGAAGACGATGACCTGCCCCAGGGCGTGGAGGACGGTGAAGACCTTCTCCAGGTTGCCCTCGGTGGCGCCCACCCACTTGTCGCGGAAGTTCTTGAGCTCGACGCAGGGGATGCCCACCTCGCCCGCGAGGCACTGCACGAGGAAGGTCTTGCCCGTGCCGATGCGTCCCGTGAGGAGGTAGCCCATGGGGATGGCCTGGGTCCGGCCCCGCTTGCAGGAGGGCCGCGTCCTGCCGCAGCCAGGCCTTGGCCTGCCACGTGGCCCGCCACGTCGTCCAGGGTCCGGGTCGATTCGAGGAATTCGAGGCGTCCGAAGGCCTCCTGCTCGATGAGCTCCTTCTTCACCCTGAGGAGGTACTTGGCGGTGATCTTCTCGCCGCGCGTGAGGGCCCGCTGGACGAGGTTCCGCACGTTGACGCGGGAGAGGCCCACGAGCTGCTCGGCGAGTGTCCTCGCGGGAGACCTCGCAGAGGGCGTCGAAGTCCGAAGTCGCGGCGGTGAGCGTCCGAGATGTACTGGCGCAGGTCCGCCGCCTCAGGCAGGGGAACCTGGATCTTGGCGCAGTAGGGGTTCTCCACCAGCAGGCCGTTGAGGTCCGCCAGAGGTTCTCGGTGATGAGGACCGTGGCCACGAAGGCCCCCGTGATGGCCGGGTCGCTGGACCAGTCCAGGATCTGGATGAGGGACTGGCTCAGGTCGCCCGAGACGTAGAGCGGCTCCCCCGCGGGAGCGATGTAGTGGGCGTAGTCGATGAGGACGGCCACCTTGAGGGGGTCCGCCACGGCTTTTCCGTCGACGATCTTCGTCCGCGCCAGGCCGGCCCGCAGGAACCGGTCGATGAGCTCGAGGGCCCGCTTGGGTTCCCGGGGCAGGAGGCCCGAGAGGTCCAGGGATTCCATCTTGTCGGGACCGGCGTCGGGGAGGGCCGCCCACGAGGTGCCCTGGAAGGTGTCGAAGGCCTTGAGGAAGCGGTGGAAGTGGTCGCCCGCCCTTGCGCACCCGGATGCCCTTGCCGCGGTCGTAGAGGAGGACCACGTCGAAGGGGGCGAACATGACCTCCGTGAGGAACCTGCCGGAGGGAGACGTACTGCGATCCCGCCCTTGTCCGTCGGGGGCGGGCTGGAGGTCGAAGATGTTCCCGTAGAGGACGAACTGGCTCGTGGTGCCCGAGCGGAACACCTGCCGCATCTCCTGAGCCCAATTCGCCAGAGCGTCATTCGCCATGGAAGACTCCAAAGATAATGTTCACCACAGAGGCACCAAGACCGCGGAGAAAAGGAAACTCAACGGACAGGTTATGCCCCCCCAAATCCTCTAGCAGCGCTTGTCCTTGCTGCCACGGCATGTACATCCTCTTGTCTTGACCAAGAAAGGGGTTCCTCCGTCTCCTCTTTGCCTCTGTGGTGAAAAGGTCCTGGTTCCTTCACCCGCCTTCGCGCTGCTTCCGGGCAGGCGGTTTGGCAGGAGGCGTGGTAGGGAGCGCGGCGGGTGGCGCCGCTTCGGAGGCGGGTACGGGCGCCGCGAGGGCTCCCCCTGGGGGTTCGTCCACCGCCAGGGAGGAGAAGAATTCGGCGTGCTGGTCCATCCACTGGGAAGTCTCGCTGAGGGTGGCGGAGACCGCGTCCAGTTTCGCGGAGATGAACTCGGGACCTCCCGAGACCGCCGCCTCCTCGCGGATGAGGCGGACCTGCTGCTCGATCCGGTCCAGCTCCGATTCCACCACTTCCAGGTTGGTCTTGGCCTTGGCGAGGTTCTCCAGCCTCTTGGACTGGATGTCCAGGGTCGCCTTGAGGGAGCGGGCCAGCGGGGCTGTCGTGTCCCGGCCTGGGCCAGCCGTTCCTGGAGCCTCGCCACATCCGCTTCCAGCGCCTGGCGGTTCACCTGCCCGAGGGTCGCCGATGCATGAGTTCGCGCGAGGTGAGGAGGCGCAGGAAGAGCCAGAGGAGCTGGTTGAGGCTTCCGCCCCGAAGGTCGCCGAGCGTCGCCCGACGGATCCACCGGCCCCTGGATGCCCAGGATGATCCGGCACTGCTCCAGGAGGCGCCGGTAACGCTCCAGGGAGGGCGGCGTGAGGGACTGCGCGGCCGTCTGGATCTTCTGCGTCCCGCCCCTCTGCTGGCGCAGGAGAGCCTCTCCCTGGAGCAGCTTCTGGAAGCGGGGACTGCTGGCTTTCAGAACGAGGTAGGCCACTTCGATGCCCGCACCCAGGAGCCAGAACCCGGGGTTCCAAAGTCCCAGAAGGGCGATGCCCGCAAGCCCGGTGAGGTTGAGGGGCATGTGGCCGAGACCGGGCAGGTGGGCCCGTCGCATGAAGGCGGCTTTCACGTAGTCCCAGAATCCGAACGCCGGCATGGTCGGCTCATTCTAGCCTTTTCCAGCTCCCGGAAGGCGTGGGCCACCTCGGCCACCACATCCTTGAACGCCTTGCTCTCCTGCGCGGTGATGGGGTCCTCGTTCCGCGTGTGGGGGATGGTCTCCTGGAACTCCTTCCCGATGCGCCCCGGCGCCGGGGTGATGACCCAGACGCGGTCGCCCAGGTACACCGCCTCGGCGATGGAGTGGGTGACGATGAAGACCGTGGCCTCGACCTCGTGCCAGAGGTCCATGATGAGCCGCTGCATCTCGTAGCGGGTCGGCTCGTCGAGGGCCGAGAACGGCTCGTCCATGAGGATGATCTTGCGGCTTGAGGACGAGGACGCGGGCGATGGCCACGCGCTGCTGCTGGCCGCCCGAGAGCTGGTGCGGGTACTTGCGCTCGTGGCCCGCCAGGCCCACCTTCTTGATCCACTGCAGCGGCCATCGTCCTCCATGGCGGAGCGCGACAGCCCCAGCTCCCCCTGGTTCAGCTCGAGGCCGAAGGTGACGTTCGCAGGACCGTCCGGTGCGGGAAGCAGCTGTACTTCTGGAAGATCATGCCCCGGTCGCGCCCGGGACCCGTCGACCGGCTTGTCCCGCACCAGGACCTCGCCCGTGGTGGGCGGGTAGACGTCGGGGAAGCCGTGGATGAGGTTGAGGATCGTGGATTTGCCGCACCCGGAGGGGCCCACGATGGCGACGAACTCGCCGAAGTCGGGCATGTCCTCGACGCGGAAGGTCACGTCCTTGAGGGCCGTGAACTCGCGCGGCGTCCCGGGGTTGAAGGTCTTGGTGACGTCCCGGAACTCCACGACCGCCGGGAGGTTGGCCGCGGGCGGCCTGGGCGTCTCCTGGGCGCTCATCGTCCCTCCTCCCGGTAGGGGAACAGCGCCCGTTCCGACCGTGGCCCAGAGCTTGTCCGTGAGGAAGGCCATGACGACGATGACAGAGCAGGATCAGGTAGATGTGCTCCCGCGGGCCGCGCCGCTGCGAGGTGATGATGAGGCCGCCGACGCCCTTGCCGATGTCCACCATCTCGGCCAGGAGGATGTAGCTCCAGCCCACGCCGAACCCCATGCGCAGGGCCCGGAAGATGTCCGGCCACGCCAGATGGGCAGGAGGACCTTGCCCACCGCCTGCCGCCGGCTGGCCCCGAGGGTGTAGGCGGTCTTGAGGTACATGTCGTCCACGCCGTCCACGGCGCGCCACGATCAGGGGCAGCAGGTAGATGCGAGAAGGCGAGGGCCAGGAAGATGATCTTCTGCATCTCCCCCGTGCCGAAGAGGCTCAGGGTCAGGGGCACCAGGGCGGGGATGGGCAGGTAGGCGCCGAAGCACGGAGAGCGGCGAGAACGCGGCCTTGACCTTCGTGAAGGAGCCCATGAGGAGCGCCCAGGGGGAAGACGATGGCCACCGCGAGGGCGAAGCCCCCGACCACCCGGCCCGAGGGAGATCGACGAGGTTGCGCATGAGGGCCCGGTCGAACCAGAGCTCGGGGAAGGAGCGGACCACCTCCATCGGGCTGGGCAGGATGGTGGGCGAGATGATCGCGCTCCTCGGCGGCGCCGGCCGTGATCACGCGAACCAGGCCAGCAGGAGCAGGGCGATCGGGATGACGCCGAAGCCCCAACGTCATCCACTGGGGGATGGCCTCCCGGATGCCCAAAGCCGAAGACCTTGCGCGGCCGGGGTTTTCCCCGCCGAATCTTTTTCAGCCATCGCCGGGGCTCACTTCGCCTCGGGCGGGTAGACCGAGATCTCCACCCGGCGGTTGAGGGCCTGGTTCATGGGGTCGTCGGGGTTCGCCGGGCACGTCCCACGCCTTGCCCTCGACCGACGAACTTGTTGGGGTCGAACTTGTACTTCGCCACCAGGGCCTTCTTCACGGCGGCGGCGCGGTCGAGGGAGAGCTGCTTCACGTCCTCGTAGCGCGTCCCCTTGCCCTTCATGGAGGAGTCGGCGTGGCCCACCACGGCGATCACCGCCCGCTCGTACTGGCCCGACCAGGCGCGCCACCTTCTCCAGGGTGGCCTCCACGCTGGGGTCGTAGAGGGTGTTGGGGACCGGGGCGCCCACGTCGTCGTGCTGCGGCTCGTAGACGTTGGCCGAGTTGGGGTAGAAGTTGATGCGGATGGTCTGGGTGAGGATGGGCTGCCTCGGCCGGGACCTTGCTGTAGGTGGTCGGCGCGAAGGTGGTCCGGTACTCGTCCTTCTGGTTCTTGAAGGCGCCCTCGGCCTCGAGCTGCTTGATGACCGAGAAGTCCATGACCTCGTCGAAGCGCGACGGGCGTCCCGATGAGGTCGAGCTCGCGGTAGACGAAGGTGATGTTCTTCCAGGTGCGCTCGAAGTTGGCCGGGTCGTTCTGGTTCAGGAAGAAGTCCTTGTTCTCGGCGAAGTTGGTGGAGTGGGCGTCGTTCTGCCATGCCCTTGCACCTCGTCCACCTGCATGCCGTAGCCCTCGGCCATCCACTGGAAGGCCTTGGCCTTGAAGCCCGGGTCGCTCGAGCTGCTCCATGCCCTTGAAGATGCCCGCCACGAGGCCCTTGATGATCTCGGGGTGGTCCTTGGCGAAGTCGGCGCGGGCGGCCCACACGTCGGCGATGAGCTTGTTGGCCTCGGCGGTGGTGGTGAGGATGCGCGTCCCCGGCACCTTCTCGGGGATGTTGTAGATGTCCGGCGCCCAGGAGACGCAGGCGTCGATGCGCTTGTCCGCGACGAAGGCCGCGGCGGCCTCGAAGGCCGTGGCGGTGTACTTGTGGGTCACCTCGCCGGGCTGGATGCCCGGCCTGGAGCAGGAGGTTGTTGATGAAGTACTGGGACGGGCTGTTCTGGGCGTAGACGACGACCTTGCCCTTGAGGTCCTTCACCGAGTGGATGTTGCCCCGCACGACGATGCCGTCGCCGCCGTTGGACCAGTCGATCTGCTGGTAGATGCGGGGCGCCGTGCGCGAGTCCTTCATGAGGTCGGGGGCGAAGAGCACCATCATGTCGAGCGTGCCCCAGAGGATGTGGCTCTCGCCCGCGGCGTAGGCGTCGCGCGCCACGACCGGGTCGTCGATGAGCTTGAGGTTGACCTTGAACCCGTACTCCTTGAAGAAGATGCTCTCCGTGTTGGGCGAGAAGCCGTGGTTGGCGGCCACGATGGGCAGCCAGCCGATCCAGACGTTGATGGGGAACTGGACCACCTTCTCCTTGGGGTCCCACTTGTAGGCCGCTCACGCCCTTGACGGGCGGCAGCTTCTCGGAGGGCACGTAGGTGTACTCGTTGACGGTGGTGATGCCCTTGGTGTCGGGGGCCTCCACCTTGCCCACCTGGGTCCGGAAGGCGTCCAGGTCCACCTTCTTGTCCCCGCCCTTGGCGCCTCGGGGCAGGATGATGTCCTGGAAGTAGAAGGCGGCTCCGCCCAGGCAGAGCGAGGACGAAGAGGACCAGGACGATCTTGCCCAGCACGGTCATTCCGACTTTCTGCTCGTCCGCCATGGCAGGTCTCCCTTCTGCGTCGATGAGCGATGCGTGATCAGGGACTGCAGGACATTTACCGAGTCCTGACCATGCCGCTCCGTTACCCCTTCATTCCGTCCTCCTTCTTCGCTCGCTCTCGTTGCCTCGTGGCTCGTGCCGTCTCTATTCCTTCACCGCCGGCCCCATGTCCTTGGCGGGCGGCGCACGGGCGCCTGAGCGGCCGCCTCCGCGGCCGGGGCCGCTTGCGCCGGGGCCGCAGGCATCTCGAGGCCGTAGGTGGCGGCGAACTCCGTGAGGGCCTGGTCCGCCAGGGCCTGCTGCTCGGCCTCCATGAGCTCCACCTTGGAGGAGTCGATGGAGGAGGAGGCCACCCGGGCCCGGCCCGCGGCCTTGTCGCGCCGCTCGGTGAGGTACTCCTCGACGCGGGCCATCGTGTCGCCGGAGCCGCCGATGGAGGAGATCATGCCCTGGGCCATCTCCTGGAGCTCGGCCTGGGCCTCGAGCATCTCGGTCTCGGTGAGCATGCGCTTGAGGCTCTCGATCTTGGCCTGGGCCTCGCTGCACCGCCACGTCGCGGGACTTGACGAGCTTCTTGTAGGTCTCCTCGGCGGCCTTGAGCTGGCTCGCGGTTCTCCTCGAGCTGCTCCTTGACGGTCTTGAGCTGGAGGGCGTACTGGCCGGCGGCGGCGCGGTTGCCGACCTTGAGGTTGGCGGCGGCCTTGGCGGCCAGGTCGCGCTCCTGCGCCTCGAGGTTCTTGATCTGCCGCATCAGGCGCTCGCAGAACCCGGCGTGGGTGGCCAGGCTGTCGTTGAACCGGGCGATCTGCTTGCGCGAGGTTCTCCTTCTCGGCCTCGATGAGCGCCCGCGGGTTCTGCTTCTCCAGGCCGCTGATGAAGAGACTCAGAAAGCCCTTGAACAGGTTGCTGATCCTCGCCCACATGGGAAGCCCTCCTTGGCCTGCTGGCGTGCCCTCGTCTATAAAAAGTATAGCATACCCTCCGTCATTCTGAAGGCTCTTTCGCGGTTGGTCCCCTGAAGAATCTCGATCCGAGGTCCTGCAAAGCCACCGTTTGAGATTCTTCCCGGGGAGTCCGATGCAAAGGCGGACTCAGAATGACCGGTACGGCGCCCCGCTCCCTTCCTTTTAAACCCTGCCGAGCGGTATGCTAGACCCTATTGTTGGAGCCGGCTATGAAGATTGCCATGGGGAGCGACCACGCGGGGCTGGAGATGAAGGAGTTCGTAAAGAAACTCCTCACCGGACAGGGCCATGAGATCGACGATGTGGGGACGCACGGCGGCGCGTCGGTGGATTATCCCGACTTCGCCCAGGCGGCCTGCCGCAAGGTCCTCTCCGGCGACGCCGAGCGGGCGATTCTGGTGTGCGGCTCGGGCGTGGGAATGAGCATGGCCGCCAACCGGTTCAAGGGGATCCGGGCGGTGCTGTGCATGGACCTCTATCTGGCCCGGTTCTCCCGGCTCCACAACGATGCCAACGTGCTCTGCCTTCCCGGACGTCTCATGGGGACGGGCCTGGCAGAGGAGGTTCTCAAGGTCTGGATGGACGACGCCCTTCGAGGGCGGGAGGCACCAGCGCGCGTGGAGAAGATGGATCAATGAGATGCGCATGTGGAATGTGGTCGAATGGCGAACTGGAGTCGAATGTATGACGAACGGGATCCGCGTGGTTCCTGGCTCACAATTCGACAATCCGCAATTACCCAATTCGCCATCTGCTGAAATGGGGGTAGTCGATGAAGATCGAAAACCTATGGGAGCGCGGATCCCGGAGATCGGACGGGCGATCGCGAACGAGCTCCATCGCCAGAACGACCACCTGGAGATGATCGCCAGCGAGAACTTCGTTTCGGAGGCGGTGCTCGAAGCGGCGGGCTCGGTGTTCACCAACAAGTACGCCGAGGGCTACCCAGGCAAGCGCTACTACGGCGGGTGCATCTACACCGACGACGTGGAGACGCTGGCCATCGAGCGCGCCAAGGCCCTCTTCGGCGCGGAACACGCCAACGTCCAGCCCCACAGCGGCTCCCAGGCCAACATGGGCGTCTACATGTCGGTCCTCCAGCCGGGGGACACGGTCCTGGGCATGGACCTGAGCCACGGCGGGCACCTCACCCACGGGCACCCGCTCTCCTTCTCGGGCAAGCTCTACAAGTTCATCCCCTACGGCGTACGCAGGGACACGGAGACCATCGACTACGAGGCCCTCGAAGGGCTCATGAAAGCCCATCAACCCCAAGCTGGTGGTGGTGGGCGCCAGCGCCTATCCGCGGTTCATCGATTTCCCGCGCATCTGGGAGATGGCGAACGCCAACGACGTGCTGGTCATGGTGGACATGGCCCACGTCGCGGGCCTCGTGGCGGCGGGGCGTTCACCCTTCGCCCGTGCCCTACGCCCACTTCGTGACCACGACCACGCACAAGACCCTGCGCGGGCCCCGCGCCGGGCTCATCCTCTGCAAGGAGGCGTTCGCCAAGGACCTCGACCGGACCGTCTTCCCGGGAATCCAGGGCGGGCCCCTGGTGCACATCATCGCCGCCAAGGCCGTGGCCTTCGCGAGGCCGCCACGCCGGAATTCAAGGCTTACGCGGCGCAGGTCGTGGCCAACGCCAAGGTCCTGGCCGACGAACTGGCCAAGCAGGGGCTGGCGCATCGTCTCGGGCGGCACCGACAACCACCTCCTGCTCGTGGATGTCTTCTCCCAGGGCATCACGGGCAAGGAGGCGGAGGCGGCGCTGGAGAAGGCCGGCATGACCGTGAACAAGAACACCATCCCCTTCGACACGCAGAAGCCCTTCGTCGCCTCCGGCGTCCGCGTGGGGACACCGGCCATCACGACCCGCGGCATGAAGGAGGCGGAGATGGTCCAGATCGCCGGATGGATGGACAGGGCACTGCGCGGCCACGCCGACGAAACGGTCCTTGCGGCCATCCGGGCCGAGGTCGAGTTCATGTGCTCGCGCTTCCCGCTCTACGCCGACCTGCGGGAGCAGATCCCGGCGGGGATGTGAGATGATTCCCCTCCTCCTCGCTCCGCCCGCCGGCAAGCCCGCGCGCATCCTCGGTGCGGGGCCCGAGGTCGCTGCCCGTCCTCCAGGACCTCTCGCGGGTGTCGTGGCCGGTGGTCCTCCACGAGCCCACGGGGGGCGGACCGCTGAAGGGATTCCCCGGGATCCAGCTCAGCCACGGTCCCTCCCGCCGCGCCGAGCCTCCGGCAGTCCTCCCTCGTCTTCATCACCTCGGCCTGCCCTCCCGCCTGGCGGGACGCGGCCCGGAAGGACCTGGAGGGGAGCGGCGTGCCGCTCTGGGATTCGCTGGATGCGAGGGGCTCCACGCTGAGCGTTTCCCGTGTGGTTCCCCGGCGCGCCCCTCTCCATGGCCGTCTGGGGCGCGGGGGGCGTCGGCCCTGGGAGGCCGACCTGGCGGAGGACTTCGTCCGGGAGACTCGAGGGCCTCTTCGGCGGGCTGCTCAAGCTGGCGTCGGAGCTTCGCGGGCTTAGTATTCGACGGCGCCACCGACGAGGTCTTCCGCGAAAAGGTCGTGGCCCAGCTCACGCGCCCGGAGGTCACCACGCTCCTCCTCAAGGGCGACTACGAGCAGGCCAAGCTACTGGCCCTGAAAATCGTCGGGACGACCACGCGGTCGTTGGAGTGAGAAGAACGCGAGACGCGAGACGCGAGACGCGAGAGCGCAAAGATAAATAGGACAGCTTCAGCGCTCTCGCTCACTATTGGCTTAGTCGCTTAATCGCCTAATTGCCTCATCCCAGAGAAAGGAACCCCATGCCCATCACCGAACAATCCATCCTGGACGCCCTGCGCGTCATCGAAGACCCCGATTTCCACAAGGACATCGTCACGCTCGGTTTCGTGAAGGACATCAAAGCGAGCGAGACGGCCATCTCGCTCCGCATCGTCCTCACCACCCCCGCGTGCCCCGTCAAAGAGCGTTTCAGGGCTCAGGCCGAAGAGGTGTTGGCCGCGGCCTTTCCCGGCGTGAAGACCATCGAGGTCATCATGGACGCCGAGGTGACGGCGGCTTCCCGCGCGCCGCTCATCGAGAACCTCCTGCCGCAGGTGAAAATCACCATCGCCGTGGCCTCGGGCAAGGGCGGCGTGGGCAAGTCCACCGTGGCCGCCAACCTCGCGGCGGCGCTGGCGCTGACCGGCGCCCGCGTGGGGCTCCTGGACGCGGACATCTACGGCCCCTCCATGGGCGTCATGCTCGGCGTCGACCACAAGCCGCGCATCGACGAGACGCGCAACCTCATCGTACCCATCGAAGCCCACGGCATGCTGGTCATGTCCCTGGGCTTCCTCCTGGACCCGGACGAACCCGTCATCTGGCGCGGTCCCATGGTCATGAAGGCCCTGGAGCAGCTCCTCAAGGACGTGGACTGGCCCGAGCTGGACTACATGGTGGTGGACCTCCCTCCGGGCACCGGCGACGCCCAGCTCACCCTGACGCAGAAGGTCCCGCTCTCGGGCGCCGTCATCGTCACCACGCCCAACGAGGTGGCCCTCATCGACGCGCGCAAGGGGCTGGCCATGTTCCAGAAGGTGAACGTGCCCGTCCTCGGCATCGTGGAGAACATGTCCTACTTCGTCTGCCCGCACTGCCAGGGCGACTCGGACATCTTCTCCAGGGGCGGCGGCGAGCGCACGGCGCACCGAGATGGGCGTGCCCTTCCTCGGGGGCCATCCCCCTGGACCCGTTCGGTGCGAATGGCGGGGGACGACGGCACGCCCGTGGTGCTCGGCGCGCCCGATTCCGCCGTCGCCGCGGCATTCCGGGACCTCGCGGGCAGGGTCGCCCAGCAGGCCTCCATCGCCGCCGTGCGCAAAAAAGGCTGAACCACAGAGACACAGAGGCAGCGAAGAAGGACTGGATCAGCCTAGACATGCTTTGAATGGCTGGATAAATGAGGGGGTTGATCCGAGCGAGCCGTGCGGGCCAAAAGTCTGATGGCAAATAGCGATCAAAGATGTGTCAGCCTGGATGCGCGCCCCGGTCTGAAGATCCAGCATGGCGGCAGCGATTAAATGCACTACGATTTGACCCCTCATCCTCTGTGCCTCGTCTTGTGGTAAAGGACTTTCCTCATGGCGAAAAAGAAGAAAGAGACGGTTGAAGTTCCGGCCGAAGACGTCAGGATCCCGATCCGCTTCGAGGAGCTGATCGGGCACGCGGAGCAGGTGCACGTGATCGGTCGGAGCCTGGAAAAGTCCGTTCTGCCCCAGAGCCTGATCCTTGCGGGGCCCACCAGCGTGGGGAAGACCACGCTCGCGCGCATGATCGCCGCCGCGTTGGAGTGTGAGGCACCCTCTCCCGGGGCCTGCGGGGCGTGCGGTCCCTGCAGAAAAACGCGCCGGTCGATCCATCCCGACCTGAGGGAGATCACCTTCGAGCTCAACGACAAGGGCAAGCCTCGCAAGGAAATCGTGGTGGACCAGATCCGCGATGATGTTTTGGAGCCCCTCGGCCTGCCTCCCTACGAGGGCAGGAAGCTCGTGTTCATCATCGAACCCGCGGACGCCATGAACGCGAACGCACAGAACGCTCTCCTCAAATCCCTCGAAGAACCCCCGTCCTACGTTCAGTTTCTCCTCGTGACGGCCAACCCGTCCGGGCTGCTGGCCACGATCCGTTCCCGGTGCCAGGAAATGGCGCTGCAGCCCGTGGGCCGCCCGGAGATGGAAGAGGCCCTCGAGTCCCGGGGCGTCGCGGGCGTCGAAAAGGAGCTGGCCCTCGCCATGGCGGGGGGATGCCCGGGGCTGCTGGAGGCTTACAAAAATCCGGGCGCTCCTGGCCCAGCGCACGGGGCTGGCGGCACTCATGGAGAAGGGATTGTCGGCGGCCGCCTTCCCCGAACTGAACCCGGTGCTCGAATCTCTGGCGAAGGATCCGCCGCGGGCCGTGGCGGGCCTCGCGCTCAGCCTCACGCGCGACGCCATCCGGACAGGACTCGGCCTGGAGCCCCGCATCCACCTGGACCTGCGCCCCGCCCTCTTGGCCGCCGGCCAGGCTCGCGGATTGGGAGGCCTCCAGCGGCTCGCCGACCGCCTCGCGGAGGCGCCCGGCCAGCTCGTCTACAACGTCAATCCGAGGCTGTTTCTCGACCGGCTGTTCTTGGTGCCGTGAGGCAGGCGAGGCGCGAGGTCGGGAGCGGGGAGCAGGGGAGCAGGGAGCAGGATGAACAGCGGATCGGGACGCCGGATTTCTACTGTCACTTCTCACTTTTCACTTTTCACTTCTCACTTTTGACTCCTCACTCCTCACTCCTCACTCTTCACGTCGCTCAATCCCCCCCGGTACGGCGTCCCGCTTGACCATGCGGATCTCGGTGCCGCCGCGGCGGTAGTGGACCTCGTCCATGAGCTGGTTGATGAGGAAGATTCCCCTTCCCCCTGCGCGGAAAAGCTGCTCCCCCTCGATGGGGCTGGGAACCTGGCTGGGATCGAACCCCTGTCCCGGGTCACGGACCACGATCAGCATGCCTCGCGCGGGGTCGCACTCCACGCAAATCTGAACCATCTTGCGAGGATCGTATTCGCATCCGTGCTCCACGGCGTTGGCCAGGGCCTCCGAGATGGCGAGACGGATTTCGAACTCCTGGCCCGCGGCGCAGCCCATCTCGGCCACAAAGGCCATGATCCGCTCGACCACGGGAGGCACGGCGGCCACCTCCCCCCGAATGGTCTCGGCCAGACGCGGCATGAGCTTATTCGTGTCGAACTCGCACGCAGGCAGTTCGGACCCCGACTCAGGTATGGTGATCTTCTTCTCGACCATGTCCCATCTCCGGGCTATAAGCAACACCATTCTCTCACAATCCTTCCACCGGCGCGCACACCCAAAGCCCGGCGAAGCGGTGCGATCTCGGGGCTCTCCACCGGAGGTCGGGGACGGTACGTCTTTGGCGGAGAGGCGGAGCGGGCACCCCCGAGGCATTTTGAGCCGGGCAGGGTTCTGGAAGGTTTCCGTCATGCGCCCCTTGGACCAGGGTGACGGCGCCGGGGCATATTCCCGGCGTGCTAAAATACGATCGAACCTGGCTGGCAGGATCATCTCTTCCGGGGGTTCCTCCATGCGCCTCTCCCAAGCCGTCACACCGCTCTTGTTCCTGATCCTCTCCTTGTGGGGCACGGCGCATGACGCCCTGGCGGCGACCGCGTCCCCTTTTCCGCCTTCGGTGTCGGGGTGGAGGGCCAGCGGCGCGACCCGATCCTTCGACCGCCAGAGCGTCTACGATGAACTGGACGGCGGGGCGGAGGTCTACCTCGAGTACGGCCTCGCGTCGCTGCAGGTCCAGAGGTATTCCATGCCCGGGGAGCCGGACATCACCTTTGATCTCTTCGAAATGGATGCACCGGCGGGCGCCTACGGGGCTTTCACCTTCGAACGCGAGGACGAGGAGGCGGGGGTGGGCCAGGGCTCGGAGTACGGCGGCGGTCTCCTCAGGTTCTGGCAGGGCGGTTACTTCGGCTTCGTGCAGGCGGAGCGCGAGACCCCCGCTTCGCGGGAGGCCGTTCTCGCCCTGGGCAAGGCGGTGGCCTCTGGGTTGGGACCCCAAGGCAAGGAGCCGGCGCTGGCCCGCGCGCTCCCCGACGGGGATCAGCGCCCCCGCTCCCTCCGCTACGTGCGTTCGCCCCTCCTGCTCCAGATCGTCGAGCCCAAGACCCAGGGCAACCCACTCGGGCTTCCCCCCAGGTGCGAGGCCGTGACCGCGAGATATGGTCCCAAGGGCTCTCCGGAACGCGTCCTGGTGGCGCGCCTCGCCGACCCGCCTGCGGCCCAGAAGGCCCTCGCGGCGCTCATGGCGTCCCGTTTCCCCCCGGGCGCCAAGCCCGCCGAGGCCGTTAAAAGCGACAAGGGGTTCTCCGCCGCCACGTCGTTGGGGCCCTTCGTCATCGTCGTTACCGACGCGCCGGAGGCGCTCGCGTGCCTGAAACGGCTCGAAGCGACCGTGCATCTCGTAGAGGGGATGAAGCCATGAGCGAGAAGGAGAGGGAAGTCTCGAGGCGGAAGTTTATCCGGATCGCGGCCTTGGCGTCGGCGGGTGCGGCGTTGACCCCGTCGGTGTTCGGCGTCCCCGAGGAACAGGCCAAGGACGGGCAGGCAAAACCAGCGGCCCCGCCCACGCCTTCGCCTCGGCCGCCAAGTTCGGCCCGGGCGAAAGTGGTTCTCGTCCGGGACAAGGCGGCGGTGGACGCGAATGGCGCCCTCAACGCGGTGGTCCTCGCCCGGATGCTCGACGATGCGGTCTGCGCGCTGGCAGGGGACGAAAAGCCCGCGGAGGCCTGGTGCCGGTTCTTCGGGCCCAAGGACGCCGCGGGTATCAAGACCAACGTCTGGAAGTTCCTCGCCACTCCCCCCGAAGTGGAGGAGATTCTCAAGAAGCGAATCGCCGCCTGCGGGGTCCCCGGCGCGTCCGTCCGCGTCACCGACCGCGCCGCCCGGACGGAGCTGGCTCCATGCACGGCGCTTCTCAACGTGCGACCCGTCCGCACTCACCACTGGGCCGGCGTCGGCGGGTGCGTCAAGAACTACATCATGTTCGTGGAGGAGCCGAGCGCCTACCACCCCGATTCGTGCGCCGACCTGGGGGCCATCTGGAACCTGCCCATCGTGAAGGGGAAGACGAGGCTCAACGTCCTCCTCGCGCTGACCCCGCAGTTCTACGGGAGGGGGCCGCACAGCTTCGACCCCCGCTACGTGTGGAACTACGGCGGGATGTTCGTGTCGAAGGATCCCGTCGCCGTGGACGCCCTGGGCGCCGAGCTGCTCCGGCTCAAGCGCCTGGAGTTCTTCGGAGAGGACCGGCCGGTCACCCCCACGATCCATGTGCAGATGGCCGACACTCGTCACGGCGTCGGCGTGGCGGACCTCAAACGCATCGACCTCGCCAGGATCGGCTGGCAGGAGAAAACGCTGCTGGCTTAACTCCGTCGCAGGGGCAGGGGTCAATCACCCGGGTGCTTGGGTCAGGGAGGCAACCTCCGCAGGATGACCATGGTCCGGTCGTCGGCGAAGGGCACTCCCTGAATGAACGCGTCCAGGTCCCTCTCGATGGCCCGGGCGAGGTCGCGGGCGGAGGCGTGGCGGTGTTCCATGACCACGCGCTCGAGGCGCTCGGCGCCGAACTCCTCCCCCTCGGGGTTCCGGGCCTCCACGATGCCGTCGGTGAACAGGATGAGCGTGTCGCCGCGGTTCAGACTGAGGGTCTCACACCGGTAGTCGGCGTGGGGGAACATGCCCAGCGGGACGCCCGTGGCCTGGAGGACCTGGATCGAGCCCAATTCCCTCACGAGGAGGCCCGGGTTGTGGCCCGCGTTGGCGTAATCGACTCTGCCGGACTGGACATGCAGCACGGCGAGCAGGGCCGTGGCGTACTTTTCGGGCGAGGTGCGGCGGTGCAAGAGCGTGGACACCCGGGAGAAGATTCGATCGGGCGACCGGCCGCGCCTCGATGGGGGCGGCGGCCAGGGCCTCCAGGGAAGCCGTGAGCAGCGCGGCGCCGATGCCCTTGCCCGAAACATCGGCCACGAACAGCACGCACTCCTTCCCCTCCTTGCGCGTCAGCACCTGGAAGAGGTCTCCCGACACCGTCCGAGAGGGTAGGTTGAAAGCCACGATCTCGTAGCCTTCGGGCTGGGCGATGGTCTTGGGATAGAGGGCCACCTGGATCGCCCTGGCCAGGGAGATCTCGTCGTCCAGCTTGCGCCGGAGGGCGGACTCCTCGACGAGGGCCACGTTGCGGATTCGGAGCGCCGCCACGGAAGCCAGCGACGTGAGCAGTTCCAGGTCATCCTCCTGGAACTGCCTGGCCACGGAGCGCGAGCACAGGGCGATCATCCCCAGCGTGGTGCCGTCCGGCTCGAGGAAGGGCGCGGCGATGAGGCTGTGCACACCCGCGCGCACCACGCTTTCGGCGGAGCCGAACCGCTCGTCCACCTGGGCGTCCTGGACGAGCGCCGCCTGGCCCCTGGCCACCACCTCTTCGGAGAGGGTCCTGGAGGCGAAGAGCGCCTGGCCCTCCGCGGCGGCGGGCCTGCTCACGGCGCGGTAGACCGACCCGTCCTTCCGGGTGAGGAAGACCGCCCCCTCCTCGGGTTTGAGCTGCTGGAAGGCCCGGCTCAGGATCAGCTCGAGCAGGTCGTCGAGGGCCACGGTGCTCGCCAGAGCCCGGTTGACCTCGATGAGCGTCTGCAGCCGCTCGGCGAAGCGCCGGAACTGGTCGTGCTCCGCGGCCGCGAGAGCTTTCATGTTGAGCGCGTTGGATTTCAAGATATCCGAAGCCGGACGGAGGTACGAACGCCCTTTGAGCGCCCCGCTCGAGGGGGTCGGGGTCGACAGCTGTTCCAGCCCGGCGCCCAAGGTCAGGGTGCATCCGCCCAAAGTGACCACATCGCCCCGGCGGATGCGCTTCGGCTCGGTGACCAGCTCGCCGTTCAAGCGCGTGCCGTTCCGCGACTGGAGGTCGGCGATATACCAGGCACTCCCGTCCCGGTAGATGCGGGCGTGCTCTCTCGAAAGGAGGGCATCCGCGAGGACCAGGTCCGCCCTGGACGAGCGCCCTATGGTGAGGGAGCCACCCTCCACCCGGCGCTCGAAGGCATCGCCCTGGCTGGGCTCGACCGTCAGCAGAAGGACGTCCTCGGCGGGCTTGCTCATGGCGTCACCTTCTCCCTGTCCCGTTGCCTAATCGAGGCATGAAGGGGCCTCTCGAAGAATCTTGTCAGCCCGCCGCAAGCGCTCCGGGTCCGAGGCGAACTCCGCGGGAAGCGCTTTGACGGCCACGTCCCTGCCCAGGCGCGTGTCCCGCGCCTTGTGCGCCTCTCCCATACCCCCCGCGCCGAGGGGGGAGAGAATCTCGTAAGGGCCCAGCCGCGAACCTTGATTTAGGGGCATCCTCCCCCTTTCTCGGACCGGGACGGTCTCCTGCTGCCAGATGCGCTACTGGCCCCATTCTAATTCCTTTTTTCAAGGGGAGCCATGTTTCGGGGACGCTCTCCAAAGCGGAAATTGTCTGGGACCCGGCCGTCTGGGCGTGTCGCCCCGGAACTCTCAGCAACCCGCCAGTGTTGACAATCATTGACTTTTCATCGGTTTGGCCTTATCTGTTGTCCAGAACGCTTTTGCTTGTCCTGATCCGGCCACCGGTGGATTCGTTCCATCCGGTCCGTGAGGGGGTGTTGGGGTGTCGGAAAGCGGGCCCGCCCTGCATCCTGGCGAGAGCCTCGGCAGCTATCGGATCCTGAGCTCCCTGGGCTCAGGCGGCATGGGTGAGGTGTACCGCGCCCTCGACACCAAGCTGGACCGCGAGGTGGCCATCAAAGTCATCCTGGGCGGGCTCACCGCGGACCCGGTGAAAGCGTCACGCTTCGAGCGCGAGGCCAAGACTCTGGCCGCCATGGACCACCCCAACATCCTGGCCATCCACGACTACGGGGAGGAGGCGGGGGTCAGCTATCTGGTGACCGAACTGCTCGAGGGCGACACCCTCCGGGAGAGGCTACAGAGGGGTCCTCTGGACCTGCGCACCGCCCTCCGGATCGGGTGTCAGGTGGCGGAGGGGCTGGCGGCCGCCCACGACCGGGGTATTGTCCACCGGGACCTCAAGCCGGCCAACATCTTCGTCATCCGGGACGGCCGCGTCAAGATCCTCGATTTCGGGCTGGTGAGGCTGGAGACGCAGGCACGCGATGGGGACCTCGGCCTGTCCGAGGCGCCCACGGCCGAGGGTCCGACGAGCCCGGGCATGGTGGTTGGAACGGCGGGCTACATGTCTCCGGAGCAGGTGCGCGGGCAGGTCGTGGACCCGCGCTCTGACGTCTTCGCCCTGGGCATCATCCTCTACGAGATGCTCACGGGCCGACGGCCCTTCCATTGCGCCTCCAACGCGGACACGCTCGCCGCCATCCTCACCAAGGATCCGCCTTCCCTCTTGGCCTCTGGGAGGCAGATTCCACCGGCTCTCGAACAGGTCGTCGGGCGCTGCCTCGAGAAGGACCCGAGCGGTCGGTTTCAATCGGCCAGAGACGTGGCCCTCGCGCTGGAGGATATGGTCAGCGGCGAGTCGGGCAGGTTCGCCGCCCCGCGCCTGAAGCGGCCCATGCTCCTGAAAACCCTCGCCGGCGTGGCTCTGGTGGTCGTCCTGGGCGGCGCCCTGGCCGTTTGGCTGGGCGCCCGCGCCCGCAACGGGCGCATCCCGGCCTTCGACCCCAAGCAGATCACCAGCAGGCCCGGCTCCGAGGGGGAGCCCTGCCTGTCTCCCGATGGCCAGTCGGTAGCCTTCACCGTTCCCAATGGAGGAGGTAGCGACATCCAGGTGGCTGACGTGAGGGGGGGGTCCCCGATTCACGTCACCACGGACGGTGCTTCCAACGCCTCGCCAGCCTGGTTCCCCGACGGCGGAACCCTCGCGTTCGTTTCGTCCAGGGACCAGCATCCCGAGATCTGGAAGGTCTCCCGCTTCGGCGGTTCGCCCACCTTCGTCGTGGGAAATGCCGCCTCCCCCGCCATCTCCCCGGACGGACAGCGGATCGCCTTCGTGCGCTCTGAGGGCGGGTAACTACAGCCGCGTTTGGGTCGCCCCCCTCAGCGACCCCGCGAAGGCGGTCAAGATCACGGGCGACTCTGACGGCATTTGGAACCACACTCACCCGGCCTGGTCTCCCGACGGCCGGCTCATCTGTTACAACGATCAGGACCGCCTTTGGGTGGTTCCCGCAACTGGTGGGACAGCCATCCGGATTACGACAGACGACGCCCAGGCAGCCAACCCGGTTTGGTCGCCGGACGGTCGCCACGTCTACTTTGATTCGCTGAAGGAATCGGCGAGGAGCGTCTGGCGGGTCCCGCCCGGCGGCGGGCCTGCTCAGCGGGTTACGTTTGGCACGGGGTCCGAAAGGTGGCCGAGTCTGTCCGCAGATGGGAAGCGGCTCGCCTACGCCACCACCGGGCGGGAGACTTCCTGCATCCTCCTGGACCGTGCCACACACGAGCGTACTACGGTATCGGGAGGGACCTTTGCAGCCGAACCGGTCTTCTCCCCGGACGGCGCCTGGCTCGCCTATACGCTGTGGTGGGACAAGGCAACCAACATCTGGAGGGTCCGTCTGCAAAATGGCAGACCCGAGGGAGAGCCCGAGCGGTTGACGGACCAGCAGGGGAGATGCTCCTGTCTGGCCTACTCGCCCGACGGGCGCTGGGTCGCCTACCACCGTGTATTCGAGGGACAACGGCACATCTGGGTCGTGCCCGCCGGCGGAGGTCCCCCGGTCAGCTTCACTGCGGGCACCGGAAGGGAAGACACGCCCGAGTGGTCACCTGACGGCCGTGAAATATCGTTCACCTCTGACCGGGGGGGCCGCGAACAGGTCTGGGCGGCCTCTTTCCAAGACGGTCACCGGGTGGGAGAGCCTCGGGTCATCGGGGGCGGTGGCGGCGCCCTGGGCATGCATTGCTGGTCTACCGACGGAAAGCGGTTGGCATTGATCATGGACGATGGGAGTGGCGGCGACGTGTGGACTTCGGACGTTACCGCCTCGGGCAAACCGGTCCGCCTGACCCAGGGGGCGGACGCAGGTTGGCTCACCGTGGACCCCTCCACCGGGGAACTCCTGGTCATCGGAACGTGGGGGTCGACGCGCACCGAGGCACGCCGGGTTTCGTTCTCGGGCGGAGCACCCCGCCCAATCCCAGAGATTCCGAACAGGATGAACGCCCCCGACCTGCGTGAGATTGAGGTCTCCCACGACGGCCGGCTGATGGTCCTCATCGAGAAGGAGAACCAAGGGGACATCTGGATGCTTCAGGCAAGAGGGGGGCATTTCTGATCCGTCTGGAGAGTGAGCTGGACAGTTGGTGGATGCGGCAAGACCGCAGGGAGGTAGACCGATGAAGGATAAACTCTAGTTCGAGAAACTGGAGAAGACGTTGGGGAAGCTCGCGAAGGACTACTTGGAGATGCGCGGCCTTCCGGAGTGGAAGTCCCTGAGGAAGGCAATGCGGAAAGCCAAGCGCAGGGGCGCCAAGTGCATGACCCTGGACGTCCTCGACGCCCAGGAAACCCTAGAGGAAGCCGTCGTGGACGCGCTCGCCATGAAGGCACTCGCACCGGGCGCAAAGCCAGCGATCCTCATTCCATGCTGAGCCGGCGGACTCCGAGCATGGGCGATCCTCAAGCCTGAGGAGGGAATCACAATGGCGACGTACGGGGACACTGAAAACGTGGTTCAACACGATAATGGGCCAGTGGCATGAACTCAAAGACCTCCAAGAGGCCAAGGACCTCGAGGCAACCCTGGCTGGGACGAACGATGACCACCCCCTCACCCCCGAGGCCAGAGAGGCGGTGGAGGCGTTCGAAAGGGCCTTGCTGCGCATCATTACCCGTGGCCCCGCGCACCCCCTAACGTGCGGAGTTCCATGACGTACGTAGCCTAGGAATGGCCTTTAGGACCAACCTCGTGAGGGAGCGCCTCGTTTCCATGATCTGCAATGTTACAGGGGCTCCCTGGAAGTCCTCGAGGCCTCGGAGACCTTTGAGGAAGACAAAATCTGCGCGCTCGCCATGGAGGCCGTTTTACCCCGCGCCAGGCCGCGGATCCACATTCCGCGGTGGGCCGGTGGACTTCGTGAGTGTGGGAAACAGTTCAGTCAAGGAGGCAACAATGATACCGACGTACGGGAATGTCAGGACGATGTTTAATAAGGCGTGTGAAGCATGTCCAGGCTTGATTAAGACGGACGAGGGCAGGAGAGTCCAAGACATCCTTGAAGCAGCCCAACATGAAGGATCTCTGGACGATTCCATTTCGGCCGATGCTAAGGACGCGTTAGATGCCTTGGCGGGGTTCGTGCTTTGTGCTCTGGTCAACGGCCTCCCGCACCCCATCGGCTGCATCTGGTAGGAGTTGACGCTCTGAGGAATCAGGTCAAAGACCAACCTAGTGGGGGTGCTCCCATCGAACGCCTGACGCTTGCCCTCTCCGCACGATGCAACCTAGCCTGCGCCTATTGTTACCAGCGTGCTAGAACGGGTCCAGAATCCATGTCCTGGGAGGTGGCGCAGGCCTCCCTGGACCTTCTTTCTCCAGGACCAGGCGGATCGCCCGCTCATTGAATTTAGCGGCGGCGAGCCCCTGCTTGAGCCCGAGCTTCTTGAAAGGTGCATCAACTACGCCCGTGACCGTGCGGGTGGACGGCGCGTGCGGTTCATCCTCACGACCAACGGGATCCTTCTCACGCCCGCGTTGGTGGATCTGCTCGTCGCGCACGACGTCGGCCTTCAGATGAGCTTTGACGGGGTCCAGGCGGCCCAGGACCGGCGGGGCACCCGGACCCAGGGACATCTCCGCGAAATGCTCGCCGTCATCCGGCGCGACCATCCCCCGTACTTCACCGACCACCTTAGGATTCACGCATGCCTTATGCCCTCGACCGTCGACACCCTTGCGCGATTCCGCCAGGTTCTTTTTGGACCTCGGTGTGCCCGGACGTGAGGTTCTACCCGGTTATTGGTCTCAAGGATGAGTTTCCTGGGCCACACTGGAGAGACTCTTCGCCCAGATGGAGGAAGTGGTCGAGGAGAGTGCCGGCACTGGGAGAGGAACGGGCACGGTTCCCGTGTCCTTCCTGCGGGGAACCCGACGCGCCACGCAAAGCTCGCAACGGACCTTGCTGTGCGGCGGGTACCACTTCGGGCCTCTGCGTGAGACACGGCCGGCCGCGCCTGGTCATGCCCCTTGTTCGCAAGAGAGCCTGCAGCCGATCCCCGCGATGGCCCAGCGAGGTGTCAGACGTCCTGGATCTCGGAGATATCCGGGACACGGACTTTCCGGAGAGGCTCGCCGCGCTGTCTGCAAAGGCCGCTCGGCTCCCCCTTCTTACTCAACAGGTCTGACAAGCATTCCAACTACGGGGCGTGCAGAGACTGCGAACTGCTCGAGTGAGTGCTTTCACTGCCCCGCCGCTACCGCTCATCTGCCGGGCAATGTCGATCCCCATCGCATCGACGACTTCACGTGCGCTTTTACTACGCGCGACGTCCCAGGCCCGCGGGCGTTCAACGAGAAGACCGGGCGGAGCAGCCCTGGCCGCGCAGACAGAGAATCTTCGCCTCGCCCTCGCTCGGTTGGCCGATGCCCTGCAACGGGACACACAACCAAAGCCTCCGCAATGAGTGGCCGGCGTCCACCGCACGAACCCGTGAACCTTATGGAAGGGACGTCTATCGCCTCCGCGGTTCGATGCGCTTAGAAGGGTGCACTATGCGGCCTATGCACCAGGCCCTGTGGGCCCACAGCAGCGATGTGATCAGGTCGCTTCGCCCCCGCCGGCTCTAGCACGTGCGAACGCCGTGTTTACCCCAAGAACCGTTGCCAGGATAGCGATGAAGATTCCAATCGCGTTCTTGGTCAATTCGGGCAAAAGCGGGACGACCTTCGAAGCGTCATCTGCAAAACATTTCGTTCCCCAGCCTGCCACGGCCACGAGAAGCATGGCCACATACCATCCTGCGGCGAACCACTGGAACCACTCAGTGTCGCTCTCGGGCCCTCGCCAACCTCCGCGGGCGATGCTGATACCGAGCAGGACTCCTAGATTTGCCGCCAGTGGTCCGTTCGCCATGGAGACAAAAGTGGACACGATCCCCGGCATGTCGCTGGGCTTCTCGCGTAGCGTATAACTTACCGCGAAAATTACGCCTGTTCCAAACAGGAGCAAAACAGACCCTGCTATGACGATCATGAAGATTGCTCGTACCTTGTCCACGGGTCACCCCCTTTCAGCCAGCCCTCCGCTCGAACGGTATGGGGCCGCCATTCCACAGCAGCATCCACCAAGCAGCAATTCTCGCAACCTCGCCCTCATTCTCGCTTCAGTTGCTCACCGTCTCCTTTGGCAAACGGAAACACTATTTGAGACTCCACTTCGCAGCGCCGCATGCTTCCTGGCAGCGCAGGCGACTCCAGCCGTCGGTTGCCCGAGCTGGCTTGCTAGTTCTCCTACTTGCGAACGATTTCCTCCCACGTCACTGACATTGCGACAGCATCCCTCAATTGCTGCGAGCAGAACTTGGGTGCCTTCAAACAGTCATTGCCCTCGTAGGTGAATAGCGGATATACCCCCGGTTGGAGAACTGCGGTCGTGGTGCGCAGGAATAGACGCTTGGGGGGGTGGTTGCCGGCAGTGCTCTTTGCCACCTCGGATGCACCCGCTTGGATTCCGGCGACGGCCGCCTGTGGCGCGGAGGCAGGTGCGGCAGAAGCCGCAGCCTTAGCGGCTGTGCCCACAACAGAGGCGAGGGCATCGACCATCTTGTTTAGCACCTCCGTCGAGTTCATCTGGGCGTTGTAAGAGGTGAGTTGCCACCCGTCGGCGAACGTGACGTGCAACTGCGTTGAAGCGCCTCGCTCAGACGCATCGATCGCATACTGCTGACAGTAGTCGGGCAGCCATACGATGGCGATGGCCTCGCTGGAGGCAGCGGGCTTGGGCATCGGGACGGAGTCTTCTGCTGCCGGGGTCTTATTCGCTCCTGGGGCTTCGCCCGGGGGCGACGGGTTGGCGTCACCTTGATCGTTCCCAGAGCCAGAGGATGCCGTTGGCCCAGAGGTGTCACCGGGGATACAGGAAGAGTGGCTGTTCATGATTGTTGCGCTGCCAGCTGGTCCGGAGACGCCGTTGGAGGCACCGAGGGGGTTGGCGGTTAGGCCTGTTACGTTGCCCTTATCATCTATTTCAGCCAAGTCTTGGACGTAGGAGACCCCTACCGGCGCCTTTACGATCACATAGGGCGCGGGCAGCCAATAGCGCAATCCCTTGCGTTGGTCGTTTCCGTCCTTGATGCGAACAACGTCGATGGTCGCACAGCCCATGAGAACCGCTACACAGCTCAAAAGGATAATAGCAGCGGTCGGTAAGAGTGTTTTAGGCATTTGATTCTCCTCTCTGGTGCATTTTCATAACTTGCGCCGCACACTGCACAGCTTCTGAGTAAACGAGAACCACTCTCCCGGCGCCGCCGCGGCTTGGGTCACGTGCTCAAATTGCCACAACCGCTCCGGGTTCTGGGCGAACTCGGCAGGTAAAATCTTGATGGCATCATCTCTGCCCAGCCGGGCTTCGCGGGTTTTGTATGCTTCTCCCATTCAGCCCGCGCGGAGGGGGGAGAGGATCTCAAAAGGGTCAAGCCGCGTACGTTTGTTAGGTTCAACGGATCAATCACGTATCTCTACGCTCACTCCTTGCCACTTCCCGCATGTCACAAACGAATATTCGCCCGGTCATAGGGTGATTTAGAGGTTCAGTTGATCAAGGGACTGCATCAACTTGATCTGTTCCTCGCCCTTGCATCCCCGGATATCTCTTCTGTCATTTCAAAGTTCGTAATCCGCAAGACGGAAGATACACGCCCCCTTTGGGGAGCTGCTAAAAGGCCAAGATGATAATCTGGGAACAAGGTAAGGCTTTTAATCAGAGAAAATCAACAGGGAAGCCTTCCGTTGATGCAAGGGGGCAATCTCGTCAGAAATTCCTTGCAAGACGGTTCATCCGGTCGCAGCGCGTCAGCTGCCCGCTAAGGCTTGACCGTGCCGGCCTTTTGGAAGAAGAACCAGAAGGCGGCCACCTGGGAGGGATCCCAGCCGGTACCCTCGACATGGGCCAGGGTGGAATAGTCGGCGCCCTGGATGAGGCCGCTCTTGGCGATGTAGCCCACGGTTCGGTAGGAGGCGTCCTGGATGGTACCGTCCTCGCGGACGCGCCCGAGGGTTCGGTAGGAGGCGTCCTGGACGGTTCCGTCCCCCTTCACCCTTCCGAGAGTGCGGCGGGCGGCGTCCAAAATGGTGCCATCGCTCCCCAAGAACGCCGCGGTCTTGAGTGCGGCGTCTTGAACGGTCCCGTCGGCCTTGAGGGTGTACAAGACCTTGTAGGCCTCGCTCTTGATGACCGTGTCGGCGGCGCCAGCGGCGGTCGCCACGAAGCAGGCCAAAACGACGAGGGCGAAACGGCGGAAGGCCTTCATGGGGACCTCCATTCTTGGGTCAACGCTACGGTGACTATGGCACGCCCGAAGGGGACTGTCCACCCAACCCTACGAGAGGAAGAGGGCCGCCAGGGTGGCCAGCCCGGCAAGAAGGGGCAGGAGGCACCCGCAGCCCAGGCACCCGCGACCGCGCCCCAGGGCCGCGCGAAAAAGTCCGCGCCCCACGGCAGTCCCCACGACGGGAAGCGTGGAAATGGCCACCTGCGCGGCGGCCTGGCGCCAGCGCTCCGTCTCCTCCTGCTGGAGCTGCTTCTGGAGCTGGAGCCGCTGGACCTCCACGCGCTCCTTCCTCTTCATGTCCTCCCGGGTCCGGACCACCTCCATCTCCTGCGTGCTGGGGATGAAGGTGAGGCGGGATTCGCAAAAGTCGCAGAGAACATCCACCTCCCCGGGGGGGACCTTGAGGGGGGCGGAACAATTAGGGCAGTGGAGTTCCTTCGCGTCCATGGGAACGATGCTAGCACCGGGGGAGGAAGAGGGGAAGGCGGAGGATGTCCGCGATTAGGGGATTGGGGAACTAGGGGACTGGGAGAGGTCAAATCCGAAAAATCGCCAGGGAGTGTGCGTCAGTTACGTCGTCACCCAGTCGCCCAATCCCCTGGTCACGGAAGGCGGGAAACAGCCGGGGCACGAGCGATGTGCTCTTTTCGCCCTTCGTCTCGCCTCTCGCGTCTAGCGTCTCGCGTCTCGCCAAGAGATGCAGCCGGGAGTGGTCGCCCAAACCTGCGGAGCGTTCACCCCGTAATCAGGCCCGCCCTCGGGCCCGGAGAGATGAAAAATTGATCACCACGCTTTGCGCCGACTGAAGTCGCAGAAGCTTCTGATTCCGCCGCTGGAGCGCGAGGGTGTCGGTCTGGTCGGGAACCACGCTCCGAAGATCCCGCAGGAGCTTCTCGACCTCGAACTGCAGTTCCCTCAGTTCTTCGATACTCAAGCGTTTGAGGTTGACCGGCGAGGGGAGGACATACCCTTCCATGAGCGAATTCGCCATCGCATACGCCGAACCACCCATGTAAGCCATCGCGTTTCCTCCCTCAGGGGATGCCCCCTCCGACCATTTAGGGGGAGGGGGCAGGGAGAAGTCAAGGCGAAAGGACAAATTGGGAATTCGGAGTTCGGAAATAAGAAGGTGAAAAGCACATCTGCCGCCGGGGAAGGGTATTCTCGCGAGCGAATCAAGTCCGGAATCGGAGTTCGGGCCGCGGACGGCGAGCTACGGCGTAAAGACGATTTCGGACAGGCCGAAATGACAGATTGGACGTCGAATGCGGACAATCGCCCGACGATAGCTGAGAGCTGAGAGATGATAGGTGATAGCCCACACCTACATCTCGTACTCGCCCATCTCCTCGGGACTCAACTTCTCAGTCCAATGACAGATCAGGTCCTCATCGGCGGGGGCCTGCTCCAGATCGGAGGCGCGTTGATAGAGGCTGCTTTCCACCACGATTTCCGCGCCCGATCGGACGGCCATGGCGACCGCATCGGAGGGCCGGGCATCCACTTTCGCCTCATGGCCCTGCACGAGGAGCACGAGGTCGGCAAAGTAGGTTTGATCCCTCATGTCCCGGATGCGGACCTGGCTGACGGAGGCGCCTACGGCCTCGAGGACCTGGCCCAGGAGGTCGTGGGTCATGGGCCGGGGGACGTGAATTCCTTCGAGCTGCAGTGCGATGGCGTTGGCCTCGTG
>CAVYWK010000029.1:175000-505548 GCA_963772255.1 uncultured Acidobacteriota bacterium
CGCCGGGATCCCGTTGTGATTGGGTCCGCCGTTCTTTGACAATTAGTGATCGGGTAATGCCATAAAGTTCGTTGACAGCACGTTAGGTCAAGCTACAAAGGGCGTACGGAGGATGCCTTGGCGTAGGTAGGCGATGAAGGACGCAGCAAGCTGCGATAAGCCTCGGGGAGCCGCAAGCAGGCTTTGATCCGGGGATTTCCGAATGGGGCAACCCGGCCGGGGTCATACCCGGCTACGGCGCGCTGAATACATAGGCGCGTCGGGCCAACGGGGGGAATTGAACCATCTAAGTACCCCCAGGAAAAGAAAACAACCGTGATTCCCCAAGTAGCGGCGAGCGAACGGGGAAGAGCCTAAACCGTGCATGTGCTCAAGCCTGCAGGCCTTGCATGTGCGGTGTCGTGGGAACCACAAGGATCTTCTGCAGAGGGTTCAAAGGGTTACAAAGCTGGTGGTTAGTCGAGCGGCCTGGGACGGCCGGCCAAAGAAGGTGATAGCCCTGTAGGCGAAAACCAACCAGCCCCTTCGTGGATCTCCCAAGTACCGCGGGACACGAGAAATCCCGTGGGAATCTACCGGGACCATCCGGTAAGGCTAAATACTCACCTACGACCGATAGTGAACTAGTACCGTGAGGGAAAGGCGAAAAGAACCCCGGTGAGGGGAGTGAAATAGAACTTGAAACCGTACGCCTACAAGCAGTCGGAGCACTATGGCCGTAAGGCAATGTGTGACGGCGTGCCTTTTGCATAATGAGCCGGCTAGTTACCGTGTGTGGCAAGGTTAAGGACTTAAGGTCCGGAGCCGTAGCGAAAGCAAGTCTGAATAGGGCGTTTAGTCGCATGCGGTACACGCGAAACTGGGTGATCTATCCCTGACCAGGTTGAAGTCTCGGTAACACGAGATGGAGGACCGAACCAGTGCGGGTTGAAAACCACTTGGATGAGTTGGGGATAGGGGTGAAAGGCCAATCAAACTCAGTTATAGCTCGTTCTCCCCGAAATAGCTTTAGGGCTAGCCTCGTCTGTTTCTTGGCGGAGGTAGAGCACTGAATGGACTAGGGCGACGTCCAGTCGTACCGAATCCAATCAAACTCCGAATGCCGTTAAGTCAGAAGACGGGAGTCAGTCTGTGGGGGATAAGCTCCATGGTCGAGAGGGAAATAACCCAGACCGCCAGCTAAGGTCCCTAAGTTCTGGCTAAGTGGACAAGGTTGTGGAACTGCAGTGACAGCCAGGAGGTTGGCTTAGAAGCAGCCATCCTTTAAAGAAAGCGTAATAGCTCACTGGTCAAGCGGTTCTGCGCCGACAATGTACCGGGGCTCAAGCCAGGCACCGAAGCTGCGGATCCCATCCGGTTCGCCGGGTGGGGTGGTAGGGGAGCGTTCTTACAGAGATGAAGCTAGACCGCGAGGACTGGTGGATCTGTAGGAAGTGACTCTGTCGGCATAAGTAGCGATAATGGCGGTGAGAATCCGCCACGCCGAAAGCCTAAGGTTTCCTGGGGAAGGTTCGTCCGCCCAGGGTTAGTCGGGTCCTAAGGTGAGGCCGAGAGGCGTAATCGATGGAAAACTGGTTAATATTCCAGTACCGCCGTGTGGACGTTATGAGCGAAGGGGTAACGCGGAAGGATAAATCAGCCAGCTGATGGATGCTGGTCGAAGGTCGTAGGTGGGTCCGGCAGGCAAATCCACTGGACCTTAACACCGAGAGCCGAGAGGGCCCTGAGTCCTTGGACGAGGGGTAACTGATTGAGTCCATGCCGCCAAGAAAAACCTCGTAGCCAGTCCATGAGGCGCCCGTACCGTAAACCGACACAGGTGGGCGAGGAGAGTATCCATAGGCGCGTGAGTGAGTCCTCGGGAAGGAACTCGGCAAAATTACACCGTAACTTCGGGAGAAGGTGTACCCTTTGTACGTGAAAGCCCTCGCGGCCGTAGCGGAAAGGGGTCGCAGATAATCGGCCCAAGCGACTGTTTAACAAAAACACAGGTCTCTGCAAAGTCGTGAAGACGACGTATAGGGACTGACGCCTGCCCGGTGCCGGAAGGTTAAGGAGAGAGGTCAGCCGCAAGGTGAAGCTTTGAACCGAAGCCCCGGTAAACGGCGGCCGTAACTATAACGGTCCTAAGGTAGCGAAATTCCTTGTCGGGTAAGTTCCGACCTGCACGAAAGGCGTAACGATTTGGGCGCTGTCTCCCCGAGGAGCTCAGCGAATTTGTGGCACCGGTGAAGACGCCGGTTACCCGCGACTAGACGGAAAGACCCTGTGAACCTTCACTGCACCCTAACACTGAATCTCGACATCACGTGTGCAGGATAGGTGGGAGGCTGCGAATCTGGGGCGTTAGCTTCAGTGGAGCCAACCTTGAGATACCACCCTCGTGATGTTAAGGTTCTAACCTAAGTCCGTCATCCGGATTGGGAACAATGTTAGGCGGGTAGTTTGACTGGGGCGGTCGCCTCCCAAAGAGTAACGGAGGCTCCCAAAGGTCCCCTCAGGCTGATTGGAAACCAGTCGTAGAGCGTAAACGCATAAGGGGGCTTGACTGCGAGACCTACAAGTCAAGCAGGCACGAAAGTGGGGGTTAGTGATCCGGCGGTTCCGTATGGAAGGGCCGTCGCTCAAAGGATAAAAGGTACTCCGGGGATAACAGGCTGATCTTGCCCAAGAGTCCACATCGACGGCAAGGTTTGGCACCTCGATGTCGGCTCATCGCATCCTGGGGCTGAAGCCGGTCCCAAGGGTTCGGCTGTTCGCCGATTAAAGCGGTACGTGAGCTGGGTTCAGAACGTCGCGAGACAGTTCGGTCCCTATCTGTCGCGGGCGAAGGAAACTTGAGGGGCTCCATCTTTAGTACGAGAGGACCGAGATGGACGTAGCTCTTGTGTACCAGCTGTGCCGCCAGGTGCAGTGCTGGGTAGCGACCTACGATTCGATAAGCGCTGAAAGCATCTAAGCGCGAAGCGTTCCCCAAGATGAGGTTTCCCTACCGCAAGGTCTGAAGGGCCCTGGTAGACGACCAGGTTGATAGGCTGGGGATGTAAGCGTGGCAACACGTTCAGTCGACCAGTACTAATAGCCCGTGAGGCTTGACCATAATATTTTCTTGCTGCCACGAGCCGATGGCTTGCCCGATCACTGATTGATAATATTTCCGGATTTCCCGGTGGTATTAGCGTGGAGGTCACACCCGTTCCCATTCCGAACACGGAAGTTAAGCTCCATTGCGCCGATGGTACTGCGTGGGCAACTGCGTGGGAGAGTAGGTCGCTGCCGGGAGTAAAAGCGAAGGGCCCGCCGAAAGGCGGGCCCTTTTCGTTCAATGCAGAGTCTACCGCTCACGGTTTCAACCCCCGTGGGTCCCACGAGTCGTACCGGGCCTGTGATAGACTCTCCCGCGCGAGGTTCCTCCTCGCCCCTCCGGAGGCGTGGCAATGAGCCCCCCAATGCCCTCTGCCCGCTACGTGGCGGCCCTCATCGCCCTGACGCTCTGCATCGCCTGCGCCGGGGTAGGCCCCATCCAGCCGAGGGAGTCTCTCAAGTCGAAAGATTCTGTGGCCTTCGTGGTCCGCTGTTACCCGGTCGACGTGGGCGTTCCCTCTCGGCCCTTTTACGAAAACACCTACCTGGCCTTCGACCCGCGAAACGCCGAGGCTCTGATCGTCGACCCGGGCACTCGGAGCGTCGGGATGGAGGATTTCGTAACGAGGCACGCCCTGCGTGTCCTCGCCATCCTGAACACCCACGGCCACCGGGATCACATCGGCGGCGACTGCTACTACTCTGGAAAGTACCGAGCGCCGGTTTACGCCCATGCGGGCGATAAGGAGTTCTTCGCGAAAATGCCTTGCGCCGTCCACTACTTTGAGCACGAGGAAATCCTTGAGATAGGGGGGGTCGAAATCCGCGTCCTCCACACTCCTGGGCACTCACCGGGGAGCGTCGGCTTCTTCGTACGCGGTGTCCTTTTCTCGGGAGACACGCTCTTCGCCGGAGGGATCGGCCGGACTTGGGCCGACACCAATGAAGATGCGTGGAGGCTGAAAAAGGAAGAAATGGCCAACATCCGAAATGTCTTCTTCGTTCTGCCTGCGGAGACCCCGGTCTACCCCGGCCACGACGAGGCAACGACCATCGGGGACGAAAAGGAGAAGAACCCCTATTTCCAATATCACATCGAATAGCCCCGCGGTTCCGGCAGAGGGCGACCGGTTGTGTTTTTTTGCCCTGAAGGTACATTTTGGGTGGAGGAGGGGAGCATGAAACGCGCAATTTGGATGGTCGCCTTGGCGATTCTCGCTACAATCACCTTGGGTGCCGCCGAACCCGAAGGCTACGGCGACCTGAGGTGGGGAGCCCCTCCCCCGAAGGGCTGGACGCTCGCCCAGAGCGACGAGAGCCAGATCCGGACGGAGCCGGCGATGGGGAGATCTTTCGGAGCCACCCGGCTGGAGAGCTTGCAGTACGAGTTCGCGGGCGGGCGGCTCGTGGGCATCGCCCTCTTCGCGAAGGACCACACCGGCTTTATGGCGCTGAAACGCGAGCTCGAGGCGCTGTACGGTGCGCCGGGCCTCTCTCTGCCGGTCACGCCGGCGCCCGAGAGCTGCCACTGGGAAGGGAATGCCACGGGCGCCGACCTCTACTACCTCGGGGAGGGGATTCCCTCCGTCCTATTCCTCTCGTGGGTGCCAGTTGCGCCCGTCTCCGGCACACCGACCGTCCCCTTCGCGGAGCGGAGGCTTCGGGACCGGCTTCGTCTCTGCGCGCTTCTGGCCCAAGCTCTGGACAAAGCCATCAGCGCCGGGCAGGCCCGGGCTTCGCAGTTCGACGCGGATCTCAAGGCCGCCTCGCTGCAGCCTCCAGGAGCTTGCGGGGGCAAAACGGATATCCACACGGACCGCCTGCTGCTCGAACAGGAAGTGCGGGCATCCGTTGCGAAAAGCCAGACCGCCGCATCGCAGCGGGTCCAGCTCCAGAAAGAGATAGACCGGCTCCAGTCCGAGCTCGAAGCCCAACGGACCGCGAGAGTCACCGCGCGCCAGCCCTCCCCGGCCGCACCGCCGCCGCCCCCGCCCCCGACGGACTGAGCCGAGCGCGGCAAAGGGTGCGGGCCTATCGTGGGTGAAGTGAGCCCGTGCCGGGTCGGCGACTCAGGGAGGGGAGAATAGGATCCAACAGAAGATCCGGCGGAAGGCGAAGGGCATTGCAGCCATGCCTGATTGGGTGGGGCATGGAGCGCCCGTCCCAAGGCGCTTTTCTGCAATGGTTCCCGTTCGGCTCCGCCTGGTGGGATCCAACCTCAAGGACCTCGATGGAACCCCCCTGATGCCGGCTTTCTGTTAGAGCCCGCATTCCGACCCTGCAAGTTCGACAACGCTTCTGGAGTTCGAGAGCAGGATCCACACCGAGATAGGCGGGGAATGGGATCGTGGCGGACCTTCTTTTCAGACACAAGGAGGCACTCGTGCCCAAGTTCGTCATCGAGCGAGACATCCCTGGAGCCGGAAAGCTCACGCCCCGAGAGCTTCACGCCATCTCTCAAAAGTCCTGCGGTGTTCTGCAGCAGATGGGGCCGAAGATCCAGTGGAGCCCAAGCTACGTCACCGAAGACAAGGTCCACTGCGTCTACATCGCACCCGATGGGGCGGCCGTGCGCGAGCACGCGCAGAAAGGTGGTTTCCCAGCCAACCGGGTTTCGCGGGTGTTCGCCGTCATCGACCCGACGACCTCGGATTAGAACCGTACCGTGGCCGGCTCGCGGCCCGAGTTACTCGATCACCCAAGCATCGTGCGGCGTTGCCCATGTACCGATGGTCGTGTTGGAATGCCCGGAGGAGAAAGCGCAGATGAATGGGACCGCTTACGAAGCCGCATCCGAGGAGGCCCTGGAGCGTGCGCTCTTTCGAACCCGGGCCTACGCCCCGTGGCGGGTGCTGGACCCGGGAAGGGGTGCCTCCCTGGAGGAGCGGTTCGCCGCCCTCCCGAGGACCGACAAGGCCTTTATCAGGGCTGCCTTTCCCGATGGGCTCGTGCCCGAGGGGATGGACCTGAATCTCGGCCTGGCGTCGGGCGAGGTGGAGCTGGTTTCCACGAGCGGGACCACGGACGAGCAGGTGACGAACCTCTGGAATCAGCGGTGGTGGGATTTTTCCGATCGCCAGTCCTGGAGCCACAACGGGGCCATGTCTCGGGTGTGCACCGGCGACCACAGGGAAGCCATCCTGACGAGCGCCCTCAATGTAGGCTTCTTGAGCGATGGACCGGAGTTCGTCTTCGAAGAACGCCGGCTCGATCGCCTCCTTTTCCTCAATGAGCGGTCCACGCCCTCGCTCTGGACGCCTCAGACCATCGTGCGAATGGCCAGCGATCTCAAGCGCTTCGATGCCCCGGTCCTGGAGGCCAATCCCTCTTACTTGGCGAGGTTCGCCAGGGAGGCGGTTCAACTGGGGCTCCAGGTACACCAACCCCAAGTCATCGTCTTTACCTATGAGAACCCTTCCCTGGTGCATCGGCGCGAAATCCGGCGCGTTTTCGGGGCGCCCATGGTCTCTTCCTACGGCACCACGGAAACCGGGTACGTCCTTATGGAGTGCGAGCGTGGCTTCCACCATTTGAACTCCGAGTCCTGCAGGGTGGACTTCGTGCCCATTGCCGGGCGGGGATCCCCGAGACCGGAAGCCTGCGAGTTACCCCATTCGGCAACGAATGGCTCTCCCTCCTCCGATTCGACCCCGGCGATCTCGTGCGTCTGGACCGGAGCGGCCTCTGCCCCTGCGGGAGGAAGAGCGAGATCCTGGTGTCCTCCATGGAGGGCCGGACAAAATCCCTCACCTGGACCACGGAGGGCCGGCCCGTCACGCAGGGCGAGTTGGACAGGTGCGCTCGCAACGGAAACCTCGCTGGTCACCTACCAGCTTGTCCAGGAAGGGGAAGCCCGCTACATTCTCAGGGTCGTCCTGGAGGAAAGCGAGGGGAAGGGGGCTCCGGACAGGCTACGCGATGCGCTCCGTGGCCTCTACGGCATGACGGCGGAATTCCGCCTCGAGGTCTGCCGCGAACTCGTCCCGGAGGCCTCGGGCAAGTTTCTTCTCGCTAAAGGGCCACCCACCGAACAGGGCAAGCCCCGGTGGCGTTCGTGAAGGATCTGGCCACCATTCGCTTGCTGGCGGGCGATCCCAGGCACGGGTCGCGAGGGTCCCATGACGTTTTGAGGCGCGCTGTCCGTGCCGTGGGGAAATCTCGGCCAACCCTCGCGTACCTCGGGTGCGCTTCCGGGGAATCCGAACCTTTTCGGCTCCTCATCTCCAGGAGCCTCGAGGCGGCTGGATGCGGGCGCGTGGTGAACGTGGCCCTCGGAGGCCGGTGGCCCGACCTGTCGGCGGCGAAATCATGCCTTGACGGCGCCGACGGCATCTTCGTTTCGGGAGGTGACGTGGAGCGGGGCATGACGGTCCTCGACCGTCTCGACCTCTCCCGCCACTTGCGGACCCTGGCAGAACAGGGCAAGCCCTTCATCGGCCTCTCGGCCGGGAGTATCATGCTCGCGCGGTCCTGGATCCGGTGGGCGGATGCCGGGGACGACGCCTCGGCGGAGGTCTTTCCCTGCCTCGGTCTGGCGCCCCTCTACTGCGACACGCACGACGAGGAGAGCGGGTGGGAGGAGCTCCACGCCCTACTCCGCCTTCTGCCCGCGGGAAGCGAGGGATGGGGCATTCCGTCGGGCGGCGACCTCGTCGTTGGGCCCGATGCCGCCTTAGCTTGGACGGGCCCCACGCCCGCCCGCCTTCGCCGGACCCGCTCGGGCGTCCGGGATATCCAAAGGGTCCGATAGAAAACCTCAGGGTGTCCCGGATTCCTGATGACCCGCGGCGAGAGGGGTGTAGAGGAGAAAGTGCAGCAGGTTGTCCCGGAAGGTCAGGTTCTTCACGAGGTTCATGTGTGTGGCGCAGACGAAACCCGAGAGCGCGTAGGGCAGATCGGTGTGCGCACCGGCGGCTGCCGCGGCGGGAATCTCGTCTAGCAGGCTCGCCTTCGTCACGTGACCGTCTCCCGGACCGAAATAGAGTCTCCACAGGTTGATGCCCTTTGCGGGGTGCTTGACCTCCTCGGGCCGGAGCCGGACGACCCATCGGCCGCCTTCGTTTTCCACGACCAACCCCCGTAGCGTAGGTGTGCAATCCCCACCCAGGAGCAGGGTCTGGACGGACTGCGGGAGGGTACCGGCGTGCAGCGCTCGGTGGAACCCCGCGGCGCGCTTGAGGAGCGCTTCAAAGCGGACCCTCAGTGCGGTCAGATATTCTTCGGCCTCTTGCTTGGACGCCTTCGGATGCAGGACCGCGTATCTCCGGAGAATATCCCCGGTTTGCCGCGGGTCGAAAATGCCCCACGCCTGGTCTCTCCAAGTGGCGATGTCGTAGATGTCCAGCGGTGCGGGCCGGCCGTCGGGCGTGAAGAAGACCGGGATTCCCGGCGGGGGCATGAGTTCAAACATGGAGGGCATGGTTGCGAGCAGGTCCGGAGGGATCTTGGCGAGGCCGACCCTGCGGCCGTGGATGAGGGCGAGCACCGCTCCCGCCGAACCCGTGTTGGGCGTCCCGAGCATCGCCAGCTTCCTGACCCGTGCCGCGCCGTCCCAGTTGGGCCGAGGATCCGGCTGGCCCACCACGTCTTCACCCCCGTAGAGGATGAAGTACCGCGAAATGAGGCCGCCCATAGAGTGGGCCACCAAGTCCACCTTAAGGGCAGGATTACCGTAGCTCCGCGCAATGGACGCCAGATAGGACGACAGGCGAGCGGCGTTTTCCTCACATCCGAGACGCCAGTCGTAGGCGAACTCGAAGCAGGGCGCCTGCGGCGTAGGGTCCGACGGAGTCGCGACGGTGTAGCCCCCCATCAAGGTGAGCGTTTCCACCATGCCTTCGTAGACATCCACCCCAGCCACGCGCTGGATGGGGGTCGAGGCCTGGAGGGGAGCCGTATCTTCGCCCGGTTCCAGAGGAAGCGCCAGCCGCAGGTTCACCGAGCCCTGCACGAGCCCCGCAGGACGCCCCCAGAGCACCTCTCCCGTCTGGGGGTTAACGAGCTCGGACCCCATGAGCCCCGGGAGGCCTACGAGGGGCGGACGGCCCGCTCTCTGGTTCGCCCAGTCCCGATAAAGCAACGCGAGGTCGGGTTGGTGTTTCGTGGCACATCCCGCCAGGGCGAGAATGGCGAACAACCCCAACCCACCCACGCGATGGGCGCATTTCATGTCCATAGATCCTTTTCCGAGCCGGCAAGAAATGACGGTTAGCCGACCCTGAATCGAATCATCCGCTCAAAAGCCCAGCGTTTCAACTCGGCCTCGGCCGCCCGATGCCTGCTGCTCGGGCGCATGAATCGGACGGCGAAGTCAGTGTTTTCCACCGCGGCCCTTATCTTTGGTGCTGGGGTGGTTGCCCGACCGGGGGTAGTGTGCCGGAGCCGGGTTGGGCGCGTGCGCGTCACTATGGCCGTAGACGCGGGAGCGGGGCTTGGATGAGGGCTCCCTCCCCTGGGCAGGGTGGGGTGCCGTGTCCGGACGCTCGGGCTGGGGCGTCCACGGTCGGTGGGACTTCGCCGCCGGGCGCTCGAACCGATGGTCCTGCTGCTCCTCTCCCTGGCGCTGAGCCGGTGAGTGATCCGCCCTCGGCGAGGCCGCCGAAGGGCGGATCGAGTCGCGTTTGGGGAAGCGTCCCGCCTGGCCGTGTGGCCGCGGATCGGAGGAACGCGCCGGCGGTCGGTGCGAGCCACGCTCGAAGGGGCTTCCTCCGCCCGTCGGCTTGTCTGCAGGCCGCCTGGTCTCGGGCCGGCCCTTGGAATGACTGCTCGCCGCCGCCGGAGCTGCCCCGGGCCGTGCAGCACGGCGTTCGGCATTGGCTTTGGCGCGGGAACGCTCCTCGGCCTTTCGCGCACGGATGGCCGCGATGCGTTCGGCGAGAGGCACCTCGAACTGCTCCTCGGGTTTGGAGTCGTAGTCGAAACCGCTCACCTTCTGCCGGGGAATGCGCTGGCCGATGTGGCGCTCGATCCCTCTCAGGTCACCCTCCTCGTTGGGGGAGACGAACGTGAAGGCATCGCCCTTGGCGTCGGCGCGGGCGGTGCGCCCCACGCGGTGGATGTAGTCCTCGGGCAGGCCGGGCACGTCGAAGTTCACCACGAGACCGAGCTCTTCCACGTCGATTCCCCGGGCCGCGATGTCGGTGGCCACGAGCACGCGGAACTTGCCCTTCTTGAAGCCCGACATGGCTTCGGTCCGCTGGGCCTGGCTCCGGCTGCCGTGGATGCGGCCCACGGGGACGCCGCGCTTCTCGAGGAAGTCGGCCAGCCGGTTGGCGCGGTGCTTCGTGCGGGTGAAGGCCAGGACGCTCTTGGCCTCTTTGCTCTTGAGGAGTTCCAGTAGCAGCTTGGACTTGAGTTCGTGGGGCACGGGGTAGGCCACGTGCGTGATGCCTTCCGCCGGCGACGACTTGCGTTCGATGTTGAGCGCCGCGGGATCGTGCAGCATGTCCTTGGCCAGGAGGACGATGGGTTCGGGCAACGTGGCCGAAAACAGGAGCGTCTGCCTCTTGGCGGGAACCTGCTTGAGGATGCGCTTGATGTCGGGCATGAAGCCCATGTCCAACATGCGGTCCGCCTCGTCCAGGACCAGGTACTCCAGGTTGTTCAGCTTGGCATAGTTGTACTGGAAGTGGTCCAGCAGGCGCCCCGGCGTGGCGACGATCACGTCGTATCCCTTACGGAACGCGTTTTCCTGGGGGCCCATGCTCACGCCGCCGTAGACGGCCTGGCCTCTGAGATTGGTAAAGCGGGCCAGTTCCGCCATGTGCTCGACGATTTGGGCCGCGAGCTCCCTCGTGGGCGCCAGAACGAGGACGCGCGTCGTCCCCCGCGGCTTGGCCAGGAGCTGGTGGAGGATGGGGAGCATGAACGCGGCGGTCTTGCCGCTCCCCGTGGCCGCCGCGGCCAGAACGTCCCGTGCCCTCCATGAGGGGAGGGATGGCCAGGCGCTGGATGGGTGTCGGCTGTTCGAACCCGAGATGTTCCACGGCCTTGATAAGTTTGGGATCCAACTTGAAGGAAGAAAAGGGCATGATGCGACGCTACTCTTTCTGGGCCTGCCCCAGCGCTTCACGCTCGGACGGTTGCCACTTTGATCCGGCTGACTGAGGGATGGAACGGAGGGTTTGCCGGTGGGCCGCCGTTCGGTTCCGGGGCGTACCAAAGGGCGCTAGGGCCTTACCACCGGACTAGAAGGAAGTCATTATTGCACAGAACGCTTGATTTTACAAGGGGTCGCGGGTCGTTGGGCGTGGAGCGTGGGGCCGAGAGGGGGCGTGGTGGTCCTCCCTGAGGAAGGGGAAGGAAGAATGTCCAATATCCAACAAGGAATATCCAAGGTCGAAGTGAAGGCGAACCACACCCAATCCACCATCTTTGGAAATTGGACATTGGATATTGAACATTGGATATTGAACATTCATCTCCTCATCTCCTCATCTCCTCATCTCACCCTCCCCTCGCCTTCTCCACAGTTCCGGTCCGGGCCGAACCGTCCTATACTTTCATCGGAGGAGCGACCATGGAACTCCTGGATGTAAACCGAAGCATCGTCGTGGTCATCGACTTGCAGGGCAAGCTCATGGAGATGGTCGAGCGGCCGAGGCTCGTCATCGGCGCCACCAGGCGCCTGCTCAAGCTCGCAGGGCTTTTCGAAGTACCGGTCGTTTTGACGGAGCAGTACCCCAAAGGCATCGGCCCCACTCACGACGAGGTGCGCTCCGTCTTCGAGGCGCTCCCCACGCCGAAGTTCTTCATGGAGAAAACGGCCTTCGGGTGTTGCGGCGACCCCCAGTTCGAAGCGCTCCTGCACCGGGCCCGCCCGGATTTGGAAACGCGGGAGCGCCAGATCGTGGTGGCGGGCATCGAGGCCCACGTGTGCGTCATGGCCACCGTGGTCGAACTCCTCGGATCGGGCCATCAGGTGCACCTCTGCTGGGAGTGCGTGAGCGCCCGGGGCGAGGAGTACCGGCGACACGCGCTGGAGCGCATGGCCGCGGCGGGAGCCGTGATCACCAACCACGAATCGGTGGCCTTCGAATGGATGCGGGACAAGAACCACCCGCAGTTCAAATCCGTGTCGAACCTCCTCAAGGAAGGTCAGCTCACGGGCTGACGCCGACCGAACCGCGCCATGCCAGACCACCGGTCCCGCCCCGTCTTCCACGACCCCAAAAACCTTCGCTGGCGGTGGGTGCGCGGCGCTCTTCTCGCCCTGGGCGCCCTCCTTTCCCTCGCCTTCGGCGTGGCCACGGTGAGTATCCTGGTGAGCCCCATCCTTCCGGGACTCGGTCTCAAGTCTCCCCGCCTGCTACCGGGCCCGGGGCACATCCTGCCTCCGCCCCGGAAACCCTGGGTGATGGACGAGCGCGAACGGGCCTTTCAGCGGGCCAAGGTCCAGCTCGCCGCATCCGAGCGCAAGGACGCAGCCCCGCACACCCAGGCTCCGCAGGTACCGCACCGGTCCAGCGTTCCCGAGATATCCGCCTTTTACGTCAACTGGGATGACACCAGCTTCACCTCCCTTAAAGTCAACCTCAAAGCCCTGGACAAGCTCACCGCCGAGTGGCTCCATCTGGCGGACGCCAAGGGCACCGTCGTGGTGGATGAGGAGGACAAGGTTGACCTTGCCCTGGCCGCCATCCGGCCCACACGGCCGCGGATGCCCGTCATCGCGCTCATCAATAACTTTCGAGGCGTGGAAGCGGGGTGGGATGCCCAGGGCCTGGCCCACATGCTCGCCGACCCCGCCGCCCGAGGGCGGGCCATCGGCTCCATCCTCGCGTTCCTCCGAGCCAAACGGCTCCAGGGTGTGAACGTGGACTTCGAAAGCGTCCCCGAAGGTAGCCTGGGCGACCTGGTGACCTTTATGGGCGAACTCCACGATCAGTGCCATCCCCTCGGTCTGGAGGTTTCCCAGAGCGTCCCCGCGGACGATGAGACCTGGCCGTACGCCCGCCTGGCTCGTGTCGTCGATCACCTCGTGCTCATGGCCTACGACGAGCACGACTCCTCCAGCGAAGCGGGTCCCGTGGCCTCGCAGGCGTGGTTTGCCGACAACGTGCGCGCGCGCGCCGCCGAGGTGGGGCCGGAAAAACTCGTCGTGGCCCTGGGAAACTACGGCTACGACTGGAAGGAGAAGGGTGCGTGGGGCAACGAGATCTCCTTCCAGGAGGCCATCCTCACCGCTCAGGAATCGGAGGGGACCATCGCCCTGGATCCCAACGCCCTCAACCCCACTTACGATTACTACGACGAGAACGACGCCCTCCACCACGTGTGGTTTCTGGACGCCGTCACGACCTTCAACCAGATGTCCGAATGCGCATCCGTCGCGCCCCATGGATTCGCTCTCTGGCGCCTGGGTTCGGAGGACCCCTCCGTGTGGTCCGTCTTCGGCCGACGGAAAGTCGTCAGCCACGCCGAAGCCCTCTCGCTCCAAACCCTGCGCTACGGGTACGATCTGGACTACGAGGGCAAGGGCGAAGTGCTCAAGGTCGCCGCCACGCCCAGGGAGGGCCAGCGGGAACTCCGCTTCGACAGCGACGGGGGACTCATCCATGAGGAGCGCCTCGTCAGCTACCCCTCCCCCTTCGTCATCGAGCGCTGGGGCGGCACGGACCCCAAGAAGATCGCCCTCACCTTCGACGACGGTCCCGACCCCGATTACACCCCCAGGATACTGGACGTTCTCAAGGCCAAGGGCGCCCCGGGCACCTTCTTCATCGTGGGCCTCAACGCGGACCGGCATTCGGGCCTGCTCAAACGCATCGTCGACGAGGGCGGCGAGATCGGTAATCACACCTTTTCGCACCCCAACATCGCCGCCATTTCCCAGCGTCAGCTCGAACTCGAGCTCAACGCGACGCAGCGCCTCTTCGAGAGCCGCCTGGGACGCGGGTCCGTGCTCTTCAGGCCTCCCTACGCCGAGGATGTGGAACCGGCGACGCCCGACGAAGTGCGCCCCCTCCTCCTCACCAGTGCGCTCGGCTACTACACCATCGGCATGCTCATCGACCCCGGTGACTGGACCCAGCCCGGCGTGCCGACCATCGTCCGCAACACCTTGGATGGCGCGTCCCGGGGGGTGGGAAATGTGGTCCTCCTGCACGATGGCGGTGGGGACCGGGAAGAGACCGTGCAGGCCCTGCCTCTACTGATCGACGCACTGCGCGCCCGGGGATTCAAACTGGTATCCGTCTCGGATCTCATGGGCCTTCAACGAGACCAGGTCATGCCCCCGGCGCGCCCGGGGGACGGCGTGTTTCGAAGCGTGGACGAGGTGGTTTTTTTCCTCCTCGGGGGCGGGACCAGCCTCCTTTACGCGCTCTTCCTGGCGGGCATCGTACTGGGGTGCGCCCGCCTCCTCTTCATCGGGCTGTTGGCCGTGGTCCAGCGATGGATGGACCGGGATCGGGCATTTCCGTCCGACTTCTCGCCCAAGGTGAGCGTCGTGGTTCCAGCTTTCAACGAGGAGAAGGTCGTTTGCCGCACCGTCCAGGCGCTTCTCGCCTCGGACTACCCGGGCTTCGAGGTCATCGCCGTGGACGACGGTTCCAGGGACGCCACCACCGCCGTGCTGCGGGAAGCTTTCTCCGCCGACCCCCGGGTCCGGATCTTCACCAAGGCCAACGAGGGCAAGGCCAAAGCGCTGAATTTCGGCATCGAGCACGCGGAGGGGCACATCGTCGTGGCCCTGGATGCGGATACGGTCTTTCGCCCGGATACCCTCTCCATGCTCGTCCGGCGGTTTTCTGACCCGGACGTGGGCGCCGTCGCGGGCAACGCCAAAGTGGGGAACCGCATCAACCTGCACACCTGCTACCAAGCCCTGGAGTACATCACGAGCCAGAACATGGACCGGCGCGCCATGGACGCGCTCAACTGCATCACCGTAGTTCCTGGTGCGGTGGGAGCATGGCGCAAGTCGCTGGTGCTAGAGGCCGGTGGCTTCACTTCCGAGACCCTGGCCGAGGATGCGGACCTCACGCTGTCCATCCTGGAGATGGGCTACAAAGTGGCCTACGAAGACCGCGCCGTGGCCTACACGGAGGCGCCCGACACGGTCCGGGACTTCCTCAAGCAGCGGTTCCGCTGGATGTACGGGACCCTTCAGGCGGCGTGGAAGCACCGGAAGGTGATGTTCCGGCCCAGGTACGGCGCGCTGGGCCTCTTCGCCCTCCCCAACGTGTTCCTCTTCCAGGTGCTCTTTCCCCTCATCTCCCCGGTGCTGGACCTCTTCGTCGCCGGCTCACTCGCCGTGGCGTTCTTCCAGGAGCGCTTTCATCCCAACGACGACGCCGGGCAGGCGGTTCTCCACGTTCTTTTCTATTACGCCATCTTCCTCGCCGTGGATGCGGGGGCGTCTGTCCTCGCCTTCAGCCTGGAGAGAGACGAAGAATGGCGGCTCCTGCTCTGGCTTCCGCTCCAGAGGTTTCTCTACCGCCAGCTCATGTATTTCGTGGCGGTGAAATCGGTGGTGGTCGCGGTCAAGGGGCGCACCGTCGGCTGGGGCAAGCTCGAACGGAAGGCCACGGTGTCTGGTTAGAGGACCGGGCCGCCGGCCACTCTCTTCATTCGGACGCCCGCTTGCCGAAGGTCACCTCCAGGGTGACCTCTTTTCCGTCGCGCAGGACCACCACCGGAGCGGTTTCGCCGGGCTTGTGCTCCTGAAGGGCGTAGGTGTAGTCGTACAGGTTCGCGATGCGCTTGTCCCCGAGCCTGACGATCGTGTCTCCCGCCTTGATCCCGGCGGCTTCGGCGGGACTCCCTGGGCGGACCGCCGTAAGGCGCACGCCCGCCACTTCCTCGTTGAAGTCGGGGATGGTGCCGAGGTAGACGCGGAAGTTGCTGCGCCCGCCCTCCTTGCCGGTGGACTTCACCACCACGTAGGCGGGCGGGGCGGGAAGGGCGAGGACGCCGTTGGCCACGCGGCTCACGAAGCGGAGGACGCGGGCCTCCTGCGGGTAGTCGAGGGTCTCGGGCTTATCCTCGGGCCGGTGGTACTCGGTGTGGGCGCCCGTGAAGAAAAAGAGGACGGGGATGCCCTTCCCGTTGAACAGGGAATGATCGCTGGCCCCGTAGCCGTCGTCGTTCAGGGTGAGCACGATACCCTCCGTGTCGCTGGCCGCCAGGAGGGGCCGCCACTCCGCCGCGGTGCCCGCGCCGCCCACCGTGAGCCTGCTCTCCCGCATGCGCCCGATCATGTCCATGTTGAGCATGGCGACCATGGACTTGAGGGGCACGGGCGGGATCTTCACGAACTGGGACGAGCCCAGGGTGCCCATCTCCTCGCCGCCGAAGGCGACGAAGAGGATGTTGCGTCCGCGCGCCTCCTCCTTGGCGAAGCCTCTGGCCAGCTCCATGAGGCCGGAGGTCCCGGAGGCGTTGTCGTCGGCACCCGGATGGACCTGGCCAGGCGACGCGGCGAGGGAGCCCTCGATGCCCAGGCCCAGGTGGTCGTAGTGGGCGCCGATGACGAGGGTCTGGTCCGTGGGCGAGGTGGCGGGGAGCCAGGCGACCACGTTGTCGCCCGTGGCCTTCTCTCGGTTCAGGCGGCAGGTCACGCTCAGGGTGGCGCCGGGGACATCGAAGGTCAGCGGCGAGGCCTTCGGGTTCTTGAGGTCGGGTAGCGCCTTGCCTGCGGCTTTGACCCAGGTTTCGAGCACCGCGCGCTTGGCGCTCAGGACGGGGATGCCGGTGGCGCCGAACCCGCGGTCGGTCTTGAGCTTCACGATCTCGTCGTCCTCGGGGTCCGGGCTCATCACGACGAGCGCGGCGGCGCCCGCCTCGCGGGCGATCATGGCCTTGTAGCGGAGCGGGTAGTAGAGCGAGAACTTGCTCTTCGGGTCGTCCCCCTCGGGGCCGTACTTGTAGATGAAGACGGCCTTGCCCTTCACGTCGAGTCCGGCGTAGTCGTCGTACTGCAGGTCCGCGGCCTTGATCCCGTACCCCGCGAAGACCACGGGGGCGTCCTTCACGTCCGCGTCGTCCGAGAACCCCGTGGGCGCGTAGTCCGTCTCGGGCTCGTAGCGGGTTGACTTGCCCGCGGCGGCGATGGTCGAGGCCGTTGCCCTCCGCGAGGGTGACGCGCGCCGTGAACTCGAAGGGCTGGAAGAAGGAGGCCATGCCGGGAACCGTCACGAGCCCGGCGGCCTTGAGCTGGCCGGCCACGTACTCGGCGGCCCGCCGCCCCTCCGGCGTTCCCGTCAGCCGCCCCTTCAGTTCGGGCGAGGCGAGGAAGGTGACGTCCCGCTTCACGTTCTCGGCGCTCACCTCCAACGCCGGGGGGGTGGGCACCGGCTTGTCGATCCAGTCGGCCACGAAGATGTTGGTCTCGTGCTCGACCTTGGCGTTGCGGTTGCTCGCGAAGACGAGGCGCTTCCCGTCGGGGCTGAACATGGGGAACCCGTCGAAGGTCGGGTTCGCCGTCACCTGCTCCAGGCCCGTGCCGTCCAGGGCGATGAGGTACAGGTCGAAGTCGCGCCGCTGGGGGTCTCCCAGGTTGCTCGCGAAGATGAGGCGCTTGCCATCGGGCGTGAAGAAGGGGCAGAAGTTGGCGGCGCCGTTGCGGGTGACCTGGTGGAGCCCCGTCCCGTCGGCGTTCATGACGAAGAGTTCCATGTGGGAGGGGCGGACGAGGTGCCTCTTGAGCAGGGCCTGGTACTCGGCCAGCTCCTTGGGGTCCGTGGGGTGCCAGCCGCGGAAGCAGACCTTCGTGCCGTCGGGGGAGAAGAAGGCGCCGCCGTCGTAGCCCGGTAGGGAGGTCAGGCGCTTGAGTCCCTTGCCCTCCAGGTCCATGGTGTACAGATCGAGGTCGCCGTCCTTGTCCGAGGTGAAAAGGATCGTGTTCCCGTCGGGGCTCAGGGTGGCCTCGGCGTTGTAAGCCGTCCAGGGTGTGAGGCACTTCAGGTTCTTGCCGTCCGAATCTCCGATGTAGATCTTGTAGGTGTCGTAGATGGGCCAGACATAGCCCTGGCCGTGGTCGGGCGCGGGTGGGCAGTCGGGCGAGGCCGCGTGCGTGGAGGCGAAGAAGATGCGGCGGCCGTCCTTGGTGAAGTAGGCGCAGGTGGTGCGGCCCTTTCCCGTGCTCACGAGGCTCTTCTCGGACCCGTCGGCTTTCATGGTGTAGATCTGGTCGCAGCCGCCCGGGGCGGCGAAGCCCTGGTACACCAACTGCTTCCCGTCGGAGGACCAGTAGGCCTCGGCGTTCTGCCCGCCGTCCGTGAGCTGGCGGATGTTCGCCAGGTGGGACTCGCGGGGGAGGGGCTGGGGCGGTAGGCCTGCGGGCATCTGCGCGGCCGAGAGAAGCAGCGGTGCGGCGAGGCTGGCGAGAGCCGTTCCGGTGATCCGAAGGCAGGTTTGAAGAATCGAAGATTTCATGGGGGAAACTCCTAGGTCAGGGGAATGGCCTTCGCTCGACAAGTAACAAGCTCATGAGAACACGCCGGCATTCAGATTGATTTCACTGCAGGGCCACGGCGATGTCCGCGTCGGCGGCGGCGGCGCGGAGAAACACGCCCGTCCCCATGGCTTTGGCGCACTCCAGGCCCCGCTCCAGGAGGGGGCCCACATCGCTGTCGGGCTGGAACCCCGCGGCGGACATGACGGTTTTTCCGAGGACGGCGGAGCCCGCCAGCGGAAGCACGAGGTGCAACGGCGAGTTGCCTTTGCGCGTCATGTCAAAGGCCAGCAGGAGCGGCGTGCCTCCTCGGGGGGGGAGTGGCCTGCGGACGCTTCGGGCGTAGAAGGCCACGGGGCCCTGATCGGTCTGCCGGGTGAGCAGGAGAGATTCCTTCCCGCCGCCGGGCGAGTCGCGCAGGAGGCGCACCAGACGGTCCGCGGACATGCGCACGGGCTTTCCTTGGAAGTGTCCGATGGGGAGGGTAACGCCGGTGGGGCTCCCGCTCAGCGCGGCGACGAACGCCCGAGGGGCCTCCACGGTGATGTCGCCGCCTGCCTGGTGGACACGCATCACCAGCCATTCCTCCGCCTGCCGGGATTCAGCGCCCTCTGGGTTGGGACCCCAGCCTGCGAGCAACAGGGTCAAGGTCACGAAGAGCCGGGCGACAATTCCGCCGCGCCTCACGCCGCGTCCCCGGGACGACAGGCGGAGAGCAGGATCCTCCGAAACGGATAGAACACGGGACCGGCCGGCCACAGGGCCCTGAGCTTCTTCCGGAGAACCTGCATGAAGAAGGCCCGATAGACCTCGTTCAGCCGATCGAGATAGGGGATGAGTGTCGTTCCGGAGAGCCATGTGGCCAGGGCGTCGGCGTTCTCCATGACGTGGGGATAGACCTTCTCGAATACGCGCATGTCTTCTGCTCCCGCGGCGAAGAGGATCTCGGCGTACGAAGCCATGGGGAGGACCGGGGAATGGCGGACCCACCCATCCAAGGCGGTTCGGAACGGTTCTTCGGAAGCCGTTTCAAGGATCATGCGGTGGGCCACATGGTGGTGGTTGGAGGGGAATTGCAGCGCCAGCTGTCCTCCGGAGGCGAGGCGTGAGAGCAGGCGCGGGATGAGCGCCCGGTGGTCCTCGACCCAATGGATGGCCGCGTGAGAGAAGATCAGGTCCCACTCGCCCTCGAGCGCCCCGATGTCCCTGTGTTCGAAACGAAGGCCGGGGCGCTCCAGCTCACGGGCCTTTTCGAGCATTTCCTCGGAAGTGTCAATGCCCACCACGTGGCTGTCGGGAAGCCGGTCCGCCAGTCTCGAGTGAGTTCTCCCGTGCCGCATCCCAGGTCGATGACCCTGAGCCTCGGGCGCACGCGCACCAGGGGCAGGAGATCCTCGAAGGGCGCGAAGCGTTCCTTCTGGTAGGTGAGGTAGCAGTCAGGATCCCAGGGGGTCATGTCCTCTCCAGGCGACCGGCGCGCCGTCCATCACTCTACCCCGTTTACGAGGGGACCTTCAAACGGCCCTGGCAGGTCCTTCGCGTTGAAAGGCATCGTGAACCATCGGATTCACCCGGCGTCCAGCTCGGCGCGGATGCGCCGCTCCAGCTCGGCGGCGATGGTCTTGCGGTCGGCGCCGGGCTCCTTCGCGAGCCCGCGGCCCGTGACGGTAGGCAGGCGCTGGACCTCGAAACTGAAGGGTACGGGCACGGAGCCGCCTTTGGGAAGCGTTCGCTCGATGCCTTTGAGGGCCACGGGCACGATGGGGAGGTCGGGGTATTCGAGGGCGATCGCGCCGATGCCGGACTTAAAGGCCATGAGGACGCCGGGCTCCCCCCGGGTTCCCTCGGGGAACACCACGATGGAATGCCCTTGCTCCAAGGCCCGTCGGATGGGGTCCAGCGCCGCGAGGCCCTGTCCCCCACCCCGCCTGATGAGGATGGCGCCGAAGATGATTCGGGCTGCGGCACCCAGGAGCCCCGCCTTGAAGTAATCCTCGGCTGCGACGGCGTGGACCCGGGGCACGCGGCTCAGGGGAAAGAGGCCGAAGAGGGCGAAGATGTCCAAATGGGTGTCGTGGTTGGCCACCACCGCGCAGGGGTCTTCGCGGATGGGCTCGCCCAGGGAAGCCCCGAAAATGACCTTGAGGACGAGGCGCGCCACTGCGTGCATGAGGATTCGCACGAATCCCATCGCCTTAGAAGAAGCGCCAGTAGAAGAGGTGGAAGGTCACGGGCACCGTGAAGATGAGGCTGTTGACCCGGTCGATGATGCCGCCGTGGCCGGGCAGCGCGCTTCCCGTGTCCTTGACCTGGAGGTCCCGCTTGATCATGCCGAAGACGAGGTCTCCGGCAAGGCCGAGGACGCCGATGAGAAACCCCGCAAAAGCGCAGAATGCTCCCGACGCCCGAAGGTGGTTCTCGCCAAGGGGCGGGAGGATGGGCACGAAAAGCAGTGCCAGGGCCGCCATGGCCCCAGCGGACACGAGGCCACCGGCCCAGGACTTTCGGGGGTTGATCGTGGGGGCGATGGGCGCCTCCAGGATCTTCGCGAGGCGGGAGCCCGGCGCGAGGCCCGCCAATCGGGCGAAGGCCTTCCCCACCCAGAAGGCCACCACGTCACGGCTCTCGGTGAGGCCGAAGGCGAAGAGGAGGAGGATGGGGGAGAGGTTGATCATGAAAAGGCTGTGGCCCAAGTTGAAGACGAACATCATGACTCCCAGGGTGATGATGCCGAGGGATTTCACGGCGCCCTCGGTGCGGTCCTGGATCACGAAGACGATGGGCATGAGCAGGAAGAGGTAGACGGGCACCATGATGATGAAGAGCTCGTACCAGTGGATATAGGCGATATAAACCACGGCGGGCACCCACAGGTAGGTGATGAGCACCACCACCCGGTCCTTGAAGGCCAGAACCTTGTCTCCCGAGATGTTCTTCATGGGCATGAGCGAGTAGTACTCCCTCAGGGCGGAAAAGCAGAGGAAGCCGAGAAAGGTGAAGGAGACGAGCCGGTGGGTGGAGAGCGCGAGCATGAAGACCGCCGCCATGAACCACCAGGTCTCGGTCCGGTCCCAGATCTCCACGGCCATGGGGGACCGGCGGAGGTGGAGGACGAGCGAGACCGCCGAGAAGAAGACGAGCAGGCCGAGGATGGCGGCGAGGATCTCCAGCATGGCGGTCTGGCCGCTCTGGTAGAGACGGTAGCCGGAGAAACCCAGCATGGCGAGGAGAGCCGCGACCTTGAGCGCGGCCGTCATCGCCCTCTCACCGTGTAGGATTCGTAGGGCTTCCCTTGGGCCGCCCGCACGGTGGCGCGGACTCGAAGCAGGGCCGTGAGCGCCACGAGCACCGTGAGGCCTGCCAGGTAGTACGGCGCATAGGCGAGGAAGCCGGGCCGGAAGAACAGGATGAGGGCCAGGAGCCCCATCCACACGGCGCGGTCGGGTTTGCCCCCCAGGGCCGCCTCGTGGCGTCGCACGCCGCCGGGCATTCCCTTGCCCAGGACTCCGAAGAACTCGGCAGCCCAGATGGCCAGGAGGAAAGCCACGACGGTGATTCGCGGCCCGCCGGGCACGAAGAGCAGGACCCCGTAACAGATGTTGTCGCCCACCACATCCAGGGCTTCATTCCAGATCTCGCCCGACACCGTGGCCAGCCCCTTCTCTCGCGAAAGGAGACCGTCCAAGGCATTCATCGCCATGCGCAGGACGAGGCAAAGGGGTGTGAGTAGGAGGAGCCAGCGTCCGCCGGGCAGGCTGAGTCCGAGATAGAAGGTCGCCGCCGAGGCCCCGATGCAAAGGACGCCCGCAAGGGTGGCCATGTTCGGGCTCATCCAGGAGCCCGCCATCCACCGTACCGCTCTCTGGAACTGTCCCTTGACGAGATACATCATGGAGTCCTCCCCCCTTCAAATGGAGATCTCGGAACGAAAGGCGATGTCCCGCTTTCATTATAGCCGACCTCACCGCCTCGGATGACCAGCGACCGCTCTCATGCGGTATGATCAAACCTTTTGGCAGAAGGAGGTCGCCTTGCCGCTGAAGGCTCACGCCTGGACCGTCGCGCCCACGCTGATCCACCGAGTGCTGAGGCGGCAGGCGCCCCAGGCAGAGCCTTGGGAAACCACGCTGAGCGATCCGGTGACGGGTGTCATCCGGCTCTCCGGCAGGCTTCGCCGGGGCTCGAACAGAAACACTCTGCTCGTGGTGCTCCACGGTCTCGGAGGATCCCACGCGAGCTTCTACGCCGTGAGGGCCGCCCGCGCCGCCGAGCAGGCGGGCCTGGATTGCCTGAGGCTGAACCTGAGGGGCGCGGACCGCTCCGGCCAAGACTATTACCACGCGGGCCTCACGGCGGATTTGGAGGCGGCGTTGGCCAGCCCGGGCCTGGCCACCTACCAGCGCGTATTCGTCCTGGGCTACTCCTTGGGCGGCCACATGGCCCTCCGCTATGCGACTGGACGGCTCGACCCGCGGGTGAGTGCCGTTGCGGCCGTGTGCTCACCCCTCGACCTGGAGACCTGCTGCGCGGCCATCGATCGCCCGGAAATGTGGCTCTACCGGCGGTACCTGCTGTCGGGACTCAACCGGATCTATGCCCGGGTGGCCCAGCGGCGGCCCGTCCCCGCCACACCCGCCCAGGCGAGGCGCATCCGGACGCTCAGAGCCTGGGACGACGCCGTGGTGGCCCCGAGGCACGGGTTCGCCAGTGCCCACGACTACTACTCCAAGACCAGCGTGGGCCCTCGGTTGGGACAGCTCGGCGTGCCGTGCCTGCTCGTAGCCGCGGAGCGCGACCCCATGGTGCCCTTGCACACGCTTCGCCCATGGCTGGACCAAGCGCCACCCTCGTTGGAGTTCCATCTGGCCCGAGAAGGAGGCCATGTGGGGTTCCCCGCCGGGCTGGACCTCGAACAGGACGCACCGCGCGGATTGGAGGGCCAGGTCATGGGTTGGCTGCTGCGGACGGCAGGTTGAGAGGCCCCGGCGGGCAACCTGCCGTCAGGTGTGGGGTGCTTCGGAGGCGGCCGACGGCGTTGCGGGCATGAGGGCCCTCACGCCGAACTCGTGAACCAGCCTACCTCCGTTGTGTGCCGTGTTGGCCAGCGTAATGGCTCCGACCGCGTAAAGAGCCAGAAAGCAGGCATAGAAAGCAAGGGCCAGCGGGCGTTTCATGTCTCTCTTCAAGAGGGCCGGGGCGAGCGTGATGGCCGCGAAGAGGAGCGTCAGGACCGTGAACATGAGTCGGGTCCGCTCGGCCAGCTTTTCGTGGTGCGCAAGGACCGGGGCCATCTGGGGCGTCCGTTCGGCCAGCTCGGCTGCGGCCTCGCCGGTGTCGACGGCCACGTAAGAGAAAGCGGTGCCCAGGACCATCAGAATCAAAGCCGCCATCAGAATTCCCTTCCCCCGCTTACCGGCCAGAACTCCCAGGACCACCAGGAGGGGCGCCACGAGCAACAGGGCGATAGGAAAATGGATGATCAGCGGATGCAGGCCGTCCCAGCTTGGAAGTGGCGGAAATTCCATGGGCACCCTCCTTCAGAAGTGGCCCCGTCCGCCGGCGGCGGACGGGGCCGGAACCTGCGAGCGCGAGACTACTTCACTTCGACGTACTTGTCCTTCGGGTTGAAGCAGGAGGGGCACTTGTCGAAGGTGATCTTGGGCACCGTGTACCCGCAGATCGTGCACACCCAGTAGGACTGGGTCTTGCCCTTGAGGGTGGCGAGGGCATTGAGGTCCTCGGTGTACATTCTCGCGTGTTCGGCCTCGGCGGTCTTGGCGTAGTTGAAGGCCTTGAGGGCCTCTTTGTTACCCTCGGCCCGAGCCGCGGCGATGAACTCGGGGTACATGACATCGCGCTCGTAGGTCTCACCCTTGATGGCGTCCTCCAGGTTCTCCTTCGTCGACTTGACCGGAGGAACCTTCACGTCCGACTTGGGCACGGCGCCCATGGCCTTGATGACGGAGGCGTGCGTGTCGGCGTGGACCTGTTCGGCGGCGGCGGCGGCCCGGAAGAGGCTGGCCACGGAAGGGTACCCCTCTTCGTCCGCCTTCTTGGAATAGGCCAGGTATTTGGCGTGAGCGTTGCTCTCGCCGTTGAAGGCGGCCTGCAGGTTGTCTATCGTTTTCCCCGGGGCGGCCGATACGGCGAGGGAGGCGGCCAGGGCGGCGACGGCGACGAGAAGTACGACGGTCCTCGTGAGCTTCTGCATGGTTGGGGCTCCTTTCTCTTCTGGCGCAACCGCCGCACCGCGCGGCGGGGGTCCTGCGATTTCGTTACAAGATGCTCGAGGGCGGGAGGCGTAACAGCCTGCACCCGAGCGCCATCCTCCCGGAAACGCAGGCCTTGCCCGCGCACACCTCAAATACGATATTTGACGGACCCCCCCACGGGGTCACATCGGGCCGTGCGCCTTCACCCAGGTCCCCTGATCGGCGCTCCTTTCACCCGCTGATGTTACGAAGTATGCCCCCATTGGGAGAGCCAGGCAAGGGGGATGTCACATGGGCATCACCTGCGATATGGTAAGAGTTTAAGATCTCGGAGGGCCCATGGACGAACGGACGCGATCGAGCATGCACATCCCCGTCACCAAGCACCGCCTGGACAACGGCCTCACCGTCCTGCTGGTGGAAGACCACCGCCTGCCCCAGGCGGCGGTGAACCTCTGGTACCACGTGGGCAGCAAGGACGAGGTGCCAGGCAAGACGGGGTTCGCGCATCTCTTCGAGCACATGATGTTCCAGGGCAGCGAGCATTACCCCCAGGACTTTTTCAAGCCGCTGGAGGAGGTGGGCGCACGCCTGAACGGCTCCACCGCCGAGGACCGCACGAACTATTGGGAGGTCGTTCCCTCCGCCTACCTGGAGCGCGCCCTCTGGCTGGAGTCGGACCGCATGGGGTTCCTCCTGGCCGCCATGGACCAGGCCAAGCTCGACAACCAGCGGGAGGTGGTGAAGAACGAGCGCCGCCAGACCGTGGAGAACGAGCCCTACGGCGTGGCCGAGGAGGCCCTGCTAGAGGCTCTCTACCCCGCGGGGCATCCCTACCGCCACTCCATCATCGGGTCCATGGCGGACATCGATGCGGCCACGCTCGAAGATGTGCAGGCCTTCTTCCGCCGGTACTACACGCCCAGCAATGCCTCATTGTGCATCGCCGGCGATGTGGACCCCAAAGCCGCCCTGGCCCTGGCCGAAACCTACTTCGGGTCCATTCCGCAGGGGCCCGTGGTGTCACCCGTCCAGCCCTTCGTCCCCGACTTGCAGCGTCCGATCCGCGTGGGGCTGGAGGACAATGTCCGCCTGCCGCGCCTCTACCTCCAGTGGCCTTCCGCGGTCCAGTTCACGCAGGACGCCGCGTCCCTCTCGGTGCTGGGCTACGTGCTCGCCACGGGCAAGGACTCCCGCCTGGTGCGCCGCCTCCAGGTGGACCATTCGGCGGCCCAGTCCGTCTGGGCGTTCCAGTCCTCCAAGGAGGTGTCGGGGGCCTTTTCCGTCATCGCCACGGCGCAGCGGGACCGCAGCCTGGACGAGCTTGAACACGCCGTGTGGGAGGAGCTGGATCGCCTGGCCCGCGAGGGCGTCAAGGAGGAGGAAGTGCGCTCCGCCGTGGACGCCATCCGCGCCAGTCTCGTCCGGCGCCTCCAGTCCCTGGGCGGGTTCGGGGGCGTGAGCGACCTGGTGAACCGCTACCAGACTTTCACCGGGGACCCGGCCTACCTCCCCAAGGACCTGGCCCGCTTCGAGGCCGTGACCGCGGACGCGGTGACCGAAGTCTCCCGGCGCTGCCTGACGCCCGACCGGTGCGTGGCCCTTTCTGTCGTGCCCAAACGGACGCAGCCCTTCGTCGTGGCGGACCGGTCGTCCCTCCCCGGGCCAGGCATCGAAGGCGCCTTCGCCCTCCCTTCGCCTGAGCGCCTCACCCTCGATAACGGTATGTCCCTGTGGGTCTGCCCGCAGCGCGCTCTCCCGCTCGTGACCGCGGCGCTCTTCGTGCGGGCGGGAGCGGCCTTCGATCCGGCTCAGCAACCCGGCCTGGCCGACCTTACGCTCGACATGCTGGACGAGTCCGCGGCGGGGCAAGGGCCCCTGGATCTCGCCCGGAGGCAGAAGGTGCTGGCCACCTCCCTGGCCGACTCCCTGGAGGGCGATTACGCGGTCCTCTCCCTCTCCCTTCTCACCGAGCACGTCCAGGGCGGGCTCGCGCTCCTGGCTGATGTGGTCCGGCGCCCGGACCTTCGTGCCGAGGACCTGGAGCGCCTTCGGAAAGACCACCTCAGCGACCTTCAGCGGCGCATGGACGACGCGCCCCAACTTGGTGAATGGGCCCTCAAGTCCCTCCTCTTCGGCGAGCGCGGAGCCTACGGCCACCCTTCCGAAGGGACGCCGGCCTCCCTCGACTCGGCCGGGCTTGAGGATGTGCGCAGGCTCTTCGCCTCGTGCTACAACCCCGGTCGCGCGTGCCTCGTCGTCGTCGGGGATGTGAGCGTGGATGAAGCCTTGCGCATGGCCGAGCACTCCTTCGGTTCTTGGGGGGCGGGTGCCGCCACCGTTGTTCCAAGGGAGGAATCCGAGGGGCCGCCGCCGGGCCTCTATCTCGTGGACAAGCCCGAAGCGCCCCAGGCTTTCATCGCGGCGGGCCAGGTCACCCTTGAGCGATCCGACCCGCGCTACCCTGCGTTCCTGGTATTCAATGCGGTCTTGGGAGGCCAGTTCACCAGCCGCGTGAACATGAACTTGAGGGAGGACAAAGGCTACACCTACGGCGCGAGGTCCTATGTGGACCTCCAGCGGGGACCCATGCCCTGGGTCTTGAGCGCCGCCGTGCATGCCGACAAGACCGTGGAGTCCCTCGTGGAGGCGCGCCGCGAGATCGAGCAGATTCTCAACGCACGCCCCGTCACCGCCGAGGAGTTCGAGAAGGCCCGCGCCGGCATCGTCCTGCGCTACCCGCAGTCCTTCGAGACCCAGGCCCAACTCGCCCAAGGGTTCGGCTCCCTCTGGGTCCACGGACTGTCCGCCGAATACCACGAGAGCATTCTTCAGAGACTCAGGGCCCTCACCCTGGAGGAAGTCCAGGAGGCGGGTCGTCAGATCCTGGCCCCCGAAGCCCTTCGATGGGTCGTCGTGGGCGACTCCGCGAGCCTCGAGCCCGTCCTCGAAGGCGCCGGGCTGGGTACGCCTCGGAGACTCGAACTGCCCAAGTAGCCTCCGCGAGGAAGCGGAGCATTCACCACGGAGACACCGGGGTCACGGAGGGTGCAGGGCAAGCTCAAGCCCAACTCCCGCGATTGGAGTAGGTCAACTGGGTCGAAGGCTTTGCTGGACTATAGCTTGACCACCACGCCCCATTCACCAAGCCGGTGAATGGGGCGGCCTTCTAGCCGGACGCCTGCCTAGCAGAAAGGCTCAAGGGCGGGGTGGGGTCCCCGGCGGGCTTCGCCCGCGGGGCGGGGCCCCGAAGGGCACGCTCTCCCTCCGTCTGGCTTTGCCCGTGGAGGGAGAAGGAGAGGGATTGGGCCCTCCCCGTCTAGCAGGCCGAGCGGAATACACCCGAAACCACCCCTTTTCGAAGGCAAAGGATTCGATCGCGGAATTAAGTTCCAGAGGCGGCGCAGCACGGTGCAGAGCGGGCGGGCCCTCTTCAGGCGAGATGGGCTCATATCGGATGCGGTCCCGAGGCGCACCGCAACGGCGAACGGTGCCGTGCTTTCCCCGCCTCCGTACCCGTAGGCGGCAAAGGCGAAAGGGGCTCCGGCGGCCTGGGCCATGAGGCCGTCCATTTCAGTGTCGCCCACATAGAGGACCTGGGAGGGCGTCACGTCCAGCCTGCGGCAAAGTTCCAGCAGCATGGCGGGATCGGGCTTGGCGGCGAAGCCTTCCTCGGAGCCGAGCACCTGGGCGAAGAGCTCCTCCCAGCCGAAAGCACGCACGATCTTGCGTGCGAACTGCCACTTCTTCATGGTACATAGGGCGAGGGGGGCTCGGGCCGCCAGGGTCCGCAGGGCCTCGTCGGCTCCGGGATAGGGCCTCGTGGCGTCGAGGTAATGGTCCTGGTAGTACTCGCGGAAGAGACGGGCGCCCTCCTTCGAACGCGCCGGGTCGCCGTCGAGAAAGCGGGCGAAGCAGTCCTCCAGCCTCATGCCGATGACGTTCCGCAGTTCCTCCGGGGGCGGCCGGCGCACACCCAGACCGTCGAAGGCGCTGGCGAAGGTCCGCTGGATGTCGGGCTCGCTGTCGATGAGGGTTCCGTCGAGGTCGAAGATGATGGCTCGCATGCGGGGAGTCCTCAGAAGCCGGGAGTAGGTGATTAGGTAAGTAGGTGAGTAGGGAGAGAAAAACCCTGGTTGCGACCCCTGTCTTTATCCTACTAACCTACTCACTTCCTCACCTACTCACCTATTATCATTCCAGCTCGAACTTCTTGAGCCGGTAGCGGAGGGTGTCGCGGGTGAGGCCCAGCAGGCGGGCCGCGCGCGTCTGGTTCCCGCCCGTGCGCTTGAGCGACTGTTCGATGAGGCTGCGCTCCACGTCCTCCAGGACGATGCCGCCGGGGGGCAGGCTGAAGGTCTGCTCCGCGGGCCGACTCGGCTCCTGGCCCAGGATCTCCCGGGGCAGGTCGGGCATGTCGATGATTTCCTTGTTCTCGAGGATCATGACGCGCTCGATGAGGTTTTTCAGCTCCCTGATGTTGCCCGGCCAGGGGTATTCGAGCAGGGCCTGCATGGCCGAATGGCTGACGCCTCGCGTGGTCTTCTTGAATTCGCGGTTGAAGTGGTCGATGAAATATTTCACCAGGAGCGGGATATCCTCGGACCGCTCGCGGAGCGGGGGGAGGAAGATGGGGATGACTTTGAGGCGGTAGTAGAGGTCCTTGCGGAAGCGCCCCTCCGACACGGCCTGCTCGAGATTGACGTTGGTGGCCGCCACGATGCGAACGTCCACCTTGATGTCCACCGTCCCGCCCACGCGCTTGAAGGTCCTGTCCTCGAGGAAGCGCAGGAGTTTGGATTGGAGACTGGGACCGATTTCGCCCACCTCGTCCAGGAAAACCGTTCCCGCGTCGGCGAGTTCGAAGAGGCCCTTCTTGCTGGCCTTGGCGTCGGTGAACGCGCCCCGCTCGTGGCCGAACAGTTCCGTTTCCAGCAGGTTCTCGGGGAGCGCCGAGCAGGTGATGTTCATGAACGGCTTCTTGGCGCGGTCGCTGGCGTAGTGGATGGCGTTGGCGAGGAGGTCCTTGCCCGTCCCGCTTTCGCCCTGGAGAAGGATGGTGGTGGCGGAACTGGAGGCGATCTTCCGGACCAGTTCGAAGACCTCCGAGATCTTGGGATTCCGACCCACGAGATTGCCCAGGCCGAAGCGCTCCTCCTGGGCCCTCCGGTAGCGGCTCAACTCGCGCTTGAGGGAGGTCGTCTCCAGCGCCTTCTGGATGGTTACCAGGAGTTCGTCGATCTCGAAGGGCTTATTCAGGTAGTCGAATGCCCCGAGCTTCATGGCCTCGATGGCGCTCTCCACCGTGGAGTACGCCGTCATCATGATGACGGGCAAGTCTCGAAACCTGGGTCCCATGCTCTTGAGCACCTGGATGCCGTCCGTGTCGGGGAGCCGGTAGTCGAGGAGGACGAGGTCGATCTCGTTCTCATCCAGCGCCTTGAGGGCTTCGCTGCCGCGGTCCACCTCCACCACCACGTAGCCCTCCTTGGAGAGCCGGTTGGCGAGGGACCACCGGATGAGCTTTTCGTCTTCTACGAGCAGGATCTTTTCCTGGGCCATCATGCACTCCCAGCCGCGACGGGCAGAAAGACGGTGAAGGTGGAACCCTCTTGGGGATCGGATTGGATATCGATGCGCCCGCCATGGGCGTTGACGATCCGCTGGACGATGGAAAGGCCCAACCCGGTGCCGATGTGCTTGGTGGTGAAGAAGGGCTTGAAGATGCTGGCACGGAGCTCTTCCTTGATGCCGCACCCCGTATCGGAGACGGAAATGCGCAAGAAACAATCCTCATCCCTTGCCGACAACCGCACGTGGCCTCCCTCCGGAGTGGCCTGGACGGCGTTCAGCATGAGGTTCACGAAGACCTGTTGTAGCTGTTGCGGGTCGGCCAGCACGGGAGGAAGGTCTTCGGGCACGTCCTTTGAAAGGGAGACCTTGGCTTCGGCGGCGCTGGGCGCCACGAAGGGTTCGCAGGCCTCCGCCACCAGGTAGAACGGCGTGGGCTCCCGCCTCGTGGCCACGGGCCGCGCGAAGGACAGAAGGTCCTTCACCAGGCTGTCCAGCCTGCGCATTTGGGCGAGCGCCTCCTGGAAAATCGCGAAGCGGGGGTCGCCGGGCTGGTGAACTCCCGACATCATTTCCATGGCTCCGCGCAGACCCGCGATGGGATTCTTGATCTCGTGGGCCACGCTGGCGGCCAGCCTGCCCAGCTCGGCGAGGTTCTCCGCTTGGGCCAGGTCCTGCTCGAGGCGTTTGAGTTCCGTCACGTCCTTGAGCACGAGCGAGGCGCCCATGGCCGAGCCTTGGCCCGGCAGGACGGTGCGGGTCACGAACACGTCCACGCAACCGCAGTCGCCCCGGTCCAGCGTCGCTTCGAAGTGGCGCGTGCCCGTTCGGGAACCCGCCGAAGATGGCATCTCGCGGATGAGCGCGGGCGGGAGGAGGTCGTCCATGGGCCGGCCCAGCGCTTGCTCCGGTTCCAGGCCGAAGATGGCGCTCGCCCCGCGGTTCCACGAGGCGATCTTCCCGTGGCCGTCCACGGTGATCAGGCCGTCCATGGAGGCCTGCAGGATGGAGAGGAGGTACTGGTTGCGGCTGGCCACTTCCTGCTTGAGGGCTTCCTCCACCCGGAGGTCCTGAAAGAAGGCCATGGTTCCGAGCAGCGTCCGGTCCTCGTCCCGCAGGAGGGACGCCGTGACGCGGAGGGGAACGAATTCACCGGCCTTGGCGCGGAAGGCGGTGCGGTGGTCTGTCAGGACCTCGTCGGCCAGGAGGCGGGCCATGACGCGCTCCGCCTCGGTGGCTCCTCCCTCGTAGAAGTCCTGAACCTGCCGGCCGAGCATCTGGGACTCCTCGTAGCCGAAGATCCTCTCGGCCGCTCGGTTGAAGAGCGTGATGCGGCCCTTCGTGTCGGTGGAGACGATGCCGTCGACGGAGGAGTTCAGGATGTTCCGGACGAGCTCCTGGGTCCTGGCCAAGGCCCTCTGGGCCTCCTGCTGGGCCGAGATGTCCAGGTAGATCTCCATGAGTTGGGGGCCGCCCAGCGCCGGTGCGGAGATGACGCGGATGATCTTCAGGAAGGTCTTGACGTTCTTCGCGCCGCCGACCTTCTTGATGACGTGCATGGTGGACTCTTTGCCGCCGACGCCCTGTGCCGAGCAGGCGTCGCAGTCCAGGGCCTCGCTCCTGAGGACCTCCCGGCACGGCCGCCCCAGGACTTTGTCGGGCGGCACGGCGAGGATGTCCGAGGGCATGTCCTGGTTCATCCACGTGATCCTCAGGTTCTTGTCCAGGAGGACGATGCCCACGTCCATGGCGGAGAGGATCTGGTCCAGGAGTTGCCACTCCTCCCGGGTTCGCGCGGCGCCCGCCTCCGTGGCTGCGATCTTCTCGCGGGCCGCCTCGGCCATCTCTTCGCTTGCTTTCTGGTAGCAGTCCAGGAGAAGGTAGGCGCCCTCGCGGAAGGTGTGGTGAACGAGATCGCGAAAGCTCGCCTTCCCTTCAAGTTTGGACTCGGCGAGTCGCGCGATGAGGATCTTCTCTCCCAGCGCCACGGCTCGAGCCACCTCCGCCACACGCACGCGCTCGGAGACGCGACGGCGCGCGAGGTCGTGGTAGAACTCCAGCAAGAGCGCCTGGTTGCCCGAAATCCAAACTTCCTTGAGCGCCGCGGCGTGACGGGCCACGGGGACTCTGACCTCCTCGGCGGTCATTCCCCGGTAGCCGGGCACCGTCTTGATGATGCTCCCCACCCACTCGCTCAGCCACTCCTCTTCGACGCCGAGGAGCCAGCGGAGGAACGATTGGCGCTGGGCCGTGATACGGGGCGTCCTCACGGGGGACTCCAATTCGGCTTGCGGCCGGCGAAGAATGCCTCGAGGCCCTCCCCCATGTCTGGGTCGGTTCGGGCGTAGGTGTTGATCTGGCCGGCCCAGTCCACGGCCGTGTCCAGCGGCATTCCCGAAGTGTGCCAGAGGATCGCCTTGGTCAAGGCCAGGGCCCCGGGGGCGCCCCGCTGGAGGGCGAGGGCCTCACCGAGGGCCTGGTCCATGAGGTCCTCCTCCGCGGAGACTGCCCGGTCGGCCAGCCCCAACGCAACGGCTTCCTCCGCTCCCACGGCTCGGCCCGAAAGGAGTAGGCGCTTGGCCCTCCGTTCGCCGATCTGCCGGGCCAAGAAGACCATGACGATGGCGGCGACGAACCCGATGCGGACTTCCGGATACCCGAAGGCTGCATGGGGGGAGGCAAGGACCACATCGCAGAGGGAAACCAGGCCGCAGCCCCCCGCCAGGGCAGGCCCCTGGACGGCGGCCACCAGGGGTTTGGGGAAGGCGCCCACGGCTCTGAAGAGGGCCTTGAGGCGGGCCGCATCGGCCATGTTTTGAGAGGCGGTGGCGGTCTGCAGTCCGTGGAGCGTCTTGAGGTCGGCTCCGCCGCAGAAGGCAGGACCCGCGCCGGAAAGGACCACGGCCCTCACGGTGTCATCCGCGGCCAGCCTGACGAACGCCGCCGTCAGGGCCTCCACAAGCTCGGTGTTCAACGCGTTGCGCGCCTCGGGTCGGTTCATCGTGAGGATGACCGTGGCGCCTCGCCGTTCTTCCAGAAGGACGGGAGCAGGGAGCAGGGAGCCGGGAGAGGGAGAAGACCCGTTGGCGGGCGTCATCAGGACCTGCCCCCCCTGACGCCTGCCCCTGCGGTACCTGTGAGAGACGAAGCGCGAGACGCGAGACGCGAGGTCTCAGATGCGGTCGGGGAAGTGAAAGTGGGCAAGCAAGTTATGAGGTCGCCAGGTTGGAGGTCATTCGCACGAGTCGTTGCTGTGAGCACTTCCCGCTCCCTACTCCCTGCTCCCCGCTCCCTCCGGTTGCCCCTCATGTCTGAAACACCCCCACGCCCAGCGGGGGCACCTCGGGGTTGTGGGCCGCCACGTCGAGGGCGCGGATGAGCCTTCCCCGGGTCTCTTCGGGCGCGATGATGGCGTCCAGCCAGAGGCGGGCGGCCCCGTACTTGGGGTCCGTGGCGTCCGTATACCTCTTTTTGATTTCGTCCAGGGCGGCTTTCTTCTCTGCCTCCGTGATGGCCTTGCCCGACTTCTTGAGCTGGGCCAGCCGGATGTCCAGGAGGGTGTTGGCGGCCTGGTCGCCACCCATGACGGAGTACTTGGCCGTGGGCCACGCGAACAGAAACCTCGGCCCGTAGGCTTTGCCGCACATGGCGTAGTGACCGGCGCCGTAGGAGCCGCCGAGGATGACCGATATCTTGGGCACGCCCACGTTGGAGACGGCGTTCACCATCTTGGCTCCCGCCCGGATGATGCCCGCGTACTCCGAGTCGCGCCCCACCATGAAGCCGTTCACGTCGTGCAGGAAGACCAGAGGAATGCGCTGCTGGTGACAGTCCAAGATGAAGCGGGCCGCCTTGTTGGCACTCTCCACGTAGATCACGCCGCCGATCTCCGTGGGTTTGCCCTTTTCCTTGATGTGCATCTTCTGGTTGGCCACGATGCCCACGGCCCAACCGCCCAACCGGGCGTACCCGCACATGAGGGTGCGGCCGTACTCGGGGCGGAACTCCGTGAATTCGCTACCGTCCACGAGGCGAGCGATGACCTCGCGAACATCGTACTGGCCCAGGGGATGGGCGGGCATGATGCCGTAGAGGTCTTCGGGGTCGTGCACGGGTTCGGCGGCGGCGATGTGGGAGTAAGGCGCCTTGTCTGCAGAGCCCATCCGGGAAACCACCTCGCGGATGCGGGCGATGCAGCTCGCATCGTCCTTCTCGTGGAAATCCACGGTCCCCGAAACGGCCGAGTGGATCGCGGCTCCTCCCAGATCCTCCGAGGAGATGGTCTGCCCGATGGCCGCCTTCACGAGGGCCGGCCCGGCGAGATAGAGCCCGGAGCCGTCTGTCATCAAAAGCGTGTCGCACATGACCGGCAGGTAGGCGCCGCCCGCTACGCAGGAGCCCATGATGGCCGCGATCTGCTGTACGCCTAGGGCCGACAGGCGGGCGTTGAGGTAAAAGACGCGGCCAAAATCGTCCTGGTCGGGGAAGACCTCATCCTGGAGAGGGAGAAAGATGCCCGCCGAGTCAACGAGGTAAAGGACGGGCAGGTGATTTTCCAGGGCAATGGTCTGCGCCCTGATGACTTTCTTCGCGGTCATGGGGAAAAATGCCCCAGCCTTCACCGTGGCGTCGTTGGCGATGAGCATGAATTCCCGGCCGCAGATTCGTCCCGTCCCCGTCACCGTGCCTGCCGAGGGGGCGCCGCCCCATTCCCCGTACATGTCGTAAGCGGCGAAAAGACCCAGCTCTTGAAACTCGCCATCGGGGTCGAGGACGGCGGCGATGCGTTCCCGGGCCGTCATTCGGCCCTTCTCGTGCTGTTTCTGAATGGCTTTTTCGCCTCCGCCCTTGCGGACGACCCCGGCGAGATCCCGCACCTGTCTGGCCAGATCGCGATTCGTGTCTCGATTGGTCTTGAATTCGAGGCCCTTTCGGACGGCATCGGTGACATCGCTGGTGAGGATGGACAAGCAGGCCTCCTTATTCGGACAGGAAGTATAGCAGAGTGAAATGCCCCAACGCAAAGCCTATCTGGCCTTGATGGGAGATCAGGAAGACCGATTAGAAGTGGGGCGAATAGCGCGGAATCCCCAGCATGGGCGGGATTGGTGAAAAAAAGGGGGCAGGACGAACACCCTACCGCAGGTCACAGACCTACGATGGCCCAGGTGTACGGCCTTCCCCTCTCGCAACCAGGCTGAGGTTTTACTTCTTGATGGCTTCCTTGAAGGTCTTGGCGGGTTTAAACGCCGGATAGCGCCGCTTGGGAACCTTGACCTTCCCGCCGGTCTTCGGGTTGCGTGCGGACCTGGAGTTCCGTTCGCGGGTGTGGAAGGTGCCGAAGCCCGAAATGGTGACCTTCTCCCCCTGGCGGAGGGTCGTGGTGATGAGACCCTTTCCGGGCTTGGAGTCGGTGAGGGCCTCAAGTACGGTCCGCACATCTTTCTGCGACAGGCCCGTCACTTCGGAAAGCTTACGGATCAACTCCGTTTTCGTCATACCCATTCCTCCTGAATTTACAAGCAAGAATATCGGGTGAATTTCGCCGTGTCAAGCCGCGGGAAATGGCCGGAGAAAAGCGACGGGGGACAGGAGTCGGCGCCTCACCCGTCTCCTCACTTTCACTTTCCGCATCTCCCTCTCCGCTCCATCAGACGAGGTATTCCCGCGCGTCCTGAGCGTCCACCAGCCCCTCTTTGGCGAGGGACAGAACTCTCTGGTCCAGCGGCATACCACCAGTCTCCTGAACGGCCCGCCGCAGATCTTCGGGCCGGGGCTCGTCGGCCAGAAGACCGCGAACCGTCTCCGTCATGGGGAGCCACTCGAGGACCTCCACCGTCGGGAGGGACTCCCAACGGAGGCAGTGCTCGCACCCTTGCCTCGTGAACAGGGTCGCGGTCTGGCCACTTCGAAGGGCCACTTCGACCGGAAGCTTGCAGTGGGGACAGAGCTGGGCAAGGGCCGAAACCGTGAGGATGCCCTTGAGGACGCCCGCCTTCAGGGGGGACCGGAATTGATTCCGGAGCAGCCACTTGAGAGCCGCCGCCGCGTCCGGCTGATGAAGGACGCCGAGCACCCGCGTGTGGGCGGCGGCAAGGAGAGCGAGTTCCATGGAGCGCCGCTCCCGGATGGGGTAAATCGCGAAGAGCGCCGGCTCTTGCCTCAGGGCGAGGGTGATGAGTTCGGGCCAGGTCGTTTCCCGTTCCCGCGAGACCTCCATCTGCGCCGCTCCCTCCACGGCCAGGAGGGAATACTCTTCCAGGGCGACGGTGGGTTTGAAAGCCCGGGCCAGACGGCCGAGGAGCGTGTAGTAAACCTCGCTGATGCCTGCGCCGGGGGCACCGGTCATGAGAAGGAGGCCGTTCCTCCCCGCCAGGCTGTCCTGCAGCCCCTCCCGTTCGGTGGGGAGGAGTTGATCCACGAAACGCTGCCATTCCCGGGCCAGCACCTTTTCGTCGTAGAGCGTCAGGGTGTAGCGATGGCCCTGCAGGGTGGACATCTGCTTGACGTGGAGCGTGAGGAAACGGGCCTCCACTTGCAACCGCACGCGGCCCTCCTGCCTGGGGCTCGACCGGCGATCCTTGAGGCGGGCCAACTCGATGAGGAGGGCGTCCATCTCCTGACGCTTCTGGGGAGCCAGGGCGAATCGGTCCTCGATGTTGTCGGCTCCTTTGAAGGCGATCCGAAGGGCCTGCTCGTCCGGTTTGATATAGATGGAGCGGGAACCCGTCCGGATGGCTTCGGCCAGGACCGTCCGGAGCCATTCCGCGGCAGACGAATCGGGCTTCAGGGCAGACCAGTGAATAGGACGAATCTTCTTGACGGCCAGGGCCAGGACGAAGAGGTGGTCTCCCGCGGGGTTGCGCACCACCCCGGGATCCTTGGCCACGCCGTAAAACTGTTCGAGAGCCTGAATGACCGTTTCACGCGGGCAAACCACGGGGTCGATGGTCAGCCCCGTGAGCTCCTCCAGGGCGGGGATGATGGAGGGATTGTCCAGGTCGGCGATGGCCACCGTCAGGAGAGCGCCGTTCTTCTCCACGGGCACAACTTGGTAGAACTGGGCGAGGTTGCCCGGGATGAGTTCGATGACCGTCGGGTCCTTCACCCACTGAGCGAGGTCGTACGGGATGAGGCCCATGGAGTCCCGCATGAACTGGCTGAGCCGCTGAACGTTCACATAACCGAGGCGGATGAGGTGGTACCCCAGGCGGCCCCCCGAGCGCCTCTGCTCTTCGAGGGCCTTCGAGAGCTGTCCCTCGGTGAGGATGCCCTCCCGTATGAGGAGTTCGCCCATCACGGGGCGGTTGTCGGTGGTCATCTCGCGGGCCTCCGGTCGTGCGGGGTCGTCGTGGGACCAAGTAACCAGGTAATCAAGTGATCAGGTGATCAGGTGATCAGGTCAGGCGGTCGGGCACCCTCCGAATGCCGGTACCATCACCATCTTCAGTCGCCGAAACTCACCTTGAGCCACTTCTGGTGAGTCATGTCGCCGGGCCACGCCTGCTCCGGGCCATCGTCCACCCGGGTCGTGCCCTCGCCTTGGAATCGAGCCTTGCCGTTCCCCTTGGCCGACAGTTCGAGGTTCCAGCCCCGGATTTCAATGTCCGCGCCGATGCCGATACACTCCACCGAACCCTCGAAGTGTGTATAGGTGACGCCGTCCGGGTGCTTTTGCATTTCACCCCAGGTGCCCTCGATTTTGATCTGCAGCCCGGAGGCGTTCTGGATGGTCAGGGATCCCTTGCCGGAAGCTCGCACGCTCCCGCTTCCGCTCGCCCGAAATTTGATCCAGCCGTGAGCTCCTTTGGCTTGGAGGGTATGAGGGGCCGCCGCCGCCAAGGGAACCAGCACCGCACCGAGCAGCAGCGCCACCGCCAGCCTCATCGCGATCCTCATGGCCGGCCTCCGTAAGTCATGAGTACTTTCTTGATGCAAAGGTCCTGGACTACCTGAAGGCCCGCCGACTCGGCCTTGGCCGCGGCCTCCCCGTGGGACACGCCCTCCTGCATCCAGATGGACTTGGCGCCCGTCGCGATGGCCTCGTCGACGATGGGTGGCACGGCATCCGAAGCGCGAAAGATATCGACGATGTCCACGGCTTCCCCGCAGGCGGTGAGCGTCGGGAAACAGGGTTTGCCCAAGACCTCGGAAAGTCCCGGGTTCACGGGCACGATGCGGTAGCCTTGTTCCTGGAGATAGGCTGCCACCTCATGGCTGGGCCGCTCGGGCTTGTTGGAAATGCCCACCACGGCGATCACCTTCGCCTCCCGAAGGAGGTTGAGCATACGCTGGTCCATAAGGGCCTCCATGGCGGTATTGTAGCCACACCGGAGGCAAAGGGAAAGAGCAGTTCGGTCGGCTCTTCCCGAGGGACCCTACCCGAGGGGGTGCCAGGCCAACGCCAGGATGAGGGCCGCCGCGGCGTACCGGACGGCGAAAAAGAGACCGAGCGAGCGCACTCGCCACTCGGGCAGAGCCACGACCGACCAGAGGTCTCCGAGAAAGATCGTGGCCGCCAAAAGGCCCCATCCGCGAATGAATCCCGACAAGGCAAGCCCGCACCACAAGGCAAGGCCCAACAAGGCCGAGGCGGCCGTGAGCGCCCGCATGACCGAACTCGGGTCCTTTCTCATCCGGGCCCGGAGGACGCCTGGGAGGAAGAGCGCGCCCAGGGCGGCCCCGAGGGCCACAAGATCTTCCGGCGCACTCGGCCTTGTCGCCGCGAGGGCGAGGGGGGCGGCGGTAGCCGCGAGGAGCGCCCCGATGGCCTCCACCAGCATCGATCGCGTCCAGCGAGGCGAAGCGGCAAACCCGAGGTAGGCGACGGCGAAGGGAACTACTGCGGCGGCCACCGCAACGAATGGCAAAGGTGCGGCGAGGACGGCGGGAATGGCGAAGGCCGCCCCGGCGAGAGCGAAGGTCGCCAGAACTGCCCACCCACGCCCCGTTCGGCGTGCGACCTGAGCGAGGCCCTTGGTCCCTGTCAGAAGGGCCAAGGAGGGCAAGAGAAGCCAGGCTTGCCAGGAGGGCGGTCGTCCCAATACCAAGCCCGCGCCCAGGCTCGTGAGCACCATGGCCCAAGCCCCGTGTTCGCCCCAAAACCCGATGGGCAAGAATTTCATAGGGCACGGCCTTCTCAAGAAGTGATCCGGTAATCGGGGGACAAGCTCGTCCAAGGATCACTGGATCATGTGAGCATGGGGCTTCCGATCACTTGATCACCTGATCACTTGATCACCAATTAACCCTTCTCATGTGGAATCCGGATCGCGAACACGCTTCCCACGCCCACGGTGCTCTTCACCGAGATTTCGCCCCCCAGGTTGACGACGGCGTGCTTGGTGATGGCAAGCCCCAGACCCGTACCGCCCTTTTCCCGAGAGCGGTGGGGGTCCACCCGGTAAAACCGCTCGAAGATTCGGGGGAGGTGCGTTCCCGGAATGCCCTCACCCGTATCCTTCACGCTGATGACCGTGTTCCCGCCGGCTTCGGATGCGGCGAGGGTGACTCCACCCCCACTGCGGTTGTACCGGATGCCGTTCTCCACGAGGTTTCGAAGCGCGATCTCCAGGAGGAACGGATCGGTCCTCAGGGAGAGATCCGCCGGGCAGTCCATGTCCAATTTGACGGATCCCCGTTCGGCCAAGGGCTGAAGTTGACGGACGACATCGCCAAAAAGTTTACTCAGGGACACGGGCTCGCTTTGCCGACCGGTCGGTCCCGACTCCAGCCGGGAGAGCGAGAGGAGGTCGTCCACAAGGGCCTGCATCCGGTGGACTTGAAATTCCAGCCGTTCCTGGAAGTGCGCCCGCTTTTCGGCGGTCAGGTCAGGATCGCCCAAAGACTCCACGAGACCCCAAGTGGCCGTGAGGGGGGTGCGCAACTCGTGGGAGACATTGGCCACCAGATCAGCCTTGACCCGCTCCAGGCGGTGGTCTTCGGTGACCTCACCCAAATAGAGGACGATCTCGCCCTTGGCGAGGGGAACCACCTGGGCAGCGAAGGCCCGCCCTCTCCCCCTCTCGCCCTCCTCCAGCACGCGAAGCACGGGCTGTCCCGAAGCGATGGCCTCCTCCGCCAATTGACCCAGCCCCGGGAGCGAAAGGCTGGCCAACCCTGCTTCGGGTCGAAATGAGGGAAAGAGGCGGGCCGTGGCTGGACTAAACAATGAGACTGCGCCCGCCCCGTCAAGGAGAAGTACGGATCGATCCGAGGCGGCCAGAACGGCCGTCACACGATCCTCGCGCTCTCGGCTGAGCTTCAGCGCAGTGGCCAGGTGTTCGGCCATCTCGTTGAAGGTGCGGGCGGGCCCCTCGGGGATGCTTCCCCTCACATCGTCCAGGCGAGCGGAAAAATCTCCCTCCAAGACCCGCCGTGCGGCGGTGTCGAGATCTCTCCAAGGCGTCGAATGCCAGCGGACCGCAAGAAGCGCGGACGCGGATAAAATCAATGCACGAAGAGCCAGGGCCGGAATGCCTGCCAGGCCGCCCGCCCACCAGAAGAGCCATGAAGTGCCCAGGGCCAGCAGAAAATACCTCGGGAAGGCCTGCATCATTCCCCCTGGAGCCGGTACCCCACCCCCCGCACCGTCTCCACGAGGCGGCCTTCGGGTCCCATTTTGTCTCGGAGCCGGGCGATGTGAACGTCTACCGCGCGGTCCTCCACGGCGCGGTCGTCGGGCCAGAGGTTGGAGAGGATCTGCCCGCGCGTGTACACGCGTCCCGGGTGGCGCAGGAGGAGTTCGAGAAGCTTGAACTCGGTGGGCGTCAGGTCGAAAGCCTCGTCCGAAGCTCCCGCCCGGTAGGTGGTCGTGTCCATCCACAGACTGCCGAAGCGCCTCAGGGTGTTCTGCTCCGCCGCCTGGGCCGCTCGGCGCAGGAGGGCTTTCACGCGGGCCAGCAGTTCCCGGGTCCGGTAGGGTTTGATCACATAGTCATCGGCGCCGGCGTTGAGGCCCGCCACCACATCCATTTCCGTTCCCCTGGCCGTGAGCATGCAGATGGGCGTTCGCGCGAAACGCTGGTCGCCCCTGAGGATGCGGCACAGGTCCAGGCCCGAGAGTCCGGGGAGCATCCAATCCAGGAGGACCAGGTCGGGCACGCGGTCCCGAAAGGCCAGCAGGGCCGAGGCTCCGTCGGGGGAGGCCATGGACTCGTACCCTTCCCGCTCCAGGGCGTGGCAAAGTGTCTCCAGGATGTCCCGTTCGTCCTCGATCACCGCGACGCGCTGCCCCATGATCTCGCCTCCAGGTAGCATGATAGCCCGAAAATGGGAATTCGAAATTCGCAATTCGGAATGGGAAAGGAGAATTCGGGAAGTTGGGAGGAAAGTAGGGTTAGGTGCTGGCGTCCTGGCTTCATCGCGTCTCGCGTCTGGCGTCTAGCATCTCGCGCCGCCGCGAATCATTCCCGGCATGCGCCCATTTGACTCCTCACTCCTTACTCCTCGCTCTTCACTCCCCATAAGTGGATAGCGCTCTTGCGTTTCCGGCCCAAATGGGTGTAGAATCTTACTTCGTATTCGCCCTTTATGGAGGACGTACGGTATGAATGTTGAAGAGAAAGTCAAAAGCATCATTGCCGACCAGTTGAGTGTCGACGAGGCCCAGGTGAAACCCGAAGCGTCCTTCATCAACGACTTGGGCGCCGACTCCCTCGATACGGTCGAGCTGATCATGGCCCTGGAAGAAGAGTTCGGCATCGAGATCTCCGACGATGAGGCCGAAAAGATCCAAACCGTCCAGGCCGCCATCGATTACATCAAGGCCCACGTCGAAAACAAGTAGACGGAGCCCGCCTTGAAGCGCCGAGTCGTCGTCACCGGCCTCGGGGTGGTCTCTCCGTTGGCGCTCACGGCCGAGGAGTCCTGGCAGCGAGCCAGACGCGGCGAGAGCGGCATCGGACCCATCACCCTCTTTGACGCTTCCTCCTTCACCGCCCGGATCGCCGGGGAGGTGAGGGGCTTCGATCCCGTGAACTACATGGATCGAAAGGACGTCAAGAAGATGGACCGCTTCATCCAGTTCGCCTGCGCCGCGGCTCAGGAAGCGGTGGAGATGAGCGGACTGGTCGTGACGCCGGAGAACGCCGAACGCGTGGGCGTGGCGGTGGGGAGCGGTATCGGAGGCCTGGCGACCCTCGAGGAACAGCACCGAATCCTCCTGGAGAGGGGCCCCGGTCGCATGAGCCCCTTCTTCATCCCGGGCATGATCATCAACATGGCCAGCGGGCAGATTTCCATCCGGTACGGCGCTAAGGGCCCCAACATCGCCACCGTGACTGCATGCTCCACGGCGTCCCACGCCATCGGGGAAGCGGCACGCTATATCCAGCGGGGCGACGCGGACGCCATGATCTGCGGCGGCGCCGAAGCAGCGGTGAGTCCTTTGGCTCTGGGCGGGTTCGCCGCCATGAGGGCCCTCTCCACGAAAAATGACGAACCCACCAAGGCCAGCCGGCCTTACGACGCGGGGCGCGATGGCTTCGTCATGGGCGAAGGCGCGGGCGTTCTGGTCATCGAAGACCTGGAGCACGCCCGCGCGCGGGGGGCGAAGATCCTCTGCGAGGTGGTAGGCTACGGCCTGAGCGGAGATGCCTATCACATCAGCGCGCCCTCGGAGGATGGCGACGGCCCCATGCGCGTCATGCAAAACGCCATGAGAGACGCGGGCGTGAATCCCGAAGAGGTGGATTACATCAATGCCCACGGGACTTCCACGCCGGTCGGGGACAAGGTCGAGACCGTCGCCATCAAGCGGGCCTTCGGCGATCACGCCAAAGGGCTCTGCGTGTCTTCCACCAAAAGCATGACGGGGCACCTGCTGGGCGCCGCGGGTGGCGTGGAGGCGATTTTGACCATTCTGGCCATCCGGGACCAGGTGGCGCCCCCCACGATCAACCTGGACGCGCCCGATCCGGAGTGCGACCTGGACTACGTGCCCAATCAGGCGAGGTCCATGCGTATCCGGGTCGCCCTGTCCAATTCTTTCGGGTTCGGAGGCACCAACGCTTGCCTGGCCCTCGCGCGGTACGAGGAGTGAGGCGCTTAGCGCGAGACGCGAGACGCGAGACGCTCGAGACCTGACTCAACCCTTAACCCTCAACCCTCCTAACCCTTAACCCTTAACCCTTAACCCTCAACCCTCAACCCTCAACCCTCCCTCTGCCCTGCTCCCCGCTTCCAGTTCACACATGGGAGTGAACGGTCACTTGCGCACCGGATCACCTCTCGGTTAGAATGAAATCTTCAAGAGGAGGCGCGTATGAACATACTGGTCTGCGTCAAGCATGTGGCCGACACGGAGACCCGGGTGAAGGTGGCCCCCGATGGGCTGAATCTGGACCTGGGCGAAGCCAACTTCGTGCTGAATCCCTACGACGAATTCGCCGTGGAGCAGGCCCTGCAACTCAAAGAGAAGCTGGGGGGTGAGGTGACGGTCATGGCGGTGGGCGGAGACGAGGCCGTGAAGAGCCTCCGCCAGGCTCTGGCCATGGGCGCGGATAAGGCTGTCCTGTGCAGCGACGCGGGCTTCGACCGGGCGGACGCCTGGGCCACCGCGCGCATCCTGGCCGCCGCCGCCGCCAAGATTCCCCACGACCTCATCCTCTGCGGGAAGCACGCCGTGGGCGACGACAACCAGCAGGTGGGCAGCCTCCTCGGCCAGCTCCTGGGCATCGCCGTGGTCACCGTCGTGACGGGAATGGACATGGAGGGCACCACGCTCCATCTGAAGCGTGAAGTGGAAGGCGGGACCGAGGTCGTCAAGGCCTCCCTGCCCGCCGTGATCACCTGCCAGAAGGGCCTCAACGAGCCGCGCTATCCGTCCCTCAAGGGCATCATGGCCGCCAAGAAGAAAGAAGTGACGACCTGGAAAGCGGCGGACCTTGGTCTGGACTCCGGTTCGCTGACCCCCGCTTTCGAACTCAAGAAAATGGAGCTGCCGCCGCCGCGTCCCGCGGGCCGAATCCTGGCCGGCGAAATCCCGGACCAGGTGAAGGAGCTCGTGAAACTTCTCCACGACGAAGCCAAGGCGATATAGAAAAAGTGAGGAGTGAGAAGTGAGGAGAGAGGAGTGAGGGGAAGAGGGTCTTCGGTCTTCGGTTATCAGTTTTCGGTAGGAACCGATAACCGATTACCGACAACCGATAACGGTTTCCTCCCTGCTCCCCGCTCCCCGCTCCCGCCTTTTGAAGGATGACCCCCGAAGGGAGAATGTCATGAAAATTCTCGTATTCGCCGAGCAGCGCGACGGAAAGCTGAAGAAGGCCTCCCTGGAGGCCATGTCCGTGGGCCGGGATCTCGCCGACGCCACCGGCGGAAGCGCCGCCGCCGTCCTGCTGGGTCAGGGCGTGAGCGGCCTCGCGGAGGCCCTCGCCAAGGCCGGCGCCGAAAAGGTCTTTGTGGGCGATGACGCCCTGTTCGCCCAGTACAGCAACGACGCCTACGGCCTGGCCGTGGGCAAGGCCGCCCAGGCTTTCGGGGCGGAAGCCCTGCTCTTTTCGGGGACGGCCATGGGCAAGGACCTGGCCCCCAAAGTCACCGCCCGCCTGGGCATCGGGCTTCTGTCCGACGCCACGACCTTCTCGGCCGCGGGCGGTACCGTCACCTTCCAGCGCCCCATTTACGCGGGCAAGGCCTTTGCCACACTGGCGCCCCCCGCCGGTAAGGCCTTCGGCGTGACCCTCCGCCCCAACGTCTTCCCGGTCAAGGAGAACGCGAAGGCAGGTGAGGTCGTGGCCCTGGACCACGGCGTCACGGCGGGCGATCTCAAGGCCGTCGTGGAGAAGATTCTCACCGCCCAGGGCGAATTGCTGGACGTGGCCGAGGCCAACGTCATCGTCAGCGGCGGACGCGGCATGAAGGGTCCCGAGAACTACAAGATCCTGGAGGAGCTGGCCGCGCGAGCTCGGCGGCGCGGTGGGCGCATCCCGTGCGGCCGTGGATGCGGGCTGGATCGAGCACTCCCACCAGGTGGGTCAGACCGGCAAGGTCGTGAGCCCCGGGCTCTACATCGCCTGCGGCATCAGCGGCGCCATCCAGCACCTGGCGGGCATGTCCAGCTCCAAGGTCATCGTGGCCGTCAACAAGGACCCGGAGGCGCCCATCTTCAAGGTGGCCAGCTACGGCATCGTGGGCGACCTCTTCGAGGTCGTGCCCCTCATGACCCAGGCCGTCAAGGAGCTAAAGGCCCACGGGTGGATTTGAGAAACGAAGCTAGGAGTAAGCGAGGCAGAAGGTCGAGTATGTGAGCGGTCGGGACGAAGAGACCCACTGCCGAGTCTCTGATGATCGGCCGGGATCCCGTCGTCACGGGAACGATGTGAGCCCGTCAGCCTGATTGGCAAGGCAGACCAGAGAACCCACCGGCCGGGCGGTAACGCCCGGCCGCGTCAATTAGGAATGCGCCTGACCCGGGCGATGAAGCTGAAGTTCCCGTCGGGAGGAAGGGTCACGCCCGTCACATCCCTCTGCGTGACGCAGACCGAGTCGGGCCACCAGAGCGAGATGTACGGGGCGTCCCTGGCGAGGACGCGCTGAACTTGCTCGTAGAGTGCCTCGCGGCGCCCGGGATCGGTCTCCCGCGCGCCCTCGTCCAGGAGGCGGTCCACCTCCGGATTTGCATACCGGCCTCGGTTCAGACCGTCCGGAGCGAAAGCCGCGGAGGAGAACCTCAGCCGGAACCCGTCGGGGTCCGTGATGCCCACCCAGGTGAGGCCGAAGCAGTCAAAGTCCCCCCGTTTCACATCTCCGTAAAAGGTTCCCCATTCGAGCGACCGCACCGCGACGTCTACGCCGATCTTGGCCCAGTCTTGGGCCGCGGCCACCGCGATGAGCCGGGATACCTTGTTTTCGGAAGTTTTGTAGTCCAGGGCGAACCTCACGCCGCCGTTGCCGCGCTTCATCCCGGCGGCGTCCAGGAGTCGCTCGGCGGCCTCGGGGTCGTAGGGCAGGGGACCGCCCGCGGGGTCGTAGGCCCAATGCTCGGGGCAGAGCAGGCCCGTGGCGGGCCGGGCGAAGCCCTGGAGGACGAACCGGATGAGCGCCTCCCGGTTCAGGGCAAGGGCCAGGGCGCGCCGCACTCCGGGCTCGTCCAGCGGCGGGCGGGCGCAGTTCAGTCCGATATAGGCGTAGCTCGCACCCGGGGCGCGGTGGATGGGATAGCCATGCTCCTCGAAGTACTCCAGCGTGTCGGGAGGGAGATCGTTCACCACGAGGTCGACGCTCCCGCGCCGCATCTCCAAGGAGCGAACCACCGGGTCGGGGATCACCTTGAAGGCCACGCTCGGACTGGCGGGCGGCACCTCCGCGTAGGGATTCCGCTCGAACACGAGCCAGAGCCCGCGAACCCAGGATTGGAGCCGATAGGGTCCGGCGCCCACGGGCGGGTCGCCGGGGCGGCTGCCCTCGGGCACAATGCCCAGGTTCAGCGCCGAGAGGATGGGCGGGAAAGGCTCCCGGAGGGTGATCACCAGCTCTTCCGCGGAGGTCGAAATGGCGGTGGCAATCCGGTCGAGGTCGCCCTTCTTGAAGGAGGCCACAGCTCCCGTGCGGATCGAGTTCAGGGTGTAGGCAGCGTCCCTGGCCGTGAGCGGGCGTCCGTCGCTGAATCGCATTCCACGCTTGAGGTGGAAGAGATACCGGGTGGGAGAGGGTTGAGACCAGGACTCCACCAGGTCGGGCGCGGGCCGGAAATCCTGCCCCACCTCGAACAACCCGCGGTAGAGGAGCCGGAACGCCCTGTCCGCGGCCACGTCGGAGCCCACGCGGGGATCGAGGCTCCCGGGCTCCTGCTCCACGCCGATGACCAGGTCCGCCTTGCGCGGAGCGGGGCCGCAGCCCAAAAGAAAGATGGGAAGGTTGGGGGCAAGGGCGATGGGGAAACAGGAGAAAAGAAAAAGTACACGTGCGAGTAGAACACCAATTGGAATGCGCTCTCTCCGGCTCATTCTTTTTGGAAGAATCCCGTCCCCGGCGTGATGTCGCCCAGGATCACGGACGCCTTAGCCCCCGTGGCGGCGGGCACATTCGACGGCCACCCGTGCAGCGTGGCGTCGGCAAGAACCGCCATCAGGACGGCCTCCTTGGCGCCCGAGGGAATACCGTAGTCGTCGGACGCGGAGATCGTCAGCATCGGAAAGGCCTCCTGAAGGCCTTCCATCAAGAGTGGGTTCTTCGCCCCGCCGCCGCTCACGATGATCTCCTCGTATCGTGCCCGCTGGACGCAGAATTCCAGGATGGCGGTGGCCACGGACCGCACTGTGAAGGCCGCGAGGGTGGCCATCACGTCGGGCGAGGCGAGGGACTGGAAACGCGCCAGGATGCCGTCCAGGAAGAGGGGCCCGAAGTCGTCCTTGTCGGCAGACTTGGGTGGCGTCTTGCGCAGGAAGGGATGTTTCTCCAGCGCCTGGAGGAGGGGAGCTTGCACCCGTCCGCCGAGGGCCATGGCACCGTCCACATCGTAGGTCTTTTTCCCTCCCGAAAAGTGATAGGCGGCCAGGTCCAGCAAGGCGTTTCCGGGGCCCGTGTCGAAGGCCATGACTTCGCCCGGGCCGGCGCCCGCGGGGAGGGCCGTGATGTTGGCGATGCCTCCGATGTTCAGGGCGATCCGGCTCCGGGACCGGTGGTGGTAGAGGATGTAGTCGAGGTAGGGAGCCAGAGGCGCACCCTGCCCCCCCGCGGCCATGTCCCTCCGCCTGAACCCCGAGACCACGGTGATGCCCGTTCGTTGGGCGATGAGGGCGGGGCTGCCGATCTGAAGTGTGCTCGTGACCGAGAAGCCGGGATACTGGATGGGCTCCGGGTGGTGAAAAAGGGTTTGCCCGTGGGAGCCAGCCACGGAGATCGTCTGGGGATCCACGCCGCCCTTCTTGCAGATGTGCATGACGGCGTGGGCGAAGAGCTCGCCCATGTAGGCGTCCAGGAGGGTCATCTCCCGGACGTTGCCCGCCTCCGGGCCCATGCATCCCCGAAGTCGCTGGCGCACGGATGGGGTGTACCGGAGCGTATCGTTGGCCAAGAGCGTTACCGAGACTTCGGCCCCCATTCCCTCGATGCGGACCAGAGCGGCGTCAATGCCGTCCGCGGAGGTCCCAGACATGAGACCTACCGCCAGGCGCTCGGCATTCGGGTTTTCGGGCGAGGCCATGTGATTCCTCCAGAAACATCGTAGAACACGGGTGCGATCGGGGCAAGGGGATGGCGGGACGCGGGAGGTGGTGGGGCGAGACGTGAGACGCGACATGCGAGGCGCGAAGGGCGCCGCAAATGGCAAGCGAGGAGGAGGTGGCGAGACGGGGAGATCGGGACGAGGGCCGACCATTCGTGGCCTTTTCGCCGCTGCTTCCCGCTCCCGGCTTCCTGCTCCCGACCCTATTCATTGACAGCCTCCGGGCCCGCCTGTAGCATGAAGTTGGAGGCCCGGGTGAGAAAGACCATACCGATACAACCCGACGGGTCCGTCCGGATTTCCAAGGAACTGGTGGAGGAGGTCTTCGGCAAGGCGCGGGAGGCCGTGGTCCACATCCGTTCGGGATGCCTGGTCTTGTCCCCGGTGTACATCGACATCGAGTCGGGCCAGCTGCCCCAGATCCTCTCCAGGCTCCACCGCTTCGAAGCGCTGGACACGGTGATGGATGGCCACTTCAAGCGATCCGACGCACAAGTGGTCCAGTTCGAGGGAGACCTCTCGGTGCTCTCCCTCAACGATGTGTTTCTCTTCCTCTCGGCCAGCAAGAAGTCCGGCGCACTGCTGGTTCAAGACCGGGCCCGCTGGGGGTTCTTCTTCCGCAACGGCAACCTGGTCTTCGCCGCCAGCGATGAGCCCAGGGCCTCCCTGGCCGCCTTCCTCCTCAAGCGGCAGTTCCTGACCGAACAGGACCTCGTCCAGGCCACGCACGCCCTCTCCCGCACCGACGACGCGCTCGGGGCCCTCTTCGAAGCCACCGGCCTGACCCTCGACGAATTTCGCGAGCAATGGACCGGTTGCGTGGAGGACAGCATCTTCTATGTGTTCACCATGGGGCGCGGCCGTTTCAGCTTCATCAACGGGGAGTTGCTCTCCCCCTTCCTCCTCACGCTGCCCATGTCCACGACGAACTACGTCATGGAGGCCACCCGGCGCATCGACGAATGGGCGCGAATTCAGGACCGGGTGCCTCCGGCGGATGCAGTCCTCGACCTGGCGGAGGACGTGACCGCGTCCACGGCGTTGACCTTCGAAGAAGAGCAGGTTCTCAGCCAGATCAACGGCAGCAGGACCCTCGATGAGGTGGTCCTCAGCGCCAAGGTGGGCGAGATGGAGGGCAAGAAGGCCGTGGCCTCCCTCGTGGCCGCGGGGATGGTGCGGGTGGCCCGTCCGGCAGAAATGCCCGGGGAATCCCTCCCGACTTCTGCCGCGGTGTTGCCGGCCGCTGAGCGGGCCGCGCTCGCCTCGCGCATCGAAAGCTACAACAACGTGTTCTCGACCATCTATCAGGCGCTGACGGTGGAGGTGGGCAACAAGGTGGAAGTCATCCTCGGGGCCTTCTTCAAGGGACTGGAGCCCAAGGCCTCGCTCCTCTCGGGACTGGGCTTTTCTCAGGAGGGGACCCTGCCCGAAGATGTGCTGCTCTCGCGGCTGGCCGAGCTTTCGGACGGAAGAGAGGAAACGCTCGTCATGGATCTGAACGAGCTGCTCTACTTCCAGCTTTTCGCCGTGAAGAACTCCCTCGGTCCCGAAATGGAAGCGGGCATCGTCGACATGGCCAGGACACTCCTGAAGGAATGACTCCATCGAACCTCGCGGGCTGTGGCTCGAGATTGCCTTGCCCAGCCATGGGGAGACTCCGGGCGAGAGCGTTCGAATTCTTCGAGGACAGAGGCCTCGGGGGAATATCCGCCCAGTTGCTTCTTTTTGCCGATCTTGTGGAGCTGCGGTTCCTTTCCATGGCAGCCTCGACCTGCTTTGCCCCCAAGGTCTCGCCCACGCTGCGGAAAGACAGGCAGGTTGCCTGAGTGTGAGGGAGCTTGCGTCTGTTACCGGCCTTCGGAGGCTACTCGTGTTAAACTCACCTGGAACTTCCAACCGTAGACGGGGGCGGCTTGCGCCCTCCGCCGAAGCGACTTGCGGGCAGACGACCATCGGTGGGCCACAGCATGAAGCGGCAGGGATCCAAGGCCACTGAACCATCACCTGACCAAGCTGAAAAGAAGACACGAGAGGCCGGGGCTCGGTCAGCGCGCCGCCCGATTCCTCCGCCGGCAGGGGAGTCGGATCCTTACGGACCGATTCTCAATGCCGTTGGGGAGGGGTATTACGAAATGGACCTGCAAGGCACGCTGACCTCTGCCAGCGGAGCCTTGGCCGACCTGTTGGGCCAAAAGGACCAAGACCTTCGCGGCAGGAACATTTACGAATTGCTCGAGGGGGACGCGGTCGCCGATGTGCGCAAGGCGCTCGACCGCGTCCTGCACACGGGATTGGGTGCGCACGGCGCTCAATGTCCCGTGATCCTTCCCGGAGGCACGGTCCGGCATCTGGAGTTTTCAGCGGTCCTGGTCTCCGACGAGCGGGGCAGCCCACGCGGCTTCAGGGGATTGGTTCGAGATGTGACGGAGCGGGACCAGGCCCAGGCCATGAGCCGGGCCACCTTGGATTCCCAAGCGGCCCAGATCTGCGTCCTCGATGAGCAGGGCGTGGTCCGCGTCGTCAATCGGGCCTGGGACTTCGCCGCCGGCACGGGAGTGTCTCCCGAGGGATTCGAGGTGGGCGGCAACTACCTCACGGCCCTCGAGCACTCTCGCCAATTGGGCCTCGTCGATGCGGCGATGGAACTGGAAGGCCTCACGGCCGTCTTGGAGGGGCGCCGCCAGGAGTTTTCCTTTGAATACCGGAAGGCCCACGCGATTAAAACCCGCTGGTTCCTTCTGACGGGCACGCCGCTGGTCATGGATGGAAGAATTTCGGGCGCGGTCCTGAGCAGGGTGGAAACGACGGAGCGGCGGCTCGCCGAGGAAGAGTTGACGACCCTCTACAAGGCCATGGATTCGAGCATCGAGGGGCTCGCCCTCCTTTCCCCAGATGGAGCCTGTCTCTTCATGAATCCAGCCTTCGCCCACCTGCATGGCTATGACGCTCCCGTGGAGCTCGCGGCCAGGCAGTGGAGCGACCTTTATCCCGCGGAAGAGCTCGCTCGGATCGAATCCGTTGTTCTTCCCCAACTCAGGCGGCTGGGGTTCTGGTCGGGAGAGATGCGCGGGCTCCTCCGAGGTGGTGATACCTACCACGAGGAGGTCTCCTTTACCCTCACCGAAAAGGGTCAGGTCATCATCAGCTCCGTTCGCGATGTGAGCGAGCGAATAAGGTCCGATCGGGCGCTGAAGGAGAGCGAGCAGAACTTCCGCGCAATCTTCGACGGGGTCATGGAAGGCATTCTCGTGGTGGATCCGCGGGAGCTCCGTCTCCTGGCCGCAAACCGCACCCTCCTGGAGATGTTCGGCCACCCGGCCGGCTGTGATCTCGCCGGAATAGACCTCCTGTGGCATTTTCCCCACGCCGAGGCGGAGCACCTCATGGAGCACCTGGCGCATGCCGTGGAGGCCCGGGACCACCAGCGCATAAGGTTCAGGGCGCGGCGCTCCGATGGCACGCTCCTGTGGATCGAAGCCATAGGAACGCGGATCGATTTCGAAGGGCGGGAGGTCGCCCTGGTCGCAGTGAGCGACGTGACCGGGCGCGTGGAGTCGCAGGCGGCTCTATTCAAGTCCGAAGCGCTCCTCCGGGCCGTCATCGAGAGCGCTCAGGACCTCATCTTCATCAAGGACACGGAACCGCGGTACGTCAAAGTGAACCCGGCCATGGCGAAGATGTTCGGCCGATCCGTCGAGGAGTTCGAAGGATTGACCGACGATGACCTTTTCGGCGCAGCAGGTGCGGAAATCAGCGTCCGCTCCGACCGCCTGGTGCTCTCGGGACAGAGCATCGACGAGGAAGTCATCAGATACGTGCAGGGGAAGCCGCACGCGTTTCACACCATCAAGGTTCCGCTCAAAGACGCCTCGGGTCAGGTCTTGGGCATCTGCGGCATCGCACGCGACGTCACGGATCGAATGCTCGCAGACCAGGAATTGAAGAGAAAAGACGCGCTCATGGGAGGCATGGCGGAAGCCACCCGGGAACTCCTCGTGACCCCGGACTTCTCGGAGGCCATGGGGAAGGCTTTGGCGCGGCTGGGACCGGCGATCGAAGCGGATCGGATCTTTCTCTATCAAATCCACCCGCGCGACGTGACGGGAGAGCCCGTCCTCAGCCAGCGCTTCGAATGGACATCCGGCCGGACGTCCCCTCAGATCGACTGCCCCGATTACCAGAACATCCCCATGACTCATCCCCTGGCCCGGCGCTGGAAGCCCATTCTGGAAAACGGCGGCGACGTGCGGCAAATCGTTCGTGACCTGCCGGAGGAGGAGCGGGCGATCTTCTTCCGGAACGGGGTGAAGTCCCTGATCGTGCTTCCCGTCCAATGCGGAGGGGCACTCTGGGGGTGCGTCGGTCTCAGCGACTGCACGCGCGAGCGCGAGTGGTCCCGAAATGAGCAGTCCATCCTGAGCGCGTTCGCGGCGGCCGTCGGGGGAGCCCTCCGCCGGAACAGGGACGAAGAGAGCCTCCGCCTGAGCGAGGAGCGGCTGCGCGTTCAGGTGGAGGGCTCACGCGGCTTCTTCTATTATCTTTGCGACAGGGACATGAACTACACCTACATCTCCTCGCCCAACTTCGAAGAGATCACGGGGTACAGCATCGCCTATGTAACCTCGACGCATCCCACCATCGTGACCGACAATCCCGTCAACGCCGTGGGAAACGAATGGACGCGGCAGATGCTGGAGGAGGGTGTGGAGCCCCCACCGTACCTTTACGAGATCATGCACCGGGACGGGCGGCGGGTGATGCTGGAGGTGTACGAGCGCCCCTTGGTCAAGGACGGGCAGGTGGTGGGCCTGCAGGGCATCGCGCAGGACGTGACCGACCGCCTCAAGATGGAACAGGCCCTTCGGGAGAGCGAAGAGCGCCTGCGGTTTCTGGTGGAAAACATACCGGGCACAATTTTCTACATCCAGAACGCGGACGGTACCTACGCGTATGTTTCCCCCAATGCGGAGGCCATCACCGGATACACTCCGGAGTTCATCATGGCGCCGCGAGACTCCCTTTTTACCGACAACCCCATGAACGCGGAAGCTCAAAGGATCTCGGACCGGGTGCGGAAGGAGGGCTACATGGCGCCTCCCTACCAGTTCGAGATGCGCCACCGGGATGGTCGCGCCATCATGATCGAAGCCTACGCCCGGCCCATCCTCAAGGACGGCCAGGTCGTCGCCGTCCTCGGTCTCTTGCACGACATAACCGGTCGCCCGGCCACGCGGACCACGGCCAGTCCGAGGTGACGGGGCATAGCGCCTTGGGCGGGGTCGAGAATCATGCACCCGGCCCAGCGTGCACCTTCAGTTTTCCCCGGCCCATCCAGTAGACAAAATCGAGCGGGACAGAAGGAGCCACGAGAGGCGTCTCTTTTTCACGCGGATGCCCCCCGCCGTTTCTCGGTGGTGCTCCTCTCCGCGTTGTTCCCGATCGGCCAAGAGAAAACGCGGGAGGCCGAAGCCTCCCGCGCAGGTGGTTTCTCATGTGGCGCCGCTGGAAATCAGGCGCCTTCGGGCCGGGCTTTCCGGGCATCGTAATAGAGGAACGCCGCGAGGCCCATGAAAACCACGAGGCCGATCCAGTTCTGGAAGCCCGGCGTGAAAACGCCGGGGAACCACTCGCCCATTCCGAATTTCTCGGGGTCCAAGTTGAAGACCTCCGACAGGAGCATTTTGGTAATTCCGTCGAAGACTCCGGCCAGGGCTCCGCCGGCGATGAAGCCGGAGGCGATGAGGATGGACTTGTCGTTTCGGGCCTTGGATATGGCCTCGTCGCGACTGCTCTTCTGGACGAGCCAGCCCACCACGGCGCCCAGGAGGATGGGGCTGTTGAGCTCGATGGGCAGGTACATGCCCAGCGCGAAAGCCAGCGCCGAGATGCCCAACATGGACACGATCACCGCGATGACCGCGCCCAGGCCGTAAAGCACCCACGGAACGTTCTGCCCACCCATGAAAGCGTTGGCCACCGCGGCCATGGCGCCGGCCTGCGGCGCCGGCAGCGGGTTGGTGTGGAGCGCCGTCGGCGTCCCGTAACCATAAACTCGGGCAAAGAGCATGATGACCGCCGTGACGGTGAGGCTGGCGAGGGCCGAGCCCAGGATGTTGCTCCATTGGATGGCCCTCGGCGTGGAGCCGAGCCAGTGGCCGATCTTGAACTGGGTCACGAGGGAACCACTCATGGAAAGGGCCGTGCAGACTACCCCGCCGATGAGGAGGATGGCGAGCATGCCCGGCGTTCCTTTGAGGCCGAGCCCCGCGAGCGCCACGGCGGCGATGATGAGTGTGGTCAGCGTCATGCCCGAGATGGGCGTCACCGAAATCATGGCCACGGCCCACGCGGACACGGCCGAAAAGAGGAAGACGATGAGGAAGGTGAGGACCAGCGAAATCAGCGCCAGCAGGAAGGCATTGGGTTGTCCCGCCACCACCACGGTCCAGAAGTAAACGAGGATGGCGACGGCCAGGGCGATGGCCAGGCCGAAAACCGTGGTCATCTTCATATCCAGGTCCAGCCTGGAGGTTTTCACCGATGCATCATGCTTTTTGAAGAGTTGGGCCAGGACCTGCTGGAGGGCCTGCTTGATGACGGGCGACATCTTGAGGATGGAAATGACCCCCGCGGCGAAAATACCTCCGATGCCGATGTTCCGGACGCCGGCGATCATCGTGCCGCCGTCCTCCGCGAAGCCGAAGAAGATCTCCCGGTAGGTATGGGCGCCGTAGGAGAGGGGACCGACATAGCTGAAGAGGGGGATGAGGACGAAGTAAGACAGCATGGAGCCGGCCATGATGATGGAGGCGTACTTCAAGCCGATGATCAGCCCGAGCCCCAGCACGGCGGCCGAAGTGTTCATGGCGAAGACGCCCTTGATCTTGGCCGTGAAGTCTTTGAAGACGAGGGCCGTGGTGAAGGTGTCGCTCCATGTCTTCAGCGCCAGCGAAAGGTAGTCAAGGACGATGCCGATGCCGAGCGCATAAATCAAGACCTTGGCCTGGCTGCCGCCCTTCTCGCCGGCCACGAGGATCTCCGTGGTGGCCGTGCCCTCGGGGAAGGGGAGCTTGCCGTGCATCTCGAGGGTGAAGTAGCGGCGGAAGGGGATGAGAAAGAGCACTCCCAATACGGCGCCAAGGAAGGGGACGAGAAAAATCTGGAGGAACGTCTGGAGAGCAGTGCTGCCTTGGTCGAGGCCCAGCATGAAGATGGCGGGCATGACGAAGACCGAGCCGCCGACCACGATGCCGGAGGTGGCGCCGATCGCCAGTATGTTCACATTCTCGATGAGGATCGTCTTGCGGCGCGCCATGGCCGAGAATCCCACCGCCAGAATGCTGATGGGGATCGCGGTCTCGATGCCCTGCCCCAGCTTGAGCGCGATGTAGGACGCCGCGGCCGAGAAAATGATGATCATCAGGAGGCCGAAGATGACCGATCGGCGGGTCACTTCGGGGACGCCCGTCTCCTGCGAGATAATGGGAGTGTAGGCCTCCCCGGGCTTCAGTTCCCGGTAAGCGTTCTCTGGCAGCAGGTTGTTTTGCGGATTGTTCCCTTCCCCGTTCACGCTCATGAGACCCCCTATCGGTTGGGTTGACGCAACAGGAGGCAGGATAAGGGAAAGGGTGCCCGGGAGCAAGGGCCTGGGAGGCCATTTCGGACCAGGCCGCATCTATATTATAATTAATTGGGGGATAGCCGCCCTTCGCGCGGAGTTCGGAGCGCGACGCGGGGGCCGGTAAGCCGGTGAAAGGGGCCGCGCGGATGGTCAAGATACGCTATCTCGATGGAAGGCGCTTCCGGCGGGCCGTGCTGGCCGGCATCAAGTGGCTTCAAAGTAAGCGGGAGCACCTCAACGCCATCAATGTGTACCCCGTCCCCGATGCGGACACGGGGACGAACATGTCCCTCACCATGGCGTCCGCCGCCGAAGGGCTTCGGAGCTCCAAAGATCGCAGCATCCATACCGCTAGCCGGGGCCTCGCCGAGCGGGCCATCATGGGGTCCCAAGGGAACTCCGGGGCCATCCTGGCCCAGTTCTTTCAAGGGCTCTCCGACGGCCTTCAAGGGAAATTCAGGATCACGACCCAGGACTTCGCCTCCGCGGTGGAGCGTGGCAAGCAAGCCGCCTACTCTGCCCTCTCCCAACCCCGGGAGGGGACCATCCTCACGGTCATCAAAGACTGGTGCAATGCCATCGCGGAGAGGAAGGATGCGTCCAACGACTTCGCGGTCCTCCTCCGAGACGCCCTCGCCGAGGCGCGCGCCTCGGTCCTGAGGACGCCGGACCAGCTCGCCGTCCTCAAGGAACACGGCGTCGTGGACGCCGGAGCTCAGGGGTTCGTCCACCTCCTCGAGGGCATCACCGAGTACGTGGAGACGGGCAGCGTCCGGACCCTGAACTTCGAGGCGATCCTGGAGCCCGAGCCCTTCGTCTTCGCCCACGCGCCCGTGGACATCCACCATCGCTTCTGCACGGAGTGCATGGTGGAGGCATCCGACGTGCCCCGGGCAGAAGTGGAAGCGGCCCTGGCTCCCTTGGGCGAATCCATCGTCATCGTTTCGGGCGAGCGCGTCCTCAAAGTCCACATCCACACCGACGAGCCCGAGGCCGTCTTCGAGGCGATGGCGGCCTTCGGCCCTCTCATCAAGCAGAAGCGGCAGGATATGCAGGCCCAGCACGAAGACGCCGTGGCCGACTCCTCCTCGGCGGTTATCGTGGCGGACTCGGCCTGCGACCTGCCCGAATCTTACCTTCGCGAGAACCGGATCGCCGTCGTCCCGCTCCGCGTCAATTTTGGCGACCAGGTGTACCTGGACCGGGTGGAGATCTCCCCCGAGGAGTTCATGCGGAGGTGCCGCCTGTCGCCGCATCACCCCAAGACGAGCCAACCGGCCGTGGGCGACTACCTCAAGGTTTTCGGCGAAGCTGCCGCCGGGGGCAAGGATCTGATCGTCGTGAGTCTCGCGGGGGGCCTGAGCGGTACTCTCAACGCCGCGAAAACAGCCGCGTCGCAGTTCAAGGGTTCGGTGGTTCACGTCGTGGATAGCTGCGCGCTCTCCGTTGGGCAGGGACTCCTCGTCCAGCAGGCGAGGGAGATGGCCCTGGCTGGGATCAAGCCCGCGCTCATCGCGGCGCGCCTGGACGAGATCAAGCGCCAGCTCACCTTCTTCGTTTCTCTCAGGAGCCTCGAGTTCGCCCGGAGGGGGGGGCGGGTGAGCTTGGCCGCCAGCACCCTCTCCCGGATGCTCAACCTTAAGCCGGTCTTGGGGTTCGATTCGGAGGGCAAGGCCTATCGGGCAGCCCTGGCGTTCGGCTCCAAGGGGGTGGAGGCGAAGGTCCTCGATCTCGCTCAGAGGGAATGGTCTCGCTACAAGAGTTACCGTGTGGCCGTGGCACACGCGGCGGCTCCTGCCGTTGCCCGGGTCTACCGGGACCGCGTTCGAGAGCTGACGGGCCTCATGGACGTGTCGGTGGTGGAGGTCTCCGCGGTCCTCGCCGCTCACGCGGGGCCGGGAGCAGCAGGCATCGCCATCCTCGGGCTGGATTAGCTCGCGGACGCTGGGGCGTCCGCGAGATGCGAGACGTGAGACGTGAGGAGTGAGGAAGCCGTCCCTTTTCTTTCGCCCGATGCCGGGTTGGGTTCCCGCCGAATGAGGTTCATTGTGAACGGAGCCATTCGCCATTTGCCATTCACATTCCGCACTTCGCGCATCGCAGTTCGCAATTCACCATTCACCATTCGCAATTCGCAACTCACCATTCGCAATCCCAAGGTGGTCCCCCCGCCCCATTCGCCCGGTGCGGCATGCTGACCCTCTTCCTGCTGGCCGCGCTCTCCTACCTGATGGGTTCCTTTCCCACGAGCGTGATCGTGGCGCGGCGCGCGAAGGGCATCGACATCCGCGAGCACGGGAGCGGCAACGCGGGAGGGACCAACGTGCTTCGCGTCGTAGGCTGGAAGGCCGCGTTGCTGGTTGCGGTCGTGGATGTGGGAAAGGGCGCGCTCGCTGCGGCGCTCCCCGCTTTCTGCCCGCCGCCCTCCATTCCCGTGAATCTCGCCGATGCCGGTTCGCTGTGTGGCGCGTGCGCGGTGATCGGGCACATCTATCCCGTCTTCGCGCGATTTCGGGGGGGCAAAGGGGTGGGGACCGCTGCGGGAATGTTCGCCACCACGCAACCGCTGGCGCTTGCGTTGGCGGCGCCGGTGTTCGCCATCGCCGTGTGGACGACGCGCTGGGTTTCCCTGGGTTCGGTTCTCGGAGCGCTCGCACTTCCGTGCGCCCTCTATCTCACCCGCGGCGGCGAGTGGATCGACGAACACGGCATTACGTTGGGCGTGAGCATCGCGCTGGCCGCGCTGATCATTTTCAAGCATCGCCAAAATATTTCGAGAATGTTCCACGGCAACGAGAGCCGCCTCGGCAGCGTAAAATAGATCTGGCCGGCGATCGCGTCCGTCGTGGCGCGCCCATGCTCATCTCTGAAACCCCCATGGGAACAGGGTTCCATAAAAGGCACTCACAATCACGCTAAGTGATTGGCCGCACAATAAGTAGTGCACAGCAACTGATGTGCACTACCACTTGACTCTTGAAATATTTGCTCCTATATTATCTCCAACACCATGGCTTGAGCATCATGGGGTGTCGGGTCCAGGTGTTGTGGTGGTTGTCACTCAAAGGAGGACATGATGGCAGAGACCGTGAAGAAACCGGCGGCGAAGAAACCGGCGGCGAAGAAGGCTGCCCCCAAGAAGCCCGCGGCCAAGAAGGCGGCGCCCAAGAAGGCCGCCCCCAAGAAGACGGTCAAGGCTGCGGCGAAGAAGCCCGTAGCCAAGAAGGCCGTGGCCAAGAAGCCGGCCGCGAAGAAACCCGTCGCCAAGAAGTAAATTCACTCGGGACCCTCGCGGGTCCTAAGCCATTTGGGAGAGGGGCCTAAAAACCCCTCTCCAAATTTTTTGGGTGGGTGCGATCTGCCCGGGGGAGAAGCGGGAAAGCGGTCGGGAGATGCGAGTAGGTGAGCGGGCGAGCAGGATAGAGACGGACCGAGCCTGGAGCGTGGTAAGTTAGAGGCCGAGGCGCCGCCACGACCGCGCCCGCCGGGAGCGCCGATGCTCGATCAACCACCGCAGCCACCGCCGAGAGAGCCCGGGTGCTACATCTTTCGGGACGCCAAGAAGAAGCCGCTTTACGTGGGCAAAGCCAAGGACCTGCGGGCCCGGTTGTCGCAGTATTTCCAGGAGCGCGTGCCCCTCAAGATCATGCGGCTGCGCAGCGTTGCCGAGGACCTGGAATTCATCGTCACCTCCAGCGAGTGGGAAGCCTTCCTCCTCGAGAACAACCTCATCAAGCAGTTCAAGCCGCCCTTCAACACCCTGCTGAAAGACGACAAGACCTACCCCTACCTCAAGCTCACCGTGAAGGACACCTATCCCAAAGCCGTCTTCACGAGAAAGCCGGAAAAGGATGGAGCGCTCTATTTCGGTCCCTTCGTTCCCGCGTGGCAGGCGAAAACAAACCTGCGAATCCTGCAGGAGCACTTCCGCGTTGCCACATGCCGGGATCCCCTCGACGGGACGCGCCCGAGGCCATGCCTCTACTACGAAATGGGCCAGTGCTATGCACCGTGCATCAAAGGGCGCATCACACCGGCGGACTATCGCAAGGCGGTGGAGGAAGCGCGTCTCTTCCTCGAAGGCAAGACGGCCGATCTGCGCGAGGAACTCCAGAAGCGCATGCGGGCCGCGGCGGATCGTCATGAGTATGAGCTGGCCGCGCACTACCGCGATCTGACGAAGGCGGCGGAGTTCCTCGGCGGCAAGCAGGCGATGGCACGGCCCGGCGAAGGACACTGGGACTACTTCGCCCTCTATGGCGCTGGAGAGACTTTCGTCCTTCATGGATTCGTAGTCGTGGATGGCAAAGTCGTGGACAGGCGCCGCTGGCGGTTCTCCGACGTGGAGCTCGACGAAGGCGCGCTGCTGGCTTCCTCCATCATGCGCCTGTATGGCAACGCCACCGTCCTGCCAGATGGTGTGGTGGTGTCCGGCGATTTCGAGGACATGCCCCTGGTCGAGCGCTTTCTCTCCGAGCGCAAAGGACGCAGGGTGCCCGTGATCCGGCCCAGGCGCGGCGAGAAGGCGAGCCTGCTGGCGACGCTCATCCAGAACGCCCGCATCGAGTTCGATTCTCAGGTGGATCCGGCGGTGGTTCTCAAACCTCTGGCCGCCGCGCTTCAGCTTCCTGCGGCGCCCTTGCGCATCGAGGGGTTCGATATTTCGCACAGCGCCGGCGAGGCCACCGTGGCTTCGTGCGTGGTTTGGGAACACGGGCAGATGGACCGTTCGCAGTACCGGCACTTCAACATCAAGTCGGTGCAGGGGGTGGACGACTTCGCTTCCATGGCCGAGGTGGTGGGGCGGCGGACCATCCGAATGCTGGAGGAGGGAGGGGACCCGCCGGGGCTCATCCTCATCGACGGCGGACCCGGCCAGGTGAACGCGGCGCATGCGGCACTCTCGGCCCTTCTTCCGGAGCCCCCTCCCATGGTGGGCATCGCCAAGAGGGAGGAATGGCTCTTCAGGCCGGGTATCCCCCAGCCGCTCGTTTTGCCCAAGGACTCGCCCGCGCTGCACCTGCTCCAGCAGATCAGGGATGAGGCCCATCGATTCGCCCTCGCCCACCACAGGCGCAAGCGTGCCCAGGCGCGCACGCTCTCGCCCCTCATGCGCATTCCAGGCGTGGGGCCGGTAACGGCGAAGAAGCTCCTGAGGACTTTCCTCACTACCGATGCGGTGAGGACCGCCACCCCGGAACAGCTCATAAAGGCCGTGGGCAAAGCTGCAGCCAAGAAAATTGATCGGTGGGTGCGGAGGGAGAACGGGGAGGAGGACCCGGCGAAGTCGTGATGTCAGCGCAAGGATGGCGTCGGGTCCTCGGGCCATCCCGCCTCGACCGCCACCCTGCTCGCCCCGTGCGGTTTCTGATACCATTCACCCATGCGTGCTGCACTCGCCAAGTTGAAATCGGGGACCGAGAAACTCAACTACGGACGAGACATCGTCGCGGGAATGGCGGCTCGGCATGCCGCCGGCCTGGGCGCCAACCCGCTGCGCGTCCTCGATCTCGGGCTGGGGTCGGGTGCCGATCTGGAAAATGTCCGCGCCGCGCTGGGCCACCGGACGCTGGAACTCTTTGGGGTGGATTCCTACGAGCCGAACGTTCAGGCGGGACGGGAGCGCGGCGTGGAGGTGTTCTCTCTCGACATCGAGAGGGAGCCACTTCCCTTCCGTGACGCCTGCTTGCACCTGGTGGTGGCCAATCAGGTTCTGGAACACACCAAGGAAATTTTCTGGATCGTCTCCGAGGCGGCCCGCGTGCTCGAACCCGGCGGGGCATTCCTCGTGGGCGTGCCCAATCTCGCCTCCCTGCACAGCCGCGGCATGCTCGCGCTCGGGATGCAGCCATCCCCCATCGACGTCCTCGGTCCACATGTCAGGGGGTTCGTGAAGGGGGGGATCCGAGACTTCCTTGAAGAGGGTGGGTTCTTTCGGGCAGTTGAAGTGAAGGGATCAAATTTCTACCCCTTCCCTGAGGTCCTGGCCCGACCCCTGGCCCGCGCTCTCCCGGGCCTGGCCGTGAGCCTTTTTTTCCGGTGCCTCCGAACGGAGCAGCGGGGCCGCTTCCTCGAGGTCCTGGACGCGCGGTTCTTCGAGACGCCGTTTTTTCGGGGGTGCGAGCAAGAGAGGGGCGAGGTGCGATTGGGCGAGGCGCCAGAGGCCAGGCAAGAGAAGGAGAGGATCCCAGTCCCCTAATCCCCCAGTCACTTACTACCGACGCTTCTTCTTCCCGCCGTCCCCTTTCATCATTTCTTCCAACTTGACGAGACGGTCCTCGATCGCCCGCTTGTCCTCGCGGAGCTTCTCCAGGTCCGCGCGCAAGGAGGCGATCTCTTCGCCCTTGGACTTGCCTTCGCGCAGGGCGCGCGCCACATCGCGGCTATTGGATCGCAGCCGTCCGTCCGCCTCGCGGAACCTCACGGCTTCCACCGCGGGCGCGGCGGCGGACTCGTCCAAAATCTCCAACGAGAGCATGGCGCCGAATTTGGCGAAAAAGTTGGCGTCGGTGAGGTAGTGTTCGAGTTCCTCGCGGATCTCGGTGCGGAAGGGGTCGCGGCCCTTGGCGAGCATGGCCATGGCCCTCATGGCGGCGATGCGGCCCTGGGGCTTGCCCCCCGGGGAGGCGGATGACTTGAGCACGGGCCACGCGCGGTCGTCCCGGAGGCGCGCCAGACCGAGGCACGCGCTGGCCTTGATGATGTCCAAGTGGCTGGCCTTCTGGACGCCGCGGCACAGGATGTCGAAGGCGAGGGGCTGTTTGGTGGCGCCGAGGGCGGCGTTCGCCTCGCCCTCCACGAAGTAGGACGGATCCGACTTGGCCAGGGGCGCAAGGGCCGAGGCCGCGGTCTCGTCCTGGAATTTGCCCAAAGCGCGCGCGGCGGACCTGCGCACCTTGGGGTTTTTCGCCTTCAGTGCGCGGATGAGCGCGTCTCTGGCGACCAGGGACCCGTTTTCGCCGAGGGCCGCGGCCATCTCGACGCGGGCGCCCCAGAAAGGGTCGCTGGCGAGGGCCTTGCCGACCGCGGCCAGGGCGTCGCGGCTGCCGTCCCTGCACAGCATCTGCGCCGCTTCCACCCGTCCGAACCAGTCGGGATCCTTCAACAGGCGAGCCTTCAACATTTCGGCAGGCTGCTTGAACGTGAGCTTCTTGAGGAGGTGGCATCCAGGGTCGAAGGCCACGAACGTGGGCTTGGATTCGAGGGCGCAGGTGAAAACCTCGTGGGCTTCCTTCACTTCCACCGTGTGGTCGTGCGTCTTTTTTCCGTGGAATCGCACGGTGACGGGCACCCTGAACAGTCCCGTGGCCCCCTCAACCTTTTGCTTCTGGTCCACGGCGAGCGTGGCGATCCTCTTGTCCTCGTCCCACGAGAAGGCCACTTCGAACTCCGGGTAACCCGCGCCGAAAATCCACTGGTCGAAGAACCATTCGAGGTTCCTTCCCGTGACGCGGTTGATCACAGCGATGAGGTCTTCGGTCTGTACCGTCTGCCCCCGGAAGGCGGCCAGGTACTCGCGGACGCAGGTCCAGAACGGCCCGTCCCCCAGGATGTTCCGGAGCATGTGGAGCACGAGCGCGCCCTTTTCGTAGATGTGCGCGTCGAAGAGCTCGATGGGCTGGGTATAGGCCTTGGTGACGATGGGCCTCCGTTCGATGCGGTCCCTGTCGAAATAGGCCTGCATCTGCCCGAGCCGGTGTTGGTGAGCGTCCTCTTCACCGCGCCAATGCTCCCGGTAAACCACTTCGCTGTAGGTGGCGAAGCCCTCGTTCAGCCAGGAGTGCGACCAGTCCTTGCAGGTCAGCAGATCGCCGAACCACTGGTGGGCGAGCTCGTGGCTGATCAGGTCCTGCGGCTCGTAATCCAGGGCCGCGCGCTCGTCCAGAAGGCACCGGTCGATGAGCGTGGTGGCGCTGATATTCTCCATGCCGCCGAAGATGAAATCCTCCACGACCACCTGGCTGTACTTCTCGTAGGGGTAGTCCGTGCCGAAAACCTTGGAGAAGTGTTCGAGCATGTCGGGCGTTTGCGAGAAGCTCCGCCTGGCCATTTCCTCCTGGCCGGGCTTCACGAAATATTGCACCGGGATGCCGCGCCAGCGTTCTTCCACCTTGGCAAACTCTCCGCAGGCGACGGAGAGGAGGTAGGTCACGTGCGGCGTGGCCTCGCGGTGGTGGAATGTTCGTGTCTCGGCTTTCCTGTCGTTCTTCACCGACAGAAGCTTCCCGTTCCCGACGACGGTCCACGAGGCGGGCACCGTGACCAAGGTCTCGGACGTGGCCTTCTCGTTGGGGTAATCGAAGCAGGGGAACCAATAGCGGCTGTCTTCGTCCTGGCCCTGGCTCCAGACCTGTACCGCCGTGTCGGGAGAGTGATGGCTCGGACCGGTGAAGTAGAGGCCCATGCGGGGCGTGCCATGATAGGCGACGGCCACGTCCAGGGTTTCTCCCTTGGAGAGCCCGCCGGGGAATGAGACGGTGAGTTTGGCGCCGTCGTGGTCGAAGCGGAGCGGCTTTCCGGCGCCGTCGGTGACCTTCTCCACCGTGAGCTCGCAGCAGTCCAGTTCGAGGCGCCTCAAATTGTCCATGATGGGCGTCACGGTGTGGGTGACCTTGCCTCGGACCGATCTCGCCGTCAGGTCGAAGCCGATCTCCAGTTTGATGTGGAGAACGTCCACGAGCTTGTCCGGCGCGTACCGCTTTCCTCCCGGCGGCGCCACGGCCGCGGCGAAGGCCCGCTCGCTCGTCGATTCCGAAAAGTACCCGCCGGCAAAGCAGGCGCCCTTGCGTCGGACGGACATGGGATTCTCCTTTAGGCCGGTCCGCTGAACCCGCCGTTGGTTTTCTCGGGGAATCAGGGCCTGGTTTTGAGCCGCCTGGCCCGCAACCATGCCGCTAGGATACCCAGGGCGAGGAATCCAAAATCGCGCGCGAAGGAAAGCGCGACGTTGCCCTTGGCCTCGGTATGTCCGAAGCACCCGCAGTTGATATCCAGGCCGCGGATCCAGGCCTGCGCGAGGGCTGCGAGAAAGACGGCCATCAACAGGTTGATCAGGAGCAGGGCGCCCTCGGCGGCGAACCCCGACAAAAGGGCCAGGGCGGCCACCGCTTCGACCCAGGGCAGTGCGATGGCCAGGGGATTCACGAGGGGGTCGGGAAGAAGGGCGAAATGGGATATGTCGGCAGCGAAGCCGGAGGGGTCGAGGATTTTGGGAACCGCCGCGGCCAGAAAGATCCCCGCCAGGGCCCAGCGGGCCAGGCGCTCCGTCCAAATCACCCCCCGGGAAGCCACGCTCAGCGCCCCGTGCCGCTCGTGATGGGCAGCTTGGCCCGCATCCAGCCCGGAAGGCCGTCGGCAAAAACCGCCAGGTTCTTGAACCCCTTTTCGCCCAGCTTCTTGGCCACCTCCTCGGAGGTGCCGCAGGAGCCGCCACTGCAGTAGATGATGATGACCTTCGACTTCTTGAGCTCGGGCTGCACCGGCGGAAAGGCTTGATCGAACCTGTCCAGCGGGAGGCTCACTGCACCGGAAATGTGCCCCAGTTCGTATTCCTCCGCGGACCTCGCGTCCACCATCACCGTTCCAGCCTGCTGGCTGTAATACTTCACCTCGTCGGTGGTGAGCATGCGTGTCCCCTGCTGTTGAAGGATAGCCTCCTTGCCACCCTTCACGGGGATGCCCTTGGGAGACGCGGCGTTGTAGCCGAAGCCCACCATGGCCCCGAAGGCCGATAGGATCAACATCTGCAAAATCGCACGGCGCATGGGATACTCCTCAGTACCAAAGATCGTATTTTACACCCGAGCTCGGGGCTTGCTCAAGTGCACGGGCAGGGGGGAATCGAGTCGCCCCCGGATCACTCCAAGTCTCTGTAACAGCACGGTTCGCATGTTTCATCCCTGATACGGTCGGGGCGCCGGCGTTACCGCCGGAGGTCGGCCGAGGCCGCCCACGGGACGTGAATCGCCACACGATGGCGCACCGGCAGGTGGCATGGGGATTGCTCCGTGAAGGCGGCGAGGAGGTCCCGTTTCTTGTCTAAGACAGCCATTCATTGGCGCGCCTGGGTTCCGGAAAGTTTTTCGGAGGCCGTCGAGCGCCGGAAACCGATCCTCCTGTGGGTGGAGCCCTCCTGGAGTCCGGGTGGACCAGGGTCATCCCGGTCGCACCTGGAGGAGGGGGCGCTGGGTGATCTGCTCGCCTCCAACTTCATCCCGGTGGCCGTAGATTCTGAGGAGGTCCCGCAAGTACCGCTCTGGTACGGACTCAAGGATTATCCCTCGGTGCTCGTGCTTGCACCCGATGGCAGACCCCTGGCCGGTGTGGTGGCCCCGAGCTCGCGCGTCCTGAAGGAACTGCTCCGGGCCTCCTCCTCCTGGCTCATCCCTTGCGGCGCGATCCCCCGCGCCGGCATGGGGTCGTTCGATCTGCCCTTTGTCCCTCCCGCCGCCGGAAACCTGGAGAGAGGCCTGGAGGCGATCGAGTCCATCAAGGATCGAGTCTTGGGCGAACTCGGGCAGGAGTCCTTCGCCTCCGGACCCCCACTATCCCAGATCGAAGCGATCCGCTTCCTCTGCCGGTTTTCCTTTGCCACCGGAGATCAGGACCCGTTGGCCCATGCCATCCGGCACCTGCACTCTCTGGGCCATTCGAACCTCTACGACGACGTGGAGGGAGGATTCTTCGGAGGAGCGGACGGCGACGGGGCGAAGACCTTCAAACTCCTGAGTCACAATGCGAACTGGCTCATGCTGGCGCTGGGTCTCTGCAGGGAGCGCGGCACGGGCTTCGCCCTCCCCATGGCCAAAGGCATCCTTCACTACCTCCACAACAGGCTTCTGTTGCCCGGCGGGAGCTTCGCGAATTCCCAGGCTGAGGACCCGGCCTACTATGCTCTTTCGGCCGAGGCGCGGCGGCAGAGGGAAACGCCCCCGGTGGATAAGACCGTCTACACCGCCCCCAACGCCATGGCGGTGCGCGCCCTCTGCAAGGCCTGGCGGCTTCTGGGAGAGCCCGCCTACCTGCGGCAGGCCGTGAACGCCTTTGCCTCCCTCCAAGCCGCAGTGGAAGATCCGGGAGGAGTTTTGAAGCACGGGTGCCGAGATGAAGCGTTGGGCGAAGGAACCCTGGAAGACACCGTCGAAATGGGACAGGCATACCTGGCCCACTACCACTCCACCCTGGAGCCCTCCTACTTGGAGGGGCTGAGAATGATGGCCCACCGGATCGTGAGCGATTTCAAGAGTCCTGCGGGCGAGGGGTTCATGGACATGCGATTCCCCAGGGGATCCTCGGGGCTCCCGTACCGACCAACCGCGGATGCCGCTCAAAATGCCAAAGCGTCCTCGTTCCTCCTGTTGGCATCGGCCCAACTCGCGGACGAATCCTTGTCGGTCCCTGCGCGCGGTGCTCTGGGCGCCTTGGCGGCCAACCCTCCAGGAGATCTGGCGGCTCTCGGCTCGTTGGGGAGCGCCCTGCTCGTCGCCCTTTTCCCTCTTGGAGTTTACGAGGCCATCACGGACGGGAGCCAGGACCAGCGCTTTCGCGTCCTCGAGCGTCTTCGCCAACTAGGGGCCCCGCCTGCGGTGATAACGCACCGGCTGCCTGCGGCGCACGAGGGGATGCAGCGATTGCCCAGGCTGGTGGGTCGGTGCGGCACCAAGCGGAACGAGGTCGTCGTTTGATCCATGGAGGTGGCCGCGGTCCGTTGGGGGTTAGTTGCCATGGGGTGGACTTTTGTGGTAAAAGGACCTTCTGGGAAATGCGCTCCGCCCTGCGCCCGTAGCTCAGCTGGATAGAGCGTCGGCCTTCGAAGCCGCAGGTCCCCCGTTCGAGTCGGGGCGGGCGCACCATTCCGTGCCGAGGCCCTGGGCCGAGACTCCGTGAACCCCCTCCCCAAGCCAAGATGTTCTCAGGGGTCCCGGGTGTCTGAAGCGAATGGTGGCGGTATGCAAAAAGCGCGAAAGTGGCGGAACTGGCAGACGCGCAGGCCTTAGGAGCCTGTGCCGCAAGGCGTGGGGGTTCGAGTCCCCCCTTTCGCACCAACAAAGGGCAGCTTCGAGGCTGCGAGAGGGGGGACGAGAAGGGCGGGACACGGCGTAGAATCGTGGCGAAGGTGCGCCGAGGAGGCCAGCACCTGCAGCCTACGATTCAAGCCGAGGGCCCCGCCCCGGGTTTGCCAGGGCCGCTTGCAATGGAGCGAGCGGACTCTGACGCGAGCGAGGCTGCTAGCGGCACGGCAAACCGAGTCCCCCTCTCCGCCTCTACTAGAAGAGAAAGGACCACCAGCACATGGAAATCACCCTGAAGAGCGAGGAAGGCTGCCAGAGGATCTACGAGGTGAAAGCGCCGTGGGACGAGATCGCCCCAAGGTTTGACGCCGTCACCCGAACCCTGTCCTCACAGGTCCGAATGCCAGGGTTCCGCTCCGGCAAGGCGCCTGTCACCATGGTCCGCTCGCGGTTCAAGAAGGAAATCCGCGAGGAGGTCTTGGAAAAACTCCTCCAGGATTCCGCCAAGGAGACGCTCGCGAAGTTCGCGGTGGACCCGGTCGTGGAGCCCTATGCGGCGGCCGTGACCCTGGAGGAGGGGAAGCCCTTTTCCGTCGAGATTAGCCTGGAGGTCGCCCCGGAGGTGCCTGAGCTTTCGGCGGCCGGGATTTCGATCGAATGCCCCCGGTTGGAAGTCTCCGAGGAGCAGATCGACCGGGCCCTCGAAGGCATCCGCGAGAGGGCGTCTTTCATGAAGCCCCTCGAAGGCGCCGCCGAGGAGGGCGATTTCGCCATGGTCGTCCTCACTCGCAAGGGCCAGGCCAAAGGCCTCGAGCGGTTTTTCGGAGCCCTTCCCAAGAGCGAGCACCCCGTGGAGCAGGCCCTCTTAGGCAAAAAGACCGGCGACGAGTTCGAACTCCAGGTGGAAGCTCAGGCCGGGCACGAGGGATGCGAGGACCCCAACCACCGGCACCTGGCTCCGGGAGAATACTCGGTCAAGGTGCAGAGGGTGGCGAGGCGCGAAATCCCAGAACTGAACGACGACCTGGCCAAAGACGTGGGCGCCGAGAACCTGGAAGACCTGAAGGCCAAAATGCGGGAAGACCTCGACGTGCGCTCCAAAGGCGAGATGAGGGCGACCCAGGAGAACAAGCTCATCGAGGCCCTGGCCGCCAAGTATCCCTTCCCGGTTCCCGTGACCCAGGTGGATCGCCAGGTTCGCAGCGACCTGGAAGATCTGGCCGAGGGTTTGTCGCGGCAGGGCCTCGATGTGGCCAAAGCGGACATCGACTGGGTCAAAATGGCGGAATCCCGGCGCCCCGAAGCCCAGAAGAAGGTGATCGCTTTCTACATGCTGGACTCCGTCGCCCGCCGCCGAGCCCTGGAGGCGAGCGACGCCGAGGTGGACGAGTACCTCGCCCACCAGGCCAAGGGCACCCGGCTCTCGGCCGAGGCCCTCAAAGACCAGGCCGTGAAGGACGGCCGCCTGGACATGGTGAAAGCGATCATCGCTCACCGGAAGGCCGCCGACTTGCTTCTCTCCGAGGCATCCGTTACATTTACCGCAGGGAAAGCCCCCACTCAGGAGGTTCCGTAATGGCCCTGATCCCCATCGTCGTGGAGCAGACGAACCGCGGCGAGCGGTCCTACGACATCTACTCCCGGCTCCTGAAGGACAACATCATCTTCATCGGGGAGGAGATCGAGGATCACCTCGCCAACCTGGTCATCGCCCAGCTCCTCTTTCTCGAAGCGGAGGATCCTTCCCGGGACATCTGGCTCTACATCAACAGCCCCGGCGGCTCCATCACGGCGGGCATGGCCATCTACGACACCATGCAGTTCGTGAAGCCCGACATCAACACCATCTGCCTGGGCCAGGCGGCGTCCATGGCGGCGGTCCTCCTTTCCGCCGGAACCAAGGGCAAGCGCTTCGCCCTGCCCAACTCGCGGGTCCTGATCCACCAGCCCCTGGGCGGGTTCTCGGGGCAGGCCACCGACATCGACATCCAGGCCCGCGAGATTCTGCGCGTGAGGGAAAACGTCTACGCGATCCTGTCCAGGCACACGGGGCAGGGGCTTGAGACCATCAAGGCCGACTGCGAGCGGGACCACATCATGACCCCTGGACAGGCCATGGAGTACGGCATCGTGGACAAGATCCTCACGCATCACGCGGTGCCGGAGAAATAAGTGGGCGGCCACGGGCATTCTGAGATCCTGTGCCGTTCGGAGGGCCATCGATGAGCCGCGGATATACCGACAACGAATTGAGATGCAGTTTCTGCAACAAGCCCCAGCGCGAGGTGAAAAAGCTCATTGCGGGGCCGAATGTCTACATCTGCAACGAGTGCGTGGACACGTGCAATGAAATCCTCGTGGAGGATGTGGAGAAGGAAGAGAAGTCCAAGAACCCCGTCCCCAAGCCCAAGGAGGTCAAGGGCTTCCTGGATGAGTACGTGGTGGGGCAAGACATGGCCAAGAAGCGCATCGCGGTGGCCGTGTACAACCACTACAAGCGCAACCAGCTCAACATCCGGCGCGGCGATGTGGAGATCCAGAAGTCCAACATCCTCCTCATCGGACCCACGGGCACGGGAAAGACCCTCCTGGCCCAGACCCTGGCGCGCATGCTCAAGGTTCCCTTCGCCATCGCGGATGCGACGACGCTCACCGAGGCGGGGTACGTGGGCGAAGACGTGGAGAACATCCTCCTCAAGCTCCTCCAGAACGCGGACGGCGACAAGGCCCGCGCGGAGAAGGGCATCGTCTATATCGACGAGATCGACAAGATCGCGCGGAAGGGCGAAAACCCCTCCATCACGAGGGACGTCTCGGGCGAGGGCGTCCAGCAGGCCCTCCTCAAGATCCTCGAGGGCACGGTGGCCAATGTCCCCCCGCAGGGCGGTCGGAAACACCCGCACCAGGAGTTCATCCAGATCGATACCACGAACATTCTCTTCATCTGCGGCGGAGCCTTCGTGGGCCTGGACAAGGTCGTCGAGCGCCGCCTGCACCAGTCCTCCATCGGCTACGGCGGCAACCCCTCCGGCCGGGAGGGCGACAAGTTGGGCGACCTCCTCATGAAAGTCCAGCCCCAGGACCTGATGAAGTTCGGGATGATCCCCGAGTTCGTGGGCCGGATCCCGGTGGTTGCGAGCCTGGCCGAGCTGGACCTGGATGCGCTGAAGATCATCTTGACGCAGCCGCGCAACGCGCTCGTGAAGCAGTACCAGAAAGTCTTCGAGATGGAGAACGTGAAGCTCACCTTCACCTCCGAAGCCGTGGAGGAGGTGGCCAAGGAGGCCATCAGCCGCGGCGTGGGAGCCCGCGGGCTCCGAATCATCATGGAAGACCTCATGCTCGACCTCATGTACGACATCCCCTCCCAGAGCAGCGTGAAAGAGGTCGTCATCACCAGGGACGTGGTGCGCTCCCGGGCCAACCCCATCACGCTCATGGAAAACGCGGGGTAGGGGAGACCGTCAGGAGAGCAAGGAAGTCAGGAAGCAAGGAAGTCACGAGAAACGCCTGAGAGAAGGACCATGGTGCTTCGAGTCGGCAACCGGCCGGCCCGCCCGAAGCGACGAGAAACAGTTGAACGGCCAGAATCAGCGCCTCGCCACTTGCCCGATGTCACTGTCCACCTGACCGCCGGCGATCAAGCCGGCCCAAGGAATCCAGGGCTCCCGCCCCTGGCCAGCGACCTCGGCTCACCCGGCAGAAGGTTCACCCATGAACGAGATCCCGTCCCGAGCTTTTGAGAACCGACACGATGAGGTCATGCCCCTCATCACCTTGAGGGACATGCTCATCTTTCCGCGCACCGTGAAGCCCTTCATCGTTGGGCGTGCCGCGTCCCTCGCCGCCGTGGAGGCGGCCCTCTCCGGAGACCGGCGCATTTTCCTGCTCCTTCAAAGAGATCCGCAGGCCGAGGAACCGGGCACGCGGGAGCTCTTCAAGGTCGGCGTCGTGGCCAGGATCGTCCAATCCCTCGCGCTGCCCAACGGCCACATGAAGCTCCTGGTGGAGGGTCTCTGCCGCGGTCTCCTGCTGGACCTCCTCTCCGACGGCCCCGCCCCTTTCGTCTCGGTGCAATCCTCCGAGGACCCCGCGGTGGTTGACGCGGACCTGGAGGCCATGGTGAACCAGGTGGCGCGCCTCTTCGACGATTTCAACCGCAAGCAGCTGAGCCAGGGTCAGGGGGCGATCACGGCGTCCTCCCTCAGCCAGGAGGACCCCGGCCGATTCGCCGACCAGGTGGCCGGCTTCCTGCCCGTCGCCACCGAGCAGAAACAGCTCGTGCTGGAGGCCCTGCCCCTCCGCGAACGCTTGCGCCGCGTTCGGGCCCTCCTCGCGGGTGAGATCGAAAAGTTGAACCTTGACCAGCGCCTCAACAAAGAGGTGGAAAAGCAGATCGAGAAGACCCAGAAAGAGTACTACCTCAACGAGAAGATGAAGCTCATCAAGAAGGAGCTGGGGCGGGAAGACAGCCAGAGCGAGCTCGATGAGATCAAGGAGCGCATCGAAAAATCGGGCATGAGTCCCGCGGCACGAGAAAAGGCGCTGGGCGAACTCAAGCGCCTGGAATTGATGCCGCCCGTTTCCGCCGAGGCCACCGTCTCCCGCTCTTACATCGACTGGCTCCTGTGCCTCCCCTGGTCCAAGGAGAGCAAAGACAAGCACGATATCAGGCGCGCCCAGAAAATCCTCGACGAGGACCACTACGGGCTCGAAAAGGTGAAGGAGCGCATCCTGGAGTTCCTCTCCGTGCGTCAGCTCGCCAAGGAGCACAAGGGGTCCATCCTGTGCTTCTCGGGGCCGCCCGGCGTGGGGAAGACCTCCGTGGCCAAGTCCATCGCGCGCAGCATGGGGAGGGAGTTCGTCCGCCTCAGCCTGGGCGGCGTCCACGACGAGGCGGAGATCAAGGGCCACCGCAGGACCTACATCGGCGCCTTTCCCGGCCAGATCATCCAGCTCATGAAGCGCGCGGGCACGCTGAACCCCGTGTTCCTCCTGGACGAGGTGGACAAGCTCGGCGCGGACTACCGGGGCGATCCGTCCTCGGCCCTCCTGGAAGTGCTGGACCCCGAGCAGAACAACGCCTTCGTGGACCACTACATCGACGCCTCCTTCGACCTGAGCAAGGTCTTCTTCGTCACCACGGCCAACGTGACCCACACGATTCCGCCGGCCCTGCTGGACCGCATGGAGGTCATCCCGTTCTCGGGCTACACCCTTCCGGAAAAGCTCGCCATCGCGGAGGGATATCTCCTGCCCAAGCAGCTCAAGAGTCATGGGTTGAGCAAGCGCAACCTGGAGATCACGCAGGAGGCGCTCGCGTTCGTCATCGACGGCTACACGCGCGAGGCGGGCGTCCGCAACCTGGAGCGGGAGGTGGCCTCCCTGTGCCGCAAGGTGGCGCACCGCGTGGTCAAGAGCCGGGTCCGGGAGCGGCTGGTCATCACGCCCGATGTCGCGGAATCTCTCCTGGGCGTGCCGCGCCACAAGGAGCGAAAGGTCCTGAGCGAGGACCAGGTCGGCATCGCCGTGGGCCTGGCCTGGACCCAGCACGGGGGCGACATCCTCCTCATCGAGGCGAGCCTCATGCCCGGCAAGGGGAACCTCATCCTCACGGGCCAGATGGGCGACGTGATGCAAGAGTCTGCTCGCGCGGCGCTCTCTTTCCTGCGCGGGCACGCGCAGGACTACGGGCTCGATCCGGGATTCGTGCTGGAGAAAGACGTCCACATCCATATCCCCGAAGGTTCGGTGCCCAAGGACGGGCCCTCCGCCGGTGTCACCATGGCCGTGGCCATGGCGTCCGCGTTCACGGGCATTCCCGTGCGCCACGACGTGGCCATGACCGGAGAGGTGACCCTGCGGGGCAAAGTCCTGCCCATCGGGGGATTGAAGGAAAAGATCCTGGCCGCCAAGCAGCACGATATCACCGAGGTCCTGCTGCCGGCGGAGAATCTCAAGGATCTGTCGGAAATCCCCGAGAACCTGAGGCTGGGCATGATCTTCCACCAGGTGGAGTCGCTCGCCGACGCCATCCGCCTGCTCCTCGCTGGAGATCCGCTCAAGATGTCCGCGCCGATCCTGACCGAGAGCCTGGAGCCCGACGCCCTCCAGCCTCCGCGGGGGTAGAGAAAAAAGAGACACTTTCACCACAGAGGCACAGAGGCACTGAGAAAGAATAGACCTCATCAGGGGATAAGGGGCAGATCGAAGCATGACATGGTCTCGCCAGGACGCGAATCTCGCCACGGAAGGGGAGAATTTTAGTTTGGACCGAAGATCATTCTTTTTAATCAGCGACCTTCGCGACCTTGGCTTCTTTACGAGTAGCTTACTTTCTCTTTTCTTCTTTTCTCCGTGCCTCTGTGCCTCTGTGGTGAACTCTTCTGGAGCATGAATGCCGGATTTGCAGGTCGAACGCGTGTGCCAGGCGCCATCGCAGTTCCCTCCGCCCTCCCTCCCCGAGGTGGCCGTCATCGGACGATCCAACGTGGGCAAGTCCTCGCTCATCAACAAGGTGTTCAAGCGGAAGGGCCTCATGCGCGTGAGCAACACTCCGGGAAGGACGCAGGCCGTCATCTTCGCGCGGCTGGAGGAGAGGGGATTCGTCGTGGACCTGCCCGGGTTCGGTTACGCCAAGGTTCCCCTGAGCGTGAAGGCCTCCTGGGCCAAACTCGTGGAGGCCTACCTGGAGAGACCCACCTGCGTGGGAGCCGTCCTCCTGGTGGATGTCCGGCGCGACGCCGCCGAGGGCGAGCTGAAGATGGTGGAGTACTTCCGGCATTACGGACGGAAGTTCTTCGTGGTGATGACCAAGTGCGACAAGGTGTCCCGGGGGCAGTGGAAGCCCCGGGCGCAGGCATGGGCCAAGGGGCTGGGCCTGACCGCCGAAGAAATGCCGATCCCCTTCTCCGCAATGAGCGGCGAGGGGGCCAAAACCGTGTTGAGGAAGTTCGAGGAGACCATGGAGTGAGGACGAAATGACCAAACCGCGTACGGAAAACCTGGACCTGGCGAAACTGCACGACATGCCGCCGACGGAACTCATCAAGCTCGGCAAGGAGTTCGAAATCGAGGGTATCTCCGCCCTCAGGCGACAGGATCTGATCTTCCAGATCCTCAAGTCCCAGGCGGAGGCCAACGGCTTCATCTTCGCCGAGGGGGTGCTCGAGATCCTCCAGGACGGCTTCGGCTTCCTGCGGGCTCCCGAGTACAACTACCTGCCCGGCCCCGACGACATCTACGTCAGCCCGTCGCAGATCAAGAAGTTCGGGCTGCGCACGGGGGACACGATCTCCGGCCAGGTGCGGCCGCCCAAGGAGGGCGAGAAGTACTTCGCGCTCATCAAGGTGGACGCCATCAACTTCGAGGCCACGGGCAAGACCCGGGACCGCATGTGGTTCGACGCCCTCACCCCCATCTACCCCAACCCGCCGCATCCGGATGGAGGTGGCCAAGGGCGAGATGTCCGGGCGCGTGCTCGACCTCGTGTCGCCCATCGGCTTCGGCCAGCGCGGCCTCATCGTGGCCCAGCCCCGCACGGGCAAGACCATGCTCCTGCAGGCCATCGCCCACGCCATCACGGCCAACCACCCCGAGGCCTACCTCATCGTCCTGCTCATCGACGAGCGGCCCGAGGAGGTCACGGACATGCAGCGCTCCGTGAAGGGCGAGGTGCAGGCCTCCACCTTCGACGAGCCGCCCACCCGGCACGTGCAGGTGGCCGAGATGGTCATGGAGAAGGCCAAGCGCCTCGTGGAACTGGGCCGCGACGTGGTCATCCTCCTGGACTCCATCACGCGCATGGCCAGGGCCTACAACACCGTGACCCCGCCCAGCGGCCGCGTCCTCTCCGGCGGCCTCGACGCCAACGCCCTCCAGAAGCCCAAGCGCTTCTTCGGCGCCGCGCGCAACATCGAGGAGGGCGGGTCGCTGACCATCATCGCCACGGCGCTGGTGGACACGGGCTCACGCATGGACGACGTCATCTTCGAGGAGTTCAAGGGCACCGGCAACATGGAGATCCACCTCGACCGGAAGCTCGTGGACAAGCGCACCTTCCCCGCCATCGACATCAACAAGAGCGGCACCCGCAAGGAGGAGCTCCTCACCGAGGCCTTCGAGCTCAACCGCATGTGGATCCTGCGCAAGATCCTCAACCCGCTCTCCACCGTCGAGGCCATGGAACTGCTCATCGGCAAGCTCGGCGAGTACGAGAACAACGAGGCGTTCCTCAAGGGCCTCTCGGGCGGCTGATTGTACTGAGAGGGGGGCGCTGCCCCCCTCTCAGCGTTCCGTTCCGCTTCGCTTCACGTCACTGCTCTCCCCCATAGTGGCTCCCCTGCGCGCGGGCAAAGCCCGACGCTCGGGGGCTGCATGTGCCCGCCCCACAAGCATCCTCGTGGCGCGGATACCCCTTCGGGGCACAGGCACTCCTGCCCACTCTCTGTCATTGCGAGGAGGCCGCGAGGCCGACGCGGCAATCTCGTTGGTGAACAACCCATCGGCCTCGGGAGAGGCCTCCTACCGCCGCGATTCGACTGTTGTGGGAGCCACCCCCAGGTGGCGACTCCTCTCCCCCGTGGCGCGGACACTCTTATCCGCCGCTCTCTGTCATTGCGAGGAGGCCATAGGCCGACGCGGCAATCTCGTTGTTCAGGACGAGACTGCTTCGTCGCTGCTCCCCCCGCGGTGACACAAGAATCCACTTGACAGCACCTGCTCTCTTGGAGTACTCTCCGCGTCTGGTAGTGAAGCGCCGATTTGAACCATAGCTTGCGGGCGCTTAATAAGTTCGGCTAAAGCATGGACGCGGAACGCGACCCGTCCAGCTATTAGCTGAGACGGGTTTTTGCTTTTGGGAGGACGGATATGACCCAGCGATTTGAAACCCTCTGCCTTCACGCGGGGCAGACCATTGACGAAACGGGCGCGCGGGCGGTGCCCCTGCACCGCACGGCGAGCTATGTGTTCAAGAGCGCGCAGCACGCGGCGGACCTGTTCGCGCTCAAGGAGCTGGGGAACATCTACTCAAGGCTCCAGAACCCCACACACGACGTACTGGAGAAGCGGATGGCGGCCCTCGAGGGCGGCGCGGGCGCTCTCGCCGTGAGCTCGGGCACCGCGGCCATTTTTTACAGCATCATCAACCTCGCAAAGGCAGGCGACGAGATCGTTGCGGCGGACAACCTCTACGGCGGCACGATGACGCAGTTCCACGATATCCTGCCGCAATTCGGCATCCGCGCGCGGTTCGTGAATCCCGGCGCGGCGCGGAACTTCGAAGGGGCCATCAACGACAGGACCCGCGCCATCTTCGTGGAGACCCTCGGAAATCCTTCCCTCGACGTGGCGGACATCCCCGCGGTGGCCGCGGTGGCGAGAGAGCGCCGCGTGCCCCTCATCGTGGACAACACCTTCGCCACGCCTTACCTCTGCCGTCCCATCGAGTTGGGCGCGGACATCGTGATCCATTCGCTCACCAAGTGGATCGGCGGCCACGGCACCTTCATCGGCGGAGTCATGGTGGACTCGGGCCGGTTCGACTGGACCGACCCCAAGTTCGCCCTCTTCAACGAGCCGGAGCCGAGCTACCACGGGCTCCGATTCGCGCGGGACCTGGGACCGCTCTCCTCGCTGGCGTTCATCTTGCGGGCCCGGCTCGTGCCCCTGCGCAACCTGGGCGCGTGTCTCAATCCCGACAACGCCTGGCTCGCGCTCCAGGGCCTGGAGACCCTTCCCCTCCGCATGGAGAGGCACTGCGACAATGCCCTGGCCGTGGCGCGGTTCTTGAAAGGCCACCCCTCGGTGGCGTGGGTGCGGTATCCGGGCCTGAAGGACGACCCCGCCCACTCGACGGCGGCTCGCGTGCTGTGCGGCGGCTTCGGCGGGGTGGTGGTTTTCGGAATCGGCGGCGGCAGAGACGCCGGCGAGCGCTTCATTGACGGCCTTCGGCTCTTCTCGCACCTGGCAAACGTGGGCGACGCCAAAAGCCTGGCGATCCATCCCGCCACGACGACCCATGCCCAACTCTCGGAGGGGGACCTGCGCGCGGGCGGCATCACCCCCGATCTCGTGCGGCTGTCCATCGGATTGGAACACATCGACGACATCCTGGCCGACCTGGGCCAGGCCCTGGAGCCAACATGAGCATTCGCACACCCGAGCCGGCCCCTCTGCGCGGCGCCAGTGTCCATACTCTGGACCGGCCCTTCACTTTCGAATGCGGGGCCGTCCTGCCGGACCTTCGCATCGCCTACGAGACTTGGGGCGAACTCGGCCCCGCCGGCGACAATGCCGTGCTCGTGGTCCATGCGCTCACGGGCGACGCACACGCCGCGTCCGGAGGAAGTTCCGGCGATCCCAGACCAGGCTGGTGGGAGGGCCTCGTCGGCGCCGGCAAAGCCCTCGACCCCGCCGTCCACTTCGTGGTCTGCGCCAACCTCATGGGCTCGTGCTACGGAAGCAGTGGACCCTGCGACCCCGATCCGAAGACGGGAGAGCCCTACGGGCCATCCTTTCCGGCCGTCACCCCGCGGGACATGGCACGGGCGCAGAAGGTTTTGCTCGACTATCTAGGAGTCTCGTCCCTTGCACTCATTCTGGGCGGTTCGTTAGGGGCCATGGTGGTCTGGGAATTCATCGCGGAGTACCCCGGGCTGGCCCGCGCCGCGGCGCCCATCGCGGGCGCACCGCGGACTTCTCCGTGGGCCGTGGCCTTCAACTCGGTGGCCCGGCAGGCCATCGAGCAAGACCCCGGCTGGAAGGGGGGCCGTTACTCCGATGCGGGTCCTGAAGGGGGCCTCTCCCTCGCCCGGCAGATCGCCATGATCACCTACCGGGCGGGCGAGCTCTTCGAGTCCCGCTTCGGCCGGGAGCGCGAAGACGCCTCGCCCAGTGGCGCATGGGAGACGGGAAACCGCTTTCAGGTCGAGCGCTACCTGGATCACCAGGGCCGCAAGCTCGTCTCCCGGTTCGACGCCCGAAGCTACCTGGCGCTCACTCGGGCCATGGACCTCCACGATATGGCCCGGGGCCGGGGAGGTCTCGATGCCGCGCTGGCCCGGATCGACTCGCGCGTGGTTTGCGTGGGCATCGGCACGGACGTCCTCTTCCGTGCGGAGGAGATGCGGCGCGCCGCCGGCGATCTGGCGGCGCTGGGCCGGCCGGCGCGCTACGAGGAAGTCGCTTCGCCTTACGGGCACGATGCGTTTCTCGTGGAGGTCGACCAGGTGGGTGCCATCGTCAAGAACGAGTTGACGTCCCAATCCCGCGACGGCTCCAGTCAAGAGGGATGCAAGCCATGAGAGTCCTCAAGTTCGGCGGCACATCGGTGGGGGATGCCGCCAACATCCGCAAGGTCGTGGAGGTCATTCGCAGCCGCGCGGAGGCGGCGCCCATCCTCGTCTTTTCGGCCATGGGGCGACACGACCGATGCCTTGACGGAAATCGGCCGGGCCGCTTCGGAAGGACGCATCGGAGAGGCGGCGGCGACGCTCTCGTCGCTGCGGGAATTTCACGGCGCGCTCGTGGAGACTCTCCTGGCCGGCCGCGGCAGCGGCGTGTGGTCCTCGTGCGCGCCCCTCTTTGACCAGATCGAGGCCATGGCGCGCGGGCTCGCGGTTCTGGAGGACTTTTCCCCCGCCGTGCAGGACCGCCTCCTGGGATTTGGGGAGATCCTCTCCACGCGCATCCTCTGCGAGGTTCTGCGCGGGGACGGCATGCCCGTGGCGTGGGTGGATGCCCGCGATGTAGTGGTCACCGACGATCGGCACACCCAGGCCGAGCCGCTCTTCGAGGCCACCGCCGCGAGAGCCGTCGAGGTGCTGCTGCCGCTGGTGCGCTCATGTCAGATCCCCGTGACGCAAGGATTCATCGCGCGCTCTTCCGCCGGGGCCATGACCACGCTCGGCCGGGGAGGATCGGACTTCACCGCATCGCTCCTGGGCGCCGCGCTCGGCGCGGAGGAGATCGAAATCTGGACCGACGTGGACGGGATCATGACCGCCGATCCCTCCCTGGTGGCGGGAGCGAGAAATATCCCGGTCATGAGTTTTCAGGAGGCCTCCGAACTCGCCTTTTTCGGCGCCCGGGTGCTTCACCCCAAAACCCTCGCGCCCGCCGTCGAGCGAGGGATCCCCGTCCGGGTGCTGAACACGGCTCGCGGCCCGAGCGGCCCGGGACGGTGATCGTGGCGTCCTCCCCGCCCGGCGGCGGCCCCGTGAAGAGCATCGCCTACAAGGAGGACATGGTCGTCGTGAACCTCGTCTCCGCCCGCATGTTCAAGGCCCAAGGATTTCTGCGGCGGGTCTTCGAGACACTCGATCGCCACCGCATCGCGCCCGACCTCGTCTCCACTTCGGAGGTTTCGGTGGCGCTGGCCATCACTCCGTGGCCGGGTCTCGATGCATTGGTGGCGGACCTGCGCGGGCTCGGCGCGGTGGGCGTCCTGACCGGCCAGGCCGTGGTGGCGGTGGTGGGGGACGGGCTCAAGCGGACGCCGGGCATTCTGGGCCAGGTGTTCAAGGATCTGGACGACCTGCGCGTCGCCATGGTGTCCGAGGGCGGATCGGAGGTCGCGGTGAGTTTCGTCGTGGGAGAGAGTGACCTGCCCGCGGTGGTCTCGCGCCTTCACCGGCGATTTTTCGAGGCGGAGGACGATCGTGGCTCGTGAAAGAAGGAAGATCGCCGTGCTGGGCGCCACCGGCGCGGTGGGACAGCGCTTCGTACAGCTTCTCGCGAACCACCCCTGGTTCGAGCTCGCCGAGGTGGCCGCGTCGGACCGTTCAGCGGGCAGGCCCTATGGGGAGGCGACGCGGTGGCTCCTTCCCGGCGGTGCTCCCCGTGAGATGGCCGGCCGGATGGTGCTTCCTGCGGACCCGTCGGCGGTGCGCTCCGGGCTCGTCTTCAGCGCCCTCGGTTCGGATGTGGCCGGGAAGACGGAGGAGGCGTTCCGCGCGGCGGGCAGGACCGTCGTGAGCAACGCCGCGAATTATCGCATGCAGGAGGATGTTCCCCTGGTGATTCCCGAGGTGAACGCGGAGCACTTGCACCTCGCTCTGGCTCAGCGCGCCAAACACGGCGGAGCCATCGTGACCAACCCCAACTGCTCCACCATCGGGCTCTGCCTCGCCCTGGATCCGCTGAGGCGCGCTTTCGGGCTGAAGCGGGTTCAGGTGACCACCCTGCAAGCCCTCTCGGGGGCGGGCTATCCCGGGGTGTCCTCCATGGACATCCTGGGCAACGTGCTGCCCGAGATCGCCGGCGAGGAGGAGAAGCTCGGACGGGAACCCGCCAAGATTTTCGGAACGCTGGCGAGGGCGAGCGTCGAACCCGCCGACTTGGTCGTCAGCGCCCAGTGCAACCGCGTGGCCGTGCGCGACGGGCACCTGCTCTCGATTTCCGTGGAACTGTCCCGCCCCGTGGGTGTGGCAGAAGCCGCCGAGGCCTTCCTCGCATATCGCTCGCCCCTGCTGGGTTTGGATCTCCCGTCGGCCCCCGAGCGGCCCCTCCTCCTCAATCGCGAGCCCGCCCGCCCCCAGCCGGTGCTCGACGGGGACGCCGGCGGAGGCATGGCCGTGACCGTCGGCCGCCTCGCGCCGTGCCCCGTCCTCGGCCTCCGATTCGTGGCCCTCGTGCACAACACCCTCCGCGGCGCCGCGGGCAACACGATTCTCATCGCCGAGCTCATGGCCGAGCGGGGATTGCTCTGAGGACCGCCCGGCCCGCGGCGCGTCGAAGGGGTGTGGGGGAACGGGGGGGTTCCCCCACAGCGGAGTGTTGCCAGCGCTAGGGCAAGGAGGAGCAGCGAGCGGAGCGAGCGCCGAGGGGGGACGGCCGAGTCCCCCCTTGGGGAGCGCTTGCGCGACGCCGAGGGCAACACGATCCTCATCGCCGAGCTCATGGCCGAGCGGGGATTGCTGTGATGGAGGCACCGTGTGGGCAACTCGGAGGAAGGAGTAAAATGTCCCCGGCGCGCATTATTCTCGCCCGCATCAGGAGGGGAACCATGAGGAGAATCTCGATCGGCGTCGTCATTGGTCTTTGTTTCCTTTGCGCCTTCGCCCTGCATGCCCAAAGCGTGCCCGGAGAGGTGGTCGCGAGCCTGGACCTTTCCATCAAAGGCCCCACGGGACTGGCTTGGGACGGGAGCCACCTTTGGGTGGCGGATCTGGTCTCGGCCACGATCAGCGAGGTGGATCCCACCTCGGGGAAGGTCACGAAGTCGATGGACGCACCGGGCTATGCGCCCATGGGCATGGCCTGGGACGGGAGATGGCTCTGGGTGCTGGACGCCGCCGACAAGACGGCCTACGCGCTGGATGTCTCCACCGGCGTGACGGAGCGCGCGCTCCCCCTGGATCTCGACTGCTCCGGAGGGTCTCGCCTGGGACGGCAAGGCGCTCTGGGTGGCCGACGCCAAGGCCGGGGTCATCAGCCGCCTGGATACCCAGGACGGAACGACGTGGTCGAGCTTTCCGTCGCCCGTGGCGGGGCGCAAGACGCAGGAGATCGGCCTCGCGTTCGCGGGGTCCTGGCTCTTCGTCAGCGACCGGGTGACCGATACCGTCTACCGCGTGGACCCGGCCAGCGGCGCCGTGCTGGACGCCTTCCCCGCCCCCGGCCCCTATGCCGCCGGGCTTGCGTGGGACGGGCGCCATCTCTGGTGCGCCGACTATGAAGCCAGAAAGCTCTACAAGCTGTCGGCCACGACCGATGCTTCCTTCGTCACGAGCGCGGCCAAGCACGAAGTGGTGACCTATACGGAGGCGTGGCGAAATTTTGGCCCGGGCGTCGTCGATACCCTCGATGTCTTCATCGCCGTGCCGCAGGATCTGCCCAACCAGAAGCTCCTCAAACCGCCGCAGTTCGAACCCGAGCCGACGGAATTCGTGACGGACCAGTGGGGCCAGAAGTGCGCGCATTTTGTCTTCAAGGGGCTGGGATCCGGGAAAGAGGTTTCGGCCACCATGACCCAAGAAGTCGAGCTCCGCAAAGTACGCTGGTTCGTGGATCCAACCAAAGTGGGGCCGCTCTCCGATGTTCCTCCCGAGATCATGAAGATCTACACGCAGGACAGCTCCAAGCTGGACATGAATGACGCGGTCATTCAAAAAGCCGTGAAGGAGGCGTTGGGCGACGAGCGGAACCCCTACTGGATGGCGCGCAAAATCAACAGGTTCATCCAGGACAAGATGCACTACGAGCTCGTGGGCGGATGGAACGTGGCCCCCACGGTGCTCGCCCGCGGCTCCGGGTCGTGCTCCGAATACACCTTCGTCATGCTTTCCATGTGCCACGCGGCGGGGCTGCCCGCGCGGTATGCGGGATCCGTCGTGGTCCGGGGCGACGACGCGAGCCGGGACGATGTCTTCCACCGGTGGGTGGAAGTCTACCTGCCCAACTACGGCTGGGTGCCCGTGGATCCCTCTGGCGGAGACTCGCCTGCGCCTGCCGACCAGGCGGCGTTTTTCGGTGGTCTGGACAACCGGTTTCTCATCACCACCCTCGGTGCCGGGGATAGCGACACCCTCGGGTGGGACTACAACAGCAATGCCCGCTGGACCGCCAGGGGACGGGTCAAGCTCTTGCAGCGAAAGCAGGGAGACTGGGCACCGGTGGGCAAGAAATTCGAGCCCAAGGTGCCCGGCGAGGCCGGTGGCCTCACCTGCGCACCGAAGTGATAGAGTCGGGAGGAGGCCGGAGAGCCGGGGCGCCGGAGAAAGAGCCACCACAAAAAAGGCCCGGCGTGCATGGCCGGGCCTTTTTCGGTGGATTCACGAATGGAAATGAAAAGGAACTATCCTTCGGCTTCGGTCCCCTCGCGCCCAGGTTCTGAGATCTCCGCCTCACCGGTCACGGGCTCCGCGGCCAGGCCAAGTTCGGGCGTGTTCAATTCAGTCTCAACCGGCGCGGCTTTCTCATCGCCATCTCCGGCCGTGCTCACTTTGACCTTGCCGTCCTCAAGCTCTTTCTCGGCGACCTTGCCGCCGATGGCCAGGCCCAAGTGCTGGGCGAGCAGTTCGCCTAGGTTCAGACCCGGATGGGAGGGAGGCTCGCTCGGCCTTTCGTCCCGTGGACCACGCGCGGGACCGCGGCCGGGACCGCGACTCGGGCCGCGAGCTTCGCGAGCGGGGCCTGACCGTCTCTCAGGCGAGGGTGAGGGCGAGGGACGGCTAGCTGCCGCGAGGTCCTCTTCGGATAACTCGGTGATGGGAGGGGGGGCTTCCTTGCCCATCTTGGTCCGGACGGTGTGAATCTTCTGCCCGAGTTCCTTGATCGAAGCCTCTAAGTCCGCCAAACGGAGCCGTTTTCCGTTGATCCACTGGCGAAGTTTGGACCCGCGGCCGTCGTCCGAAATGCCGGCGGCCTGGCTCTCGAGATCGGCGACCTCGCCCTGAATCTGAACGGCCGTCGCCTGGTTTTTCAAGACCTGCGTCTCCCAGCGGCTCAGGTGCGCGGACATGCGTTCGAGCCACTCGGAATGTGCTTTTTGCCTCTCCTGACGAAGAGAATCGATGCGCTCTGAACTGGCCTTCCAGGCCGAACGGAGTGTGGATCGCACCGCCTCCTGTTCCGCCAGCGACAAACCCGAGGCCTTCAGTTCGCCCTGGGCGACGCGAATGGTCTCCTGAACGGTTCTCGGGTCCTGCGTCTGGATGGACGCGAGGATCTCCTGGGCGCGGACCATGGCCGATTCCAGCAGATGCCTTCGGTGTTCCGCCCGTTTGGCCTTGAGGACGTCCCGGATTTGGGTCCACCGGGTCCAGCACGCCTCGCGGTCGCTACGTAGCAGCACGGGCGCCTCTTTGACGCCTTTGGCCGCGGTCGAATCGGCGTCCGCCGTGGCGGAGGCCGCAGGCGAAGCCGGACCTTCGTGATCCGGAGCCGCGGCAACAGCCGACGCCGGGTCCTCGGGGAAAGGCGCGGATGAGTCGGTGCTCTCTCCCTCGGCGATGACGGCCTCTGTCATCTGCGGCGCCTCATGCGCCTCCGGAGGAGGTGCTTCGACCAGCGGCGAAAGGGTCTCTGCGGGGCATTCGCTCTGGTCCTCACGGACATCTACCTCGGCCGACCTCTCGGCACCCATGTCCGGGGCGTTTGCCTCGGCCCGTTGGGGGATCGCGCCCGATTCGTCAACAGGCGGCTCCGCTTGTCCGCTCGGAGGCGCCACAGGCGGCCTTTTCCGGCGGGGTTCTGTTTCTTTGGCCGGCCGCGTCTTCATCTGGTTGAGGATCTGGTCCAAAAGCGACTGGGCCCTTGAAAGTTCCTGGGGGGTCTGCGCCGCTTCAACAACCTCGGCGGCCCGCGCCAGCGCGGATTCGATCTGCGACCCGCTTGGCCTTGGATTCTTCGGTGGAGTGGCCGCGCTCACTCTCCTGCAGCGCGCGGGTCGCCTCGCAGATGGCCCGGTAGTCCGACCAGAGATTCTCCCGGGCTTCAGCCTCGATGGGCTTGAAGGTCTTAAATTTGGCGGCGATATCCCTGGCCTGCGCCCAAAATTCCGCATAGCCCACCTGGGGTCCTTCGGTGAGGAGGTTCCGCAGGCGGTCCAAGTCCGCTCGGATGATTGCCGCGTTGGCCGTAGCCAAGTGAATCCACTGTTCTCGGTCGAGCGTCATGGGCCCCTCCTGGTGATCGCGTGTGGCCCCGGTGAGCGGAACCCACGTTCATGAAACCCAATCATAGCACAAGATGACCCATTCGGGGACCTCAAAAAAGACCCCAATCCCGCGATGGGCGCATGCAAGGCAGGTGGAAACCCATGAAGAGTGCGTGTTGCATCTCTAATCGCGTTTCACCTATCAAGGGATTGGGGCCGCCTCCGAGCATGGCGAGGAGGCTCCAAGGGTGGGGTGGGGTCCCCGGCGGGCTTTGCCTGCGGGGCGGGGCCCCGAAGGGCACGATCCCGAACCGGGCGGCTTTGCTGGCGGTTCGGGACGAGGACGCGATGGCCCTCCCCGTCTTGGAGGTCAAGCGGCTTAATCCCCGAGCCTCCCGGTTTTCGGAGGCAAGAGAATTTCATCGCGGAATTGGGGAAAGAAGAAGGGCCCGGCAGGACATCGCCGAGCCCTTCGCACGCGTAAAGACCGCCTCGGCGCCGTCCCGGCGCCGAAATGGGATCAGGGAACCGCGCAGGTGCTCCCGGTCGACTTGGAGATAAAGCCGCAAGTGCCGCTGGGTTGGGCGCCGCCACGCTCCTGGCCCGCAGAGGTCAGGCCCCAGGAACCCTCGATGGAACCTGCGTCATCTGCCGCCACGAGGAACCAAAGGAAGCGGCTCGAATCCGTGCCGGGATCGGGGGAGCCGTCCCAAAGCGCGCTCCCGGATGTTCCGAGGCCGCACTGTCCGCCGGCGACGGTCCAGGAGGTCAGCCGGCTTCCAAATCCGTAAATCAGGTGGTACCCGGGGGAGCCGCAGTTGGTCGCATCCCACGTCACTTGGAGCGAGCCGCCTCCGAGGGCGGAAACGCGGGTGGGAGAAACGGTCTCCGGGACGGGCTTGGGTCCGCCCGCGGCGATGCTCACGGTCCCTTGGCGCACGAGGCTGGTGGTTCCGGAGGTCGCGGTGAGGGTCCAAGCATAGGTGCCCGCCGAGGCGTAGGTGTGGGTGGGTGTGGGCGCGAAGGCGTGGGGCGCGCCGTCGCCAAAGTCCCATTCGTATGTCGTCGGCAGGAGGCAGTTGCTCGCCGCGGCCTGGGCGGAGAAGGGGAGCGGGTCGCCGGCGTTGCCCGAGGCGGGGGCGGAGGGCGAACAGGAGAGGGTGCATCCGGGGCCGTTCACCGTCACCGAAACGGTGGCCAGGTTGGAATCGGTAGAGCCGTCCCAGGCCGCCACGGTGAAGCTGTCCGAGCCGATGTAGGCCGGGTCGGGCGTGTAGGTGGCAGTGCTCGCGCTGAACCCCGCGGTGCCGTGGGAGGGTTGTTTGACGACGCGCAGGACCAGGGTGTTGCCATCCGCGTCCGTTGCGGTGATGGGGACGGCCACGGACAGGCCGCCCTGCGTGGTCGCCGTGGCGTTGCTGACGGCGGCCGCCCGGTTGGGGTTGGAGTTGCCGGTGCCGGGTCCGTTATGGCAGGTGTAACACCCGATCTGGAAGCCCTGCCAGAAGTTCTTCGTCCCGAACTTGGTGCTCAGGGTGCGGGTGGCCAGAGAACGGGAGAGGACCGTGCCCCGGTAATCGGTCCCGTGGCAGACCTTGCACGCGCTGCCGCCCGAGTTGGGATGCCTCGAGACCCATGTGGCCCCCACGGGGTGCATGCCGTGCGGGCCGCCAGTGACCGTGGTGGGAACGGTCGTGTGGCAGGCCGAACACTCCGAGAGGGTTCCCGCGTGGCCCTGGATCTGGTTGGACTGGATGTTGTCGTTGACGTGGCTGGAGGGGTACTCGGCGTGGGTGGGGCCGTGACACGCCTCGCACTGCAACCCACCGTGGCCGCTGGAGAAGCGATACAGATTGTACCCTGCGGCCGGCGTGTCGGCATTGGTGGCAAACGTCTGGTTCGCGGGCTGCCTGAACTGTCCGTTGGCGTCCAGCGTCGTCGTGTAGCGGATCTGCCCCGAGTTCTGGACGGCTGTGCCCGTGTGGCAGTTCTGGCAGGAGGGCTCCTGCAACCATCCCACGCGGCCGGCGGCACCCACGGCGGTCATGACGCCGTGGCATCCCTGGCACTGCATCTCCTTGGTGCCGTCCGCGGCCACGGCGCTTCCCATGGCTCCACGCAGGCACTGCGTTGCGGCGCCGGGGTGGCAGCGGTAGCAGGCCGTCCGGTTGGCCGCCGCGCCCAGGGCCAGTCCAGTAGCCGGGTCGATGACGGTGCTGTGCAACGTGTGCATGGCCTGGGTCATGGGCGAGATCCCGGCGATCCCCGTGCCCGGAAGGGCGTTGGTGGCGTGGCACCGCTGGCATAGGAGCGGGTGGCCGCCCTGCGCAGTCGCATAAAGCCCCCGGGAATCGAATCCTGCGGTGACCAGGGCGGCCGCATAGGCAGCGTTGTCGGCCTGCAGGGCGTCATGGAGTTTCAAGACGTTGTACTTCACGTCCCGGGCTTGGTTGGCTTCGTAGACCCATCCGCCGGGGGGTCTGGCCGCCGGCCCCGCTCCCGACTGGTGGCAGGTGCGGCAGTCCATTTCGTCGGACACCGGCACCACCACGTCCGTCTGCCCCAGAACGCTTCCCTGGGCGTCCTTGGCGATGACCCGCATCATGGGGTAGAAGTTCTTGTGCCCCTGGTCGTCGAAGGGGGTGATGGGGATGCCTTCCGCGTGGAACCAGGAGTGCTCCGGGTCCCAGTCCATGGTTTGCGGAACGTTGGACGCTCCCGGCATGGCCTTCCCCGCGAGGCCCACGTCCGGGGCTTGGGCCACCCCGAAGAGGATGGCCATGTAGGTCCAGAAGTTGGTCTTCCCTAAGGATGTGGCGTTGATGCTCCCCGAGGGGTCGGCCACGGCCTGATAGGTCACCGTGATGCCGACGGGGTTGGTCACCAGGTTGCCAGCCCGATCCTTGAGCTGGACGTGGAGGTTGTTGTAGGGGGGGAGGATCGTGGAGACGGCAAAGTCCCCGCCGTCCGTGCAGTGCATCCCCAGGTCGTTCCACGCGATCACCACGTACGGCGTGGCGGCCGTCACCGCGACCGAGGCGAAAAGCAGGACCAAGAGCGAAGGGAGCACGCTCCAGGCGTGCGGACGAATGAGGTGGCGGAACTGACGCATGACTGACTCCTCGACATTGAGCCCCCCTGGGTTCAATGGATTGTCAGGGCGGGTCCGCCGTGCGAGGTTCGCCGCGGTAACCGGTCCCCTGGGCTAGCGGGCTCCGACCAACATGTTCGGAACCACTCCAACTCCGGGGCGGGTCCTTGGGTGCTTGCCGCATGCCGCGGTAACCAGACCCCCGGTACTTCAGCTGTCCGATCGCTTCCTGCCATCTCGGGGCGCGCCTTGCTTCGACTCCTCCTTTCCGGTGGCCTGACTCCCGAGGACCACTCCCATACTATACCATGTGTGAACGCAATGCAAGTCAAGAGCGTTTCTTACTGGTTTCTATTACGAACTGAAATGTAACTAGCTAATATGTATAATAAACAATACTATAATGTGAAGTAATGTCTCATAAGTGGAACGAAGGTTGCCAATATTTTGGCTCTTGTTTTCTGATGGCTGTATACATAGTATACGCTTCTGGAAGGCGCATAAGCAGAGCAAGGACCCCCCTGGGGAGGCGCGAGAGAAGGCCACGGCCAGGTCTTGAGTTTCACCAATGTATAGTCCGTCACCGGAGGTGGATTAGTGCCGCGGCATTGCTTCTTACTCTTGTCGAAACGCTTATCGTCTGTGGATTGTCACCGTGAAGTTCAGCGGAGTATTGTCTTCGTTCTTGCAGCTCATGTCCCCCGCGCTATCGTGAAATTGCCAGGTGTACGAATCCGCGCACATGGCTTTGATCGCTTTCGCATAAGCGGTCCAGTCCTCGGGGTTGAGCGGGTCGGGCGGGTTGTCGTTCCAAACGCACTGGGGGCTGCCCACGCCTGTGATGGGGTCCACCGCGCGTTGCCCGTACTCTTTTGAGCCAGGAACGTATCCGGCGTTGGGTGAGCACCCGCACTTGCCCGTGCAGCAGTCCTGCCCGCAGGTGCAGCCCCCCACCTCCGCGCATTTGCAGGCCACGGCGATGTGCTGCTTGTAGTTCTTGGTGGGGTAGTCGGGGTAGCGCGATTCGAACTCCCGCATGGCTCCGTAGCAGATACCGTCTCCGCGCGTCGCCCAGGGGCAAGCCGGAAGGGTTTCGCAGCCGGCCGGCCAGCACCAGTTGGCGCCGTGGTTGGGTGTTCCCGTGTAGTTGTCCACATCGAGCACCAGCGGGAACGTGAAGGCGTCCACGTAGCTCACGTCGTACCAGACCTTTTTGTTGGGATCGTCCACATTCAGCTCGAAGAAGGAGGCGGGTTGGTGACCCGTGGTGCACACCATACCCCTGCAGTCCCCCGAGTCGCAACCGATCCACGTCCTCCCGTCCGCGGTCATGCAGCCGGTCCTGGGGAAGATGCCCCCGTTGAATTTGTAGGGCGCGCACCACTGCTTGCTCTCACCGTCCTTCAGTTCCCAGTTCGCCCAATCCTTGGGAGGCGGATACCCTGTAGCTTTGGGCGCCGTCCCCCAGATGCCCATAAAGACGGTTTCTCCGCTGTGGTTCGTGAAGGTGATCTTGTGCTCGTTCGTCTGGCAAGGCACGCACCCGCCCTCGGAAGCGCGAACGGCATGACTGACGGCGGCGTCGAAAAGCTGCTTGCCCTTGGGCGTCAGGTTCGCCCAGGCGCTGCTGGGGAGGAAGAGCCCGACGCGCTTTGCGGGTGCCACGAGGCCGGGCATCTGAGCGCCGTATTCGTATGCGAAGAGGACGTATTTCCGGGACGCTCCCTCCGCGGCGCTGCCCGTGGGGTGACCGAGCGCTCCGACCTTCTGCGCCTCTGGCCCCGGCGTGCCCCATCCCATGGCGCAACCGGGCAGGCTTACCGGCACCGCGCCCGACAGCCCGGCCGCCAGGGAGTGCGTGGGGTCCGTGATCCTGATGGCCTTCTGGCGTTCCGCCCGGCCGTAATCCTCTCCTGCGCTGGACAGCGTCATCCCGAGATCGTCCAGTTGCTGGTGCTCAGAGCAGAGGACGGGTACAAGCGCGTCGCGGAACATGGCGCCGAGGACGGCGGAATCCACCGAATCGGAAAGGATGACCAGGTCCTTTCCCTCGGCGTCCGCAAGGGATACGGCCTTGTCACTGCGCACGATGACCGAGTACCCGGTCTTGAGGAGATGGGAACTGATGCGATGATCCCCCCGGTTGAATTTCCCCGCCCCGTACACCAGCAGGATGTCCGAGGCCGGAGTGGCCGCGGTGATGAGCAGCGAAGCCCATACCACGGTCCAGAACGACACGGCGCGGACGACGCTCTGCACCCGAAGTTGTCTTCGGTTTTTCATCGCGATCCCCCCGCTGTCAATATGGGGCTGCGGTCCGTGCCGGTCAAGTCTTTCCTACCAAAACAAAAGGGCCGTCCCTTTCGTTGAAGACAGGGTCGGGTTCTGCCCGCCGGTCACCGGCGCCCCACCGGATCGTGATAAAGGAGATCACATGAGAACACTCCGCAACGCCACCCTGTGCGTGGCATCCCTCCTGGTCTTTCTGCCCGCCCTCGCGCAGGGAGCCCCCTATTCGGGCCACGGCGCCGCGACGGTTTCACCCGAGGTCCTCGCCAAGTTCGCACCCACGCCCCTGCCCTCAGACCTCTCGCGCAAAATCCAGTCCATGATGGACCTCCGCGCCCCGGGCATGGGCCTTCTCACGCCCGACGGCTCGCGCCTCTTCTTCGGTTGGTCGGTGACGGGCAGCCGGCAGGTGTGGCGCCTCGACGGTCCCGACCGCTTCCCGGTCCAGGTAACCGGGGGCGAGGACACCACCAGCCTGGCGGACATCTCGCCCGACGGCAAGACGCTGTTCATCCAGCGCGACCGGAAGGGCGAGGAAAATCCGGGCCTCTACACCATGGCCGCCGACGGCGGGCCCCTCGTGCCCATCCAGCACATCAAGGACGTGCAGACCTTCTTCGGCATCGTCACCGACGACGGGAAGACGCTCTACTTCACATCGAACGACATCAAGCCGGACGCCTACGCCGTCTACCGCTATGATATGGCCACCGGAAAGAAGGCGGCCGTGGTCACCGAGCCGGGCCTGTGGTCCATCGCCGACCACCGTCCCGACGGCCGCCTCCTCCTGCAGAAAGCCACCGGCTCCCTCTCGTCGGAGTACTCCGAGTGGGAACCGGCCACGGGGAAGATATCGCCCGTGCTGGGGCAGGGCGAGAAGGAGGAGTACACGGTCACCTACGGCGCCGCCCCGGGCCAGCTCCTCGTCCTCACACCCAAGTTCGGCGAGTTCCGGCGCCTCTATCGTTACGAGAACAAGAAGTTCGAGCCTGTCACGCCCGAACTGAAGTGGGACGTGTCGGGTTTCAGCATCGACGAAGCGCGCACACGGATCCTCTACAACGTGAACGAAGCCGGGTACACCAGGCTCTTCGCCCTCGACGCCAAGACCTTCTCGCCCATGGCCCTTCCCAAGCTTCCGGAGGCGGACCACGTGGTCAGCGGAACCACCACGCGCGACGGCCGGTACACGACCCTCGGCATCGAGACGGCCACGGCGCCCAGGGCAAGCTGGGTCTACGACTGGACCTCGGGCAAGCTCACGCAGTGGGTCGTCCCAAGCACCCCCGAGACGGACACCAAGGACTTCGCCGTGGCCACCCTGGAGTACTTCCCGGCCCGCGACGGCGCGCAGGTCCCCATGTTCGTCCGTCGCCCCAAGAGTTGCCCGCAACCCTGCCCGGTCCTCGTGGAGTTCCACGGCGGCCCCGAGGGACAGGCCACGCCAGGGTTCAGCCCCTACGCCCAGATGTTCGTGGACGCGGGGTTCATCTTCGTGGAGCCCAACGTCCGCGGCAGCGACGGCTACGGCAAAACGTATCTGGACTCGGACAACGGCCCCAAGCGCCTGAACGTCATCACCGACATCGAGGACTGCGCCAAGTACATTCGGAAAGCCTGGGCGGTAGACGGCAAGGCGCCCAAGATCGGCGTCATGGGCGGGAGCTACGGCGGCTACGCCACCCTCATGGCCATGACCATGTTCGGCGGGACTTACGACGCCGGCGTCTCCGAAGTTGGCATCTCGAACCTCGGGACCTTCCTCAACAACACGGCGCCCTACCGACGCGTCCTGCGCATCTCGGAATACGGCGACCCGGAGAAGGACAAGGACGCCCTCCTCAAGCTCTCGGCCACGAGCTACATCGAGCGCCTGCAGGCGCCCCTCCTCCTCATCCAGGGCGCGAGCGATCCGCGCGTCCCCGTCGGCGAGGCGCTGCAGATGTACGATGCGGCCACCAAGCGGGGCGTCCCCGCGGGCCTCATCATCTTCGCGGACGAGGGCCACGGCACGCAGAAGCGCAGCAACCAGGTCCTGGCCATCGGCCATACCATCGAGTGGATGCAGAGGTATCTCCAGGGCGGCGGAACGGCGTCGAAGTGACGCTCCAGGCAATCGGAAGAGAGGGGGACGACCATGCGTGAGAACACGAAGGGGAAATGCACTCGCTTCACGAGCATGCTGCGCACACTGCTGTTGGGGTTCCTGGCCCTTTCCATGGCCCAGGCCCTATTCGCCCAGGACAAGGACATCACCAAGCGCCTCGAGGGCTTCGATGCCTATATGCAGACGATCCTGAAGGATTGGAACGCTCCCGGCATCGGCGTGGGTATCGTGGTGGGCGACAAGCTCGTCTTCGCCAAGGGCTACGGTTACAGGGACTACGGCAAGAAGCTGCCCTTCACGCCCGACACGCTGTGCCAGATCGCCTCCAACAGCAAGCTCTTCACGGCGGTGGCCGCGGGGCTCCTCGTGGACGAGGGCAAGCTGACCTGGGACAAGCCCGTGCGGCAGTCTGCCCCTGCCATGCAGTTCTACGACGATAACCTGAACGACCACATCACCCTGAGGGACATGCTCTCCCACCGCACGGGTATCACGCGTCACGACATGATCTGGTACCAGTCCGACGACACCCGCAAGCAGCTCTTCGAGAAGGTGAAATACCTGGAACCTCGCGAGCCCATGCGAACCATGTTTATCTACAACAACATGATGTATACCTCCGCGGGCTACCTGATCGAACTCCAGAGCGGCAAAACCTGGGAGGAGTTCGTCCGGGAGCGCATTTTCAAGCCCCTCGACATGAGCCACACGGTGTACTCCGTGGCCGAGATGACCAAGCAGCCGGACTTCGGCGTGGGCTACACGGAGAAGCGGGACACGTTCGAGCTCCACCAGATCCCCTACTACGAGGACACGGCGGGCATGGCCCCCTGCGGCGCCATCGTCTCGAGCGTCAACGACATGTCCCACTGGCTCATCGCTCTCATGAACGACGGAAAATTCGGCGGGAAGCAGGTCCTTCCTCCCGACGCGCTCAAGGCGACCCTGGAGCCCGCCATCGCCCTCCCCAATGTGGCGGGCGAGGTGAGGGGGTACTGGGAGGTGCTCAACAGCGCCTACGGCATGGGCCGCTGGACGGCCTCTTACCGGGGGCACCTCCTGGCCTACCACGGCGGCGATCTGGACGGCTTCCACTCCCAGGTCTCCTACATGCCGCAGGAGCGAATTGGCGTCATCGTATTCGTCATCGGCGACCACTGCGCGAGCCTTTACAACACGGTGAGCTACAACGTCTACGAGCGCCTCCTGGGTATGAGCCAGACCCCCTGGAGCCAGCGGACGCTGGAGACGCGGCTGAAGGGTAAGAAGGCGGGAACCGAGGCACGGGCCAAGGCGGGAGCCGGACAGGTCCAGGGCACCAACCCCTCCCACGCGCTGGCCGACTATGTCGGCGAGTATGAGCACCCCGCCTACGGCATTCTCAAGATCGGGCTCAAGGATGGACAGCTCCAGTTCGACTTCCACAAGATCAAACTCCCCATGGCACATTTCCACTACGACCGGTTCGACACACCCGACGACGAGCGATTCGGCAAGTCCTCGGTGAACTTTCAGACGAATCCCCAGGGCGACGTGGACAAGGCCACCATGTCCCTGGACGAGGCGGAGGCGTCCTTCACGCGCAGGGCCGAGGCGCTCCCTCCCGGAACCCTGGAGAAGCTTGCGGGGACCTACGAGACCCCCACGGGCTACAAAATCGAGGTCGTATCCGGGGAGGGCAGCGCGTTGCGCCTCGTGCTCCCCGGCCAGCCCGGCGCCCAGCTGATGCCCTACAAGGGGCTCCAGTTCAGGACGCCTCAATTTGCCGACATGGTCTTTGAGTTCGTCATGGACGCCGGCAAGGTCACCTCGCTCAAGCTCAGAGATCCTTCCGGGGAAAACGTGCTCCTCAGAAAATAGACGGGGGACGGGGACAGCGGAACGCGAAACGAAAGAGGCCCGGCGTATCGCCGGGCCTCTGGTTGTTCCGTCACTCAGACAACAAACGATGCCCTATTTGCCCAGCAACCCCTTCTTGAGGTCCTCGGTGGGCGGCTTGGGGCCCAGCCAGATGGCGAAGAGCGCTTGCGCGAACTCCTTGCCCTCGATGACGCCCATCTCCTTGCCCTTGATCTCCACCTTCGTACCCTTGCCGGGGACGTAGGTCAGGACGGCCACGTCGTCCTTCTTCATGTCGGACCAGAAGCTGTCGAACTTGGCGATCTGCTCCTTGAGCGCGGCGACCTTGTCCGGCGAGTTGTTCTTGAAACCCTCGTCCCATCCTTCCAAGAGCTTGTCCTTGCCCACCTCCTTGTAGAGGAAGTGCATGACGAGCTGCTTGGGCTCGTCGGCTGTCAAAACCTTCATGGCGTCCGATTCCTTGGCGGGGAGGTAGAGCGCACCGATGTAGATCTTGAAGAAGACCTTGGTCCGGATGCCCAACCCGTTGAGGGTGAGGTCGGCGGAGCCTACCGTGATCTTGTCGGGGAAGGTGACCCCCTCCATCTCCCCAGCGTAAGCGAGAAGCCCCAACAACAGAGCCGCCAGTGCTACAAGCGCGATCCGACGCATGCCCGCCTCCTTCTGCCCGGAAACCGTTCGAGGGCTGTCTACGATGATACTCCATTTCGCGTCTGGAGTCTGGTCGGCGACCCATCTCGAAAGCCGCCTCCGGGTGAAACGGGGCTCAACCCTTGAAATGGAGCACCACGGCGGTCACATCGTCGTCCTGGGGGGCCGCTCCACGCCACTCGTCCAGGCACCGGAAGAGGTGATCGATGACCTTCTCCGGAGGCTCACCGGCCACCTCCCGAAAGGTGCTGGCGCTCCGCTCCTCGTCGAGCCTCTCGTGGGTCTCCCTGAGCTGCTCCAGGTACCCGTCGCTCAGGAGAAGCACCTGATCCCCGGGATCGAGGGTAAACACCATCTCCTCGTAGGGGATCTCGAATTCCGTGCCCAGGAACATCCCGCGGAGCGTGAGGATTTCCACCTCCCTGGACGCGGAGCGCCAGACGAAAAGAGGCGGGACTGCCGCGGAAATGGCGTGGACCTCCCGGCCCCGGAGGCGGAGGAGCCCGAGCGCCATGTAAATCTGATCGCGGCCGATGGCGTGAAGGGTCCGGTTGAATCCTCGGAACAGGGCCTGGAGATCCTCTCCCGCGGTCGTGCCGGCGAAGAGGGTCTTCATGACGGCCACGAGGATGCCCGCGCGCGTCCCGTGCCCGGTGGCATCCCCCATGGCCACGGTGAGCGATCCGTCCTCCCCCTGGAAAAAGTCGTAATAGTCTCCGCCCACCTCGGTGGCCGTGCGCATGCGTGCGGCGACGGCGTAGCGGGGACTCTCCGGAAGCCGGGTCGGGAGCATGGAGAGCTGGAGCTTCCGGGCCTCCTCCAGCTCGTGAGCCTTCCGCTCGTTCTCCACCTTCAGCGCGCGGGACTCGGCCTCCACCGTGCGCGACTGGAGTTCCGCAGCCTGGGCCCGCAGTTCGGCCTCCACCAGTTCCCCCTTCTCCCTCTCCCGCTTCCTCTCGAAAAGGACGATGAGGTAGACCGATCCCGTCAGCGCGAAGGCGTACAGGACATAGGCCCAGACCGCCCTCCACCACGGGGGGCGAACCACGATCCTGAGGGAGGCTCCCTCATCGTTCCAGAGGCCGTCGCCGTTGGTCCCCTTGACCCGCAGCGTATAGCGGCCTGGAGGCAGGGTGGTGAACATGAGGGAGCGCCGGGTGCCCAGTTCGGTCCAGCCCCGGTCCAGCCCGTCGAGCGTATACGCATACCGGTTCTTCTCCGGGGAGGCGTAATCCAGCGAGGCGAACTCGAAGGAGACCACCCGGTCTCGGTGGGTGAGTTCGATGGCCTGGGTATCGTAGATGGCCCTCGTCAAGAGGGTTCGCCCATCGGGCATGGGACCCACGGGCACGGTGTGGCTGAAGAGCTGGAAATCGGTGAAGACCAGCGGCGCCTTGTAATCGTCGTCGCGGATGCGCGCGGGGTCGAAGAGATTGAACCCGTTGATGCCTCCGAAGAACATTTCACCGCGACGGTTCTGGTAGAACGCGCCCCCGTTGAACTCGTTGCTCTGGAGCCCGTCGGCCATCGTGTAGCTGCGCACTTTCCGGGTCTTCGGGTCGAATCGGGCGATGCCGGAATTGGTGCTGAGCCACAAGTTGCCTGCCGCGTCCTCCAGGATGCCGTAGACGGCGTCGTCGGGCAGTCCGTCGCCCTTGCGAAACGCCGTGAACATCCCAGTTTTTCGATCGAGGAGATTCAGGCCCCCGCCGTAGGTCGCCACCCAGAGTTGCCCCGCCCGGTCTTCGTGGATGCAGAAGACGAAATCGTTGGAGAGCGTGGAGGAGTTTCTCGGATCGTTGCAGTATCGGGTAAAGGTCCCGGTGGCGCGGTCGAACCGGTTCAGTCCCGATCCGTGGGTCCCGAACCAGAGCCTTCCGTCGGCGTCCTCCAAGGCGGTGCGGACATAGTTGCCTGAGATGGTCCCGGGGTCGTTCGGATCGCAGCGGTAATGCGAGAATCGGCCCGTTTCCGGGTCCAGGCGGTCCAGGCCGCCGCCATAGGTGCCCACCCAGAGGGTCCCGAGGCGGTCCTCGAACACCATCCTGAGCTCGTCGTGACCCAGGCTGCCTGGGTCCAAGTCATCGTGCCGGTAATGCTTGAAGGCGCCAGTCCGCGGGTCGAACCGATCGAGCCCCCCGCCGTTCGTGGCGAGCCAGATCGTTCCCGCTCGGTCCGCCATGACCATGCGGACCGAGTTGTGGCTCGGCGAGTTGGTGTTCCGAGGGTCATGGAGGTACCGGGTGACCTTTCCCGTGGCCCTCTCGATGCGGTTGAGCCCGCCGTCGTTGGTGCCGACCCACAGTGTCCCCGCGGGGCATTCGCAGAAGCTCCAGACGATATCGCTGCTGATCGAATTGGAGTCGAAGGGGTCATTTCGGTAATGGACGAACTGCTTCTTCCCCAGATCGCACCGGCTGATGCCGTTGCCGTAAGTTCCCACCCAGAGGACGCCGGACCGGTCGCGGAAGAGAGAGTAGATCCGGTCCCCGGCGAGACTCTCGGGCCGGTTTGTCGAGTGATGGTATCTGAGGAAGGTCCCCCTGGGCCGCACCAGGCGGTTCAAGCCGCCTCCGTCGGTCCCGACCCAAAGGGCTTGGTTCCCGTCGATAAGAAGGGCGAGGACGCTGTCGTTGGCCAGGCTCAGCGGGTCGTTTGGGGCGTTCCGAAAGTGCCCGAAATCCCCGGTTCTCGGATCGAAACGGTTGAGCCCACCTCCGAAGGTTCCGACCCACAGGGCGCGGTCTGCGTCCTGGGCGAGGGATCGGACGTCGTTCGAACTCAAAGATCTCGGGTTCGCTGGATCGTGGGTCCAGCGGGTGAATTTTCCCGTGGCGGGATCGAGGCGGTTCAGGCCACCCCCGGCCGTGCCCGCCCAGATGCGACCAGCCTTGTCCTCCAGGAGAACCCGTACATCGTTGCCGCCGATGGAAGATGGGTCATTCGGGTCGTGCCGATAATGCGTGAAGGTCCCGCTCGTCTCGTCCAGCAGATCCAGCCCGCCGCCACCTGTGCCCACCCACAGGCGGCCGTCCCGGTCTACCAGCAGCGTCCAGACGATGTCGTTGGCGAGGCTCCCGGGATCCTTGGAGTCGTGCTGGTAGTGCGTGAACCGCCTCGTGCCCGGGTCGAAGCGCTCCAGGCCGCGGTAGAAGGTGCCCACCCAGAGGATGCCCTTGCGGTCCTCGGCGATGCACTTGATTTCGTTGTGGCTCAGGCTCGCGGGATCCTTGGCGTCGTGCTTGAAGACCTCGAACCCGTACCCGTCGAACTTGTTGAGCCCGTCCTCCGTGACGAACCACATGAACCCCCGCCGGTCTTGGGTGACGGCGTTGACGATGCTCTGTGACAGGCCCTGCTCGATGGAGAGGTGCTTGAAGGAGAGATCGTCCTGCTGGGCGCCCACGCCCGCCGAACGCGCGGCCAAAAAGAAGACAAAAATCGCCCTGCCGATGCTCCCGCTCTTCACGGGGATCCTCCCACGAACGGGCAACGTGCTCTACCCGAAGTATACGCTCGGTGGCACGGTAAGGTTTGTCGATGTCGTCCGGGTAGCCTCCGCCCATCAAGAAGGATCGGTCTGGGAGATTCGACCCATCAACGACGAGGCCCGGCATCGCCGCCGGGCCTCTCCGTCTTAACGATTCGCGGTTAGGAGACCGCTCCTACGGTGATTTCGCGGCGAGCCGCGAAATCACTTCACCTTGACGATTTTGTCGGTGTCGATCTGCGCCTTCTGAAGCCTGCCGGAGAAGTCCACGTAGATGGCCTTCCACTCGGAGAACAGGTCGAGCGCCTCCTTGCCGCCCTCGCGGTGGCCGTTGCCCGTCTGCTTCATGCCGCCGAAGGGCAGATGGTTCTCGGCGCCGATGGTGGGGGCGTTCACGTAGAAAAGACCCGTGTGCACGTCGCGCATGGCCGCGAAGGCCTTGTTCACATCCCGGGTGTAGATGGAGCCGCTCAGGCCGTAGAGGCAGTCGTTCTGCATGGCCACGCCCTCCTCGAAGGTCTTGAAGGGCACCACGGCCAGGACGGGCCCGAAGACCTCCTCCTTGAAGAGGCGCATCTTGGGCGTCACGTCGGCGAAAATAGTGGGTTCCATGAAGGAGCCGTTCTTGTGCTTGGGGCCTGCGAGGCGCTTGCCGCCGCAGACCAGGCGCGCGCCCTCTTTCTTCGCGATCTCCACATACTGGAGGTCCGTGGCGAGCTGGGACTCGTCCACCGCGGGGCCCATGTCCACGCTCTCGTCGCGACCGTCGCCCACCTTGAGCGCCTTGGCGCGCTTGGCGAGGGTTTCGATGAACTTGTCGTAGACGCCGCGCTGGACGAGGCAGCGGCTCGTGGCGGTGCAGCGCTGGCCCGTGGTGCCGAAGGCGCCCCAGAGCACGCCCTCGATGGCCAGGTCGAGGTCCGCGTCGTCCATGACGATGACCGCGTTCTTGCCGCCCATCTCCAGGCCCACGCGCTTGAAATCGGAGGCGCAGGCGAGGTTGATCTGACGCCCCACTTCGGTGGACCCGGTGAAGGAGATGAGGGCCACGTCCTTGTGCGTGCAGAGGGGGGTGCCCACGCCGCGTCCTCCGCCCGTCACGTAGTTGACGACGCCGGGCGGGAAGCCCACGGCCTCGGCGCCCTTCACGAGGTTCCACACGGTGAGGGGCGTGAGGCTGGCGGGCTTGATGACCACCGTGTTGCCGCAGACCAGGGCGGGCATCATCTTCCAGGTGGGGATGGCCATGGGGAAGTTCCACGGGGTGATGAGGCCGCACACGCCCAGGGGCTCCCGGACGGTCATTCCGAACTTGTTGGGCAGTTCGCAGGGGGTGGTCATGCCGTACATGCGGCGGCCCTCGCCGGCGCAGAAGAGGGCCATGTCGATGCCCTCCTGGACGTCACCGCGGGTCTCCTTGAGGACCTTGCCCATCTCGCGCGTGGCGTCCTGGGCGAGCTTCTCCTTGTTCTTCTTGAGCCAGAGGCCGAGCTCCATGACGAGTTCGGCGCGCTTGGGCGCGGGCACGAGGCGCCACTTCTTATAGGCGGCCTTGGCGGCTGCCACGGCGGCGTCCACGTCGCGGGCGTCGCTGTCCTGGAAGTAGCCGATGAGGTCGTTCTTGTCGGCGGGATTCACGTTGACGAAGGTCTTGCCCGTCTTGCTCGCGACCCACTCGCCGTTGATATAGTTCTTATAGACCGTCGGGTTCTTAGCCATGCGTTGCCTCCAGATTTCGAATTGAGAGGAAGTCCCTCGTAACCAGCTGATTATTCTATCAGTCTTATGCGATTTCGTCAAAGAGCGGAAGCGGTGAGCGGGGAGCCGGAAGAGGAGGACAAAACACGCGGGCCGTGGTCCGATAGGGTTCGGATAAGGGTTTGGGTTGCATCTTCCGCTCCCTGCTACCCGCTCCCTGCTCCCAGTACCAGCCGGAGGGCCTCCTCCACGACCTCTTCCATCACCCGGCCCGCCGGTGCGCGCCAGACGCGGTGGCAGATCCCCGTGGCGGGCGTGTCGTCCGGATTGACCTCCCAGACCTGGGCGCCCGCGCCGGCGGCGACCATGGCCAGGCTGGCCGCGGGCTGCACGACGGCGCTCGTCCCCACGATGAGGAACAGGGCGCAGGAACGCGCGGCATCCACTGCGGCGGAGAATGTATGCTCTGGCAGAACCTCTCCAAACCACACGATAGCGGGGCGCTGGACGCCTCCGCACGCCCCGCATCGGGGCGGCAACTCGGGGAGCGGCACGGTCCGGTTCTCCTCCTCCAGCCCGCACTCCACGCACCTTACCCGCCAGAGACTTCCATGGAGCTCCAGGACGTTGCGATTTCCAGCCAGGAGGTGAAGGCCGTCCACGTTCTGAGTTGCGAGCGTAAAGCGGCCTTCGAGCCTGCGCTCCAGTTCGGCCAGGCCGAGGTGACCCCTGTTGGGGGAGCAGGAGGCTCCCTGCACCCGCCTCGCTTCGTAGAAGCGCCAGACCGTCATGGGGTCTCGCGCCCAGGCGCTGGGATGCGCCACCTCCTCCACCCGGTGGCCCTCCCAGAGACCGCCAGCGCCCCGGAAGGTGGCGATACCACTCTCCGCCGAGATCCCCGCGCCCGTGAGGACAGCAATGGAGCCGAGGCGGTGGTTGCCTCCCATGGCAGTTCCTCCTTTTCTAAAGTCAGGTGACTAGGGGACTTGGGGACTAGGGGACTAGGGGACTAGGAATCAATCCCGGTGGTCCTACCTCGCCATAGTCCCTCACCCCTCATCTATCAAGGCTCCCCGCGCCATGCCCGAAATATTTCTGAACCGGCGATGGGGCCCTCCCTCTTGACCAAGGGGTCTGTACCCGAGGCATCCACCACCGTGGAGGCGATGCCACCCGTCGCGTCGCTCCCGTCCAGGACGAGTAGATCATCCGCGCCCTCGAAGGCGCGCACCACGTCGCCCGCATGGAGGCACTCGGGGTCGCCAGAGCGGTTCGCACTCGTCACGGCGAGCGGTTCGCCGATGGCGCCCAGAAGTTCCAGAACCAGGAGATGATCGGGGATGCGGAGGGCCACGAGGGAAGTGTCCGGCGCGAACCAGGACGGGCAGCGCTCCGGTCTGTTGAGCAGGAGGGTCAGCGGGCCAGGCCAGAAGTGTTCCGCAAGTCGGCGAGCGGGGGCAGAGAGGTCGAAGCCCCAGGTCAGCGCGTTGTCAAGCGAATCCATCTGGAGCGGAAGGGCCTTCTCCGACGCCCGGCCCTTGAGCGTGAAGAGGCGATTCACCCCCGCGGGATCGAGCCGTGCCGCCAACCCGTACACCGTTTCCGTTGGCAGGGCGACCACCTTTCCCCCGCGGAGGTGGGCCAGCGCCGCCTCCAGCCAATCTTTGCTCAATGCATCCAAAATGCGCATGGGACCCTCAGCAGAAACAATGCGGAATTCGGAGTTCGGAATTTGGAAAAGGGATAGGGTCGTCTCGCCAAGTTTCCGAATTCCGCCTTCGCTAATTCCGAATTTACTTCGAAGCCTATCTTCGAAGCCCCGCGTCCTGCTCGAGCACTTTCTCCCGCATCTTGGCGCGCCCCGCCTTCAACTGTTCCTTCAGGTCGGATCGGGAGAGGGCCAGGATCTGCGCGGCGAGGTGCCCGGCGTTGGCGGCGCCGTTGATGGCCACGGTGGCCACGGGCATTCCCGGAGGCATCATCACCGTGGAAAGAAGGGCGTCCTGGCCGTTCAGGGGACCCGATGCCACGGGAATGCCGATGACCGGCAGGATGGTCTGGGCGGCGCAGGCTCCCGCCAGATGGGCGGCCATCCCTGCGGCGGCGATGATGACCTGCACTCCGCGAGTTTCTGCGCCGCTCACGAAGGCTGCAGTCTCCTGCGGCGTCCGGTGCGCGGAGAGAACACGAACCTCGAAGGGGATCGAAAACTTGCGAAGGACCTCCAGGCATGGCTCCATCACGGGTGCATCGCTGGCGCTGCCCATGAGGACGGCGACGAGGGGGGCGGTGTCGGGCATCGTGGTCTCCTGAGCACTTCTAGCATTTCAAACTCATCGCAGCAAGGATCGGACGGCTGTCTCGGATGGGATTCTCCCCCGTACCTCGACAGACGGAATCTGGGATCTATTTTATACGGCAAGCCGGAAGGCGGCAACTTGACAGCCCGGGCGCGGTGAGTTGAACTGTGTGGGAGGAGGCGTAGGTGCACGACCACGGGCCGGGCGAGTGCAAGCAGCTTTTCGATGCCATCTCCCCCTATCTCGACCGGGAGCTCGACGCGCCCACGTGCGACGACATCGCCCGCCATATGGAAGACTGCGCGCCCTGCAGGCTCTACATCGAGTCCATCCGGGCCACGCGAGAGGCCCTCCATCGCCTGGGCAAGACCGAGGAGTTGGAAGCCGGGGAAGCGGAGGCCCTGCTCCAAGAATGCCTGAAGACCTTCCGAGCCGCGATTCAACCCAGGACCGACCCCTGAATCTCCCTTCCGATCCACAGGGCGCCTCCCCGTCGGACCCTCAGGACGGCGGGGACCCATCCCTTGTCCAACTGGGGGGCTTGCGGGATCCCCATCCGTGGGAGGGGTTCATCCTCGTGGGGGTTGCCGTGGTGATCTTCACCCTGGGTGCGCCCTTGGTTCAGGGCAGTCTCACGGGCCGTTTTCTGATGCTCCCCGGAGCGGCTTTCCTCGCGCCCGCGGTCCTCTGGGCCTGGGCTCGGGGGATGTTCGCGCAGGTGTTCTCGTGGAGATCGCCGACGAGGCGAGCCCTGGTCGTGGCGTTGACACTGACGGCCGGAGGGTCGCTCGCGGCCTTGAGCCTCGCTGGTATTCTGACGGCGATTTTTGGGGAATCCGGGGAGACACCGCTCCTGCGAGCCCTCCTGTTTTCCGTTGGACCGGCACGCCGGTTCCTTTTCTTCGCCTTGGCGCCCGCCCTTTGCGAGGAGGCGCTTTTCCGCGGAGCCCTGCTCCGATGCGTGAGACCTTGGGGCATCGGGACGGCCAGCCTCGTTTCGGCGCTGACCTTCGCGGCCATTCATGCTTCCTGGATGAAGTTCCTCCCGGTGGCCATCCTGGGGTGGGTCCTGGCTCAAGTCGTCCTTCGGACGGGCAACTTCTGGCTGGCCGTGGCGGGCCATGCCCTGCATAACGGGATCGTACTCGGGGTTCTCGGCTGGGAGGGGGCCAGGATCGGGACGGCCCCGCTTACCGTTGGAATCGCCGCCCCGGTCTTGGCGACGGGCTTGGGCATGGCTTTGGTGTGCGTCGGCGAGGCTAGAGGATGGGGATCGAAACCTGCGCTTCACCGTTCTTGAGGTAGCGCCGGGCCACGCGGCATCCGATTCCCGTCATGACCTCGTAGGGGATGGTCCCCGTCCAACGCGCCCAGTCCCACGGGCTGAGCTGTTCCGAACCCGAAATTCCCCACAGCACCACCTCGTCTCCCTCCCGGGCAGCGGGAGCCGGGTCCAGGTTGACGGCGGCGAGATCCATGCTGATCCTGCCCACGAGGGGACACCTGACACCCTCGATCAGAACGAACCCGCCTGGCGAGGCGGATCGGGCGAGCCCATCAGCGTATCCCAGAGGCAGGATTCCCACGCGCTGGGCCGCGTCCGTCAGGTAGGTGGCTCCGTATCCCACGGGGGTTCCGGGAGGGAGGTTCTTTACCTGGGCCAAGCGGGTCGTCAGCGTGAGGGCGGGTTTCAGGCCGGGGTCGGGCAGGACGGCCGAGGGTCTCAGGCCGAAGAGGGTCAGCCCGGGACGGCAGAGGGTGAAGCCCGCCGAGGGATGGGCCAGAAGGGCCGAGGAATTGGCCAGGTGGACCCACTCGGGTTCGATGCCACCCCGCCGAAGTTGACCCAGGATGGCCAGAAAGCGGTGGACCTGCTGTTCGGTTTGGGGCGAGGCGGGATCGTCTGCGCTGGCGAGGTTGGAGAAGAGGCCCGCAATACGAATGCGGGGGGTCCGTTCGAGGGCCGAGACCACCCCCGGGATCTCCTCCTCTCGAAATCCCAGACGCCCCATGCCCGAATCCACCTTGAGGTGGGCTTCCACGGTGGTGGCTGCCCCGGCGGCCGCACCTTCGAGCGCGTATAGGAAATCAATCGAATAGATGGCCGGTGTGATCCGGTGTTCCACCAGGCACGCGCACTGGGCCGGGGCCGCCGGACCGAGCAGGAGGATGGGGACTTTGAGGCCCGCGCGACGAAGTTCGACACCCTCCTCAACGAGGGCCACTCCAAGCCACCGGGCTCCGGCCTCCTCCAGGGTTCGCGCTACGGGGATGGCCCCCGTACCGTAGGCGTTGGCCTTGACTACGGCCAACAGGGGGCGGTTCCCGGCATGGCGGGACAGGACGGCGGCGTTGTGGGCGATGGCATCCAGGTCCACCGTGAGTGTGGTGGGCCTGGGCGGGCAGCCCCCGGGAGCTTCAGCCATAGGATTCCGATTCCAGGCCCGATGCGGCGTTGACGAACCGGGCCTGGGATTTCAAGAAGGTCAAACTCACCTCGCCCGTGGGGCCGTTTCGCTGCTTGGCGATGATCAGCTTCGTGCGGGCGCCCGCCTCGGGGTCGTTGGGGTCGAAACCCGTATTCCGATTGAGGAAAAGGACCAGGTCGGCGTCCTGTTCGATGGACCCCGAATCCCGCAGGTCCGACAGCAACGGCTCCTTGCTCTCCCCCCGCTTCTCGGAGGCTCGGCTCAGCTGGGAGAGGGCCACTACCGGCAACCCCCGGTCCTTGGCCAGGGCCTTCATCCCGCGGGAAATGGAGGAGACCTCCTGGTTGCGGTTTTCGAATCGGCCCACTCCGCGCATGAGCTGGAGGTAATCCACCACCACCAGATCCACACGGCGTTGGACCTGGAGCCTGCGGAGCTTGGCACCGATGTCCAGGACCGTCTGCAGCGGGCTGTCATCGATGTAGATGGGGTAGGTGGCGAGTTCGTCGATCTTAAGCGCAACCTCGGTCTGCTGGCCCTTGGGCACGGTACCCGTCCTGAGGCGCTTGAGATCCACCCCGCTGGCCATGCTCAGGAGGCGGAAGAAGAGCTGCTCGGCGCTCATTTCCAAGCTGAAAAAGGCCACCGCCTTCCCGTCCTTGGCCACGTTGAGGGCCAGGCTCAGCGCGAGGGCCGTCTTGCCCACGGAGGGTCTGGCCGCCAGAATGATGAGGTCGCACTTCTGGAGTCCCGAGGTCATGTCGTCCAGATCGGTGAAGTGGGAGGCGATCCCCGTCACGTGTTCGCCTCGCTGGGTGAGTTCACCCAGGAGTCGCTCCATCTGGGGCGCCAGGATGTCCATACCCCGCAGGGTGGACCGAATGGTCCGGTCGCCCACGCTGAGAATGGCTTCCTCGGCCTCCTTCATCACCTCCTCGGGTTCTTTGGTGGAGGCGTAGGCTTCGGTGATGATCCCGCTCGCTCCCTTGATGAGCTGCCGCAGGAGGGATCGGTCCCTGATGATCTTCGCGTAGTGGGCGGCCGTGGTCATCCGGGGGACGCCGGACACGAGTTCGCTGATGTACTCCGGCCCCCCCACGGCTTCTAGTTCCCCCTTGCCGTGCAACCATTCGGTAGCGCTCACCAGGTCCGCAGGGAGCCCCTGGAGGCGCATCCCTTGGATGGCCCGAAAGATCCGTTGGTGGACGGGAAGGGCGAAGTCCTCCGCCGAGATGAACTCCAGGGCCTCCTCGAAGAGCTGGTTTTGGAGGAGGATCGCCCCGAGGAGGGCCTTCTCAGCCTCCAGGTTGGCGGGAAGGCCCTGGCGCTGAAGGACGTCTTCCACGCGCTTGACGGTTCCCGTATCTCGGCCAGGGGGCCGCTCGGCCATGGGCTTCTCCAGGGATCCGGACGCTAAGTCGCAGGCGCACCGGCCACGAAACAGTACCACCAACCCCCCTGCCTGACAAGCGTCGCCCGGTGTTCCGACGCCGGTTGCGCCCCCGCGGTATGGGCCGGCCACGACCGCTTGCAATGCCCCAGGACACTGTTACAATGCACGGGAAGGGAATATCCCCAGGGGCAGGAAGGGGCTAGGCCTACAAACCACTTGACTTTCGGGTTTGCCTTAGATATGTTAAAGTAGAGCATTAAGTTTGGAGGCCTTAACACGCTTTGAGAAGGGGAATCCACAGTGTTCTTCGGAAAAAGCAAAAACCTGTTGGGCCTGGATATCGGATCCTCCGCCATTAAAATGGTGGAGCTAAAGGATCTGGGCAAGGGGAAGGGCTACCAACTCAAGGCCTTCGGCATGGAACCCCTCCCGGCGGAGGCCATCGTCGGGGGAACCGTGATGGATTCGGGCGCGGTCATCGACGCCATCCACACGCTCATGCGCGACAAGAACGTCAAGAACACCAGCGTGGCCACTTCGGTGGACGGGAACTCGGTCATTATCAAACGCATCTCCATGGTGGCCATGAGCGAGGCCGAGTTGGCCGAGGCCATCCAGTGGGAGGCAGGCCAGTACATTCCCTTCGACATCGAAGAGGTCAAGATCGACCACCAGGTCCTGGAGACCGATCCCACCACGGGAAACATTTCGGTCCTTCTGGTGGCGGTCAAGCGCGACCTCATCGGGGAATACACCTCCCTGCTGGGTCAAGCGGGTCTCGCCGCCGCCGCCCTCGACGTGGACGTCTTCTGCGTCCAGAACGCCTATGAGATCAACTACCCCATCAACGGAAACGAGATCACGGCGCTGGTCAACATCGGCTCCAGCACCACCAATATTTGCGTCCTCAAAGGGGGAAGCCCGCTCTTCTGGCGCGACATCCAGGCGGGGGGGCACAATTACACCGACACCCTTCAGCGCGAAATGAACCTCTCCTTGCAGCAGGCCGAGGCCGCCAAGAAAGGCGAAGCGGTGGACGGCGTGAGGCCCGAACAGGTGATTCCCATCTTGAATGCCGTGACCGAGGAGTTCGGGGCCGAACTCAAGAAAACTCTCGACTTCTTCCGGGTGACGACCAACGAGAGCCAGATTCACAAGATCATGCTCTCGGGGGGCGGGACGCAGGTACCCAACATGGACCGGTACCTGAGCCAGTTCTTCGGCGTGCCCGTGGAGATCATGAACCCGTTCCAGAACATCGTGGTGGATGAGCGGGAGTTTCCTCTGGACACCATCAACCGGCTGGCCCCGCATTTCGCCGTCGCAGTGGGCTTGGCCCAACGCAAGATGGGGGACTAGATGATCCGGATCAATCTGCTCACCGAAGCGCGAGGTGCGAAAAAGGCGGGCGGACTACCCAGCCCAAGGCCCGTCGCCGCGGGTGGGGGAGGGGAAGGCGCGCCCCTCTGGCCGGCCTACATCGCCATCCTCGCGCTGTTCGTCCTGGCGGTTGCCGCCTACGGGGCCTGGTTGCTCATGAAGAACCACGCGCTCGCCGTTCAGATCGCCGAGCAGAAGATCGAGCTCAAGAAGTACGAAGGGGCTCGTGAAAAGGTCGCGGAACTTGAACAGAAAAAGACCGAGTACACCTCCAAGCTGGACCAGATCAAGCAGCTCAAGGACCAGCAAAGCGTGCCGGTCAAGCTCATGAACAGACTCGTGGAGGTCCTCCCAGAAGGCGCGTGGTACACCGCGGTGAAGCAGGGGGGCCCAGGCATTGGCATCGAGGGCAAGGCAAAGAGCATCAAGACGATTTCCACCCTTTACGACAACCTCGTGGCCACTGCCGAGTTCGGGGATGTGATGCTGGGAGACGTGGCCCAGCAGGTGGTCGCCGGCCAGGAAGAGATCTACAGCTACAAGGTGACCTTCAAGTACTTCCCTGGCGGTATCAGACCCAAGGCCGCTCAGGCGGCGCCCGCGGCCGCAGCAGCCAAGCCGAAGCCCAAAAAAGCTTCGGATTCGATGGAGTAGGAGAGGGCCATGGAACAGTTTGCCAAGCTACCCCGCTGGGGACAGTTCGTGGTCATCCTTATGGCGGGCGCCCTCATCAGCACGGCGGCCTGGTTCTATCCCCTCTCCGGGTGGAAGACCACCATGGAGAGCCGGATGGCTCAGAGCGCCGAACTTGATGCCCAGATCCGCCAGGGCAAAGAGGCCCAGCGCAGGGTGGACGAGCTCAACCGCCAGATCGACTTGATTCGGAGGGACCTGGACGTTTTGAAATCCATCATCCCCGAGGACCCCGAGACGGGCAAGCTCCTGCGCGTATTCCAGACCTACGCACGCGACCAGAACCTCAACATCGCCTCCATCAGCCCCTCGCCCATCACCAAGAAGGACCTCTACAGCGAGCAGGCCTACAAGATGATCATCGGCGGCGGGTACCACGATGTGGCGCTGTTCTTCGACAAGATCGCCCACATGAGGCGCATCGTGAACATCACCAACCTCGAGATGGTGGCGGGAAGAAGCAGAGGGCAGACCGTGACCGCCACGTTCAACTCGCTGGTCTACATGCAGAACCCCGAGGCCTTCCAGGCGCTGGAGAAAAAGTCATGAAGCGACTATGGTGGCTGGGCTTCGTAGCCGTGACCGGTGCGGTGTGGTGCGCGGGAGCCCTGGCGCAGGAACCCGCGGGGACGCTGGGCCGTGTCCAGAACAAGCTCGCTCCCGCCCGAGGGGCGACCGAGTCTCCGGCAGTGCCTGCCGAGTCCTCGGCGCCGGCCTCCATAACGCCCGCGACTCCCGCCCCGGAGGACAATCTCCTTGTGGAGGGTGAAGCGCTCTACCGGCATCAGGCCGAGAGGGATCCCTTCACGCCACTGGTTCGAAGCGGCGGCCTGCAAGGTCCAGAAGTCAAGGTGAGGCCGGGGACCACGGGCCTGGCCCGCTTCACGGTGGAGTCCTGCACGATGGAAGCGGTCCTCAGGACTCCGGCGGGAACGATGGCCTGGTTCCAGGGACCGGACAGCAAGCCATACAAGGTGGTCGTCGGCGAGCGCTTCGCGGACGGCGTGGTGTTGGAAATCTCATATGACTCCGGGGAGGTCACGATCCAACAGGAGTTGAATGACCCCACCGCCATCAAGCCTTTCCGTAACCTGGTTCTACGAATCCGGAGCCTAGAAGGGGAGGGACAATGAGTAAGCGAACTGCCCTTTGGACAGCTGTCGTCGGGTGCCTCGTCGCCGGGGCCGTGATGGCTGCTGAAGCCGCGCCGAGCGCCCTCAACGTGCTGCGCGACCTCTCGAGCCAGGCCCAGGGAGGGGCCATGGTGGTAGGGGTGACGGGAACTTTCCCGATCATCGATTACACCTACTACGACTACGACCCCGAGACCTTCGTGGTGGACATCGCCGACGTGGATGTGTCCCAGCTTCCGAAGACCCTCCAGGTCAACGCCGGCGGTGTGGGGTTCGTCAAGGTGGAACCCATCAGCCAAGGACGGGGACGGGCTCTCGCCAAGTTGGAAATCCACAAGGCCTATCTGGCCAAGTGCCTCGTCTCCACGGAGGGAAACCAGCTGATGGTCAAAGTGGTGGGAGGCGGCGATGCGCCGTCTGCCACCCCGGCTCCGTCCGCCCAATCGGTGCCCAAGGTCAAGGCCGTGCCTGCACCGGCGCCCCCGGACCTCGTCTCGGCCCCCGCCGCCGCACCCGAACTTCCCGCAGCCAAACGTCTTCTTGGCCTGGCGGTGGCCGGGGACGGTTCGAGCGTGAACCTCCACCTGGACGGATCGGCCAAGTGCAAGGTCTTCACCATGAAGAGCCCCGACCGGGTGGTGGTGGACCTTCCTGGCATTACGCGCGGGGCCGTGCCCAGTGAGACTTCTGGGCGCGGGGGACATCGCCAAGGTTCGCGTGAGCCTTTTCCAGGCCCAGCCCGTGGTGACCCGAGTGGTCCTCGACATGAAGGGTCCCGCACCCAAGGTTTCGGTGGACTCGGTGGGCCAAGGTTTGAAGGTCGTCCTGGGCGGTGAGGGCCGCGATCTGGCCCTGAACGCGGCGCCCAAGCCGGCCCCGGCGAAGCCCGAACCCGATCAGCCTAAGCCTGCTGAGCCTCAACCCGAACAGGCCTCCGCCGCGCCTACTGCGGCGGGCGAACAGCCCGAAGCCCCCGCTGCGCCTCCGCAGGTACCCGCTCCGGCTCCGGCCTCCACCGAGCAGGCCTCGGCGGAACCGGGGGTCAAGGGGGCCGCCAGTGCACCAGAGCCCCTGGACAAGATCAAGGTGGATCTCTCCCCCATCGATCCAAAGTCCACGAGGGAATTCAAGGGCTACGAGGACCTCTTCGTGGCGCAGGATACGACACCCGTCCCCGCCGATGGCAAGACGCTCATGGCCGGAGGCGTCCCCCTCTCCTTCAAGGAAAAGACCATTTCAGGAGAGGCGGTCAAGTATACCGGCGAGCCCATCTCCCTCAGCCTCAAGGACGCCGACGTGAAGGATGTCCTGAGGGTGTTCCACGACATCTCCAAGATGAACATCGTCGTGCACCCCTCCGTCCAGGGCAAAGTCACCGTGGACCTGGAAAACGTCCCGTGGGACCAGGCCATGGACATCATCCTGAAGAACAACGGCCTGGATTACATCTACGAGAACAATGTCATCTGGGTGGCTCCCGCTCCCGAAATCGCCAGGAAGTTCGCGGATGTCCAGCGTCTTCAGCGAGAGAAGCTCAATGCCGAACAACCCGTCACATTCACCAAGCGGCTGTCCTACGCCAAGGCGGCGACGATGGTGAACATCGCCCGGCGTTTTATGTCCGACCGGGGCAACATCATCATCGACGAGCGGACCAACACCATGATCATCGAAGAGGTCCCGTCCAAGAAAGACAGCCTCATCCGCCTCATCGATTCCCTGGATACCGCAACGCCCCAGGTGCTCATCGAGGCACGCATCGTGGAGACGAGCATCAACTGGAGCCAGTCCTTCGGCATCGTCTGGAGCGGCAACTGGTACACGAGCCGGGACAGCACCGGAAATGTCACGACCAAGCATCCGCCGGACTCCGGAGGGGGCGGCAGTTACGCCGCTGCACAACTTCGGCAACTCCACGGGCTGGCCCAATTACGGACAGGGCGATTTCGCCGTCACCCTTCCCCCCTCCTCCTCCAACGGCTTCATCGACCTGGTGCTCGGCAACACCACCGGCTCATTCTTCCTGGATGTCCGGCTGGCGGCCATGGAAAATTCGGGCCGGGGCCGCGTCCTCTCCGCCCCGCGCATCGTCACGCAGGACAACGAGAAGGCGAGCATAGAATCGGGCCGCCAGATCCCCATCCGAATCGCCACTTCCGACAAGCTGTCCGTGGTGTTCGTGAACGCGACGCTCAAGCTCGATGTCACGCCGCAGATCAGCGCCGACGGCAACGTGAACATGACGGTGGACATCACCAACGACTCGGTGGACTTCGCCAACCAGGACCCCGGTTCGCCACCTCCCATCATCAAGAAGGAGGCCAAGACCGTGCTCAAGGTGCGCGATGGAGCCACGGCGGTCATCGGCGGGGTGTTCGTCACCAACGAGGGCATCAGCCAGAGCGGCCTGCCCTTCCTCTCCAAGATTCCCGTGCTCGGTTGGCTCTTTAAGAACCGAACCAAATCCAGGACCAACGAGGAGTTGCTGATCTTCCTCACCCCGAAGATCGTCAGGTAGGAGCGAATGAAAAAAAAAAGGCTCTCGCAACTTGGATTAGCAGTGGTTGCCGTACTCCTGTTTACAGGGTGCGGCACAGATAAAAACCTGGAGCCCATCTCCGAATTGGTTTTGCAGGGGGCGGATCCACCTTCGTTGAACGTCGCGGTGAATCCACCCGTGGCAGGCATGACCTAGCTTCGTGTTTCGCATCAGGCTGAACGAAAAAAGCCTCTCCCTGGTTCCCTCGGATGCTTGGACCGTGGACAGCTATGACATCAGCTACACGCTGGAGAGCGACCCGGGAGGACACCTGGCTGCGCCGCCTCCGGGCGTGCACATGACTCCGCACGCGAAGGTGACCCCGGGAATTGACCTTCGCCTTCCCGTCACCATCGTCACCGACGGCTACCTGCGGGAAAGCGCTCAGGGCTTCGTCGGCACGACAGACACCGCTATCGTCAAAGCCCACCTGGTCTTCCACTCGCACAGGAACAAAGACGGATTCAAGCAATCCAATCCCGCCCGGTTCCTTTTCACCATCGGGAATTTCTGATGGCACCGGGTGCCCTGACCGAACTCGAAGATGAACTGCGGCAGGACCCCAGGTCGCGCCGATTCTTCGACTTGGCCAGAGAGTACCAGAAACTCGGGCGCATCGAAGCGGCCCAGGAGCTTTGCGAAAAGGGCCTGGCCTCCTATCCCAACCACTGGCAGGCGAGGCTCCTCCTGAGCCAGATCTACGTGACGAAGGGTAAGCTCGACGACGGTCGCCAGATGGTGGAGAAGGTCCTCCTGGCGCTCCACGACAGCGTTCCCGCCAACCACCTTGCGGCCGAGATTTACTGGGCCACGGGGGACCGCGACAAGGCGTTGAAACACTACCAGATCGTGGATCTCCTGCAACCCGGCCAGGCAGGGGTTACCGAGCGGATCGCCCACCTGCAGGCTCCCCCAGAGGCGATTGCCGCAGAATCCCAGCCTCTCCCTGCGAGCGTGCAAGAATTCGAACCTCTCGATGACTCGCCTGCAGTGGCTGTTGCAGTCCGCGAAGAGGAACCGGTCCCGTTCCCTTCTCCCCTTTCGACGCCAGGCCCGGAGGAACGGCCCGCCGTCGATGAGGTTCAGTCGCCGGCTATTCCAGAGGCGCCAAGCCCCGGCGAGCCGGAAGCGCCCTGGATGGAATCGGATTCCTCAAACTCGGAATTGGACGCCGACACCGCCAGTTTTTCCAGCGTCCTGGAGCCGGTGGACGAGGCCGAGGATGCGGAACCGGCTCCCGAGGTGGTGGCTGTCTCCCCCATGGAGCAAGCTCCGGCGGGGGGTGAGTCCCCGATTGATGTGGAAAACGGGCCCGCGCTTCAGGATCAAGCGGGGATCGTCGAGACTGCTCCGGGGCTGAACACATTCACGCTGGCCGAACTATACGAAAAGCAGGGTTACCCCGAAAAGGCCGTGGAGATTTACCAGAGGATGCTCCTTCACGAGCCCGATAACCCGGCGATTCACGGCCGGATCAGGGACCTCATGGCCCGCATGGCCGGCGAGACACCAGAAGCGCCCGCCGTGCACCAGGAAGATGTGGAGAAGGCCATGCGGCAGAAGACGGATCCTTGTCCTTCAGGGCTGGTTGCGCCGCGTCCGGGAGGGGCGTCATGTTTGAGTCGATCTTTCGGGACCTGGAACAGGCACTCCCGGGGATGCTCGCCATGGCCGTGGTGGGGGACGACGGTATGGAAGTGGAGAGCCACATCCGAAGGAAGTGCCCCACGAGGTCATGAGCGCCGAACTCAACGGCGTCCTGCGCAACCTGCATCGCATCCAGCAGGAGCAGGAACTGGGCCGCGTCCAAGAAGTCGTCATCCGCACCGAGGGACAGAACCTGCTCCTGTTTTCACCTGACGGGCGGTCTCTTTGTCCTGCTCGTAACAGAGTCTTCAGAAACCACCGGCAAGGCCCGTTACGAGGTCAGACCGCCGGGCCCACCAGCTGATCCAGATCCTCAGCTAAACCATCCAAGAGGGGAGCATTCATGGGCGTCATCATCAGCAACCAGATCCGCAAAGGCGTGAAACTGCTCATCGACGGGGACGCCTTCGAAGTGGTGGACGCGGACCACGTCAAGCCAGGAAAGGGCTCCGCCTTTACGCGGGCCCGCGTGCGAAGTCTCCGCACCGGGACAGGTCCTGGACAAGACCTACAAGGCTGGGGACAAGGTAGAGACCGCCGAGACGCAGGAAACGAAGATGCAGTTCATGTACAAGGATCTGGACGGATTCCACTTCATGGACCAGACCACTTACGAACAGGTCACCATGCAGGCCGACATCATCGGCGACCAGGTCGTCTACCTCCTCGAAAACGCCGAAGTCAGCGTGCTCCTGCACGACAACGAACCCATCGGCATCGAGCTTCCAAATTTCGTGATTCTGACCATCGTGGAAACGGACCCGGGCTTCAAGGGTGATACGGTCTCCGGCGGGAAACCCGCGAAGTGCGAGACGGGGGCCGTGGTGAGCGTCCCGTTCCACCTGAACGCCGGCGACAAGATCATGGTGGACACGCGGACAAACGCCTATTTGAAGAAGATGTAAGGGACAGGCTGTCAGCCTTTAGCTAACAGCTGACAAGCTCCAAGGGGCGGTAGCGGGCTATCCCTTGTTCCTTTCTCAACCCTCAACGCATAAACCCAAAAAGGCCGGGGATTGCTCCCCGGCCTTCTAGCGTTGCCGCCTGGCTTGGACTAGAAGATCTTGCCGCGCACGGGAATGACGATGGCCTTCTTGTTGGTGTCGATGGTGATGCGTTCCGCTGAAGTCACCCTCCTTGACGGGAGGCTTGATCTTCACCTGGATGCTGTAGCGCTGGTTGGGCGTGATGGCGGTCTGGGTGACCTCCACGAAGGGCAACGAGGAGGTCACCTTCTTGATTTCGAGGTCCGCAGCCTGCTCGAAGGAAATCGTGATCGTCTTGTTCAGCGACACGTCCTCGGGATGCTCGTTCACGAAGGTCTTGCTCAGGCCCGAATAGATCGAGTTCCGTGGGGTAGACGGTGAGGGGTTCGCGGATCGTGCCGTACACCGCAATGGTGAGCGTGGGTGCCTTGGGGTGGGTCGTGGACAGTGTAAACCGGCCGCTGATGGGACCCACGGCGTGGTCCGCGGGAAGTAGCACTTTGAACTCGGCGGACTTATTGTCCGAGGCCATTTTCACTTCGTACTTGAGACCGGGTCGTCCGCGTTGATCTGAGTGATCTCGAAGGGGGTCCCGTCCTCGGACTTGAGGGTAAAGTACCTTCTCGAGGGTCTGGCCCTTGAAAACGAGACCGAACTGCTGGTACTCGGAGGGCGTCCACGTTGAGGATCGCCTTAACGGTGGCCTTGATGGTGAGCTGGAAGTTGCTCATTTTCAGGTCGTTGGTGGTGACGGAGATCATCTTCTGGATGGGCCCGGAGAAGTTGGTCGTATTCACGGTGGCGGTGATCTTGCCGGTTTTCCCCGGAGCGATCTGCTTGTCGAACTCGGTCACCGTACATCCGCAGGCAGGCTGGACGTGGGTGATCTCAAGGGTCCCCTTGCCCTTGTTTTCCACCAGGAAGTCGTGCTTGATGAGGTCGCCCTTGTTCACGTTGCCCGCGTCGAATTCGGTGGCAGCGACGACCATCACCGGCGGGTCCTGGGCAGGAGTTGCGGGTTGAGGCTGAGCTTGAGCTTGGGGTTGAGCCTGGATGACAACTTGGGGCTGACCTGCGGGTGCCGGCGTTGGGCTCTGGGCCTTCACGCCCGCTGCGGGGGGAGCGGCCGGTGTCACTTTGGCCGTACCCGTCTGTCCCCAGGCCAGAGACCCGAATAGAACCACCACTGCGAAGACCAATCCCACTTGAGCCTTTCGATTCACCATTGCGTTTCCTCCGTCAGTACAAGGCCATATTCTAGACCGGCCCGAGGCTCCGGTCAATCTATAGATTGTGAAAGGACGCTGCCGTCCTGCCCGACTCGTGGAGCCGGCGTTAGGGGTAACGCAATCCCCACCCCAATTTTTCCCGGAGGAGGGCGAAATAGCCTCGGTGGGGGCTCGTCACCAAGGGGACCTCGTGCGGCGACCTCTGGACTCGGACGCAATCGCCAATTCGGACCGGACATCCGGTCTGGCCATCGGCCGTTAGGAAGACCTCCTCGGACCCCCTGAGCAGGGTGATGTCCACGGAGTCCTTTCCGTCCAGGACGATGGGGCGCATCGTCAGTGTGTGGGGACAGAGGGGGGCCAGGACGATGCCGTCGACACCGGGAGCCAATATGGGCCCACCGGCGGACAGGTTGTATGCCGTGGAACCGGTGGGGGTGGCCAGGATCAGACCGTCAGCGCGCATGTCCGTGAGCCAATCCCCCCCCACCTCGATTCGAACTTCGATGATGCGGGCCATGGCGGACTTGTTCACGACGATATCGTTGAGGCAGGAGTAGGTTTCCAGGACATCTCCGTCCCGATGCAAGGTAGCGTCGAGCGTCATGCGCTTCTGGACGGAGGCGCGCCCTTCGATACAAAGATCGAGGGTTTGGATCATCTCGTCCGTGGAAACCTCGGTAAGGAATCCGAGGGACCCCAGGTTGACCCCGAGGACGGGCACGTGCCTGCCTCCCAGGTGCCGGGCCACCGAGAGGAGCGTTCCGTCGCCGCCCAGTACGACCACCATATCCACCAGGGGAGGCAGCTCGGAGCGCTCGACGACGGTCGCTCCTGGACGGTTGGCCAACCGCGCCGCCTCAGGATCGAAAACGGCCCGGAGGCCCTTGGCGTCGAGATGGCTCAGGAGTGCGTCCAACGCCAGCAACCGCCCGCCAGGCTGGGGCTTGGCGACAACGCCGATGGTGGGTCCGGAGGGATCGCTCAAGGGTCGCACGCCTCCGCGGGAACCAGGTAGATGAGGTATTCGACATTCCCCTTCGGACCGCGAAGGGGACTCTCCACCGTGCCCAGATGAGTATACCCCAAGGCGGCCGCGGCGTCGCAAACCTCACGGACCGCCCGGGCCTGAACCTCGGGATCGCGAATGACGCCCCTGCCCCGGGCGACCTCCAACCTCCCCGCCTCGAACTGCGGCTTGACGAGCGCCACCAGAGAGGCCGTGGGGGCGCTGGCTCTCACGGCGGGCAGGAGGAGTTTGAGGGAGATGAAGGAGGCGTCCACCGTCACCAGATCGATGCGATCCGGAAAGAAACCCCGTGATAGGTTTCGTGCGTTGACCCCTTCCAGGCAGACCACTCGAGGGTCGTTGCGGAGGGAGGCATCAAGCTGACCGTGGCCCACGTCCACCGCGTAGACCTTGGAAGCGCCATGCTGGAGGAGGCAGTCCGTAAACCCTCCGGTGGAGGCCCCGATGTCCGCGCACACCATGCCCGCGATGTCGGGCACGAAGGCGCGGAGGGCCGCCTCCAATTTCAATCCACCACGGCTCACATAGGGGCAGGCTTTTCCGCGGACCGATGGCTCGGCGCCCTGATCGAGAAGATGTCCCGGCTTCTCCACCCGGATCTCGCCCAGGTAGACGAGCCCCGCAAGAATAAGCGCCTGTGCCTTTTCCCGGCTGGGCGCGAGTCCCCGCTCGACCAGGAGCTTGTCCGCGCGTAACTTCATGGCATGGCCGGGACGAGAAGACGAGGAGCAGGGAATCGTTTATGCGCCTCCCCGGCGGAATGGCGGATCGGGTTCCGCCACCTTAAGGAAGGGTTCATCAGTTCTTTCTACCTGCCACGAAGTGCGCCAGCTCCCTCAAATCTCGGCTTCGGGGCTCAAACTCGGCGGCGGCCCGCAGCGCGTCGGACAGGAGGCGCTCCACTTCACGGCGGGACTCTTCAAGGCCCCAAAGCGCCGGGAAGGTGGCCTTGCCCTGAGCCGAGTCCTTCCCCGGAGTTTTCCCCAAAGCCTCGGCGCTCTGCGTCTCGTCCAGGATGTCGTCCACGATCTGGAATGCCAGGCCGAGAGAGGCGCCGTATTTCTTCAAAGCGCGCCGATGGGCAGCCCCTGCGCCCGCCCAATGGGCCCCGGCCAGAAGTGCCGCCTCGAAGAAAACGCCCCGTTTTCTTGCCGTGGATGGTCACCAGGGTCTTGGGTGATACCAGTCCCGCACTGCCGGTCTGTTCAAGGTCCATGGCCTGTCCTCCGGCCATGCCCTCAGAGCCGAGCGCCCAGAGGATCTCCCGGGAGGCCCGGTTGCGGCGCGTTGCCCAACGGCTGCCCGCGGGTTCGGAAACGAGGAGATAGGCGCCCAGAGTTTGCAGGGCGTCCCCGGCGAGGATGGCCAAAGCTTCGCCGAAGACCACATGGCAGGTAGGCTTGCCTCGCCGGAGCGCGTCGTCGTCCATGGACGGCAGATCGTCGTGGATGAGGCTGTAAGTGTGCAGGAGCTCGAGGGCCGCGGCGCACGGAAGGACGGCCTCGTGGTCACGCCCACCGCAGGCCTCGTAGGCCGCCAGGGCGAAGATGGGACGCAACCGCTTCCCCCCAGCCAAGACGCTGTAGCGCATGGCCTCGTGGAGCCTTCGGGGCTCTCTGCCGGCCGGCGGGAGAACCCGGTCGAGGGTGCTCTCCACCTCCGGTCCCCACCGCCTGATGACTTCGGGGATCACGGCCCGGGTTCCTCCGAATCTTCAGCTGGCAGGGGAGCCTCCCTCATGGGGTCACCGTCCAGCAACTGGGTGACCTTCATGGAAGCTGTTTGGAGGGCCGACTGGAGTTCCCGGCTGAGGCGTATGCCCTCCTCGAAGAGGACGAGGCTTTCCTCCAGGGGAAGAGTTCCATCTTCGAGCCTCTTCACGATGCCCTCGAGAGACTTGAGCTGGGCTTCGATGCCGGATTTTCTGGACGTTCGAGCCATGGTCACTCCACGGGTACGATGAAGGGGTCTTTTATCCCGGCCTTGGCCAGAGCCGCCTGAGCCTTCTCGGCATCGGACCGATCCGCGAAGCCTTTGGCCAGCACCTTGTACCGGCCCTCCTTGGCCAAAACGAAGGCCGAGTACCCAAGCCCTTTCAGGCGGTTAGCCACCTCCAGGGCCTTGACCTCCTCGGAGAACGCACCGACCTGGACGGCATAGCCTTTGATAGATGCAGGGGGTTCGGAATGAGCAGAGCGTGTCGAGGCAGGCGCCTGGGCCTTGGGCACGGCTTGATGGGATTCCGGCGGAGGTGGCGGAGGGGTGCTCTCCAACGGTTCGCGCGAGGGCGCGTCGTTCGGTGGAAGATCGTCCACCCCTGCAGTGCTCCCGGGGGAGGGTTGGAGTTTGCCTTCCGCCACCTGAGGGGACCTGGCGGAGGTGGATTCGGGGGCGAAGGTCTCTTTTTTGACCTGCTCTTCCACCAGTGACGAGGCGTTCCGATCGCCGGCGGTTTCCCCGGGGAGACGACGGGGCGAAAAGAGCCAGGAGGCGGCCACCACCAGCAGCGTCAACACCGCCACTCCGGCGGCGATCCAGAGGAGTTGCCTCAGGGCTGGGCGAGCGGGGTCGGCATCGGACATGGGTTACCCCCCTTGGGAGGAGTCTGCTTTTCGGCGGATGTATGCCTTCACCGCGTCCCGCTGCCCTTGCGGGAGGCGGCGGTCGGCTTCCAGAACGAGGGCATAGAGGGCCTCTTCCAGGAAGGCTTGGAGTGACTGCGGGCGGTCCGGCTCCGGAATGGCCCGGAGGGCGAAAAGAAGCGCGTCGACGTCCAGGCGGCCGAAATGAACCAGGTCCGACTGGTTGGAGCCCAGGACGGGGTGGGCCGATGCCAGGCCGTCGCCGAGGGGTGCCAGCTCCTGCTCGCGAACTCCCGCAGCCATGAGATGGTGGTGAATGAACGAGTAGACATCGTTGTACTGGTCCACCAGCGCTTCGGGTTGAAGACCCGCGTCCACGTGTGCCTTGCGCCGCGGGTCCTCGCGCTCCATGAGGCCGAGAGTGAGGAAGACCCACAGGAGACGGAGCGTCTCGAACTGGGGCAGGTAGCTCGCTTCCAGGATAGACTCCACCGGCAACCCCTCGCGGCAGATTCGAAGGATGTGCTCCTGGTCCTGGGTCAGGTCGAGATCCGCCACGAAGGCCGGCTGGACAAGACATGTGCGAAAACGAAGGCCGGGGACGCCCACCATGGCGCGCATTTGACTCCAGGCCGTCTCGCGACACATCCCCATGAAGATGACCGCGGGAATTTCGATGGCGAGGGTCACCATCTCCAGCGTCGAAAAGGGGGCCAGTTCCAGCGCGTAGGTGCCCGTACGGTAGTGAAAAAGGGAAAAAATCACCTCGTAGAGTTGCTGGGTCACACCCTCGAGCAGTTCAGAAGAGGTAAGGGCGCCCATGTCCACGAGCGCTCGCCCCTGCTGACGCCCGAGGAGCACCTCGTTGACGGACTGATCGTACTGCTTGAGGGTGATGATCCCCCGGCGAAGGAGGCATTCGCCCAATCGCTCGTCAGGATCCGAGGTGGTGGTGTAAACCACCCTGCCCTCCTTGATGTACAGCGCCTTGGTAAAACGCTCGTCCTGGAGGGTCAGGACCCCCGTTTCCTTGTCCCGGTACAGGGACATGAGGAGGGTGGGAAGCCTGATTTCGCTCAGGTTACCGGAGAGGAGAACGCCGTCGCTCATGGAAACCGCTTGATGGGGTGGGCGAGCTGAATATCGTTTTTAGTCTGGGTCTTGATACGGTACATGGCCTCGTCCGCCTTGGCGACCAGCTCCTCCTTGGTCATGGCGTGGGTAGGGTAGGAGGCCACTCCAAAGGAGCCGGTGATCTCGATGCCCCCCGTGTCCTCCAGCAGGAAGGGTGTGGCCGCGAGCCGCTGGCGGACGCGCTCGGCGACCTCGAGCGCGCCTTTGGATTCGGTCTCCGGCAGGATGATGCAAAATTCGTCTCCGCCATAGCGCACGACCTTGTCGATGGTCCGGACGGCGTTCATGATGCGGGCCGCCGCCTCCTGAAGCGTTCGGCTGCCCTGGGCGTGGCCGAAACGGTTGTTCACCTCTCTCAGTCCGTCCAGATCGAGGAAGATGAGGGAGAGGGGCTTGTTGTACCGACGGGCGCGCTCGAGCTCTTCGAGCAGGTACTCCTCGAAAAAGCGCCGGTTGTAGGAGAGCGTCAGGTCGTCTTTGGTCACGAGTTCGTTGAGGCGCCTCACCGTGAGGGCGTTCTTGAAGGCGAAGCCGTGGTCGGTGAGCACGCCCTCCATGATTCGGAACCCCTCCGAGAAGAGGTAGGTCTGCTCCAGGTGGTCCTCACGGACTGCAAGGATAATCAGGGCCGTGTAGTCGTAGACCAGCTGAAGGGGAAACATGGCAAGGAGAGCTCAGAGCGTGACCGTCCACCACCGGTCCCCCGACCGGCGAGCCGGCAGGAAATTCGCGCAGCTTGGGAATCATGTCCCGGATGAGCCCCTCGATTTCGCTCTTGGTGAGGCCGAACCGGTCTGCGGCGTGCTTCTCGGGGCTGAACCCGGCGCGGAAAATCCGCTCCATGTGCTGGCCGTGCTCGGACAGGATCAAGATGGACCCGTAATCGGCGCGAAGGGCCTGCAGCAGGCTCTTGAGGGTCTCCTCCGCCACGGTGGCCAGGTCGAAGGACCGGAAAGTCCTTGCCAGGTCCCTGTAGAGGGTGAGTTCCAGGCTCGCCGGAATGCGCTTGTTTCTTGGCATGCTCTCGGTCCTACAAGGTTCTCCCGGTCATCTCGGGCGCGTCGGCAAAGCTCACTAATGACCAGTTGCGGCTCGATCTCTTGTCCGCCCCCTCGCGCCCACGCCGGCCAATCCCTACTGTTTCTTGCCCAGGAGCGAAAGGAAGTCGATGGGGATGGGGAAAACCACCGTGGTGTTGTTTTCCGAGCCGATCTGGGTGAGGGTCTGGAGGTACCGCAACTGAATCGTGAGCGGATTCTCGGTCATGATCCTGGCCGCGTCGGAGAGGGTCTGGGAGGCCTGGAACTCGCCGTCGGCGTTGATGATCTTGGCGCGCTTCTCCCGCTCCGCCTGGGCCTGGAGGGCCATGGCGCGCTGCATGTCCTGGGGAGATCCACCCCTTTGATGGCCACCTGGGTGACCTTGATGCCCCAGGGGTCCGTGTGCGTATCGATGACCGTCTGGAGCTCCCCGCTCAGCTTGTCGCGCTCGGAGAGAAGCTCGTCGAGGGTGGCCTGGCCCAGGATGGAGCGCAGCGTGGTCTGGGAGAGCTGCGACGTGGCGTAGATGTAGTTCTCCACCTGGAGGATGGCCCTGAGGGTGTCCACGACCCGGAAGTAGACCACCGCGTTCACCTTCACCGAGACGTTGTCCTTCGTGATGACGTCCTGGGGTGGCACGTCCATGACGATGGTGCGCAGGGCCACCCGCACCATGCGATCGAAGGGCTTGAAGACGAAGATGAGCCCCGGCCCCTTCGGGTCTGGAAGAACGCGGCCCAGGCGGAAGATCACCCCCCGCTCGTACTCGTTGAGAATGTTGATGCACGAGAACAGCCACCCGAAGAAGATGACGATGATCGCCAACACGGGGAAACTCAGGAGCTGGATCATGGTCCGCCCTCCTCAAGGGGTTCAACCGTCAATACCATGCCGCGGCGCTTGGCCACCTTGACCTTTCGGCCGACCTCCAGGGGCTTGTCGCAGACGGCGTTCCAGTATTCGCCCATGAGGATGACCTTCCCCTCCGCGGGCGGTTCGATGGCCACATGCACCTGGCACTCCTGGCCGATGAGGGCCTCGTCCCCCGTGGCGACCGGCTCCCGGAAGGCCCGGGCGGCCAAGGTCAGCAGGAAGACGAGGATGGCCGCGAAAGCGATGGCCACGGGCAGCACCACGACCAAGGGCAACCTCAGTTCGGGAACGGGGGCGTCGCTGTAAAGGATCAGGCTGCCGATGACAAGGGACACCAAGCCTCCCACGGACAACATCCCATAGGATACCACTTTCACCTCCAGGATGAAGAAGACGAGGCCCAGCAGGATGAGGAGCAGGCCCACGACGTTCACGGGCAGGAGGGGGATGGACATGAGGTAGAGCAGGAGGAAGATGCCCCCGAGGATGCCCGGGAAGATGAGTCCGGGGCTCTTGAACTCCACAAAAAGCCCAAGGACGCCGAGGAGGAAGAGAACGTACGCCAGGCTCGGCTCGGCCAGGGCCGAGAGAAAACGCTGTCTGGGCGTCATGGGAATGTCTTGGGGAACGGCGGCCGCGGAGAGTTGGACCTGCTCCTCCCTGCCGTCAAACCGCTTGAGGGGGTGAGTCCGCACGAACTCCAGGACCTCGCCCTCGTTCTTGGCCACGACCTCGATGACGCCTCCCTTGAGCGCCTCCTGCTCGGTGAGCGAAATGCTCTCCCGGACCATCTTTTCGGCCAGTTCCGGATTCCTGCCCCGATTCGCGGCGATGGAGCGCATGTGCGCCGCAAGGTCGTTGACCATCTTCTCCATCCCCACTTCGGCCTCCTTGGCTTGCGCGGGGGTGTCTTTGCCCTGTTGGCCCGGGACTCCGGCCGGCGGCTGGGTAGGCAGGGGAATGGGAAGGCCGCTCACGGGGTGGGCCGATCCGATGCTGGTGCCGGGAGCCATGGCGATGGCATCGCAAGCCAGTGCGACGAAGGCTCCTCCCGAGGCGGCCCGGCCGCCGGCGGGGGCGATGTAAGCCACCACCGGGATCTTGGATTCCAAAATCGCACGCTGGATCTTCTCCACCGAGGTCACGTAACCCCCCGGGGTATCGATCTGCAGGAGGATGATCGCCGCCCCGCGGGAGTTGGCGGTCCCGACGGCCTGCACCACATATTCGGCGGTGATGGGGTGAATGGGTTGATCCAGACGGATTCGGAGGACCTCCTGAGCCTGGGGCGCCACCGCCGCCAGAAAGCCTGCCAAGGTGACGAGGAGGAAAAACACCTGGAGAGTCTTGCCGGAGGGCTTGTCACGTCTACATTTCATGGTTAAAGTATGGCCCTCAGGGCCGGGCAAAGTCAAGGAAATCAGTGACAAATGCGGAGTGCGGAGTGCGGAGTGAGGGACACAAGGATCGGTTTGTCCTTCACCGGCCCTCGTGCCCTTCCGTTCGCCCGCTCTCCCGCTCTCCCGCTCTCCCGTTCTCCCGCTGCCTCCTCCCCATGTCCCATAGCTTGGCGTACTTGAGGAAGACGCCGTAGACGGCGAGGTAGGCGGCAATGGCCCCCGGGATGCCATCTAGAATGCCCAACCGAAGGACATACTGCTTCAGGAGGCGGGCCACCGGACGCAGGACCACGCTGACGAATCCCGCCCGCCGGCCGTCCTGATAATCCTGTTGGGCGCCCCAGGTGGTGTACTGATCCAACTTGGCCAGGTAGCTGGCCCAATCCCTGAAGGTGTCGTGGAGAAGGGGATTCTTCAGGACGCCCACGGTCCTCCATCCCTCGATCTCCGCGTGGACGCGCCGATCCTGGTACCGGCACTCCCGCCTGAACAGGCGAATGACTTTATCGGTCTGCCAGCCCCCGTGCTTCATGATGCGGCCGAAGTAGAGATTCCTGCGGTAAATCCAATAGGCTTCTCGGTCGGGCGTCCGCTGGAGAAGGCCCAGGACCTCCCTGCTGAGCTCGGGAGTGCAACGCTCGTCCGCGTCCAGGAGGAATATCCAGGGGTGGGAGGCGCGGGGGATGGCCCAGTTCTTTTGCGCGGCGCTGTATCCGTACTCGTGCAACTCCGCCTTGACCTTGGGGTCATTCAGCGCCAGCACACGATCCAGCGTGCCGTCGGTGCTTTCCGCATCGACGACGACGAAAATCTCATCGGCCCACGAAACGCTGGCGACGGCATGGGCGATCTGATGGGCTTCGTTTCCCGCCGGAATGATCGCAGTGACTTTCAGACGCTCGGGCATGTTTCGGTTTCCCCTTGGGGATCTTCACGGTGGAAGGGTTCCCCCTCCCACGCCCCATGATTATCCCCGACCCTTCTCATCTCTGGCAAACACGGAAGGCCGCTCCGTATTGATTTTCGTGCCTCCTAGGGGAGGGAGACTTTGAGAAGCCGGACCTCGCCGTCCGTCGCCTGGGCGATGCCGTCCTCGATCCACTGTCCCTGGGCGATGCGCACGCCGGGGAGGAGGACGGCCCGTCCCACGTGAGCCCTGGCCTCGACTTTCACGTCCTCCCCGGCCACCGTATCCCCCGTGAGCGTGGCGTCCCTGGACACCCAGGCCGTGCTGTGCCTCAGGAGCGTATGCCCGTCGCGCGTCTCGACGACGCTCCCGGCGGGTGCGACACGGATCCCTTGGGCCATGGGAAGGAGCGCCGCCAGGGATGCCCGGAGAAAGGTCTCCGGGGATCCCAGGTCCAGCCAGGGCTCCGAGCACACCATTCCCCTCACGGTCCCCGAGGGGATAAGGGGGCGAAGCAGGTCGGGCACCAGCTCCCTGGGACCCGGCCCGGGCAAGTGGTCCAAGAGGTTGCGCTTCGCGGCGTAGATCCCCGAAAACATCCAGGCGCCTGACCCGAAGAGGGTGATGCGCCCCTCCAGGTCCAAGCCCACCGGGGTGTAAGGCGCCAGTGCGGGACGGAGGGCCAGGACGGCGAGGGCCTCCGAATGGGCTTCCAGTTCGGTGGCCAGCCGCCCGTAGGGGATCTCGTGAACCACGTCCCCGTTCACGACCAGAAACGCGTCGCCCTGGAGAAGTCCGCGCAGGGGGCCGAACACGCCCGCCGTGCCCAGGATCTCGGGCTCGAAGGAATATCGGAGGTCGAGCCCCGAAGCGGCGGACTCGGCGGCGACCTTGACGGATTGAGGCAGGTGGTGAAGGTTGATGATGACGCGTTCCACGCCGGCGGCTCGAAGTCCGTCCAGCGTCCAGTGGAGGACGGGGCGGTTCAGGTAGGGGAGCGCGGGCTTGGCCACGCTCTCCGTGATCGGCCTCATCCGCTGGCCGAGGCCCGCGGCGAGGATGACCGCCTCACGGATGGGCATGGTCCGGCGGGTGCGGAAACACGATATCCCCGAAGGGAACGCCGAGGGAGCGGCAGTGCTCTCCGTAGATGTCCGCGTAAGAGCGCTTCACGAAGGTCGCCGGATCCAGCCCCAGGGCCTTGGCCAGCGCTTCGATGGAGGCCGGGTCGCCCTCCAGCTCCAGGAACTGTCCGAAGGGCAGTTCGTCGAGGCAGAGCAACCCGCCCTCTCCGGCGAATTCCTCGCGAAATTTCTCGTAGCGGAAGAAGGGCCTCAGGCCGATGTTCTCCATGATATCCCGGAGGGCGGGTCCGCTCTCGCACTTGGTTTCCACCTCGGGGCGCACCTTGTAGCTGGGGTCGTGGACCACCTTGCCCTTGAAGGTCAGCAGCGCGTGGTGGGGCGTCTCGCGGACGCGCAAGAGGCACCCGGCGAGGGATAGGGATCGGTCTGGATAGTCGTACAAAATGTTTGCCTCGAAGTGCCGGGGGAGGACGGGTTCGTAGCCCAACGCGACGGCCCTGTCGCGAACCGCCACGAGGGACGGCACCGGCACCTTCACTTCGATTTCCACCGGACGGCCCCCTTCCATTGCTCGCTCAGCCTCTCCAGACGACCCAGGAAGGGCTCCGCGTCGCTCTTGGGAACCCTGGCCAGGAGGGTCAAGTCCTCTCCGAAGGTCAACTCATATAATTCTACACCCGATTCGGCCGCGGCGTGGCGCAAACTCCCCTGGGCTCCGTAGGGCAGGGTCACGGACCAGGTGTCCGTTAGCACGCGAACCCTGTGATGGGCGGCCTCGAGCGCCAGCCTCGCGGCGCCCCTGTAGGCGCGAGCCAAGCCCCCCGTCCCCAGCTTCACTCCTCCGAAATATCTCACGACGACCAAGATCGCGTCCGAAACGCCGCGATCCTCCAAGGCTCTGAGGATGGGGTCGCCCGCCGTGTGGCTCGGCTCTCCGTCGTCCGAGGAGCGGGAGAGCAACCCCTCCGCCCAACCCAGCCGGTAGGCCCAGCAGTGGTGGGTCGCATCGTGGTAGCTCTTGCGGAGCGATTGGAGCACGGCCATGGCCTCGTCCGCCTCGGATGCCGGGTACAGGTGGGCGATGAAACGGGATCCCTGCTCCTTCAACTCGGAGGAAGTGGCACCGGTGGGAGTCAGGTACGAGAAGGGGTCGGGCATGGGCGTCCGAGCAGCCACGGCGCCAGGACCAGGGCCTCGTCAGGCATCAAAGAGGGCGAGCCCCTCATCGAGGGTCGGGCGGATGGTCAGGAGGGCCGGAAGGCCCAGAAGGTCGAAAACCTTGTAGATTTTCGGGGACATGCCGGTGAGGACCATGTCGCCCCCCTTGTCTCTCAAGGGCTGGATCGTGGATAGGATCACCTCGATCCCCGAGGAACCGATGTAGGTGAGCTGCGCCATGTCCAGGACGAGGCGAACCCGCCCCTGACCGAGATGCTCCCTGACCGTGGCTCGGAGCATGTCGTGCGTATGGACGTCGAGAAAGCCCTTCAGGTGGATGACCCAGGCACCACCGCGCGCTTCCGAAGAAATGTCCAGAAAGGTCATAGATCCTCCCGCCAGTACCGAAAGAAATTGTACCACTGATCGGGATAGCGCTCCAGGATATCCGAGAAAAAGTCCGCAGAGCGCTGCATCGCCTCTCCCGAGCTGCCGCGGCATTCCGCCGTGGTGTAGGGCTCTCCCACATACGCCGAGTACGCTCCCGGGCCGTCGCGCATGACGGCCACCGGCACAAGCGGCACGCCCGTCATGAGAGAGAATACGGAGGGACTCTTGAGGAAGTTTGCGGGGCGGCCGCGAAAGGTCACTCCCACGGCGTCTTTGCCCAGGGCTCGGTCGGCCAGCACCACCATGCGCTGCCCCGATTCCAGCCCGCGCCGAAGCCGAAGCATGCCCGAAACACCCATGCCCACGAAGAGGGTGGTATGGCCCGAAGTCTCTCGCTTGGCCCGGCGGAAATCCTCCACGCCCTCGTCTTTTTCGGGAAAGCCCACCATCATGTGGGGACCGATGGCCTTTCCCAGGAACGCCCCGCCCACCTCCCAATTTCCCATGTGCGCGGTGACGAGGATGGCCCCCCCGGCCAGCGATTTCATGATCGCCAGCGCGGCGCCTCGCGGGACCACCTCGGATCCGTTTCCCGCATGGAGGTAATCCACCACTCCGCGACCGTAGCTCTGAAAGGTGCGGCCCGCCAGCGACTCAATCTGCGCGCGGGACTTTTGGGGGAAGGCCTTGGCCAGATTGTCGGCCACCGCCGCCGCCGTGGAGGGCCGATATCCCTGGAACCACTCCATGATGCTGTCGGAGAGGGCGTAGAGGGTGCGCTGGGGCAGCAGGCGGCAACCCCACCCCGACAGTCGGAAGACCCAACGGTTGTTGAACTGGTTGGTTTCCCAGGAAGAATAGACGCTATCCGCGGACATATCGCAGCGCCGCCATGCAGATTCGGAAGGTGTCGGCCACGGGGAGGAAATGGCTGCCCTGATCTTCGTAGACGGCGCTGACGGGGACCGCACGCCAACGCGCTCCCAGCCGGAGCGCCTTGAGGAGCATCTCGGTCTCGATCTCGAATCCCGTGGACTCCAGCGCCATGGCCCCGATCAGCGCCGTCCTGGCGGCGCGGAACCCGCACTGGGTATCGGGGACGGCCTGACCGCTCATCCAGCGCAGGATCTCGCTCCCCAGGCGGTTGGTCAGGAGGCGATAGCCGGGGAAATCGCCCCGCTTCCTGCATCCGGGATCCGACGAGGAAATCGGTGGTCTGCATCCATGGCCTCAAGAAACCGCGGCACTTCCCCCGCCAGGTGCTGGCCGTCCGAGTCCATGAAGATGACCCACTCGGGGGGCGGATCGTCCCCCAGGAGGACCTCGAGCCCGCGCCTCACCGCCGACCCCTTGCCCGACCTCCTGGGCAGGACGAGAACCTCCGCGCCCACCCCGCTGGCCCGCTCACCGCTCCCGTCGGTGGATCCGTCGTCCACCACGAGGACCCGCAATTCCAACGGGCGCAGACCCCGGAGGACCTGGCGAGGTTCTCTCCGCCGTTGTAGCTAGGGATCAGGATGGCAGCTCCAGGAACTTTCATCCGCGGAAGCCGTTCTCAGCCGTCAAGTTCTTTTCTTGATCTTTTCACTTTTTACTTCTCACTTTTCACTGCTTCGCCAGCGCCTGTGCCTGGACCGCCGTGATGGCCACCACATCGGCGATGTCCTGGGCCGTGCATCCGCGGCTCAAGTCGTTGGCGGCGGCGTTCAGCCCCTGGAGGATGGGGCCCAGGGCCACGGCGCCCGCCAGGCGCTCGGTGAGCTTGTAGGCGATGTTTCCCGCGTCCAGGTTCGGGAAGATCAGCACGTTGGCCTGCCCCGCCACCTGACTGCCCGGCGCTTTGCTGGCGCCCACCTTGGGTACAAGCGCGGCATCACCCTGCATCTCGCCGTCGGCGGCGACGTGGGGGGCTCGGGCTCGGAAGGTCTCCAGAGCCCGCACCACCTTGTCCACGTTGGGGTCCCTCGCCGAACCCTTGGTGGAGAAGGATAGAAACGCCACTTTGGGCTCCGCGCCCGCCAGGAGACGGAAGGACTCGGCCGCGCAGAGGGCGATCTCGGCCAGCTGGGCGCTGTCGGGATAGGGGACCATGCCGCAGTCGGAGTAAACGAAAACGCCCCTTTCTCCGAATTCGACCTTGGGGGTCACCATGAGGAAGAACGAGGATACCGTGCGGATCCCCGGAGCCGGACCGATGCAGTGGAGATAGGCGCGCACCGAATCGGCCGTCGTGTGGGTGGCTCCGGAAACGACGCCATCGCAGAACCCCATGCCCACGGCCAGAGAGGCGGCGTAGAGGGGCTGGGCAGCGGCCTGCCGGGCGACTTCCTCGGTGGCCCCCTTGGCCCGCCTGCGCTCCAGGTAGAGGCGCGCGGCGTCCCGGCGAAAGGCGCCATCGGATGGGTCGAGAACTTCCACGCCGTCGAGGGAAACGCCCGCGCGGTCGGCGCTGGCGTGCACATCCTCCCGCCCGCCCACGAGCACGGGGGCGGCGGTTCCCGCGGCGAGGATGAGGCGTGCGGCCTGCAGGGTCCTCTCGTCCTGAGTTTCGGGAAGCGCGATGCGCTTGATCCTGCGGGCGGCGCGGGCGCGGATATCGTCGAGGAGGGCCACTACTTATCCTCCATGACGACCAGCCCGTAGGACTGCCCGCCTATCTTGAACGCCGATTTCACCTTGCCCCGAACGAAGACCTTCTTGCCCTCGGGTGGCAGGGCATTCTTTGTGACCACGACGATCGTCCCCGAGCCGTCGTCGATCTCGTAGAAGGACTCCGTCATGAAGGGGAGTTTGGTCACGCCGGTGGCCTTGCCGTGAAGGGTGACGGCGATGTTCTCGAACCGCTCAGGGTTCCGTTTGATGTCGGCGATCTTAACGGGCGCCAGCCCGCAGGCGAGGGCCCACACGAGGGCCAAGGTGCAGATGACCTTTCTTGTCGTCGACATGGATCCTCCTCCATCGGCGGGACGGGCTGGGGTGCCCCAGGAAGTATAAACCAATCGCACCGTGTTGATGGTGGGCATATAATGAATCCTTAATTTGGAGACGAGCCATGAAAGTGAGGTCTTTTCTGATCGCCCTGGCGTTCGTGGCGGCGCCCATGTTGGCCTTCGCCGGGTATGTCCAGGTGGTCTACAGCCCCGGCCGGTGTGACGGCTCGGCGCCGGTGAACTACGGCGACCAGGTCCATTTCATCCCCGACCTCCAGCAGGGATCCCAGCCCTTCGTTCTCTGGTTCCTCGTCCAGTCCGGGTCGGGCAACGCCATCGTCTCGGATGGGCAAGGGGAGGCCACCGACGGGCTCTTTCTCAACACGGGGGACCTCCTGCTTTTTCAGACCGCCCCCCCCTTCGATCTCTACTTTCAGGGAGGCGTCATGCAGATGGCGTGGGGCGGTGCCGTTCTGGGTCCTCCCGCCGGCGCCGTCTGCTCGACGGGCGCTTGGGGTCCGGTCGTCCTGCGCGTGGACGGGCGGTACGACGCCCGCCTTCAATCCTCCACCGCGGGAACCTCCGTCCGAGTGGCCTCCTACGGGACCCTGACGACCAGGACGAGCGGTACGCTCACCTTCGTCCATGCCTCGGGCTACACGCTGCAGGGGACGTTCGCGGTGCCCTCCTGTTCGGGAGCCGCCTGCTGCAACCCCCTGCAGGGCCTTTTCCCCGTGGATAAGGCCGCCGGACTGCCTTACTCCGTCTACACGATGGAATCCTCGCCGGCCGCGGACTTCGACTACGCGCTGGGCGCTCCCGCATCTCTCCAGGCCTCGGCTTCCGCGGTGCCGACCTCGGGCGCCCCGCCCCTCGCAGTGGCCTTCGCGGGCGCGGCGGCGGGCGGCCTGGCGCCGTATACGTGGGACTGGAATTTCGGCGACGGTTCGGCGCACAAGACCATCCAGAACCCTAGCCACACTTATCAGGCCGGCACCTTTCATCCCATATTGGTGATCAAGGACGCCTCCGGAAACACGGCTCAGGACGCGCACCTCACCATCACCGCGCAGGTCCCTTACACGGCCTCGGCAAACGCCACACCCGTCCAGGGTTCAGCGCCCCTGGCGGTGGCCTTCAGCGCCACCGCCAGGGGCGGCACGGCCCCTTACACCTACGAGTGGACTTTTGGCGACGGCTCGCCCAGCTCCGCGGACCAGAACCCGAGCCACACGTTTACGGCCATCGGGACCTATTACCCGGTCCTGACGGTTCGGGATTTCACGGGGGCAGTGGCCACCGACGGCCATCTGGTCATCAAGGCCCTGGGTCCAGGCGCGTTGTCCGCCTTGGCTCAGGCCGACCAGACTTACGGTCTCCTGCCCCTGCCCGTGGCCTTCACCGGGTCGGCCTCGGGAGGCACGCCGCCCTATTCCTATGTCTGGGACTTTGGAGACGGCTCCGGCGGGTCCACCGAAATGAACCCGATCCACACTTACGAGATTCCGGGATCCTTCACGGTGACTCTCACCGTGCGGGATGCCGGAGGCCAGTCCGCCTCGGACGACCACTTGCGCATTTACGCGGCCTCCTCCTTCATCGCAAACGCCTCCGCCGTACCTTCCAGCGGCCCCGCCCCCCTCATTGTCCAATTTTCCGTCACCCTGGCGGGAGGCACGCCGCCCTACCTTTATCAGTGGGACTTCGGGGACGGGACCACCTCGGACGAGGCCGCTCCCACGCACACCTTCTCCCGCGGTGGAAGCTACGCGGTGATTCTCGTGGTTCGGGACGCCATCGGGCAGGCCGCCGTGGACAACCGGCTCCTCATCGCCGTGGGGAGCCTGGACGCGCCCGCCATCACGACGGTAAGCAAAGGCACCAATCCCTTCACTCTCACCGTGAAGGGGTCCAAGTTCCAACCGGGTTGCCTGGTGCTGATCGGGCAGACCGCGGTCCCCGTAGTGTCCTACAAGAGCGCCACCAAGGTGGTCGCCAAAGGCGGCAGCACGCTCAAGGGCATGGTTCCCAAGGGCGTCCCCGTGTGCGTCCAGGTGAAGAATCCCGACGGGTTCACCAGCCCGTGCTTCATCTACACGAAGTAGAGACGCGAGACGCGGACAGGAGAGTAGGTGAGTAGGTGAGTAGGAGAGTAGGTGAGTAGGAGAGTATGAGAATAAGTGACTAGGTGAGTAAGTGAGTAGGAAAACCCACCTTGCGGATGGCTCCTATTCTTCCGCTCCCTGCTCCCCGCTTCCTGCTCCTGTTAGACGCGAGACGCGAGACGCAAGACGCGAGGCGCGAGACGCGAAAAGCAGAGGCCCCAAACCGATGACCGCTCACTCTGCCCGGTGGTAGACGCGCCTTACCTTCTTACTTTTCACTTTTTACTTTTAACTTCTTACTCTTCCCTCCACTCGGGCAGCCGCCCGGGCGTCCAGGGCGCCCCGGCCTTTTCCGCGGCTTCTTGGAGGCGCCGCAGGTCGCCGTCGATGAGGCCCTTGAGCTTCGGTAGCTCCTCGGCGAAGAGCTGTGAAGCCAAGTCGAGCTGGTCCCTGTGGGTCTGCGTGGGCGCGCATGTGGCAGACCATGAGCCTCCCACCACCTGGTCCACCCGATCCGTCAGGGAGGGTGGGGTGTTCTCGTTGCGATCGCGCAGGACGCGGTCGCCGCGCAGACGAATGAGGGCGTCGTTCAGTCGGACATTCAGCGTCCGAGCCTCATCGAGGAGTTGAGGGTCGGCTCCGGGGGTCTCTTCGAGGGCCTTCTCAAGGAGCTTCACGCGCTCCCGTGCATCCTTCGCCGCCTCGAGCGCACCCAGCACGGCGCGCTGGAGGCGGGCTGTGCGTTGTTGGAACGCCAGCAGCGCGGCCTTGTCAGTTGCCGACAGGGTCTGGAGTCCCAGCGAGACGACCTGGAAGCTCACCGGGCCGGCGAGCTGGGTCGTCACGCCGTCCGCACGCTGGGCGAGGGATACCTGGTATGCGCCGGGCGACGCCATGGGTCCGCGGTCGGGCTCGCGGTCGTACTCCTCGTCCCTCGGGGGTTCGTCCGTGACGGGGACGGCGGGCGGGTAGCGCAGGTCCCAGGAGACCCGGTGCAGGCCTGCCTTGGCGGGCGCGGTGATCCGGCGAACGACTCGGCCCTCCGTATCCGTAACCGTGAGGATGAGGACGGGATCTTCTTCCAATGCTTCGGCGCGCAGGTCTTCGGGCGTGGGGTAGGGCGGGGCCAGGTTTTTCTCCGCCGCTTTCTTCTCGGCCTCGTGGCGCTTCTCCTTGCGGGTCTTGATGTCCTCCTTGAGGAATGTGGTGAAGACGGCGCCAAAGGGCGGGTTCGGGGCGGTGAAGAAGGCGGCGCCCTGGTCCCCCGGCCCCCGGCCTCCGAGGGGGAATCGCTCCATGTAGGCCACGGCGTCTCGGACGGGAAAGAGCGCGGCGGGCTTGCTCAGTAGGGCGTCGTCCACCTGTCGCAGGGGCGTGATGTCGTCGAGGATGTAGAATCCCCGGCCAAACGTGGCCACGGCGAGGTCGCCCGAGCGAGCCTGAAGGGCCAGGTCCTTGACACAGATGGTGGGGAAATTCCCTTTCAGTCGCACCCACTTCTTCCCGCCGTCGGCGGTAAAGTAGAGCCCGAATTCCGTTCCCGCGAAGAGGAGGTCCCTCTTGACCGCGTCTTGGAGCAGGGCGTAAACCGTGCCGCGCTCGGGAAGATCCCCGGCGATGGAGTTCCACGTCTTGCCCAGGTCGGAACTTTTAAGGACGTAGGGCTTGAAATCGCCCCGCTTGTGGTTGTCGAAGGCGGCATAGAGTGTCGTGGGATCGTGCCGGGACCACTCCAGGCGGCTCACGTAGCTCATGTCGGGCACGCCGGGGAATTGGTCGAGCTTTGTCCACGTCCCGCCTCCATCCTCCGTGACCTGAATGAGACCGTCGTCCGTGCCTGCGGCGAGTCGGCCCTCTTTCAGCGGCGATTCGCTCAGGGACACGATGTTGCCGAAGAAGCTGGTGGAGGCGCTCTTGGCCACGGCGTCCGCGGGCCAGATCCTTTCCATGACGGGGAGCCTGTTGCGGTCGAGCTGGCGCGTGAGGTCGCCGCTCACCGGCTTCCAAGAATCCCCGCGGTCGTCGCTCCGGAAGACGCGTTCGCAGGCGAAGTAGAGGCGTGTCGCCGAGTGGGGAGACAGGACCAGGGGCGAGTCCCAATTCCAGCGGAAGGGGCCTTCCCCCTTCCCCGGCTGGGGCTGGATGTCGATCTCCTCGCCGCTGCGCCGGTCAAAGCGCACCAGCACGCCGTGCTGAGATTCGGAGTACAGAATATTGGGGTCCTTGGGGTCCACCACTGTCACGAACCCGTCCCCGCCGTGGGTGATGAACCAGTCGGCATTCACGATGCCCGAGGCGCTGGTAGTGCGCGAGGGGCCGCCCAGGCTCGCGTTGTCCTGCGTCCCGCCGTAGACGAAATAGAAAGGGAGGGAGTTGTCCACGGTCACCCGGTAGAACTGCGTGATGGGCAGATTCGCCTTGTACGCCCATGACTTGCACCGGTCCCAAGTCTCGTAGATGCCCCCGTCGCAACCCGCGAGGAGGTGGTCCGTGTCGCGCGGGTCGATCCAGAGGCCGTGGTTGTCCACGTGCTTGAATTTCTCCCCGGCCTTGCGGAAGGTCTTGCCGCCGTCCTCGGTGACCTTGAGCGTCGTGTCCACTGCGTAAACGCGATCGGCGTTCTTGGGGTCGGCGTAGAGCTCGTTGTAGTACTGCCCGCTGGTCGTGCCGAAGTCGCAGCGCTTCTCCCAGGTGGCGCCCCGGTCCGTGGAACGGAAGACGCCGCCCTTCTTGTCGGAGGCCTCGATGATGGCGTAGAGGATATCGGGATTGGCGGGGGAGAGCGCCAGCCCGATGCGTCCCATGTCCACTTCGGGCAAGCCGCTCTTGAGTTTCTTCCAGGTGGCCCCCGCGTCGGTGGAGGCGTAGATCGCCGCCTCGGGCCCGCCGTTGATGACCGTGTACACGTGCCTGCGGCGCTGGTAGGACGCGGCGTAGAGCACGTCGGGGTCCCGCGGGTCCATGACCACGTCGGTGACTCCCGTGTCCTTCGAGATCGTGAGCACCGCGTTCCAGGTCTTGCCGCCGTCGGTGGTCTTGAAGAGGCCGCGGTCTCCGCCCGCATTCCACAGGGGTCCCTGGCAAGCGGCGTAGACCACCTTCGAATCCCTCGGATCCACCAGGATCTTGGCGATGTGCTCGGAGGATTTGAGTCCCAGGTTCTCCCAGCTCTTTCCCCCGTCCTCGGACCGGTAGATCCCGTCCCCGTAACCCACGCTCCGCTGGCTGTTGTGCTCGCCCGTACCCACCCAAACCACGCTCGGGTTCTTGGGGTCCAGGGTCACGCACCCGATGGAATAGGCGCCCTCCTTGTCGAAGACCGGCGTCCACGTGGTGCCCGAGTTCACCGTCTTCCATACTCCGCCCGAGGCGGAGGGCACGAAGTAGCGCGCGGAATTTTGCGGGTCCACCGCGAAGTCCATGACCCGCCCCGACGTCAGGGCGGGTCCTATAGAACGAAGCTCCAACCCCTCGAAGGTCTTGGAAGACCAGGGCCCCTTCTCCTCGTCCTTCTGCCGGGCGTCTTCACGGGGAGGGGCCGTAGCCTGGCCGGAGGGCTTCGCGCCGAGTATGGGCAGGGCCAGGAGGGCCAAAAGGATGCACAACGTCGTATCTCGTCGCATGTCGTTTTCTCCAGAGGGCGGCGCATCCGCGCAGGGAGCATGGTAACGAAAAATGCGGGGCTTCACCACCTGCGTCAGACCAGGCTGGATGGCTGGACGCTAGACGCCAGGCGCGATTGGGCGAGATACGAGGGCTCATGCACTTCTTTCTCCTCACTCCTCACTCCTCACTTTTCACTTCTCCTTGCCCCCGCGCACGCTCGCGTCCTTGCAGGGCGGTGCCTACCGCGCCTACACTCGGGTCATGGCGGAGCGGCCGAAACTCTCTAGAAATGTCTGGGTCGCGGGAGGGGTGAGCCTCCTGAACGACATCTCTTCGGAGATGGTTTATCCCCTCTTGCCCCTCTTCATCACGGGTGTCCTGAAGGCTTCGCGCTCGTCGTTGGGTCTCATCGAGGGGGTGGCGGAGGCCACGGCGAGCCTACTGAAGGTGTACTCCGGGACGCTCTCGGACCGGTTCCGCACGCGGAAGCTTCCCATGTTCGTCGGCTACGGGCTGTCGTTGGCGGCGCGTCCCCTCATCGCCGTGGCGGGTTCCTGGAGCGCCGTGCTGGGGGCGCGGTTCGTAGACCGGCTCGGCAAAGGCATCCGCACGGCCCCGAGGGACGCGGTGCTGGCGGACAGCACCCCGGTGGGACAGCGGGGACGGGCCTTCGGCGTCCACAGGGCCATGGACACGCTGGGCGCGGCCCTCGGTCCCGCCGCGGCCATGGTCATGCTGGGGGCGCTGTCATTCGACATCCGAACCATATTCTGGGTCAGCATCGGTCCGGGCCTCCTGGCCCTTTTCCTCATCGGTTTCATTCGGGACGAGGTGCCCAAACACGCCGAGGATGGCGAGCGACCCTCCCTGCGGGCCGCCTTCGCCCAGGGCGGGGCGTTCCGGGATTTTCTGTGGGTCACGGCGCTCTTCACTCTGGCCAACTCCTCCGACACCTTTTTGCTTCTGAAAGCCCAGTCCGTGGGCTTTTCCATCGGGAAGGTCACGGGCGTCTACCTGCTCTTCAACCTCTTCTATGCGGCCGTCTCAGGGCCCCTGGGCGCGTGGGCCGACGTGTGGGGACGGAGGAAGGTCACGCTCCTTTCCTTCTTCTACTATGCCCTCATCTACCTGGGTTTCGCGCTCGCTGAAGCGCCTTGGGCCGTGGTCGTCCTCTTCGTCCTCTACGGGCCCTTCCAGGCCGTGGAGGAGGGCGTAAAGAAAGCCTACGTGTCCGAACTCATCCCCGCCGAACGCATGGGTTCGGGCATGGGGGCCTACAACGCCGTCAAGGGGATCGCGCTGCTTCCCGCGTCCCTCCTGACGGGCGTCCTCTGGGACCGGTTCGGGGCGCTGGTGGCCTTCGGTGCGTGCGCGGCCCTCTCGGCCGCGGCGGGGTTCTTCTGGATGGTGCTCTTGACTCGGAGGCGAGGGGAGGCATCGTGAAGCCCGAGGCGTCCGCCAAGGCCATGGTGCGGGACCAGCTGGTGGGCCGCCGGGTCCGCTCCCGCCACGTGATCGGGGCCCTGCTGCGCGTGGACCGGCGAATTTTCGTCCCGGCAGGCAGCGCGGGCCTGGCCCTCGGGGACCATCCCGTCTCCATCGCCTGCGGGCAGACCGTGAGCCAACCTTACATGGTGGCCCTCATGCTCGATGCCCTGCAGGTTCGGCGGGGGATGAGCGTGCTGGAGGTGGGCGCGGGCAGCGGGTATGTGCTGGCCCTGCTCGGCGCCATGGGCGCGCGAGCCTTACGGAGTGGAGTGGCACCAGGAACTGGCCGGCGGGATCCCCGATCACCTGCGCGCCGCGCGATGCGGTGCGGCCGCCGTTCGCTGCGGGGACGGCGGGCTCGGTTGGCCCGAGAAGGCGCCCTTCGACCGCATTCTCGTGAGCGCCGCGTGTCCGCGCGTCCCTCCGCCGCTCCTCGAGCAGCTCGCTCCGGGCGGCATCCTCGTAGCGCCGGTAGACGCGCCCGGCGGTGGCGTTCAGGTCCTGCGCCGGATGACCAAGGCGCCGGGCGGCATGGAGGTGGAGGATCTGGGCGGGTGCGTGTTCGTGCCGCTGGTCGGCCTTTTTGGGAAAACAGGATGAGAATGCGAGAAATGACCCAAAATTCGAAGGCGAGAGAGTTCAATGGCGGAATTCGGAAACTGAAGGACCGTCTCCCGTGAGGATGTTTCTTCTCGGCGGGCTCCGGGTTCGCATGGCGTGGCACAACCTCTGGCCCGTGACGCCCTCGCGGGGGCTCTTCGCGCTGGTGTTCGCGGTGGCGGGAAGCCTCTTTCTCGCGGGGGACTTCCTCTTCTTCAGAAGGATGTTTCACAACCTCCTCGAAAACGCCGCCACCGGAGATATCCCCAGGGTCCTCCTCGTGGCCGTCGCCGGGAAGCTCATGGGGCTGGTCCTGCTCACGACCTTCACCCTGCTGCTCTTCTCCGCGGCGGTGAGCGCCCTCTCCTATCTCTACATGGACGAGGACCTCGCTTTTCTTCTCCCGCTGCCGCTTTCGCGACGGGGGCTCCACGCCCAGCGCGCCATGGAGGCCGCACTCAACGCCGGGACCATGGTGGCCCTGCTGCTGGCGCCCGTGACGGTGGCCTACTGGAGCCTGTCCAAGGCGCCTCCCTGGACGCTCCTGCTCTCCTGGGGCGCGCTGGGGCTCTACCTGTGCGTGCCGCTGTCCCTGGGGATCGTGGTCACGGTGCTCCTGGCCCGGTTCTTCCCGGCCCGGCGCCTGCACCAGCTCCTCACGGTCCTGTCCCTGGTGATGGTGTGCCTGCTGATCGTGCTTTTCCGGGTGGCCCGCCCCGAGGCGCTTCTGAGTCCCGATTCGTCCAGCCAGGTTCTGGACATCCTCCGCTCCATACGGATGCCCCAGGAATCGCGCCTGCCCTCCACCTGGCTGGCCGATGTGGTGGTCCGGAGCGCCGAGGGGGAGTGGGGACAAGTATGGCCCGCATTGGGACGACTGGCGGCGCTCGCGGCGCTGTGCCTGGCCCTCGCGGCCGGCTGCCTCAAGGTGTTCCATTGGAAGGGGTACGGTCGGGCGCAGGAGCAACGGGACATGCGTCCGGGAGGAATTCGCAAGAGGATCGGCAAGGTGCTCCTGACCCTGCTCGTGGCTCCCGCGCCGGCGGGACCCCAGGCGAGGGCCATACTCCGCCGCGACGCCCTGCTCTTCTTCCGTGACCCCACCCAGTGGGGACAACTCATCATCCTTGCGGCCCTCGTGGTGATCTACCTCTTTAACGTGCGTTACATGCCGGAGGGCGTGGCGGTCTTCAAAGTGGCGGTGTCCTTTTGGAATCTGGCGACCCTGGGGCTCATCGTATCCTCGGTGGCGGGCCGCTTCGCCTTCACCGCCGTGGGCTCCGAGGGCAAGGCCTACTTCGCCTCCCGGGTGCTGCCGTTAGAGGTGTGGCCCTACCTGTGGGCCAAGTACCTCTTCACCGCCGTGCCCCTCAGCGCGCTGTCGGCCCTGACCCTGTATGGGTCCAACCGCTTCCTGGGCGTGGAGGGCATGGCCCTCCTCTATTCGGTGTTCCTGGCCGTGGCCTCGGCCCTGGCCCTCTCCGCGCTGGCGCTGTGTATGGGAAGCGTCCAACCCATCTTTGACGCGCGCAATCCCGCCAAGGCCGTCATGAGCGCCTGGGGCCTGGGCTACATGTTCCTGTCGCTGGCGTATGTGAGCGTCATCCTGGTGTTTTCCGCCCGCCCCGTCTACCAGTATTACAGGCACCTCCTCGCCCGGGGCCCGGAGGCCGCCTACGGGCTCCCGGCTCTCAATGTGGGCGGACTGAGCGCCATCGTAGTCCTGGCCTCCCTTCTCATGGCGGCACGGCGCTTGAAGCGGATGGAGGCAAGGTAAGGAAGGCGAGACGCGAGATTCGAGACGCGAGACGCGAAAGGCGAGACGCGAGATTCGAGACGCGAGGAGTAAAGAGGAGATCGAGTGATCGGGGGATCAGGTGATCAGGTGATCAGGTCATTAGGTAATCAGGCAAGCAGGGGAGTATGGGAGTAGGGGAGTAGGGGAGAACGCTTCCGGGCACGGGTCTTCCGCCGTTCTTTCCCATTCCAAATTCGCAATTCGCAATGTGCAATCTCTCAAGCGCCTTGCCACCTGGGCCGCGCTCTGAGATACTACACGACCGGCATTCAGCCGTTCAGGGAGATTCCATGAGCCACCACGAAGACAAGGCCAACTGGTCCGCGGACACGAAGTGCATCCACGCAGGGCAGGCCCCCGATCCGGTTTTCGGGGCCGTTGCCCCACCCATTTACCAGACTTCCACTTTTGCCTTCGAGTCCACGGCACAAGGGGCGGCGCGCTTCGCGGGAACGGACAAGGGCTACATTTATACGCGTTTGGGCAACCCGACGACGCGGATGCTGGAGGACAACCTGGCGGCGCTGGAGGGGGGCGCCTGCGCCCTCGCCACCTCCACGGGCATGGCCGCCATCTCCACCCTCTTTTTCGCATGCTTGTCGGCGGGCGACCACGTGGTATGCAGCCAGGCTGTCTACGGGCCCTCCAGGCTGGTGCTCGAAAGGGATTTCTCGCGCTTCGGGGTCACGGCCTCCATGGTGGAGACCAGCGACTTGGAGGCCACGCGGGCCGCGATGACGGCCCGGACCAAGATGGTTTTCATCGAAACGCCTTCCAATCCGACGCTCGCGGTCACCGACATCGCCGAGACGGCCCGCGTCGCCCACGAGGCGGGGGCCCTCCTCGTGGTGGACAACACGTTCTGCAGCCCCATCCTCCAGCGGCCGCTCCTCTGGGGCGCGGACATCGTGGTGCATTCCGTGACCAAGTTCATCAACGGCCACGCGGATGTGGTGGGCGGGGTCATCGTGTTCTCGTCCGAGGATCTCATGAAGCGGGTGAAACCTGCCCTCGGGTTCCTCGGTGGAACCATGGACCCGCACCAGGCGTGGCTGGTCCTGCGCGGTATCAAGACTCTGGGCCTGCGGGTGCGGGCCGCCCAGGACAACGCCATGGCGATGGCCCACCTGCTGGCCTCTCACCCCGCGGTCGCCTCGGTCGCCTATCCGGGACTTCCTGGGCATCCTCAGGCCGACCTCATCGCCCGGCAGATGGAGGGCCCAGGTTCCCTCATGTCCTTCGAACTCCAGGGGGGCATGGCGGCCGGCAAGAAGCTCCTGGAGTCCCTCGAGATCGCCGTTCTGGCCGTCTCCCTGGGGGGGGTGGAGACCCTGGTCCAGCACCCCGCCTCCATGACCCACGCGGGGATGTCCAGGGAACATCGGTTGGAGGCAGGCATCACCGATGGACTGGTCCGCTTGTCGGTGGGCTGTGAGGGACGAGATGACCTCCTGGCAGATATGCGGCAGGGTCTGGATCGCCTGTAGTTCGAGTCCTGCTCGATTCTAAATCTACAATAGATATGTGCAATGGACGTGGGTGTTTCGTAGGATGCGCCTTCAGGGCAGTCATTAACCTTGGCCTACTATTGTATACTATATCTAGTATTAAATATTAATTTAATACAACATATAGTCACGATGCCCTCAAGTTCGAGCTGTCGATAACCTGGGTTCTGCGAAGGGACAAGGTGGAAAATGGGCAGAAGTTTGTGCCCATTCCGGGTTCAGATTAGAAGTCATGAGACGGTTTGGACATGAAGCGAGTTTGTATGATCTGTTCTCAGGCCAATCCGGCTGCAATCCAGTGATTTTTCTCGCCTTCAGCGCGAAATGCGCGGCTTTCAGGCGAGCAGACCCTTCAGCCGACCGCCATCCACGGGGAGCGCCACACCCGTGATGTAGGAGGCGGCCTCGGAGGCGAGGAAGGCCACCGCCGCCGCGATCTCCTCGGGACGTCCGAGCCGGCCGGCGGGGATAGAGGCGGCCCACTCCGAGACCACCTCTTCGCTCGATTTGCCCTCCCGCCTCGCCGTGGCCCCTGCCAATTCCTCCAAGCGCTCGGTCGCCGTGTATCCGGGGCAGACGCTGTTCACCGTGACGCCGTCCCCCGCCACCTCCGTGGCGATGGTCTTGAGCAGTCCCGTGAGGCCCGGGCGATAGGCGTTAGAGAGGGCGAGGCCGGGAATGGGTTCGTAGACCGAGACCGAGGTGATGGCCACGATCCGGCCCCATTTCCGTTCCCGCATCCCCGGGAGGATGCCTCGGATCATCCGGACCGCAGACATGAAGGTGAGCTCCCAGCCTCTTCGAAGCGACTCCTCCGTGGATACCGCGTCAAAACTCCCGGACGGCGGTCCGCCGGCGTTGGGCACGAGGATGTCCGCCCTGCCGAAGGCCTCGTGGTGCTCCTTGAGGATCCTGGACGTGTCATCGTTGCTGGAGAGGTCCCCCGCGCCGAAGAGCACCTTCACCCCGTGGGCCCGGCGCAACTCGCCCGCAAGGGCGGCCAGAGCCTCCTCCCGCCGCGCCACGAGGAAGAGGTCGGCGCCTTCCCGAGCGAAGGCCTGTGCCACCGCGCGGCCCATCCCGGCCGAGGCCCCGCAAACTAAGGCCACTTTACCTTTCAGTCCGTAATCCATGGGTCTCCTCCTCCATCGGAGGAAGGCTATCACCGCAGGGGAGGCAGGGGACAGGGGAAAGGGGATCAAACAATCGCGGAATTGCGAATTCGGAATGGCGAATCGCCCAGAACTGCAAGGAAAGCCTATCACTAAAGGGGGAGCAGGTGATCAGGTGATCAGGTGAAGCACCCCCCCGGCCAATCTACCTGTTTCCGTCGTCGTTCCCTCCCAATCCTCAAATCCCAATCCCAAATCCACAATTCGCAATCCCCCCCTTCCCTCGCGCGACCCTTTCCCCTACAATCACCCATGGAGGTCGTCCATGGGGGAACAGCCCAGGAGCATCGAAGCCAGCCGAAAGGCCCTGGAAGAGGACCTGAAGAAGCTCGAGCACGAGCTGCGCGTCGAGCTTCCCAAGGAAATCGACCGGGCGCGCCAGCTCGGCGACCTGAGCGAGAACGCCGAGTACCACATGGCCCTCCAACGCCAACAGTACGTCAAGGCGCGGGTCATGCAGCTTCGGGATCGGATCGGCGCCCTGGCCCGTGTCAACCTGGGATCCATCCCCAAGGACAAGGCCGCCTATGGTAGCTACCTCCGCCTTTTCGATGTGGACAAGGAGGAGGAACTGGAGGTGCACCTCGTGACCCACGAGGAAGCAGACATCCAGAAGGGCCACTACTCGGTCCAATCTCCCGTCGGCAAGGCCATGCTCGGCAAGCGCGAGGGCGATGAGGTGACCGTGGAAACCCCAGGGGGCAAGCGGACCTTCGAGGTCCTCGAGCTCAAGACGATCCACGAAAGATAATGGGGAATTGCGAGTTTCGGAATTCGAATTTCGGAAGTTGCTGACACTCCGAATTCCGCATTCCCCGATTCCGCAATTCGCCATCTCCCTCGCCCGTCCACTTTCCCGGACATCGCCTCTGACGCCCAACAGGATTCTGGGACGGACCGCTCCACAAAAACCAACCACGACGGGGCTTCCCTTCGCTGAATGGGAATGGCATCAGGGTTGCTTTGAAAACTCCTAGGAGGTGTGCCATGCGCCGCCATGCCCCGGTCCTCTCAGCGATCATCCTGACCTGCTCCGTTGCCTTTCTCGCTGCCCCGCCCCCGGGGGTACCCTCCAGGCTGGTCGTCTCCAGCGCCCTCGCCGGCCCCGATGTGGGCCAGCTCCTCTCCGCCAGCGACCGGATGGTTTGGGACCGGCAGTCGGGGGCCGTCGTGGCCGAGGTGCCCGAGGCCAACGTGTCATCCCTCCCCGAAGCCCTTTCCTCCATATCTTCCTGCGCCGGCCCGGAGGCATTCGCGGAAGCCGTGAAGGCGGTGGTGCCGGAGTTTTCCGCTGAAGCCGGTGCGGGAGATCGGTATGTCACGAAGGAGCCGGTGGCCCTGGTCAAGCCCGCGAAGGCGTTCGATCGGCCGGAACGCCGCGCCGCAGATCGATCCGCGGGACAGCCCGAAGACCTCTGCCTCTCTGAGAATTTCGAGACGACCCCCATCTGGTACGAGGACGGGGGGCTCTGGTGGCACTACCAGGGGGGGCAACCCGACAACGCCGTGGGGGACTATTACTGGCTGGACACCAACTGCGACGCCTTCGACGGGAGCTGGGGCTGCGAGGCCATCATGGGCGGCACCTACGGCAGCAGCCTGCCCTGCGATTCGACCTACGACTACAGCACCGACTCGTGGCTGGAGTTCGCCCCCTGGATCACCTGCCTGGCCGGGGCGCCCGGCGCCTACCTCGACTTCTACGGCAAGGTCTACACCCAGACGGGCCTGGACTACTTCTACTACCTGGTGAGCGTGGACGGCCAGGACTACCTGGGCTACAAGATCTCCGGCAGCCTCTACAACACCTGGTACAACTACAACCAGAACATGAGGGCCTGGGCGGGCCTCGGGGACCTCACGGCCTACCCCCAGCTGGCCCTCGCCTTCGTGTTCCAGTCGGGCCGAAACATTCCGCAGTCCTTCACGGGGTTCGGCGTCCGGCTGGACAAGATCTCCATCGTGACCACGAGCATGTCCATCTCCTCCGTGTCCAAGCTGGGGTCGCCCTTCCGCCTGAGCCTCACGGGGGGAGGGTTCCTGCCGGGCGCGTGGGTGTACATCAACGGCGCATCGGTCCCCGGAGTGTCCTACAAGGGTCCTTCCAATCTCAAGGCCAAGGGCGGGGCGGCCCTCAAGGCCATGCTGCCCCTCGGACAGCCCGTCTGCATCACCGTCGTGAACCCCAACGGCGGCACGACGCCGTGCTACACCTACACGCGCTGATCTCGTTCCCGTTCAAAGGTTCCCAGAGGGTCAGCGATCGCCAGGGCCCCCGAAAGGGGGCCTTCGGCGTGAAGGCAGAAAGTCGGGAGCGGGAAGTAGGGAGTAGGGAGAGGGGAAGCGAACGAAAATTGCCGATTTCGAATTCTGGATTTGGAAAGTGACGGGTCGGGGGATGGTTTGCCATAAACCCAGCCATTTTAAGGTGCATTGCTTTTCATTTCTTTCCTTCGCCTTCTCCTTCTTTACTTTTTGCTACTCACTCCGTCACTGCTCACTCCTTCGGTCTCCCCCTCTCCCCATCTCCCCCTCTCCCCATCGATCCCTACGCCAGCCCCATCTCGCGCAGGACCGAGGCGTTCTCGCGCCAATCGGGGCGGACCTTCACGAAGAGCCGGAGCTCCACGCCGCACCCCAGGAGCTGCTGGATCTCCTTCCGGGCGGCCATGCCGATGGCCTTGAGGGTCTGGCCCCCGTGTCCGATGATGATGGGCTTCTGGCTGTCTCGCTCGACCAGGATGGCGCAGTGGATGGTCACCTTGCCTCCCTCCTCCTGCGCCTCGTCGAAGGATTCGATGAGAACGCCCACGCAGTGGGGGATCTCCTGCCGCGTGCGGGTGAAGACGTGTTCGCGGACCACCTCCGCCGCGAGCTGCCGCTCGGGCTGGTCCGTGTAGAGCTCGGGCGGGAAAAGGGGCTCCTGCTCGGGCAGGAGCGGGAAGAGCAGGTCCAGCAGTCCCGGGTAGTCCCCGGGGTCCAGCGCGCACAGAGGGTAGATGGGCGAGTCCGGAAAGCGCTTGCCCAGATCGGCCATGAGCGGCAGGAGCTGGCTCTTGTCCCGGACCCTGTCCACCTGGTTGAGGGCCAGGACCAGCGGTGCCCGCACGCCTTTGACGCGCTCGGCCAGATGCTCTTCCTCCGGGCGCCAGGATTCTGACGCGTTGATCATCCAGAGGACGGCGTCCACCTCGTCCATGGAATCGAGGGCCAGGCGCACCATGGTCTGGTTCATGCGAGTCTTGGGCTTGTGGAGCCCCGGCGTGTCCAGGAACACCATCTGCCCACGGGGCTCGTTGAGGATGCCCCGGATCACGTTGCGCGTGGTCTGGGGCTTGGGGGTGACGATGGCCACCTTCTCGCCCACCAACCCGTTGACCAGCGTGGACTTGCCCACATTGGTCCGCCCCACGACCGCCACGAAGCCACAGCGCATGAGAACCCTCCGGGGCGATGATAACGCAATTCGAGGTGTGAGGAGTGAGCGGTGAGGAGTGAGGAGTGAGGAGTGAGGGGAACCGCTCCCTGCTCATTTTGCGTCTCGCACCTCGCGTCTCGCGTCTCGCCTCCATTTGTGCCTCTCTCCTCCAACTGCTACCATACCCGCACAAGGGCACCGGCGCGCGATGGCGCGCTCCGGAACGGGCTGTGGGCCCCTGCAGCCTGGACAGCGAATGGGGCCGCGAAGGAGGGTTCGGTAATGAAGTGCGCTAGGTGGCTGGTCGCGGTGGTGATACTCCTCTCGGTGGCCGCGATGGCGTCGGACAACCCGTACAAGACGGCGAAGGTAGGCGAGTGGATCGAGTTCGCCATGACCACCGCGGTCATGGGTCAGAACATGCAGATGAAGACCAAACAGACCGTGATCGCCAGGGACGCCACCTCCGTGACCATCAAGACCGAGACATGGATGGGCGGACAGCAATTGCCCTCCAGCGAGCAGAAGATCCTCCTCGACAAGCCCTTCGAACCCTACAACCAGGACGCGAAGTTGACCGACGCGGTGGTGACGCCCATGGGCACGGGCAGCGAGACCCTCACCGTGGGCGGAAAAGCCTATGCCTGCCAGTGGGCGAAGGTGCACATCGTGGCCACCAAGCCCATGCCCATGGACAGCATCACCAAAGTATGGAGTTCCAAGGATGTCCCCATGAGCGGCGTCGTGAAGATGCAGACGGACACGACCATGAAAATGGGTGACAAGGAAATGGCCACCAAGATGACCATGGAGCTCACGGGCTTCGGAAAGTAGCACCCTCCCAAGTCGACGACCCAAGGGCCGCCACGCGCGGCCCTTGACTTTTTAGGGGGGTCTGGAATGCGAGTCGCCGAGGGTTGTTTCTGATGTACCCGTGAAACGATCAGAATCGCGCGTGTTGTTTCCTGGGGCGGGAGGGCGCATCCTATGGTTAGAAGCTGCGCCCGGCAGGGAGGGAGGGTGAGCGCGCCCCCCGGTTTCGCGGCGCCAGACCACCCGAGAGGACGACGTGGCTGAAGTCGAACGCGAGGGCAAAATCGGTCCGGAGAAGGCTGACGGTCGCTGCTGCGCAGGACGGCTGTGGGCCTGGGGCGTGGGCGGGGCCCTCCTCCTCGCAGTCATTTACATCGCCGTCCTTTTCGTGGTGACGGAATCGCGCGAGCTTGATGTCTTCGATAACGCTTCCGGCCTGGCCCTGTCCCTCCTGGTCGCCTTCACCCTGTTCGCCTGTGCCTGGCACGCCCGGCGCATCCCGGGGCAGGCGGCGGGCGCCTGGCTGCTGCTCGGGCTGGGCTACACGGCTTTCGCCATAGGCGAAGCGCTGACGGCTCTCGGAGGCGGTTACGGCCTGGGCGCCCTGTCCTACGTCATGGATCTTTTCTACCTCGCCTATTATCCGCTTTTCTTCCTCGGCGTCCTGGGCCTTCCCAAGGCGCCTCTGACCGGAAGCGAGCGACTCAAGGTCACGGGAGACATCACGGTCGTCGTGCTGGCCGCGGGCATTTTTTTGTGGACTCTCGCGGTCGGACCCGCTCTCGCCCAGGGCGGCAAGGATCCTCTCATGACCGTCAACGCGGTGGCCTTCCCGCTGGGCGATTTGGCGCTCCTCTGGGCCGTGCTTTCCCTGATGATAGGCCGCCAGGACCACTCCTCGGCCGGAGTCTACCGCCTCCTGGCGGCCAGCGCGCTCCTCCTGATTCTGACCGACATCACCCTGTCCCTCCGCATCCTCGACCTGGTGGCCTGGTCCGGCAAGTGGCTGGGATTCGGCTGGTTCCTCAGCCATCTCCTGGCCGCGCTGGCTGGGTTGAGGTGGCTCGGCTCGGCGGAGCTCGAAGCGCGGGATCGGGAAATGCCCGGTCCGAAGGCGCGGCCGTCGGGCGGCTCCTTTTATCTGGCTTACGCCTGTCTGGCCGCAGTCCTGATCGTCCTCATGGCGGGCCAGCCCAAAGCCTTCAGCCTGGTGACGACGGCTCGGCCATCGGGGTGTTGCTCCTCCTGGTTCTCCTGCGCCAGATCGCGGGAGTCAAAGAGAATGCCAAGCTCTACATGAACCTGTGCCGGGCGCACGACAGCCTGGAGGGCCGCGTTCGAGAGCGCACGGCGGAACTGGCGAAGGCCAACGAGGACCTGCTCGTGGAAGTGGGGGAGCGCAAGAAGGCCGAGGGGCGCCTCCAGCGTCAGCTCAAGGAGCTCGTGGTCCTCAGCGCGGTTGCGGGCATGGCCGGCGAGGCTCCCGATGAGGACACGCTCCTGTCCCGAGTGACCGAGATCATGCGCGACCAGCTCTATCCCGACAACTGCGGCGTCCTGTTGCTGGACCAGGAAGCAGATGTTCTGCGGCACGCGGGTTCGTACCACCGGCACAGCGACATCGTGAAGGTGGAAGATGTTCCGACGGACCGCGGAATCGTGGGGCGAGTCGCCCGGACGGGGCGGTCGGTGTTGGTTCCGGACGTGAGCCAGGATCCCGACTACATTCCCATGGACCCGACCATGCGTTCCGAGATGGCCGTTCCCCTCAAGGCGGGAAACAGGATCCTGGGCGTCCTCGACGCGGAGAGCGGAACCGCAAACGCATTCAGCGACGAGGATGCACGGATACTCACCCTCCTGGCGAGCCAGGTCGCCGCCGCCCTTGAGCGCCTCAGGGGTGCCGTCGCCATGCGAGAGAGCGAGGAGCGATTCCGGTGTCTCTCGGATGCGGCCTTCGAGGGCATCGGCATCTCGGAGGGGGGGCTCCTCATCGACGTCAACACCAGGCTGGGGGAAATCCTGGGTTACGAGTCGCAGGAGATGGTAGGACGCGACATCAAGGAATTCGTGGCGCCCCGCCCCGAACCGCGGATTCCAAACAGCCCGCGCCGAAGGCGGGGCGATGTCCAAGAACACCGGGCGATCAGAAAGGACGGCACGTGGATCGTCTTGGAAACGCGCGGACGGGACATGCCTTACCATGGAAGGACCGTGACGGTCACCGCCGTCCGCGACATCACCGACTGGCGTCGCGCCGAGGACCGAATCCTGCTTCAGGTGCGCCGACTCGCCGCGCTCCGGGACATCGATGCGGCCATCAACAGCAGGCTCGACCTCAAGGTCACCATGGGCATGTTTTTGGAGCAGGTGGCTGCGCAGCTGGGGGTGGATGCCGCGGCTGTGCTCCTCTTGAATGGGGCGGGAGGCGGGTGGGAGACGATTTCTTCAATCGGCCTCCCCGCCCATGTCCTTGCGGTGTCCTGTCCTCTCCAGGATTCATGGGCCGCCCGCGCCACCCAGGAACGGAAGGTGATGGCGGTCTTAGACGCTTCGCCCGCCGGGCGGGACCAGCGTGACGACCTGCCCTTGCCGCCGCAGGTCGCGGCGTGCGGGTTCAGGTCCTACATCGTGGCCCCCCTGGTCGTGAAAGAGCAGGCCGTCGGAGTCCTCGAGGTGTTCGCAGCCTCGCCGCTGCAGGCCGACCGAGAGTGGATGAACTTCCTCGAGACCCTCGCGGGGCAGGCGGCCATGGCCGTGGACAACCGTCGCCTCTTCGAGTCCATCCAACAGAGCAACAGCGACCTGGGGGAGGCCTACGATACGACCCTCGAAGGGTGGTCGCGCGCCCTCGAGCTGCGGGACCGGGAAACGCAGGGGCACACCCTGCGCGTGGCCGAGATCACCCTGATGCTGGCCCGGGCCGCGGGGATCGCCGAGGAGGACCTCGTCCACGTTCGCCGCGGGGCCCTCCTGCACGATATAGGCAAGATGGGCATTCCCGACGGCATCCTCCTCAAGCCGGGACCTCTGGACGAGGAGGAGTGGGCGGTCATGCGGAAGCACACGAGCTATGCCCATGAACTCCTCTCGCCCGTCCAGTTCCTCAAGCCGGCCCTGGACATCCCCTACTGTCACCACGAACGCTGGGATGGCACCGGATACCCCCGCGGCCTGAAGGGCGAGGCCATTCCGCTGTCTGCAAGGGTTTTCGCCGTGGTGGATTCTTGGGACGCCCTGAGCCACGACAGGCCCTACCGACCGGCATGGTCTTCGGCCCAGGTGCGTGAGTACCTTCGCGAGAAGTCCGGGAGCCACTTTGAGCCGCGTCTCGTGGAACTCTTCCTGGCCATGGAGAAATAGGGGGCCAACCCGACTTGCACATAGGAGAGGTCATGCCCATCCGGATCCTTATGGCGGTCTTGTGCACAGGACTCCTGGCCGCGGCTCCTGCGGTCCAAGCCCAGAGCCTCTCGTCACTCTTCAAACGGGTCAAGAGCTCGGTGGTCGTGGTCAAAGTCACCGACGACCACCGGAAGTGTTCCTCGGAGCCGCCGGGCGAGTACGACGGCCTGGGGTCGGGCGTGGTCATCGACGCCAAGGGGCGCATCCTCACCGCGGCTCACGTGGTCCAGGACGCCAAGGCGATCGTGGTGGAGTTCTCCGACGGGGAGGAGATCGCGGCCCGCGTGGAGGCGTCCTCTCCCGGCGCGGACGTGGCGCTCCTCGACCTGGCCGGCCCTCCGAAGAATCCGGTGGCGGCGTCCCTGGGGGATTCGGATGGGGTCGAAGTGGGAGACCGCGTCTTCGTGGTCGGAGCGCCGCTGGGCATCAACTACACGCTCACGGCGGGCTTCGTCAGCGGGGTCAGGGAGGACGATACGATCGTGCACGGCCTGGAGACGGCGCGATACCTTCAGACCGACGCCGCCATCAACCCCGGCAACTCGGGTGGTCCCATGTTCAACGAGAGCGGAGAGGTGGTCGGCATCGTCAGCTACATCATTTCCGCCTCGGGCGGGCACGAGGGGCTGGGCTTCGCGGTGGCCGCCAACACCGCCCGGAAGTTGCTGCTCCAGGAGCGCTCCCTCCTGACGGGATTGGAGGGCCTTATGCTGGACGCCGATCTGGCCGGCGCCCTCAACGTTCCCCAGCCCACGGGCTTGCTCGTCCAGCGCGTGACGCCCCGCTCACCGGCGGCGGCGCTGGGGTTGAGGCCCGGCACGCTGGAGGCTGAGATCGACGGCGAGGAGATGCTCCTGGGCGGCGATGTCATCCTGTCCTTCGACGGCACCCCCCTCTCCCCGGAGAATCTGCCACAGCTACGCGCCCGCCTTCACGCTCTCCGGCCGGGACAGACCGCGGCGGTTTCCGTGCTGCGATCCGGGCGCATCGCCACCCTCTCCGCCCCGGCCCCCTAGCGAGCTCTTGCCCATGGTCTGGCAACCTGAGACGTAAGATGGAACACCCCGCCCTCGCCGCGGTCAAACTCCAGGGAGACCTCATGCCCAAGGCCTTTTTCACCTTCGTCTTCATGGCCCTCTGGCTCAGCGCCTCTGCGGGGACCCGCGAGGCGGCTCTGGTGGAGGCGGTGAAGGCGGGAGAGATGGACAAGGTGAAGACCCTGGCCGCCCAGGGGGCCGACCTGAACGCCTCGGCCTTCGAGGCGCCCCCCGTCATGTGGGCGGCCCACGCGGGACGCCTGGACATTCTCCAGTTCCTGGTGTCCAAGGGTGCAAACCCCAACGCCAAGGGCATCATCTGGATCGACGGACGCCGCGACGCCTTCTACGGCAACACGCTGGGCGCCGCGGCGGGCGAGGGTTATCTCGATGTCGTCGCCTACCTCGTGGAGGGTTGCCGCCTGTCCCCCGACGACCAGGAGTTCGTGGAGGACGGCACCGAGACGGGCTGGACGGGCCTCATGTGGGCGGCCTTCAACGGGAAGAGGCCGGTGTGCGAGTACCTCCTGTCCAAGGGTGCGGAACCCGACGCGAGAGATGGGACGGGCAAGACGGCCCTGCACTGGGCCGCCAGCAAAGGCCGCGAAGACATCTGCGACCTGCTTCTGGCGAAGGGAGCAAGCCCGGCGGCGGTGGACGAGGAGGGAACCACGGTCCTGCACGAGGCCGCTTCGTCCGGGAACGCTGCGCTGTGCGCCCGCTTCATGGAACGTGGCGCAGATCCCAACGCCGCCATGCGGCTCGGGATCAGACCCCTCCATCTCGCTGCCGACCAGGGGCACACGGAGGCCTGCGCCCTGCTTCTCGCCAAAGGGGCCGCGCCGGACGCCCCAATGGACCAGGGCTGGACGGCCCTCCTCTCGGCCTGCCGCCGTGGGAACCGTCCACTCGCCGCCCTTCTCCTGGCCAAGGGGGCGTCCCTGTCCACCGAGACCGAGGAGGGCGACACGCCCCTGCACTGGGCCGCTTTCTCAGGGGACAGAAGCCTGTGTGAGCTTCTCCTCGAGAAGGGCGCTCCCATCGGCTGCCAACCGGAAGGATGGCTATTCCCCCCTCCACGTCGCCGCATTCCGCGGAAACTCGGAGGTTTGTGAACTGCTGCTCGCCAAGGGCTCGAAATTGGACGCCAGAACGGTGGAGGGATTCACCCCACTGCACCTGGCGGCCATGGGCGCGCACAAGACCCTCTGCGAGCAGCTTCTCATCCGGGGGGCCGCCGTCAACGCCAAGGACAACGACGGATGGACGCCCCTGCATTGGGCCTGCTTCAACGGCCGAAAGGACGTGGCGGTCCTCCTCCTGGCGAGGGGCGCGGACCCCGCGGTCACCGATCTCTCGGGACAGACCCCCCTGCACCTCGCGGCGGCGGGAGGCGCGACCGAGGTCTGCGAGCTGCTTCTGGATCGCGGCGCCCCCTTGGGCGCCCGGGACATCCGGGGCCGAACGGCCATCCAGCGGGCCTTCGCCCGTGGCAAGTCCCCCGTCTGGACGCTCCTCATGGAGAGGGGCGCCACCGTGGAGCCGGGGGAGGCCGGGCCCGGGAAGCTCACCGCGCTCCACCTGGCCGTCATCATGGGGCAGGAGGACCTGTGCGCGCGGCTGCTTGCCAAGGGCGCCGATCCCGATGCCGCCGAGGCGAACGGCTCCACGCCCCTTCACTATGCCGCGCGTATGGGCTCCGTCCAGTTGTGCGGCGCGCTCCTGAGGGCCGGGGCCAATCCCAATGCCGCCGACGAGGAGGGAGTGTCGCCCTTGCAGGCGAGCGCCTCCGGGACAGCTTCTCTCGAGGTCCCGGAACTGCTCGTGGCCGGCGGCGCCGAGGTGGGCGCCCGGGACCGGTCGGGAAAGGACGCGCTGGCCTATGCTCTGGATGGGGGCGATGGCGAGGTGGGGCGGTGGCTCCTGGCCAAGGGCGCCGATGCGAACGGCGCGGATCGGACCGGCGTGACGCCTCTCATGAGGGCCTGCGCTCACGGTGACACTCTCACCGTGGAAGCGCTCATCGCCAAGGGTGCGGATCCCAAGAAGGCGGACAAGGTTGGCACGACGCCGCTCCATGTGGCCGCCTATTCGGGCTCCGCGGAGCTTCTCCCGGTGCTCCTCTCCTACGGGGCCAGCCTGGAAGCGGCCACCGACTCCGGGCTCACGCCCCTGGCCATGGCCGTGGCGGCGGGACAGGAGGGCGCGGCGGCGGAGCTCCGCGCCCGGGGCGCTTCGGAGAAGGGCGTGCCCGAGGCGAATCTGCTTCGGGCCGTGGCCGCGGGAGAGGTGGAGCGGGCGAAGGTCCTCATCGCCGCGGGGGTGGGCACGAACGCCAAAGGTCCCGGAGGACTGACCTGTCTCAACCTCGCCGTGGGTGCGGACCAGACCGATCTGGTCGATCTCCTGCTCGCCGCGGGCGCGGATCCCAATGCGGCAGACGATTCGGGCCGGACTCCCCTGGCCTGGGCCCTGGAGGCCGAAAGCCGGGAGTTGGCTCAGTCCCTCCTGGCCGCCGGAGCCGATCCCAACGCAGGCCCTCCGGACCTGATGACCCTCCTGGGGGCGGCCGTCATGTCCGGGCGGAAGGACCTGGCCGAACTCCTCATCAGCCACGGGGCCGATGTGAACGGACAGGACGGAACGGGGCGCACGCCGCTCTTCTTCGCCTCGGGTGCGGGAGCGAACGGGACCATGCGGGGGAGCATGGCGGAGTTCCTGATGGACCGCGGAGCGGCTCTCAACGTGCGCGACAAGAAAGGCCGAAGCCCTCTCCAGACGGCCGCCGAGCGCTCCAACTTCGGACTCGGCCGGTTCCTGCTGGAACACGGCGCCAATCCCGACGCGGCGGACGATCGCGGCAGGACTCCCTTGCACGCGGCGGTGGAGACAGGAGCCCGTGGCCTGGTCGCGCTGCTGCTCAAGTCGGGCGCGCGCATCGATCTGCGGGACAGCGATGGGTTCACCCCGCTGGGTATCGCCATGGCCAACGGAGACCGCTACACCGCCGATCTCCTTCGACGCAAGGGTGCCCCGGGGGACCGCTGGATAGCGCCCGCCGAGGCGTGGAGGTAAGGGAATAGCTGTCGGCCATTGTCAGCTATCGGCTATCGGTCCCTCCACCCTCAACTCTCAACTCTCTCTCACCTCTTCCTCGGCTATACTGCCCTCATCCAACGGAGGAGGGAGAATTCATGTCGCTCGTCCTGTCCAAATTGGAAAACGGCATCGGCACGCTCACCATGAACCACGACGAGCACCGCAACGCGCTCAGCAGGGCGCTCATCGGGGAACTGACGCAGGCCTGCGACGCGCTCTTAAGGGCCAAGGCGCGTGTGATCATCCTCCGTGCCAACCCCGGCGCCAAGATCTGGTCCTCGGGCCACGATGTCCACGAATTGAGCGCAGCCGGGACCGACCCCCTGACCTACAGCGATCCCCTCCTGGTCCTCATCCGGGCCATCCAGGGACTCCCAATCCCGGTGATCGCCATGATCGAGGGCGGCGTCTGGGGCGGGGCGTGCGACCTGTCCATGAGCTGCGATATCCTCGTGGGCAGCCCCACGGCCTCCTTCTGCATGACCCCCGCCAAGGTGGGCATCCCGTACAATGTCACGGGCGTCCTCCACTTCATGAATATCCTGGGCGTGAACCGGGTCAAGGAGATGTTTTTCACGGCCCGCATGCTTTCGGCGGAGGAGTCCCACGACTGCGGCATCCTCAACCGGATGGTGCCGTCGGAGGAGCTGGAGGCCACCACCTACGCGCTGGCCGAGAGCATCACGCGCAACAGCCCCCTGAGCATCGCGGCCATGAAGGAGGAGATCCGCCTCCTGGCCGCGGCCCATCCCCTTCCACCCACGGTCTTCGAGCGCATCCAGGGTCTGCGCCAGATGGTCTACGAAAGCGCCGACTACGCCGAGGGACTCCTCGCCATCAAGGAGAAACGGAATCCCGTTTTCAGGGGAGAGTAAAGAAATGGGGTCAGGTCTTGTATTTTGACATTTGAGGGCGGAGGGTGACGGAGGCGGGGTGGCTGGGCCGAGTTGGCCCACCGCGCGGCGGGGGTGATGGGCTAACGCGAACGTTGGAAATCGGCAAGGAGTGGGTCGGGCAGTCGGTTGATGTTGAAATACAAGACCTGACCCCTAGATCGCTTCTTTCACCAATCCTGCTACCAACTTACCGATGGCGGGGGAGGCGGTGAGGCCCGGGGACTCTATGCCCACCAGGTTGATGAAGCCGGGCAGGCCACGGTCGGCCTCGTCGGTGATCACGAAGTCCCTGCTGGGTTCGCCCGGGCCGAACCGCTTGGCCTGAATGCCGGCCGTGTCGGGCTGGAGATGGTCCCTCTGGAGGGACGGCAGAAACGGCTTGCAGGCCTCGTAGAAGTGATTGCCGAGCGATTCGTCCACCGAGTACTCCACCCGGTCGGACCATTCGTCGTGGGGCCCCAGCCGCATGCCCCCCGCGAGGTCCGGGCAGGTGTGGATCCCCACCGTGGCGTCCGCGGGCGGGACGGGGTAGACGAGCATGGAAGGCAGGTGGGCCAACCCGCGGGTGACCCGGAAGTAAATGCCCTTCCGGAAAAAGATGCGGTAATGGGCCTGGTCGATGTCGATGCCCGCCATGGCCGACACCTCTCCCGACCCCAGCCCCGCGCAGTTGACCACGACCCGCGCTTCCACCTCAAACACCTCGCCCGCGGGTTCCCTGACGCCGACGAGATATCCGCCGTGCCGCCGATCGAGGGTCCGCACTTCCACGCCGTAAGCTTCCACCGCGCCGCCCTCCAGGGCCACGGCCCGGAAATGCTGCATAAGGGCGTGGGAGTCCACGATGCCGGAAGTGGGGCAGTGGAGGGCCGCCACGCAGGACACATTGGGATCGAGGCGCCCCGCCGCCTCCCCGTCGATGATCTTGACGCCCTTAGCCCCGCTGGCTCGTGCCGCCGCCAGCAGACCCGGCAGACGCGAGGCCTCTTCATCGGTGACCGCCACCACGAGCTTGCCCGTGTTCTTATAGGGAATGCCGTGGCGCCTGCACAAATCGACCATGAGGTCGTTGCCTTCCGCGCAGAGCCTCGCCTTGAGGGAGCCCGGAGGGTAGTAGATGCTGGCGTGGATGACTTCGCTGCTCCGGCTGCTCGTCTCGCGGCCGAAGGAATCGTGACGCTCCAGCAGGAGGACGCTCCGGTCTTTCCCAGCCGTGTGCGCCGCCACCGAGAGGCCCACCACCCCGGCACCGATGATGACGATGTCCACCCGATCCATACTGGCACCCCCAGCTCAAAAGTATAGACCAGCCTGGGTTTGGTACAATCACCGGGGGAGGCCTTCGTGCCACAGCTCGACGGGAACACGATGGAGAGCGCGGAGCTCTTTGAAAAGCGCCTTGTGGCGGAGGCGGACGCCGGGGCCCTCGTGCTCACAGCGGGCGGGAGGCTGGCTCGGCGGATCCTCCACCGCCACCGCACGGCGCGCGTCTCGTCTGGGCCCTGCGGCTGGGCCGGGCTCAAAGTGCAGAGCCTGAACGCATGGATCATGATCTCCCATGCGGCGCTGTGGCCGGAGACTCGCCCCATGGGCAGGGTGGCCTCCCTGCGTCTCTGGCACGAGGCGGCCTCGTCCGTCTTGCCGCCCGAAGGTTTGGCGCGGGGGCCTGCCCTCTATGGGGACCTCCAGAGGGTCTTCGACGACTTGCTCGAGCACCGCTCCTCGCCCACTTCGGGTGCTCCCGGGCACGATCTCTCCGACTGGCGGCGTACGGTCACCAGGCGCTTCCAAAAACTGGCGGAGCGCGAGGGCTTCCACCCGGGAACCCGACCCCTCCTGGGCGTGCGGGCCGCCTTGCTCAAGGGCACCATGCCGCTACCCAAGCGGGTCGTCCTGGCGGGCTTTCAGGCACCCTCTCCCATGCAAGAACTCCTCTTCGAAGCCCTGGCGGAGAGGTCCGCAGTGGTGCGTCTGACCTGCGCTGTCACGGAAGAGAAGGCACCGGTCACGAGGGCCTTCGGAACCACGATGCAGGAGTGCCGAGCCGTCTGCTCGGATGTCCTGGAGGCGTGGAACGAGGGCCGGACGGACCTCGGCGTCGTCTACCTCGATCCGTCCTACTTCGACCTCCTGAAGCGGTGCTTCGACGAACTGGCCGGCGGGGGACCGCGCCCCGATCGGACGAAGGAGATCCGCTACAACCTGGCCGGAGGAGCGCCCCTGGAGGAGCACCCCCTCTTCCTCACGGGCCTGCTGCCCCTGCGCGCGGTCGCCGATCCTTCTCCCGCGCCGCTGCTTGCGTCCCTCCTGTGCTCACCCTACGCGGGCGGCGGGGCGAGGCGCGCGGGCGACGTTCGGGGGGCGCTGTTTGCCTCCTCGTCGCCAGTGGATCTGCAGGCGTGCCTGGACGCCCTGGGTCGCAAAAACCTGCCTGTGGCGGCCCTCCGCAACCTGGCTTCGTTGGGCCTGGCCTCCTCAGGTACGGCCGCGCTGAGCCGGTGGATCGAATCGCTCCGGGCATGTTGGAGCAGCTTGGGGTTCGTGGCCTTTGAAGAGGGCAGCCGGGATGCCGATGCCATGGCGCGACGCCACCTGGACGAGGTAGCCAACGCCGCGGCGGTGGAGGCCGGCTCCGTGGAGGTGACCGCTGAGGGCGCCCTGGCCTGGATCACCGCGTGCGCCGCCGGGCTTCAGGTCGCCGAGCCCACCCCCGAAACGGCGGGGATTCAAGTGCTCGACCTGAGAGAGTCCCTGGGCCTCTCTTTCGAGGAACTGTGGGTGGTGGGGGTTCACGGTGGCGCGCTTCCCCAGCCCGCGCTGGACAGGCCCCTGCTGCATCCCGCGGAGCGGCGGTTGCTGCCCGGCGGCACCCCGGAATCGCGCTGGGAAGAGGCCCGCCGAATCTTGGCCGCGCTCCTGGCAGGTGCCCCCTCGGTCCACCTGAGCCGCCCCTGGGCCACGGACGACGAGGCCCTCTTGCCCCCGTGCCCGCTGGCCGCCGACGAGTGTTCGGCGGAGGGTGAAACCCTGGTGAGGACGGTGGACCTCTGGGCCGCCCCTCCTGCTCCCTGGATGCGGGCCCGGTGGCTCAGGGACAGCCTCCTTGCCTCCCCGGAAGCCGGCCCGTCGGGATTGGGCCCGCCGGACGCACCGGGCGCACGGGGGGAAGATCGCTCAGACTTCCGGCTGTCGGGCGAGTGGCGCGTGACGCAGTTCGGGGAACTCACCGCATGCCCCTTCCGCTTCTACGCCGGCTCGGTGCTCGGGCTCTCCCCACTTCGGTCGGCCTCGGAGGGCATCGACCCGCTGGAGCGCGGGAGCGTCCTCCACCGCGTCCTCGCGGCATTCGTGGATGGGCTTCGCCGGAACGTCCCCGGCTGGCCTCGGGGCGGATGCGGGAGGGACCAGGGATCCAGGGAGGAGGCGCTCTCGTGGTTGACCCAGGTGGTCGATGCCGAACTCGCCCACCGTCCGCGGAACGTGTTCTGGGAGGTGGAACGCCTGCGCTGGATGGGGGACGACGAGATCGGCGCCCCGGGACTCCTCACGGTGTGGTTGGACCTGGAGTTGGCGCGTGCCGAGGCGGGGTGGGAGTTTGAGGCGGCGGAGGCCGAGTTTCAGGGCCTCACGCTGGGTCCCGTGACGCTGAGGGGCCGCGTGGATCGCGTGGACCGTCACCCGGACCATGGAGTGGCCGTATGGGACTACAAGTCCGGCCGCCCGCCTTCGGCGGCGCAGGTGGTGGAGCGATTCGAGGAACCCCAGCTTCCAGCTTATCTCCTGGCGCTGACGCGCGGTTTGGTGCAGGGGGTCGAACCGGCGCTGGCCGGCATTCGGGCGGGGTACATCGCCTTGCGAAAACCCGGGGAGGCGGCCGTCGAGCCCCTCCAGGTCAGACGCCAGGAGGTGGATTGGGCTGAGTTTCTGCCCCGGTGGATCGGGGCCGCGCAAGCGCGGATGGCGGACGGCGTTCAAGGGCTGTTCCCGGCCGATCCCCGGCCCGCATCCAGGGGTGCCTTTACCAAGCGAAACGGGGCCTGCCAGTACTGTGAGGTCTATGACCTCTGCGGCAGATTCGACGGGCCCGCCGCCGCCGAGAACGAGGAAGAAGACGCCGAGGAGGAGACGGTATGAGCGCCCCTCCCGCCGATGCCCGGATTCGCCAACAAGCCCTGGATCCGGCCCGCAGCGTCATCCTGGAATCCCCGGCGGGGAGCGGCAAGACGGCCCTCCTCGCGGCACGCTACCTCACGCTCCTGGCCCGGGTGGCACATCCCCGCCAGATCCTGGCCGTCACGTTCACCAACCGGGCGGCAGCCGAAATGGCGGACCGGATCACGCGGGCGCTCAAACGGGCCCTCGCGGGGGAGCCGGTTCATGGCAGCGACTCCTGGGAGGACCGATTCCTGGGTCTCGCGCACGCCGCTGTGGACGCCCACCGCGGCATGGGGGACCTCCTCCTGAGCCGCGACACCTTGCAGATCAGCACCTTTCACGGCTTCTGCGCCTCCGTGGTGCGAGGCTGGCCCCTGGAGGCGGATGTCCCTCCTGGCCTGGGGCTGCTGGAGCCCGTGGAGCAGGAGGAACTGCTCGCCTCCTGCGTGTCGGAAACCCTGGCCGCGATTTCCGCGGAAAGGGCCACGCCCGAGGAGACGGCGGCTTTCAAGCGGCGGCTGGCATCGGCGGACAACAGCGTGGGGACGATCCGCGAACAGGTTCTCGACCTCCTGCGCCGCCGCGACCGCCTGCTCCCGCTGGCTTCCCTTCTCGCCAAGGGGGGCATGGAGGGTTTCGCGGGCGAGCTCGAGGCGCGCGTGGTGCTTCTCGGGGCCTCTTTCATGGAACCCCTTCGGGAGTACTTTGGCGCCCGCGCGGAAGCTTGGGCGGGCCTCCGATCGGCGCTGGAAGCCGCGGGTTCCTCCCAGGCGGGGAAACTCGCTTCGGCCGTTCCGGGGACGGCTCAGGCGGATATCTCCTCCTGGAAGCTCGCCGCAGAGGTGTTTCTCACGGGCGATTCGGACAAGGCGCCCGGGAGCCGGAAGGTCCGCGCCGCGCTGACGCCCAAAAGCGGGTTTCCGGAGGGCTTCAAGAAGCACCCCGCCTCGGCGCTCATCACCGAGCTCCCTCCCGAGGTGGCGATGCGTCTGGCCTTCGTGGCCTCATGGCCGGAGGCATGCGGGGGTGCCGAAGACGGCGCCAAGGACCGCGTGGGCGCAGTGGCCCTGGCCGATATGGTGTGCCTCGCGGGAGCCGTTCTGGACCGGTTCCGACGCGCCAGGGACGCCCGGGGCATGGACTTCAACGAGCTCGAGTCGGCGGCTCTTCGCGCGCTTGGCCACGTCCAATGTCCCAGCGAGAGCCTGGTCTTTTTCCACGAACACCTCAGGCACCTCCTGGTGGACGAGGCCCAGGACGTCAACGACGCGCAGGTCGGGATCCTGAGCCTCCTCACCCAGGGGTGGGAGCCGCGCGGAGCGAACACGCTCTTCGTCGTGGGAGATCCCAAGCAGTCCATCTACCGGTTCCGCCGAGCCGAGGTGGCCCTCTTCCGTGGCCTGCAGCGGGAGGGCCTGCCCCGCGAGGGAGAGCCCGTCTTTCCCCTGGAAAACCTTCGCCTGACGGCCAACTTCCGCTCCCGGCCCCCTCTTGTGGACTTCGCCAATGCCCTCTTCGCCAAGGTCATGGCGTCCCCCGACGAGGCGCAGGACGAAGTGGCTTTCGCGCCCTCGGAGGCGGCGAGAGAGGTGCCTCCAGGCCCTGCCGCTCCGGAGGAGCCTCCCCCATGATTCGCCGTCCGTGTCCGCGGCCCTGTTTACCTGCTGGACAGGAAAGAACCGGGCCGAGGAACAGGCGGATCCCGACCAGGCCAGATGCAGGGAGGCGGCCTTCGTGGCGGGGCGGGTGGGGGCGCTGCTTTCGAAGGGGGTGCCCGGCGGCCAGGTGGCCCTCCTCATCCCCGCTCGGACCCACCTCTCTCCCTTCGTGACGGCCCTGGAGGCGCTGGGGATTCCCCTCAGGATCAGGGAGGGAAGGCCCATGTTGGACGCGCCCGAGGTCAGGCACCTGCTCAACCTCTTCCGGGCGCTGGTCAGGCCCTACGACGATATCGCCTGGGCGGGTGCGGCGAGGGCGCCATGGTGCCGCGTGCCCCTGGTGGCGCTGGAGGCCTCGTCCGCCTCGGGCCCGGGCCTCTGGTCCGCCAGGCTGAAGGAGGCCCGGCACGCCCACCCGCGCCTGGAGCGTTTTGCCGCCGCGCTGGACGAAGCGGCGAGCGCCTTCGGGCGGGAACCCTTCGCCGTGACCCTCCAACGCCTCTGGGAAACGCTCGAGGGGCCTGCGGTCACGGCCCTCGCCTCGGGTCCCTCGGGTGTGGCCAACGCCATGGCGCTCTTCGAACTCCTCGGCAAGTGCCCCTCCTCACCGGGAGAGGAGGCCCTCGCCCGCCTCGAGCGCCTCCTGGAGAGCGCCTACACGCCGCCGGACCCTCGGGGAGCGGTATCGGGCGTGCAGGTCATGACCATCCATGGGTCCAAGGGCCTGGAGTTCGATCACGTCTTCGCGGTCGACTTGGACTATCGGCCCGGCCGGGGCCGGGGGGAAGCGCCTGCGTTCCTCATGGATCGCGTGCCCGGTGGTGGGCGGGTCCCCCTGGCCGCCGCCACGGCGGACCGGCGGACGGGCGAAAAAGTCTTGGCGCATGTGCTCCTCTCCGAGCTGGGGCGAGGCCGCGACCGGGCGGAGTTCAAACGCCAGTTCTACGTGGCCGCCACCCGAGCGCGAGAAACGCTCACGCTCTCGGGACTCGATCCGCGGCGCAAGGACGGCACGGCCTCGACCAAAGCGGGACCGGCCCTGACGGCGGTGGAGGAAGCATGGGAAGAGGGGCTCATCGGTTCGCCCCTCTTCTCCCTTGAGCGCGATCCCGCCATCGCTCCCGTCTCTTTTCGGCTTGCCCCTACCGCGAAGCTCCTCCCGGAGGCTCCTCCCTTCGAGCCCGCGGCTCTGCCCTACGTGATCGCGAGCCCTTCCGAGGTGGAGGAGGAGACGGCGCAGGCGGTTCGACCGGGGGCCGACGAGCCGGATCCCGAAGCCAGAGCCCGGGGCGTCGTCCTCCACCGAATCTTCGAAACGTTGGCCCACGGTGAACAGCCGCCCGGTGCGCGGGCAGTGACCATGGCACTCACCCGGGAAGGCGTACTCCCAGCCCGGGCCACGGCACTCGCCGGCCAAGTCAGGGAAGAGGCCCGCCTCGCCTGGGCCTTCCCTCCCTTCAGAGCACTGACGGAGGGCGCGGAGGTTGTGGCCGAATGGCCCCTGGAAGACTTCGATGGGAAGGGGCGGGTTCGCGTGGGAAGATTGGATCTCCTCCTGCGTTCGCCGTCCGGAAGGGTCATCTTGGACTTTAAAACGGGCCGCCCCGGCTCGAACCTGTCGGAATGGATCCAGTCGCAGCGCCAGATGCACGGCGCCCAGCTCCGCGCCTACGCGGAGATGGCACGGCGCGCGGAGCCGGGGGGCGAAGTCAGGGCCGCCCTGTTTTTCACGGGGGTGCCCCACATGGAGTGGATTGATTAGCTCGAAGAAATAACCCGGGAGGCGATGAGCGTTAAGGGGATGTGAAGGGCAGGGGGATCCCGATGCGTGGGATGTGCTCGCCCGAGGAGGCATCCGGTGGTCATGGTTCCGGTTCCCGACGTGATTCCCATTTTCCCGCTGCCCAAGACCGTGCTCTTGCCGGGCGAGGTCCTTCCCCTGCACATCTTCGAGCCGCGCTACCGCGAGATGATTCGGGACGCGCTGTCCAGCCACGGCATCATCGGAATGGTCCAGATCCTCCCGGGTCACGAACAGGAGCAGCCTCTCAACCCGCCCGTTCGTGAGATCGGCTGCGCCTGCGTCATTGCGCGGCACAGCGAGTTTGAGGACGGGCGTTTTCTTATTTGGCTCCTGGGCGTGGAGCGCTTCCACATCACGCAGGAGCTGGATACGCTCACGCAGTACCGCCTGGTGAGCATCCGTCACGACGCGGAGGTCCGAGGCGCCGAAGAGTCTGCTCCCAGCCTGGCGCGCCTCACCGTTCTGGCCTCGCTGACGGTCTTTTTAGACGACAAGGTGGAGGGTGGGGAAGCCGCCGTGAACGAGCTGGTGAGCCAGCTGGCCCAAGTGGAGGATGAACCCCTGGCGGCCGCCGTGGCGCAGCTGTTGGGCGTGTCGGGAGACCGGAAGCAGGATCTCCTGGAGGCGTCTGGCATCGAGGAGCGCTTCGCCATGGTCCAAAAAGAACTCGATGAGGCCCTCGCCCAGATGGCCTCGGCGGGACAGTTCAAACCCAGGCTTGTGCATTAACAGTCTGTCAACTCGCGGGTGCGGGAAGAGTCAGAAGTGAAAAGTTAGAAGCAAGAACAGCGGGCGCGCTCTTGCGGAGTCCTTGCGGGGGAGATAAACTCGCCGTGGAGGATCCCGCCGTGAACAGGCCCAAGCTCGGAGACATGCTCCTCGAAGCCAACCTGATAGACGAGGTCCAACTCAAGATCGCCCTCCAGGAGCAGAAGCAGCGCGGGACCAGGTTCGGGTCCACGCTTCTCGCCTTGCATTTCGTGGATGAGAACGTGCTCACGGCGTTCCTCTCCAGGCAGCTGGACATCCCATGCGTCTCCCTGACCAGCCTCGAAATTCAGCCCCGCCTTTTGGAGGCCGTACCCAGGGAACTGGCCCTGCAGTGCCACATCCTGCCCGTCCGGGAGGAGAATGGAAAGCTCTTCCTGGCCATGTGCGATCCCATGGATTTCGAAATCATCGAGGCGGTGGAGAGCCACACCGGGTGGTCCGTGTCTCCCATGGTGGCGCCCCAATCGAGCATCCTCGAAAACATCGAGCGACAGTACGCCGAACCGGGAGCTGTCCGAACGGCAGGTCAGGACCGCGGGACCGGGGCGTTTCCCGACCTCATCCGGGAGGTTGAAGAAGCCGAGATCTTCGGGCGCCAGTTCGGGAAAATCCACGACCGGCTGGATCGGCTTGAGGCGGCCTTGGGTCGAATCGAAGCTCTGGTCGCAACCCGGTTTGGGGACGAGTGAGACGGGCAAACGCGAGAGCAGGAGCAGGACGCGAGGCGCGAGACGCAAGACGCTAAACACTAAACACTAAACACTAAACACCACTCCCTTACCCCTTCTTCAACTCCTCGTTGGCCTTCCAGAGTTCCTCGATGGTGCGGTGGGCTTCGTCGTAGAGTGCGGCGTTGACCAACACCATGGCGCACTGGCCCGCGAAGACTTCGAGGATTTCGAAGGATCCCGGGTCAAAAGTCACCGGGTCTTCGCTGTAAAGGGTAATGACGCCCCGAACCTCTTCCCCCTGGGTCAAGGGCAGGGCGCAGACGACCTGGAATCCTCGCTTGACGGCCTCGTCTCGCCATGGGGCGAAGTCGGGCTCGTCCACGCGCATAATCTGGGGTTTCCGCGTCTTGATGGCCCTGCCCGCGGGGCCCATGGCCCTGGGCGAAAGATCCCATCGGACTCGGACCTGGTCGGTGTACCCCTCGTCCCGGCCGGCGGAGGCCAGAGGGGTCACCTCGGTGCTCTCGGGGACGACCATTCCGACCCATGCCATGGATGCGCCAAAAGCGCCTATCGCCGCCTCGCAGATAGATTGCATGGCGGTTTTGACATCCGTGAACTGGCCCATGGCTTGGTTGGAGGCTGCCACGGCCAGGAGTTGCCGATTGGTGCGCCTCAGCTCCACCTCGGCGCGCTTGAGTTCCGTGATGTCGGTGCCGATCGACAGGACTCCCTCCAGGCGGCCGTGGGGGTCAACTATCGGGCGGTTGCTCCAGGCCACCCAGACCCGCCGGCCGTCTTTGGTAAGGTTTTCGTTGATGTTGGCGGCATAGCGGTTGGGGTCCAGAGCGATCTCGCGGATCATGACCTCCAGGTTGCGGCCCGAAGTATCCGTCCTCGGGACGACGGTATCGAGGAGGTTCGCGCCCAGGGCCTCCGGGCGCGAGAAGCCGAAGAACTCGGCGGCGTATTCATTCCAATAGGTGATCGTCAGGTCGGGATCGAACTGGAGGATGATGGCCCTGGCGTTTTCGACCAGCGCCCGGTGGCGCGCCAACTGCGCTCGCAGGGCCTCCTCCGCGCGGGCGCGCTCCGTCACGTCCTGGAACATGACGAACACTTTGTCCGCCACGGGCACCCCGAAGATAGAGCACGCTCTTGACTGACGCCGTCTTTGCAGGTGACCCAATACTCCCGGCCTTCGATCTCGTGATTCTCAGAGCGATGGCCTTTTCCAGGAGGCCCATCCAGGTGGCCATGACTTGCTGTTTCGTAGCCCTCATCGGGATAGGCCTGAGCCACCACCGGTCCATGGTGGGGATGTCCTCGGGCTCGTACCCGAAGGTGTCGATGGCCCACCGGTTGATGTACTCGATGGTTCCGTCCATGGCGACGATGGCCATGGAGAGGGGGGACTGATCGATGATCTTACGGAGGCGCGGCTTCGCTCTCGATCAGGGCGGCCTCGGCCTCCTTCCGCTCCGATGATGTCGCGGACGACGGCCCACATGAATAGGGGAGTCCCGTCGCCGTCGCGCGTGACCTGCGCCCTGAGTTCTACAGGGACCAGAGAGCCGTCTTTCCGTCTGTACTCCTTCTCGTAGAGTTCCGAGGCGCCCAATTTCAGGATTTCATCTTCGAGGTGACGCCGCTCCATGGCGTGCCAATTCTCGGGGGTGAGGTCCATGTAGGTGAAACGCCCCAGCTCCTCCCTCGTGTAACCCGTTAGCGCGCAGTAGGCGTCGTTGCATTCGAGGATCGTACCGTCCATGCCGACCTTGACAAATCCGTCCTGCAGCTGCTGATAGAGGCTCCTGAAGTTGGTCTCGGACTTTCTCAGGGCTTCCTCGGCCAGCCTTTGCTCCGTCACGTCCCGGGCAACGCCCTGGAACCCAACGACAGCTCCCGCGTCGTCCTTGACAGGTACCACTCGGTCGTCCATCCAGTGGTACTCGCCCGTGGTCTTGTGCCGAAGGCGGTACTGTCGAAGGCCCCCCTCCCCAGTTTCGATTAATCGGTTCATGAAGGTTCTCGTTTCGTCCTCATCGTCGGGGTGGAGGATGGACTGGAAAAGCCAGGGATTATCGTAGAACTCCTGGGGCGTGTACCCGATCAGGCTCTCCACTTGGGCGCTGACATAATTCGTGGAGGAGGTGAGCGGCCCCGTGTCGAAGGAGACGTCGTAGATGATCTCCTGCACGTTCTCCAGAATCAGGCGCAGCTTTGCCTCGCTGGCCAGGATGGCGGCCTCGGCGAGCCTCCGCTCCGTGATGTCGCGGAAGATGCCTTGAACGAATGGTCGCCCCTCGATCTCGAAGAGGGCGGCGCTCACCTCGGCCGGCAGAAGGTGACCATCCCGGTGCTGCAGCAAGATGTCTTCCGAGATGGCTACGCCCCTGCTGATGTGATCCTGGAACATGGCCGCGTAGCGCTCCCGTTCGGCCGCAGGGTGCAACTCGGTCTGGTGCATGGCGCGGATCTCGTCCAGGTCGCGTCCAATGAGGTCCTGGGCCCTGCGGTTCGCGTCGACGAGCATGCCGGTTTGGGCGTCCGCCAGAAAGATGGCGTCGTTCGCCGTCTCCGCGAGGAGCGGTAGCGGTTTTCGGAGGCGCGAAGGGCCTCATCGGCTCGCTTCCGCTCCGTGATGTCCTGCACGATCGTTAGAAAATGCAGGGGGTGACCTTCTGCGTCCGGCACGGTTCGGACGGTGAGTTCGCCCCAGACCACGCCGCCGTCTTTTCGGATGTAACGCTTTTGGAAATGCGCCATTTCGCGCTCACCGGAGGTGAGGCTCGCAATCTCCGCCATGCCGATCTCCCGGTCCTCCGGGTGGGTCACGTCCAGAAAGGTTTTTCCAGAGAGTTCCTGCTCACTGTATCCGAGGAATCGGCAGTAGGCCTCGTTGCACCGGATGAACCGGCGGTCCAGGTCCACCATCACCGATCCTACCGGGGACAGGTCGAAGGTGCGCCGGAAGTGCTCCTCGCTCTCCTGCAGGGCTTGGAGCGTTCTCCTGTCCTGTGTGACGTCCGCCATCATCCCGATCATGCGGACGGTCTCGCCAGCGCCGTCCCTCAAAAAGAACCCTCGGTGGAGGATGTAGACGTAGTGTCCGCCCCGGTGCATGAATCGGTAGTCGACTTCATAGAGTTTCGACTCCCGCCTTGCCTCGTCTAGGAGTCGCAGAGCTTCGTCGCGGTCCTCGGCGTGGATGCGCACGCTCCATTTGTCGATGTCTCCCATTTCTCCGGGCGAGTAGCCCAGGACCTCTTCGACGCTTCCACTCCAAAGGATGCTCCCGCTGGGCACGTGGTAGTCGTAAACAACCTCGCGTGAAGCCGCCGTGACGAGCTCGAAGCGCTGCTTCCAGGAGGAGACCTCGGCTGCGAGGCGGGATCGATCCGTGATGTCGCTGAACATGACGCTGGCGGACCGGTGGCCCGTATTAAAGGCGTAGACCTCGTAGGCGCCCCGAATGCGCTCGTCCTCATAATCCACGCGTTCCGTGTGCCAGGTTGGCCCCCCCTCGCAAACCGCTCTGAAGTGAGCAGGAATCTCGGTCCCGGCCAGGGAGGGAAAGGCCTCCTCGATGGTCATCCCATGCAGGGGCTTGTGGTCGATCCCTATGATCCTATCGGCGGCAGGGTTTGCCGCGGTGAAAACCAACCGGTCGTTCTGGTCGAGGACGTATGTATAGATACCGAGGGGGGACGATTCAATCATCGCCCGGTATCTCTCCTCCGAGGCGCTGAGGCGCTCTTGGGCGTGCCGCCTCTCCGTGACGTTCCTGACCACGGCCACGACTTGGTCTTGGAAGAGGGGCGCCAAGCGCGCTTCGAAGGCCTGATCCCCGCCGGGCATGGGGAGGGTGTACTCGGCGGCGGCGGTGCTGGCACCGCCCTGCACTTCGCGGAACGCCCGGCTGATCTTGGCCGCCGCGTCCGGTGGGATGACGTCCTGCATCCTCCGGCCCAAGAACTGCTCGGGGCGGAGGAACAGGTCCTCGTCCCTTCCGGACCGCCAATCCAGGATCTTGCCCTCCGCGTCCAGCCTGAAGTACAGGTCCGGCAAGGCCTTGAAGATGGACTGGATCTCGTGGGCGGATTGTCGCAGGGCCTCTTCGATGGAACGGCGCTCGGTCACGTCGAATGCGGTGATGAGGCCTGCCGGCTCGCCCTTGTAGGTGATTCTGGCCGCGCTGACGAGGAGCCACCGGGTCCCCCCGTCCTTCCGGAGCAGGGGAGCTTCGTACTGGCTCAACACGGGCTCTCCCCGCTGGCGGGCCTGCGCGCGTTTGACCAGCAGATCCCGGTAGTCCGGGTGCATGAGGCGTGTCAGGGGCATACCGGCGAGTTCCGAGGCTGTATACCCCGAGAGCTTTTCGGCGGAGGGGTTGGTGTAGACCAGATTCTGACCCTGATAAATGGCGATGGTCACGCTGGAACTCTCGGCGAGCGCCCGGAAAATTTGTTCGCTTTCTCTGAGTGCATCCTCGGAGGCTCGTCGCTCCGTCACATCTCGCCCGATGCCGACAACCGCGTCCAAGCGCCCCTCGGAACTCAGCACAGCCCGATAGTTCCAGGCGATCCATCGCCAGCCCTTGGTCGTCAAGACGCGCTGCTCCACGTAGGCGGTATTGGGCCAGAGATCCAAGGCCTTCATGGCTTTGAGGGTCGCGCCCTGGTCCTCCTCGTGGACCGGGGGCAGGAGGGCCTTGCCCAGCAAGTCCGTTTCTTCCTTACCGAAGAGCTCGCAGTACGATGGACTCACGAACAGGAACCGGCCTTCCCGGTCCACCTTCACCACGAGCTCGGTCTGGTTTTCCACGAGAAGGCGGTAGTTTTCTTCGCTCCGGCGGAGTGCGGCCTCGGCGCCGAGGCGCTGCGTGATGTCCCTGTGGATGGAAAGCACGGCCTCGCGGCCCTTGTACTCGACGATGGACGCATTCACATCCAGCGAGATGCGGGTCCCGTCGTGGCGCCGGTGGACCGTCTGGAATCCTGCGAGGACGCCTTCGGCCCTCATGTCTTCTATCCTCTTCCTTCCGGTCGCCGCGTCCGTTGAAAACTCCAAGAGCGACCTTCCCACGAGCTCCTCGCGGGGCAGGCCGTACATCTGGCAGGCCCGCTCGTTGGCATCGAGGATACGCTCATCCGCCGGTTCGAAGATCAAGATGGCATCGTGGGCCGCCTCGAAAAGCCCCCGGTACTCTCTCTCCGATTTTTGGAGGGCGTTTCGCGTCGACACCCGCTCCGTCGCGTCTTCGATGAACATGAGGACGGCAGGCCCGTCGTTCAGGTCTGCCTGCGAGATCCGGACTGTCATGGGGAAGGATTCTCCCGTGGCCCTCAGCGCGTCCACCTCGTAACCGCTGGGCGCGGGCTGTCCCGTCTCTCTCGCTGCGATGTACCCCATGATTCGCTCCCGCTCGTGGGGGGCGAAGAAGTCCATGGGGTTTCGCTTGGACAACTCCTCCACCGAGGGCACGGCCAGAAGGCGCAGGCAGGCCTCATTCGCATAAACGAGCGCGCGCTTGCGATAGGCCACGATGCCCACGGGGGCCTTGTTCATGAGGTCCTTCAGGCGCCGATCGAAGTCCAGGAGGTGCTGAAGGGATCTGGCCTTACGAAATTGCAGCCAAGCCAAGCCCGCCGCGGCCAGAATTGCGGCCGCCAAGCCCAACTGCCACGAGGACGCGGAAAGAACCAATGCTACCAGGTCCGCCATGCGCCACCCCCAAGCCGCCGCCCTTCCGGCGGCTCGATCTCCGTAAGTACTTAAGCAGTATATAGTCCTTCGCCCCGTCTTGCCATGCGGGTCCAGCATCTCCCATGGGGTTCGCCGCCTGGCGCCCCTTGGCTTCCCCCCAAATTCCGCGATGGAATTCTCTTGCCCTCGACATGGCGGTGGCTTTGGGTGTCTGCGGCGTGACCTCGGAGGCGGGGAGGGCCATAGCGTCCTCGTCCCGAACCGCCAGCAAAGCCGCCCGGTTCGGGATCGTGCCCTTCGGGGCCCCGCACCGCGGGCAAAGCCCGCCGGGGACCCCACCCCACCCTTGGAGCCTCCTCGCCATGCTCGGAGGCGGCCCCGATCCTTTGATAGGCGAAACGCGATTAGAGCTGCAACGCTCACTCCTCATGGGTTTTCACCTGCCGTGCATGCGCCCATCGCGGGATTGGGGTTCCCAGGGGGCGTTGCGCGGCGAGCATGCGCTCGGCTACACTCGGTGGGACCCAGCAGGCGCACTGGAAACTCGCGGCCCACGGGAGTCTCCGTGCAACCTGTTGACCGGGCGGTGGCCGCCCGGCGCGGCACCGAGGGCCCCATGACCGCTCACGCGCATCCCCTCGCCCTCAAGGAAGTATCCAAAGAGCAGGACTGGAACCTGCCCCAGGTGAGGGCCCTGGCTTCGGCCTACCGGTGCGGGCGCCTGTGCCTCATCGTGGGGGCGGGAGTCTCCAAGGGTTGCGGCCTTCCCGTCTGGTCCGAGCTCAACCGCCGCCTCCTGAGGCGCGCGCTGGAGGGATTGTACGAAGCCGTGGGGCCCGAGGAGGCGCCACTCCACGCGAGGGACATCGAGGCAACTCTGGCGGACCGCGTGCGGCCCATGGTGGGGCGGTACCTGAAGGCCAAGCTCGGCGCGCGCTACCTCGACGAGGTCCGGGCGGCGCTGTACGAGGGCCCCGTGCGCCTCTCCCGCACCGTTCGCGCAGTGCTCGACCTTGATAATCTCTACGCCGTCCTGACGGCCAACTTCGACGACCTCCTGGAGACCTTCGCCCGCGAGCTTGGTGTGGAGGGCCGATACCAGGCGGTCTTCTCCGCGCCCATCGGCCTGCAACCGGGGAGAATCCCCATCTACCACACCCATGGGTACCTTCCCGCCGACCGCCAAGCCGCCCACTCCGAAGGACTCATTCTCTCCGAGGACGACTACCACGGCCTGCTTCACCAGGGGTACCACTGGACCGACCACGTGGCACTGCAGCTCCTGGCCCGATCCACGTGTCTCCTGGTTGGGACCTCCGGCGAGGACCCCAACCTGAGGACGGCTGCTGGATTTGGCCCGGGGGCTCGCTTCACGCCCTTCCGACACTACATCCTCCTCAAGCCTCCCGCGCCCCTGCCGCGAGACGCCCGGAGCGCGATCCGCTACTCCGCCAGCCGCCGGGCCGTATGGGACGCCTTCGACCACCTGGGCCTGGAGGTCCTCTGGATTCACAATTACGACAGGGATATCACGGGGATCCTCAAAAGGATAGGTGAACGCGGATGACCACTTCCCTCGGGGACAGCTTACGCCAGTTCAACCGGACTTTCTGGGCGGCCATCATCACGGAGCTCCTCCACTGCCTGGCCTCCTACTGCATGCTCAGCTACCTCATCATCTATCTGGCGGAGGACTTGGGGTTCGGGGACCTCCGGGCCAGCGCCATGTACGGCGCCATGCTCTTCATGGGGTACTTCCTGCCCATCCTCATCGGCGCCCTGGCGGATCGTTACGGCTTCAGGCAGACCATGGCGGTCTCCCTGGTGATCATCACCGCGGGCTACTTCCTCGCCAGCAGGGTCACGGCCTACCCGGCTGTGTTCGCGGCCCTCATGGTCATCGCCCTCGGAGGCGCCGTCATGAAGCCGGTCATCGCGGGGACGGTCAAGGCGGCCTCCACCGACGAGAACCGGACGCTGGGCTTCTCCATCTACTACATGGTCATCAACGTGGGTTCGTTCATCGGCCCCTTTCTCGCCAATACCGTCCGCACCTCCACGGGCCATCCGGCTTTGATTTTCGTGGCCTGCGGCGTGGTGGAGGCTTCGGCCCTGGCTGTGGCCCTCCTCATGTTCCGCAACCTCCCCGTGGCGGAGGCCGCGAAGGCCAAATCGCTGGGGACCGTTCTGGCGGAGATGGTGGTGGTGTTGGGTAACGCGCGCCTCATGGTCACCGTGGCCGGACTCGGGGTTCTGTATGTCGTCCGGGACGCACCGTTCTTCAAGGGACAGGACGCCTGGGTCGTCGCGGGGACATGGGTGGTCCTCAATATCTTGGCAGACCTCTATCTTCCGATCTGGCAAGGCCGCACGGGCAGGCCGTCTTCCCACCCGCTGCTCCAGCCCCAGCGGCTCGGGGATGGGAAACTGCTGGTGTTCATCCTCATCTTCTCGGGCGTATGGGCCCTCTACAGCCAGATCTGGACCAACATCCCCCTCTACATCACCTCGCTGAACCCCGGCCATGAAATCCCGCATCGAGTACTTCCAGGCCGTGGATCCGATCATGATCGTGCTGTTCCAACTGCTGGTGGGGAAGTGGATGTCCCGCTACCGGGCGCTCCCCTCCATGGTGGCCGGCGTCCTCATCTCCGCCGTGGCCGTCTCCACCGTGGACCTCTTCGGCGGGCACCTCGGGGCCTGGGCGGTGAGCCTGTCGCTCGTCATCTGGTCCGTGGGGGAAATGATGTTCAGCCCCCGTATGGTGGAGTACGTTTCGGTCATCGCGCCCAAAGACAAGCTGGCCCTCTACATCGGGTACGGGTTCCTGCCCTTTGCCATCGGGTTCGGCGTCGGGCCCTCCGTGGGCGCCCATCTGGTCAGGTTCTTCTCCGAGCGCCTCGGGCACGCCGAGTGGGTCTGGTACGCCTTCGGGATTTGGGCCGTGCTCATCGCCCTTGCGCTTTGGGTGTACGACAAGGTCGTGAGGACGGAATAGAATGAGGGATGAGGGATTGAACACTTCGGAGTTAAGAAAACCCTCTCGACATTCGATCATTCGACACCTCGAGGACGCCCATGCGCCTTGCCCATCTTGAGAAGCACCCCGACATCCACCCCTCCGTCTACGTAGATCCCACCGCGCGCATCAACGGCGACGTGACCATCGCGCGGGGCGCTTCGGTGTGGTGCAATGCCTCCATCCGAGGCGACGTCCACCACATCCGCATCGGGGAAAACACCAATGTTCAGGACAACTGCGCCCTCCACACGACCCATGAGACCCATCCCTTGGAAATCGGTCCGTGCGTGGTCATCGGCCATGGAGCCATTCTTCACGGCTGCACCCTGGAGGGCACCACGCTGGTGGGCATGGGCGCCATCCTCCTTGATGGGTGCAACATAGGCGCGGAGGTGATCATCGGTGCGGGGTCCGTGGTGACCCAGGGCAGGGTCATGCCCCCCGGTCACCTCGTCCTGGGCTCGCCGGCGAGGGCCGTTCGGCCCCTCACGGATCAGGAGCGCCACGCCGTGCGCGAGGGATGGAGAAACTACGCGGATTACGTGGAGGAATACCGCCGGCTGGGCAAGTTTCACGGATGGGCGGACCACCCGCTTGGCGATCGGTGAGGGTGATGAGGGACCTCGGCGACGGCCCGTTGTGGACGAGAGGCTCGCCGGGACTTACATTGGGGGGTAGGTAAGGCCCGATTTTGGGGCGGGAGGTCCTGATGGCTCATCGAAGGAGAGCGTTTCCGATATGGGCGGCGCTCGCTGTGTTTGGATTGTGCCTGACGCTCGGCGTGGTCGGTGAGGATCCTGCCACGCGCGTCGGCACCATCGACCAAGTCACGAGGAGGGATAGCGGCGTCTTTCTGGATGTCACCGTCCAGGGCGAGACTGCCCAACCCTTGAATTCTCAACTCAGCACGGGTGTCCCCGACCCGTCCCGGGTCCTGGACCCCGGTGCGTCCCCGGCGGTGCAGGTGGCCGTCGGAAGTCCGGTCAAGCTGGTCATCGTCAGGCAAGGCGCCGTGTTCCGGTTCTCCATCGGGACGGTGGATGCGGTGATGGACAAGGCGCACTGCACCGTGAGGGTGGACCCGGAAAGCCTGAATCAGACCTTTCAGGACCCCACGGACAACAACAACGCACACAAAATAGGGGAGTTTCTGAAGGCCGGCGCCTATGTGGCCATCTGGGGCGTCACGCCCTATTAGGCGCCATGACCAAGCGCAAGACCACGACCATCACCATCAAGAAGGAAGATCTTGGGAAGGGTCGGGTGCCCCTTCCCAAGAAAGTTGAAAAAATACACAAGCACCGAAAGGACCGGCGGACCCAAGAGACGAAGCAGGACCTGGAGAAAATGGCTCAGGAGTAGGACGCCATAGCTGCCGTCAACCTCCTTGTGCCGTCCCAGCAGCACTCAACCCTACGCCGGAGCATACGGTCCGGCTCGGTTTCTCAGGGTGATGTGATGGCTGACTCGTTTCTCAACAGCCTGCCAGGTCACTTCAGCTTGAACGACAGATCCACCGTCGCCTGCCACTCCTCGACCTTCCCGCCGTTAACCGCCCCGCGGAACTCCACCACCTCGAACCAGGACAGCCCGTCGAGCGACTCGGAGGCCTTGGCCACGGCCAGGCTCACGGCATCCTCGAAGTTCTTGGACGAACACCCGACCACTCGGATCTTTTTGTACACCTTGTCGCTCATGGAGGGCCTCCTATGACGAAATCACTATAACACCCCCGATGGGAATACTCTTGCAACCCACTTGATTTAGTGGAGGTATGAGAACTCCTACTTCCCATCGGGGGCAATTCGTGGTATGATCTGTTCATTCCATGGACAATTCGATAAGGCGGGCGATGGCAAACGGACGAGTTAAAAAGCGATTCCTCTCAGCGGCGGTCCTCCTGGGACTGGCTGCGGGGTTGTCGATGAACGCCCAGACCCCAACCGCGAAGACCATCCCTCCACCGAAGCGACTGAGCTGCGAGGAAATCCAATCGCTGGTCGACCGGTATGCCACCCTCTACGGCATCCCGCACCAATCGGCGGCAATCGTTCGCGTGATCCACATGGAAAGCCGCGGCCTTGCGACGGCCAAGTCACCCTCGGGGCGTTTTCTCGGACTTTGCCAGTTCATGCCGCGCACCTTCAAGGCCTACGTGGAAATCATGAAAAGCTCTGGCCTCTTGGATGCGGAGGTTACCTACTCCCCGTTCAATCCCGAGCACGCCATCCAGGTCATGGTCTGGATGTGGAGCCAGGGCGAGCAGTTGCAGTGGGGCCCGGCCCGGCGCATCCTCATGGCCAAAGCGAGACCCGTCCAAGGTCCGCCCCTTCCAGATCCCTCCTTCCAGACTGCCGAAAAGCTCCCCTAGGTCGTAGTGCTTCTCGCCGCAAATGTTACCTGACGGTGACAACTTGTGTGGATGGTCTGGCCCACCACGCCCCATCACCTGTGTCCCTCCCCAATTTTCGCGTCTGGCCTCTCGCCCATGTGGTCCTTTCTCCGGCGGTCCCTTTTGTATAAGCTCATGGCGTGGATATCCGGAGCAACACACGGCCCGTCCTTGGAGGAGCGAAATGAACCTAGTGGTTTCGGCTTTTCTCATCATCGGCGGCGGTGTGGCTCTCTCCCTCACGGGCCTCATCCTAGTGCGCCGCTGGGCCGCCCTCCAGTTTCTCGAGGAGCACACGCCCATCGCCACCACCTTCATCCAGATCGTGGGCACGCTCTACGCCGTGCTCATCGCCTTTTCGGTCATCACCACGTGGGACCACTTTCAGGACGCGCGCCACGTGGCCAATCACGAGGCGAACTGTCTCAACGACACCTTCCGACTCACCCAGGGGCTCTCGGGCCCCGTTCGGGATCCCTTGCGCAGCGCCCTCGTCCAGTACGGGAGGGCGGTGATGGGAGACGAGTGGGACAAGATGGCCGAGGGCCAGGAGAGCCAACCCGCCATCGACGCCTATACGACGATCTGGGACCTGATCGCAACGATCAGCCCGGCCTCCGACCGCGATCGGGTCCTTTATGACAACATCATGGACCGGCTTACGGATATGAGCGACGCCCGCCGGGAGCGCCTCATCTTCAGCCGGGGGCGGCTCGGGGGCGTGATCTGGTTCACCCTCATTGCGGGAGGCGCTCTCACCATCGGCTTCAGCTGGTTCTTTACCGTGCGCCAGGCCCGCAAGCAGATCCTCATGACGGCCATTCTCGCCGGCATGGTCTGCCTCAACCTCTTCACCATCGCCGTGATCAACCGCCCTTTCAGCGGCGCCGCGCGCATCGAACCGGACGCCATGCACTTCGTCGTGGCTCACATGGAGGGCTCCATGAACCGCCAGCCCCCGGGGATCCTCTCCGTCACCGCGCCCTGATGTTTCTGCAGGTCCCGAAGGAGCCGTGGCCTGGCGGGCTCCCCTCCCGGCCGGGTCCTCCTCCGCACTTCCTCACTTCCTCACTTCCTCAGCCTCCGCACATCGTCGTCTCCCGACCCCGCTCGTCCCCTGTTAGAATGAGCACCTGAGGAGAGCGTGCCATGGCCAAGCAGGAAGAGCCGAACAAGGTCATCTACTCGATGGTGGGCGTGGGCAAGGTCCACGGCCCCAAGCAGGTCCTGAAGGACATCTATTTGGGCTATTTCTACGGCGCCAAGATCGGCGTCATCGGGTTGAACGGTTCGGGCAAATCGTCGCTCCTGAACATCATGGCCGGCGTGGACACGGAGTTCCTGGGTGAGGTGCACGTCTCCCCGGGCTACTCCATCGGCTACCTCGAGCAGGAGCCCCAGCTCGATCCGGAGAAGACGGTCCTGGAGGTCGTGAAGGAGGGCGTGGCCGAGGTGGTGGCGCTGCTGACGCGCTACGACGAGATCAACGAGGGTTTCGGGGCGCCGGACGCGGACTACGACAAGCTCATCGCGGAGCAGGGCGAGGTGCAGGAAAAGCTTGAGGCCATGGACGCGTGGGACCTGGACTCGCGCCTGGAGCTGGCCATGGACGCCCTGCGGTGCCCGCCGGGTGACACGCCCGTCAAGGTTCTCTCGGGCGGGGAACTCCGCCGCGTGGCGCTGTGCCGCCTCCTCCTGAAGAAGCCCGACATCCTGCTCCTGGACGAGCCCACGAACCACCTGGACGCGGAGTCCGTGGCCTGGCTGGAGAAACACCTGCAGAGCTATGCCGGCACCGTCATCGCCGTGACCCACGACCGCTACTTCCTGGACAACGTGGCGGGCTGGATCCTGGAGCTGGACCGCGGCCAGGGCATCCCGTGGAAGGGCAACTACTCCTCGTGGCTCGAGCAGAAGCACGAACGCCTGAGGCAGGAGCAGAAGCAGGAGAGCGACCGCCAGCGCACGCTCCAGCGCGAGCTGGACTGGATACGCATGTCGCCCAAGGGGCGCCACGCCAAGGGCCGCGCGCGCATCACCTCCTACGAACAGCTCCTCAACCAGGAGGCGGAGAAGGTGGCCAGGGACCTGGAGATCTACATTCCCCCAGGCCCGCGCCTCGGCCAGGTGGTGATCCAGGCCGAGGGCGTCACCAAGGGCTTCGGCGAGAAACTCCTGGTGGAGGGCATGACCTTCTCCCTGCCGCCGGCGGGGATCGTGGGCGTCATCGGGCCCAACGGTGCGGGCAAGACCACCCTGTTCAAGATGATCACCGAGCAGGAAAAACCCGACGCAGGAACCATCCGCGTCGGGGAGACCGTGCAGCTCGCCTACGTGGACCAGACGCGCGCCGACCTGGACCCGGAGAAGTCCGTCTACGAGGTCATCTCCGACGGACTGGACAACGTCCAGCTCGGGAAGGTGACCATGAACTCGCGCGCGTATTGCGGGCGCTTCAATTTCACGGGGGCGGACCAGCAGAAGAAGGTCAGCATGCTCAGCGGCGGCGAGCGCAACCGCGTCCACCTGGCGCGCACCCTCAAGAGCGGCGGCAATGTCCTGCTCCTGGACGAGCCCACCAACGACCTGGACGTGAACACGCTCCGGGCCCTGGAGGAGGCCCTGGACCAGTACGCCGGCTGCGCCGTCGTCATCAGCCACGACCGGTGGTTCCTCGACCGCATCGCCACCCACATCCTGGCCTTCGAGGGCGATTCCAAGGTCACCTACTTCGAGGGCAACTTCAGCGAGTACGAGGAGGACCGCCGCCGCCGCTTCGGCGAAGAGGCCACCCGGCCGCACCGCATCACCTACCGGAAGCTCACGAGGTGAAGGGACAGAGCCAACGAGCCAACAAGGCAACGCGATGAAGGCATTCACCACGGAGGACACGGAGGACGCGGAGAAGGCGCAGGTTGGGCAAAAGCGGGGACGAGGCGTTCCCCACCAAAGGGAACTGTACAGCGGGATTGCCGCGTCGGCTTTCGGCCTCGCTCGCAATGACGGTTAGGCGGGCAGGAGTGCCCGCCCCACGGGGGCGGGCCGTGGTATCCTCCTAAAATGGAGGTTGAAATGGACCTGCTGCTGACCGAGGAAGAGGCGCGGGTTCTGGGGTCGCTGGTGGAGAAGTCGGTGACCACGCCCGAGTACTACCCGCTCTCGCTCAACGCGCTGAAAAACGCCTGCAACCAGAAATCCAGCAGGGAGCCCGTGGTGGACTACGACGAACCCGCCGTGGCTCGGGCGCTGGAGGGCCTCCGCGAGAAGCACCTCGTGTGGTTCGTGGACAGCGCCGATTCGCGCGTTCAGAAATACCGGCACCGCTTCGCCGAGGCCTTCGACCTCTCCGGGGAGGCCATGGCCGTGCTGGACATTCTTCTCCTGCGGGGCCCCCAGACTCCGGGAGAGCTGAGGGGACGCTCGGAGCGCCTGCACCGTTTCGCCGAGGTGGACGAGGTGGAGGCGACCCTCCAGGCGCTCTCGCAGCGCGAGGAAGCCCCCCTGGTCGTGCGGTTGCCCCGCCAGCCCGGGCGCAAAGAGCACCGCTGGATGCACACCCTGTGCGGCGTGTCCGAAGGGGCTGCCGAGGAGGAAGCCTCCGCGGCCCGCCAGGCTCCCGCTTTCGAACAGGTGCGCTCGGACCGCGAGCGCATGGCGGTCCTTGAGATCGAGCTCCAGTCTCTGAAGGAGGAAGTGCAGTCCCTTCGCGAGGAGCTCAAAGGCTTCAGGCGGCAGTTCGAGTAAGGACGGGGGCAGGGAGCAGGGAGCAGGAGCGGGTAGCGGGGACCCGAGGCTGTTCGGGTAGCAGGATGACAGGGGAGGTCGCGTGGGGGGAGCCATGGCAGCGTTGCGCTGGATGGGCCGGGAAGCGGGCGTCCTCGTTCCGCTCGGAGCTGCGGCGGTTCTCCTGGGGATTGGGCGCAATTCGCTCACCCATTCGTCCGGCGCCCTTTCGGTTTTCGTCCTCTTTGCGGGGCTTTGTGCGGTGGTCCTCTGCGCCGCCTATGCGGTGGCAGGGCACGCGGAGGCCCTGGCGCACCGCTACGGCGAGCCCTACGGGACTCTCATCTTGACGCTCTCCGCCGTGGCCGTGGAGGTGCTCATGGTCTCGGCCATGATGCTCCACGCGGGCAATAACCCGACCATGGCCCGGGACACGATCTTCTCCACCCTCATGCTGATCATCAACGGCCAGATAGGCCTGGCCGTGCTCTTGGGCGGCATCCGCCATGGAGAGCAGCACTATAACCTGAAGAGTTCCAACTCCTATTTTTCCATGATCCTCGCCCTGACGGGGCTGGGCCTGTTCCTGCCCATCTTTGTGGCACCGGAGGGCATGGACCCACTCGAGATCTTCCTCATCTTCGCCTTCCTCGGCCTCTACGGGATTTTTCTGCGGCTCCAGATCAAGGAGCACCGCTATTTCTTCGCGGGGGAGAACCCGGGCGAGCTGGCTCCGGCGGTGCACGAACACCGGAAGGGCCGCCGAGGGGGGCTCTATCACGCGGGGATGCTGCTGGGCGCGATCCTGGCCGTCGCCTACTTGAGTGAAGGGTTGGCCCTCGTGCTGGACGCGGCGGTGGAGCGTCTGGGCATCCAGACCGGATGGGCCTCCCTGGTGGTGGCCGCGCTGATCCTTTCACCCGAAGCCCTCACGGCCATCAGGGCGGGTCTCGAAAACCAGATGCAACGGGTGGTCAACATCTCGCTCGGGTCGGCGCTCTCGACCATCGGGCTCACCATCCCGGCGGTTCTGCTCATCTCACTCCTCTCCGGTCGATCCGTCACCCTGGGACTGCCTCCCGACGACGCGGTGATGCTCTTTTTCACCCTTCTCGTGGGGATGCGTAGCTACTCCATGGGCGAGACGAACATCCTGCAGGGATTCATCCACTTCGTTCTCTTCGTGGCGTTCATCGTCCTGATCGCGATCTGAAAACCACAGGATTCCCAGCCGAAAACGGTGCGTCCCCCGCGGGGGGAGCGGAGGACCCGCATACCCCGAGAGGGGCCCGTTCACGGGCGGAACCATCCCGATCCAGAGCGCGTACAAGGGAGTGAGGAGAAAACCATGGTGAAGTTTCTGTTGTGGCTGATCCTGCTCTTTCTATGCTGGCCCCTGGCGCTCCTGGCGCTGGTTCTCTACCCCTTCGTGTGGCTGCTGCTCCTGCCGTTTCGCCTGCTGGGCATCGCCGTCGGCGGCGTGCTGGAACTGGTCAAGGCGGTGGTCATGTTGCCTGCCCGTGTCTTGGGCGCCAGGCCGAGATGATGAACTCCGTCGCACGCACTTTGGCAGGCTGTTGAGAAACTCTCATGGGCGGCCCTCCGGGTTGCCCCTGGGCGCAAGTCCCGATGGTCCCATTGTCCCGCTTTCTCGTTCCCTCGTTGGCTCGATCTTCACCTACCAGCGTTTGCCGAGGCTGAGGTAGAGCATCTGGTTGCCCCCTTGGGCATAGCTGAAACCGAAGAACACGGGCCCCAATTTGGTGGAGGAGCCGAATCCGATGGTCCCGGAGTACTTCATGTGGTTGTCGACGGCTCGGATCGTCGTAATTCGAAGACCCAGGCCTTTCCGGCGTCCGCGAAGGCCATGAAGTAAAGGCCCCTGCCGATGATGGCGGGGAGGGTCGCGAACTTGTACTGATAGCCCAGGCGGACGGCACCGTAGTAAGGTCCGGCCAGCTGGCCTTCCATGTACCCGCCGAAGCTGCCTGGGCCGCCTACCCGGAACCAGTCGTAGCGGGGAACCTCGTTCCCGAAGGAGGTCCCGCCGGAGAGGTACTCGAAGATGCCGCTGCGTGCGCCCAGCGGCTGGAAGGCATGTATTTTCAGCTCGGCCTTCTGGTATTTGGCGTCGGCTCCCATGGCCGTCTCCGAATCGTATGCCGTCAGGGCGATGTAGACGCCCTTCGTGGGCAGGTCCGCCGAATCGAGCCGGTCGTACTTGTAGGCCAGCGCGATGCCGCCCAGGGAAGCCTCGAGACTTGGAAACAGGACCGGGCCGACGGCGCGGGAGTAGTTGGCGCGACCCCATCGCGGTCCGATGCGGAGTTCGCCCGAGAGACCGAGGTTGAAGCCCAGGTCGACCCCGGCCCAGGTCAGGTTGGTGCGGTAGCTGGCGGCGGGGTTGTTGATTTCCTGGTTGGGGAACACGTAGTCCAACTCGTTATTATACTTGAGGTAGGGCGCCACGAACACCCGACTGCTCCGCATCAGAGGTTGATACCATTCGGTGGTGAGCCGCTGGTTCAGGCCGACCTCCAGATCCGACTTCCACTCGGCGCCGAGGCGGTTCAGCCGGGTGAAGCGGAGTCCCGCGAAGATGGACCAGTTGCTGTTGTACCTGAAGTCGCTGGAGAGGTCGATGCCGAAGCGCATGTAGTTCGGGCCCGTCGGATTGGGCTTGGCCGTGATGACGACGCCCCGCTGGTCGCCCCGCTGGACGATCTCGTAAGTGACCGAGGTGTAGTCCCCCGTGTTGTAGACGAGGAGGAGGTCCTTCTTGAGGTTCTCCATGTCGATGGGCTCGCCGGGCTTGAGGCTCATCTTGCCCCTCAGGAGCCCTTCGTCCAGGGGGTCGGTTCCGGCGAACTCCAGGAAGTCGATCTTCGAGGGCGGAGGCGGCAGGCCGCGGACGCGGGATGTCCAGGCGGCGTATTCTTCGGCGCTCACGGCGTACTTCGAGAGCGCGGCCGCCTGGTCATCCACCAGCTTCTCACCCACGGGGACGAGCGTGAGGGCGTGCTCGAAATCCATCAGGCTGTATCCCTTGAGATCCGGGCGGAGGAGGATATCGGCCTGCCCGCCGCCTGGACATCGATCTCCTTCTGCATGAGGACATTCATGACCTGGTTGAAGACGGCGAGCGGCGAAGTGATCTTTGCTCCTTGTCGAGGGGCGGCGTGCCGATGTCCACGGCGATGACTATGTCGGCGCCCATGGCGCGCACCACGTCCACCGGGAGGTTGTCGGCGATGCCCCCGTCCACCAGCAGGAGGCCGTCGTGTTCCACGGGCGCAAAGATGGCGGGGAGGGACATGCTCGATCGTATGGCGAGGGGCAGGGAACCCTGGGAAAACACGTACTTGTTACCGGTCACGATGTCGGTGGCCACGCAGTTGAAGGGGATGGGCAGGTCGCCGAAGTTCGTGGTGGAGACCCTCTGCGTATTGCTTTCCAGCAGGAACATGAGTTTTTGGCCGTTGATGAGGCCCTTGGACAAATGGAGGCCCTTCTTGTCCAGGCCCATCTGAAGACCTTCGAGGTAGCGCCGGTCGTCCTCCTTGGTGCGGTAGGGGAGCATGTCGCGGGGGGGGCGGTCCGAAAAGATCTCGACCCAGTTCGTCGTCTTGATGAGCGACTGGAGATCCTCCGTCGTCGCCCCCGTGGCGTAGAGGCCGCCCACGATGGAGCCCATGCTCGTGCCCGCGATGTAGTCGATGGGGATGTGCATGCGCTCCAGGGCCTGGAGGACCCCGATGTGCGTGACGCCCCTGGCCCCGCCGCCCGAGAGGGCCAGGCCGATCTTGGGCCGGTGTGGAGGTATCCCCACTTCGGGAGCCTGCTGGGCCGTGGGAACCGACTGGGCCGCGGGAGCTTCGATCGGAGCGGCCTGGGGAAGGACCGCGAGAGGGAGCAACAAGGAGGTCAGGGCCAGGGCGAGGGTGAAGTGTCGGGCGGTTGGCATCGGTGCTCCCTTTCCGTAAAGTCTTCGGTTCAATGCGTTGCGGGGGCCGCCGCGGGTGCGGCCTCCTGGATCGGTGGTCCGGTCTCGGCTCCGGTGGGCGCCGGCAGGCCCACGATCTTGGGGAAGTGCGTGAGTTCCTCGTAGCCGTCCTTCGTGATGAGGTAGGAATCCTCCACTCGGACGCCCAGGTCCCAGAACTTCTTGTCGGCCTTCGACCCCGCCGGGATGTAGACGCCGGGTTCGATGGTGATCACGTTCCCGGCCTGGAGGGGGCCGCGGATCCAGGAGTCGTGGACGTCGAGCCCCACGGGGTGGCCCAGGCCGTGCGTGAAATACTCCCCGAACCCGGCGTCCTTGATGACCTTGCGTGCGGCGGCATCCAGATCGGACTGCTTCGCCCCGGGTTTCAACATGGCGCGGGCCGCGTCCCCGGCGGCGACCACCGTCTCGAGGAGTTGCCGCTGCGCGTCGGTAAGCTTCCCGTTCACGGGGAAAGTGCGCGTCATGTCGCTCGCGTAACCGTCCACGCTGCAGCCTATGTCCATGACCACGAGACCGTCCTTGAGGTCAGCGTTGTTGTCCATGTAATGGGGCAGGGTGGCGTTCCTGCCCGAACCCACGACGCACCGGAACGCGATGCCGTTGGCGCCATTCCGCTCGAAGGACGACAGGATGGCCCGCTCGAGGTCCGCCTCGTTGGCTCCGGGTCTGACCAGCGGCGCCACTTCCTCGAAGGCCTTGGAGGTGATGGCCGCGGCGCGCCGCATCTTCTCGATTTCCAGGTCGTCCTTGACCGTCCTCATCTTCTCCACCGACTCTCCGGGGCTCCGGCCCAGCAAGGGGAGGAGAAGCCGGTCGAGGACCGGACCAGAGGGTCCCACGAGGGCCACGGGAAGGGCGCGGCCGAAGAGGTAATAGGCGTTCTCCTTCGAGAAGAGCAGGCCCGGCCTGCTCAGCGCGCCCGTCTTTCGGAGGGTCGCGACCCTGCCGGGATGGGGCGAGGCGGCGGAGTCGGCGGCAGGGGCGAGGAGCGTGACGAAGAGGACCAGCAGAGCCATGGCCGATGCCGCCCAGATGAGCGCCCCCGTCCACGCCCTGCGCTTGTCGGCGAGGGTGGGCGGAGGCGGCCCCATGGAGGAGAGGCGCCTGCCCTGCATGAAGGGCAGGGCGAGGGTCTGCCAGAGGACCCCGCCCAACGCAACCAGAAGGGTCCACCAGAAGCCTGCCTCGAAGGGAAGAGCGGCGATGAGCAGGAGCGCGGCCAGGGCCGGGCCGAGGGCGGCCAGACCAAAGCGGGGGAAAACGGCTCCGAAAGCGACCCCGGCCACGAGGAGACCGAGCCCGAGCGGGCGGCTGAAGCCGAAGGACCCGGTGAAATAGAGATGGGAGCCGTAAATGGCCAGGAAGACCCACGAGCAGGCCGCGGCCATGGCCAGGCGCGGGACGAAGGCATGCACCAGCATGGCGAAAGCGAAAAGGACGAAAGCCATGAGGAGAGCGAGAGGGTAGCTCGTCGAGGCGAAGAGCCCCCAGCCTGTGGCCGTACCCAGCGCCAGAAACAGGCTTCCCACGGTGAACCGGGGCAGGCGCCGCGCGGCGAGCAGGAGGGGCAGCGACCACAAGACCAGCGCACCCCGGCCTGCGGTAATCAGGAGGGACGGCGCCGCCTGGACGCCCTCGGGGAGGGCACTCACTGGAGGAGCGCTTTCATTTCGGCCACGGCGGCCTGAAGGCCTACGAAGACCGCGCGGGCCACGATGGCGTGGCCGATGTTGAGCTCCTCGATGAGCTTGATTTCGACGACGGGCCTCACGTTTCGATAGTTCAGGGCATGCCCGGCCAGCACGCCCAGCCCGAGCTTGTCCCCCAAACGAGCCGCCTCCTCCACGGCCCGGAGGGCCTTGGACCGGTCCGCTTCGGTGCGGGCCGTGGCGTAGGCGTTGGTGTTGATCTCCACGGCGTGAGCCCCCACCTTGTGCGCCGACCGGAGGTTCTCCAGCAAGGGATCCACGAAGAGGCTCACCCGGATGTTGTGCGAGGCCAGGCGCGAGACCGTTTGAGTGAGGTGGGCCGCGTTGAGGATCACATCCAGGCCGCCCTCGGTGGTCACTTCGTTGGGCCGTTCGGGAACGAGGGTCACCTGCCAGGGCTGGACTCCCGCGGCGATTTCCACCATCTCGGAGGTGGCCGCCATCTCGATGTTGAGCCGCGTGGCCACCGTCCGCTTCAGCACCTCCACATCCCTGTTCTGGATGTGGCGGCGGTCTCCCCGAAGGTGCACCGTGATGCCGTCCGCCCCCGCAAGCTCGCACAGCACCGCCGCGTGCACGGGGTCAGGCTCAGCGCCCTTTCGGGCCTGCCTCAGGGTCGCGATGTGGTCGATGTTCACGCCGAGTTTCATGGGGTCTCCTTTGTAGCGCGAGGCGACAGAGGGGCGAGACGCCAGTACGCGCGCACGCAAGACGCCAAGAAGCGACGCAAGCGCTCGCCCAGTCGCTGAATCGCCTAATCGCCTCTCGCCAGCGTCACTGCGTCCTTACGCCTCCCCCAGCGTATCCCTCAATACCTTGCCGAGCCTGTCGATGACGCCGTCCACCTCGTCCCGGGTCTGCGCCTCCACCATGAGGCGCAGCAGGGGCTCCGTGCCCGAATACCGAAGGATGATTCGCCCTCGCCCGGAGATCCTCTCCGTTTCCCCGTCCAGCGCTCTCTGGATGGCGGGCTGATCTTCCAGGGGAAGGCGCCGGGCCACTCGCATGTTGCTCAGGACTTGAGGATAGGGGTTGATGCCCTCCGCAAGGGCGTCCATGGAACCCGCATCTCTGGCCAAAACTGCATAAGCGAGGGCGGTGAGCAACCCGTCGCCCGTGGTGGAGCGGTCCAGGAAGAGAATGTGCCCAGAGGGCTCTCCACCCAGGGTCGCTCCCCGGTCCAGCATGCACTGGAGAACGTACCGGTCGCCCACGGGGGCGCGGAAGAACCTGAGCCGCTCGGCCTGGAGCGCCTGTTCGACCCAGAGGTTGCTCATCACCGTACCCACGACCCACCGTCCCCACAGGGTGCCTCGCTTGGCGCGGCGAAGGGCGTCACGGTAGAGAATCACGTCCCCATCCAGCACGCGTCCCTCAGAAGTCACGGCCATGCACCGGTCCGCGTCCCCGTCGAATGCGAAGCCGAAGTCCGCACCCTCCGCTCGAACCCTGGCGACGAGGTCTTCGCTGTGGAGGGTTCCGCAACCCGCGTTGATGTTTCGCCCGTCGGGCTCGCAGGCGAAGGCCGTGACCCGCGCACCCAAACGACGGAACAGCGCGGGTGCGGCTTGAAAAGCCGCGCCATTGGCGCAATCCAGGACCACGTGGAAGGCGGACAGATCCGCCCCTTCCCATGTCGACTCAAGCCAGTCCAGGTAGTGGCCTACCGGGGCGCTGTCGGGCTCGCCCAGGAGCGACGATGGCGTGGGTTCTGGGATCGAGGCGAGAAGGCCGTCGAGCGCCGCCTCGATGTGATGCTCCGTCTCGTCCGGGAGCTTGAAGCCCTCTCCGGAGAAGAACTTGATGCCGTTGTCCTCGTAGGGGTTATGGGAGGCGGAGATCATGGCGCCGACGGTGTACCGGTCTGCCGCGCAAAGCCTGGCCACGGCCGGGGTCGGCATGACGCCAGCCCAATGACACTCCACTCCGGTCTCCTCCAGCCCGGCCACGAGGTGCGAGGCGATCCACCCGCAGGATTCTCGCGTGTCCGCCGCCACGAGTGCGGTCGCGCCCGCGCCGCCGAGGATTCGTCCAGCAGCCCTCCCCAATCCGTAGATGGTCGGAGGGTCCAGCGGAAACTGCCCCGCCTTTCCCCTGACGCCGTCGGTGCCGAAGAGCCTGCGGTTCACGGCGCGACCCCGCCGGCTTCGCCGGACGGCGCGCCACCGGCCTGCGGAGGTTGTCCCGAGACCGGCCCGACGCGGAGGCTCACGAAGCGGTCCACCCAGCCCGTCACCTGCACTTTCCCGACCAGGGCGGCGTGGGAGAGGCGCACGGCCGGTCGCAGCTGATAGGGCGTGGTGGAGGCCGCCAGGCCCCCCGCGTCCACCTCCGCCGTCAGATCCTCCGGAACGAGCGCCCGAACGAGGGATTCGGGACCCTCCACCATGACCTTGATGGAATCCGGCTGCAGGGATACGGGAAGCTTCGTGCGCAGGACGCGGACGGGCACTCCGGCGAGGGTCCGCTGAACGCGCTTCTCTCCCAAAGCCGCCCGGAGCGTGTAGGACCCCGACGAAGGGGTGGTCAGGTCGGGGTCGGAAAAAGTCGGAACCACCGGGACCTCGAAATCCTTCGTCCGGCCGTCCAAGGGCACGGGCTGCGTGGAAATGTGGTTGAGCTTGCCCAAAATGCTCTGGGGTCCCTCCACGACGACGGTGGGGGGAACGATAGACCAGGAAATGACCTGGAGTCCCGACGGGGCCCGGCCCGTGAAAGCAGGACGGAGCGGCAGCGTGTCCGAGAGCCGCCGGTCCAGCGAAAAGAGGACGACCTTGGGAAAGGTTCGGACGAGCGTCACGGAGGAGGGAAGGCGGACGTGCTCGTTCCCCAGTTCCACCGACTGCGGCCCCGGCTTGATCTTGCTCGCGTCGATGCGGAGGTCCACGTCCTCTTCACGCACCCGCTTGAGCATGTCCGGCGGACCCATGAACTCCACCGTGACCAGGCGCCTGGCGTCCTCCCCGACGATGATGAAGTCCTTGGGTACGTTGACGAACTGAAGGGGCACGCTCACGTCCTTGACGGACTTGACTTCGGATACGGTGTAGGACCAGAAGGCCACGGCGAGCGCCACGGACAGCACGGAGAGCCACACGGCCCCTGGTTCGGGCCGGAAGCGCTCAAGGAGCGGGGACGGACGCCGCATGTTCACGGGTCTTGCCTCCCAGAATTTCGTAAAGGGCCTTTTCGAGTTCCTCGCCGCTGTGGGCTGTCCAGAAGGTGCCTTCGAGCGCCACCGTCACCGATCCGCGCTCCTCGCTCACCACGACACAGACCGCGTCGGTCAGCTCGCTGATGCCGGCTGCCGCCCTGTGGCGGGTTCCGAATTCGGTCGGGAACTCTCGCGCCGAGAGCGGCAGATAGCACCCCGCCGCGGCCACCCGGCCGTCCATGATGACGACGGCTCCATCGTGCAGGGGTGTGCCCGGGTAGAAAAGGGTGGACAGGAGGCTCGAGGTCAGTTCGGCATCCAGCTTCACTCCCGTATCCGAGTAATCTTTGAGCCCCTGGGTGCGCTCGAAGAGAATGAGGGCGCCGTATTTCTGATGGGCCAGCGCGAAGGCGGCGATGGCCGTTTCACGGGCGAGGCGATGGCGGAGGTCGAGGCCTCCGCGGGGCGTGAAGAAGGCGCTCCCGAGCGTGGCCAAGAGCTTGCGGATGGGCTCCCGGAACAGGACGATGATGGCGAAGGGGATGTAGAAGAGGAGGTTCTGAAGGAACCGGTGCGTGGCCGTCATGTCCAAGAAGCTGGAGAGCGCGTTGGCCACCATGAGAACAATGACGCCCAGAAGCATCTGAACCGCGGGCGTTCCCCTCACCTGCCGGATGATGTAGTAGATGAAAACGGCTACGGCAAGGATGTCGAGGAGGTCACCCCACCCCATTCCCCTCGCCGTGAGCGCATGCCAAGCGTCGTCCATAGGAACCCCTCAACGCTTAAGTATGGACGGTGTGTCGACCAGGGGTCAAGGAAAGCGTGGATTTGGGGTCCGGAAACCCGAATATCCACATCCCCTTCACCCCCCTTCCATTTCCTCCTCCAGCAGGGCATTATCTCCACGAGAGCTTCTCCGATCCCGTCTCATAGGTAGTGAACTCATTCCCATCCTTGCCCGCCCGACGGTCACCCGTGTAGAATGACACGGTGGCGTGGAGGGTCTTAGTGATGGGCGACACAAGATTGGAGCAGGCTCAATCGTTGGCGGACTCAGGCCAGTTCAGGGACGCCATGAGCGTGTTGAAGGCGGTTCTCCAGGCCGACCCCCAAAACGGGGAGGCCAGGCGTCTTCTCGCCGAAGTCCAAGACAGCATGATGCTGGACCTCCAGATTTCCGAGACGCTTGCCAAGGCGGAGGCGCTCGCGGCGCAAGGCCAGGGCGAACAGGCCCAGAAGGTCCTTCGGGATGTGCTCAAGGTCTCTCCCGGTCAACTCAGGGCCAAGGCCATGCTGGAATCGCTGACGAGGCCGCCCGCGGTCGAGGAGCGCCAGCCCAACCCCGAGGCCGCGTCGGGCATGGGTGCCTTCGAGTTGGAATCCCTCCCCGGTGAAGTGCCCGGCGGAGCGCAGGCCGTCGCTCCGTCCCCGCTTGGCAGTGATCAGGCGTTCACGCTGGATTCCCTCGAGGAACTGGATAACCCCTTCGCCGATTCCTCCGTGCAGTCCACGGTGTTGACGGGCGCCCCGTCGGGCCTGGCGCCAGCGGAGACCGCGAAGGTCCGTCAGTATCTCCAGGAGGGGCAGACACTCTTTGACGCGGGCCAATACCAGGATGCCATCGATATCTGGACGCGCATTTTCATCCTGGATGAGAACAGCAAAGAAGCGGACGCGCTGATCGACAAAGCCAAGACGGCCATGAACGCCAACCAGGGCGAGATCGAGCACAACCTGACGGAGGCCATCGCGGCCTTCAACGCGGGCGAATACGACCGGTCTCGCCCGTTGCTCGAAAAGGTCCTCCAGTCTTTCCCCGGCCACCGTGAAGCCCAATATTACTTGGGTCGGATCAACGAGAAGGCCGTCGTCGCCCCGCCACCCCCACCGTCGCCGGGCGACTCTTTTTCGCCGCCCACATTTTCAGCGCCCCCGCCCATTTTCGCTGGGGCGAAGGTGGAAGCACCCGCCGCGCCGGCGGCGCCCGCCGTGTCCAGCCCCGCGTTTAGCGCGGGCAGCCCGGACGAGTTCGAGTTTGAGGAGAACCTCAATCTTCCCACCGGCGAAGCGCTCCGCAGTTCGGGTCAGACGGCTCCCGTGGGAGGGTTCGAGTTCGACGCGCCCCCCGCGGGCGCGATGCCCCTGACATCCAGCGCACCTTCGGCCCCCGGACCTTTCACTTGGGACCAGCCTCCGGCGGAGTCTGCGCCGGCCGCCAGTGCGAGCCCGCCCGAACCCTTCTCGGAGAATCTGGACCAGGGCGCCCCATGGCCCACGCCGGCTGAAGCCCCCGTTTCGGCGGCTCCCAGAGCGAAGAGCGCCAAGGGGGGCGGAGGCATCCCCTGGCTCCTGATCGGCGCCGGCGGCGCCGGGCTCCTTCTCGTGGGCGTGGGCATTCTGGTGGCCACCAAGTTCTTCATGGGCGCCGGCGGGCCGGCGCCCGCCACGGTGGCGCCGAGCAAGATACCCAAGCCCGTCCCGCCCAAGATCGCTCCTCCTCCGCCCGCCTCGACGGTCACTCCGCCCGCAGAGCTGACGCCGCAGGCCATGAGTCCGGAAGCTCTCCTCGTGGCCGCCCGCCAGGCCGAATCCCAAAGAGACTTTGCCAAGGCCGTGTCGCTCTACCAGGAACTGGTGAGCCGCGGCGGAGGCCTCAACTCCGAAGCCGCGGCAGGGATGGCTTCTGCCCGGGCCGCGCTTCAGAGGCAGCAGGTGGAGAACGAGCGCAACGAGAAGTTCATCAAAGACTACCAGTACGCGCTCAAGGCGTACAGGGAAGGCGATTTCGCCGAATGCCTTCGCATCTCGTGGCGGCTGATCTATCCCGACGACACCCTGGCCAAGCAGCTGGGGAAGCGCGACGGGGTCGCGAGGCTCATCCGCGACGGATACTACAACTGGGCGGTCATGGATCTCAAATCGGAAAATGTCCGGGGAGCGGATAAGAACCTGAGGGACCTGATGGATTTTGACAAGAGCGATTCCGAGGCCCGAAGACTCCAACAGTTCATCCGGCCATACTTGGCCGGGGGCCTGGACTCCAACTACCGCGACGTCGTCAAGGGGCTCACCTACAGGCCCTTCTCGGAGACGCCCTGATGGGTGGGGCGCGGCGGCTCGAACGGCTACTCCATGCGGGGCGGGAGGGGGGCGGCGCCAAGCGGATGCAAGCCCAGCATGAGGCGGGGAAGCTCACCGCCAGGGAGCGCATCGACCTGCTGGTGGACCCGGGTTCTTTCGACGAGACCGACGCCCTCGTGGAGCACGACTGCCGCGACTTCGGCATGGACGAAAACCGGGTTCCTGGAGATGGCGTCATCACGGGCTTCGGTCGCGTGGACGGCCGGCCCGTCTTCCTCTTTGCCAACGACTTCACGGTTTTCGGCGGTTCGCTCTCCGAGTCCAACGCCCGAAAGATTTGCAAGATCATGGATCTGGCCATGGAGGTGGGTGCCCCCGTGGTGGGCCTGAACGACTCGGGCGGGGCGCGCATTCAGGAGGGCGTGGGCTCCCTCGCGGGCTACGCCGACATCTTCCTGCGCAATACCCTCGCTTCGGGCGTCGTGCCGCAGATCTCGCTCATCATGGGTCCCTGCGCGGGAGGCGCGGTCTATTCCCCCGCCATCACCGACTTCGTGATGATGACCGAGGAGACCTCCTACATGTTCATCACGGGACCCGACGTCATCAAGACGGTCCTGCATGAAGACATCACCAAGGAGGAGCTCGGCGGGGCCCATACCCACGCCGCCAAATCGGGGGTGGCGCATTTCACGGCCGCCGATGACGCACACATGTTGGCCATGACCCGGGCGCTCTTGTCCTACCTGCCTTCCAACAACCAGGAGGACCCGCCTTTCAAGGCGACGACCGATCCGTCCGATCGGGCGGACGAAAGCCTCAACGCGCTCATTCCCGAAAACCCAAACCTTCCTTACGACATGAAGGACCTCCTTCATTCCGTTCTGGACGACCGGGCCTTCTTCGAAGTGCACCGGGAGTTCGCTCCCAACATCGTCGTGGGTTTCGGACGACTGGGGGGCCGGGTGGTCGGGGTGGTGGCCAACCAGCCCGCCTACCTCGCCGGCGTCCTGGACATCAAGTCGTCCCTGAAGGGTGCGCGCTTCGTGCGCTTCTGCGACTGCTTCAACATCCCCCTGCTGACCTTCGAGGACGTCCCCGGCTTCCTGCCTGGAAGGGACCAGGAACACGGCGGCATCATCGTTCACGGCGCCAAGCTCCTCTACGCTTTTGCGGAGGCCACCGTGCCCAAGCTCACGGTGATCACGCGGAAGGCCTACGGCGGGGCCTACTGCGTCATGGCGAGCAAGCACATCCGGGCGGACTTCAACTGCGCCTACCCCACCGCCGAGATTGCCGTCATGGGTTCCGACGGAGCCGTCAGCATCCTGTACAGAAAGGAACTGTCGCAGGCCTCCGATCCCAAGGTCTTCAAAGACCAGAAGGTGGAAGAGTTCCGGGAAACCCTGGCGAACCCCTTCGTCGCCGCCCGGAAAGGGCTTCATCGATGCCGTGATCCCGCCGGCGCAGACGCGGCCGCGGCTCATCAGGGCGCTCAATATGCTGGCGAACAAGCGCCAGTCCAACCCGCCCAAAAAGCACGGGAACATCCCTCTGTGAGAGAAACCGGGAGCGGGGAGCGGGGAGCGGAGAGCAGGAAGCCCAAGGCTCGGGAGAAGGTCACCGCGTCCGGACTATGGTTTCTGACGAGCATTACGGTGCTCCTCGCAGCGCTCCTGCTCCTCTCGGCATGCGCCGAACAAAAGCCCCCGCAGGCCCTGCCAGCTCCCGCCGCTCCCGCCAAGTCCCCGGGACAGGAACAGGTGGACAGGCTGGTGGCGGAGATGGAGCGCCTGAGCGACCGGGTGGAGCAGGAGGACCTGGACGATGCGGCCATGGCCCAGGTCCTCGAGGAGATCTCGTCGGTACTCCAGACCTATTTCGATTCGCCCGAGCCGGTCCGGGCCAACCCCAAGGTCCAGGGTGCCATCGAGCGCCTGTGCGACGAGTCGCTCCAGGTGGAACTGGATGCCAACGCCTCCCCCGAGACCCCGAATGAGCAGGAAGCCTCTCCCCGGGATGAGTTGCCGCTCGTCACCACGTTTCTCTCACCTGAGGACCTGAAGGCTACCTACGAGGCCGTCAAGCGTGCGGAGGCGCAGTCCAATCCCGATTTCGAGATCGAGACCAACGACGCCGTCCTCACCTATGTGAACCTCTTCTCGAACAAGCTGAAAAGCTGGTATACGAGGGCGCTCACGAGGGGCCAGCCCTACGTGCCCAAAATGAAGGAGATCTTCAAGGACGAGGGGGTTCCGGCCAGTTTGGTCTATCTCGCCATCGTGGAGTCGGCCTTCAACCCGCAGGCGGTCTCCAGGGCAAAGGCCGTGGGTATGTGGCAGTTCATCCCGGGGACGGCGAAGCGGTACGGGCTCACCGTGGACTTCTGGGAGGACCAGCGCAAAGACCCCGAACTCGCGGCCCGCGCGGCGGCCCGCTACCTGAAGGACCTCCACGGCATGTTCGGGGACTGGCAGCTCTCGCTGGCGGCCTACAACACGGGCGAGGGGCGCATCCAGCGCTTCGTGAACAAGAAGCCCGACGTGGATTTCTGGGACATGCGCAGCGGACGTGCGCTGCGGCGCGAGACCCGGGAATACGTCCCGGCCATCATCGCGGCGATCCTCCTGGCCAGCAACCCGGCGGCCTACGGTATCGAGGTCCCCCAGGACCCCCCGCCTTCGTCCACGGCCACGGTCGTCGTGGATCAGCCCACGGACCTTCGGGTCCTGGCCAAGTGCGCGGACGTGAGCCTGGAGGCCTTGCAGGAGATGAATCCGTCCCTGCGACGCATCATGACCCCGCCGAGGAAGTTCGACCTCAAGATCCCCGCGCGGAGCCAGGAAGGATTCCAGTCCAAGCTGGACGCCTTGCCCGAATCGGAGCGCGTGGCCGTGGCCATGCACACGGTGGCGCGCGGGGAGAGCCTCAACTCCATCGCCAGAAAGTACCACGTAAACGCGGAGGCCATCCGATTGGCCAACCGGCTCCCCAACAGGCGGGTCACTCCAGGGACGAGCCTTGTCATTCCCCTCGGTTCAGCCGCGGCCGACCCGTCGCTTTACGCCGAAGAGGGGAGAGCCACCCACAAGGGAGGAGCGCGGATTTACAAAGTGCGGCGGGGAGACACCTTGGCCTCCGTGGCGCGGAGGACGGGGGTCCCCGTCGACCAGCTGAGGGAGATCAACCACCTCGCCGGCAACGATCTTCGCCCGGGCCAGCGCCTCGTGCTCGACGCGGCTGCGGCCCCCATCGTTACTCCCAAGGCCTCCTCGCGAGGCGGCTCCGCCCAGGCCTCCAACCCGAGAGTTCACCACATCAAAGCGGGCGACACACTCTGGGACCTGGCGCGGCATTATGGAACCACGGTCGATCAGCTTTGCCGCGCCAACCGAATCACGCCTAGCCACAAGCTCCAGCGGGGCGATACGATCGTCATCCCCTGAGCGCGGCCAGCGCCTTCTCGTAGTCCGGCTCCTGAACGATATCGGGGACCTGCTCGGTGTACACCACCGTGTCCGTCTCATCGAGCACCACGATGGCCCGGCTCAACAGTCCGGCCAGGGGGCCGCTGACGATGCGCACGCCGTAAGCCTCGCCGAAACTCCTCGACCTCAACTCGCTCAGCGGCACCACCGCGGAAATCCCCTCCGATTCGCAGAAGCGTTTCTGCGCGAAGGGCAGGTCGCAGGAAATGGTGAGGAGGACGGCGCCGGGGACCCGTGCCGCCTCCTGGTTGAACCGGCGCGCCGAGGCGGCGCAGACGCCGGTGTCCAGGCTCGGCACGATGTTGAGGAGCTTGCGACGGCCCGGAAAGTCCTTGAGCGAAACATCGTTCAAATCACCGCCGGTGAGAAGAAAGTCCGGGGCCTTGGTGCCGGGGGCAGGCAGGCTCCCGACGGTCTGGATGGGGGTCCCCTTCAATGTGATGGTCGCCATGTGGGTCTCCTTAGAGGATCTCCAGGCCAGGGGTCTCCATCGGGAGAAGCGCTGCCCGGCCCGCGAGATTTTCCTGAGCTAGAGTACCTCTGAAGTGGACAGAGTGAAAAGGCGCACGTACGTGATAACCGCCATGGCCCTCGATCGTGATCGGGATGAGGCTTGGATGGAGGCACTTGTTTCACGCGTCAGCGTGCTGGCGAGAGTTTTTTTGGGCCGGGTCAAAACACAGGGATGCACGCGCGCCGACTGCCGGAACCAGGTGGAGCAACGCCTTCAGGGCGAACCTTGAGGTAGTGCTTCAAGTGTGTTCTGTTTTCTGCGCGAGCCGTCGATGCCGACACAGTGTAACGCCCGCGTGTCAAGGGTTTGAGAGGAAGACGTTTTCCACCGAAGTTGTGGAAATGCTTGTTGAAAAGACTGTGGAAATGATATGAACCCCCAGCAATAGAAGCAGTTAACGCTCTATGCACAACGCTTCAGCGCATCTTGAAACTACCATAAATAATATGATAATTACTGTTGCGGCGCGATAGGAGAACGCTATTTTGCGCGCCAGAGAAAAGTCCACCACTCGCCGTTCGTCCGCTGCTGGGCAAGCCTGAAACCTTGAAGGGACGCGGCCTTCAGGACGTCGCTCCCCAGCTCGAGCAGAATCCCGCTGCCGATGAGCCAGCCTCCGGGGAGGACCCTCGATCCGATTTCGGGCATGAGTTCGACGAGGGTCTGACCGAGGATATTGGCGAGCACGCATTCGAAACGGTCGCCCGTCACATCGGCGCTTCCAAGAGCCACGACGAAAGGAGTGCCGTTGACGCGGGCGGTCTCCCGAGAGACCGCGCATGCTTCGGGATCGATGTCGCACGCCACCACTCGCCGAGCGCCCAGCTTCCATGCGGCGGCCGCCAGGATTCCCGTCCCGCAACCGAGGTCGAGGACGGACGACGGCACGGGAGAAAGCGCCTCGATGTTTCGCAGGCAGGACGCGGTGGTAAAGTGTTCACCGGTGCCGAAGGCCATGCCCGGCACGAGTTCCAATGTCATCCGTCCGGGAAACGGGTTGTCCAGATCGGGTGAGGGGAGGATGACGAACCGTCGCCCCACGGGGATCGCTCGGAGAGATTCCTGGTAGCGTTGGACCCAATCCACGGGCTCTTCGGTCTCCCAGCGGAGGGACAGTTCCGGATCCACACGGAGGAGGGCGGCCGTGACAGATTCCGATTCAGAAGGAAAATAGGCGCGCCATGTCCGGTCCGACATCTCCCAGAGGCCGAGCGTGCCCGCATCGCGAAGGACCTCCGCGGCGGGCTCGCCCAGCGGCTGCGATGAGGAGATGACAAGGACGCTCTGGGTCATGTCTCGTCCTCCATGAAGAGCAGTGAGAGCCGTGCCAGGGCCCAATGGGCCAGGGCCGACTGGCAGGCGAGCTTGTCGACGGTCTGCCGCAGGGCCTCTCCTTCCATGCTCTGGGCGAGGTCTCCCAATCGCGCCAGGGCTTCCTCGCGCCAGGCCTCCGACAGGTCCCGGGGGCTCTCGAACATGACGAGACGGCATAGCTCGCGGTCGAGGGGTTGGAGACGCCCCTCGAGCGTCGTCGTCGAGAGTCCAGACTTGGGGAGAAGCGAACGGAGCTCGCGGGCGCTTTCCTCACAAAGCCTCGAGATCATCGGCATGGCGGCAGACCTGCGCGGATCACCGCAGAAGGCATCGAGTCGGGATGCACGGTTCTCAAGGAAGCGGGCCACCCGGACGCTCTGGGGTTCGTGCTCCTGCACGCCCGCGGCTCGGCCCACCGCGGCTGTTCTTCGCGCGGCGAGGGCCTTCAGAATGAAATCCTCGGCGAAGGAGAGGCAGATGGCTCGTCGAAGGGGGACCCTCCTTGAGGCAAGGCGCACGAAGTAGTCGGCGATACCCACCTCCACCACCTCGACGGGAACGGCTGCGGCGTACCACTCCACCGCCTTCTCGAAGTCCAGGGGCGAGAGCAGTAGGGGCGCGCCTCTGTGCCTGCAGAAGGACGCCTCGATGCGCTCGAAATATTGGGCAAGACCGGTGTCGGACGTCATCTCACAGCCTCGCGAAAGAGCCAGACCCAAGGGTGAAGAGGTCCCCCTGCCGAAACGCGAGCAAGGACTCTAGGGACTGGCATAGTAGGAGGCCACCTCTGTGGCGCAGAGGGCGATGCGCGCGTACACGCGCCTGAGCGTCTCGTCGTCCGTTCCGGCGGGGTCTTGGATTTCGTCCGGTCCGCCCTCCGGATCGAAGATCGAGAGGGCGTTCACTTTTTCTCGGTGGGCGGGAAAAGCCGTCGCAAGAGCCGTCGAGTGGTAGGCATCCATGGTCAATATGAGGTCCGCGTCTTGAACCATATGGCTCGAGATCTGGCGCGCACGATGCCCGGCGAGGTCCACCCCCCAAGCCAGCGCCTCGGCCTGGGCCTCCGAAGGAACAGATTCTCCCTCCATGGCTTGCAGGCCCGCGGACTCCACGGCGATGTCCTCCAGCCCCGCTTCATCCAGGGCCTTGCGCAGCACGGCCTGGGCGAAGGGGGAACGGTGGATGTTGCCGGTGCAGACCACCAGGATCCTCAGGTTGATCTCGGCGTCTGGCTCTTCCAAGAGGGCCTCCCTATGGACGGTGGGACGGTCGGGTGGTCAAGTGAACAGGTGGCCGGGGACCGCCCGACCCGTGGGTGAAGCTACTCGGCCTGCCTCGCCTCCGACGCGTTTCTCTCGTAGAGAAGCCTGAGCCCCTCGAGGGTGAGGGTCTCGTCCACGGTCTGCACGGAGGGGCAGTCAGGTGCGATGAGGCGGGCGAGTCCGCCCGTGGCCACGACGGTTTTCACTGCCCCGAGTTCCTTCTTCATGCGCTTGAGGAGGCCCTCGACCAGACCCACGTAGCCCCAGTACAGGCCGGACTGGATGGACTGCACCGTGGTTTTGCCGACGACCCGAGAGGGTCGCGAGATTTCGACCTTGGGCAGCTTGGCGGTTTTTTCGAAGAGCGCCTCGGCGCTGATGGCGAGACCGGGAGCGATGGCCCCGCCCAGGTAGTTCCCCTTCGCGTCCAGGACGTCGAAAGTCGTGGCCGTGCCGAAGTCCACGATGATGGCGGGGACCTCGTAGCGGGCCATCACCGCCACGGCGTTCACGATGCGGTCCGCTCCCACCTCCGACGGGTTGTCGTAGAGAACGGGCACTCCCGTCTTGATTCCCGGGACGACAAAGATCGGCTCGCGCTTGAAGTAGCGTCGGCACATGTTTCGCAGGTGGGCATCGGCGGGGGGTACCACGGAGCAGACGATGACCCCCGAAACATCGGGCATCTTCAGGTCGTTCACCTGGAAGAGAAGGTGCAGGAGGGCGCCCCATTCGTCCTGGGTGCGGTGCCTCGCCGTGGAGATGCGCCAGGAGTTCACCAGGTTGCTCTTGCGATACAGCGCTACGGTGGTCTGCGTGTTGCCCACGTCCATCACGAAGATCATGGAAGGACTCCGATCGAGGATGGCGGATTGAAGGAACAGGGGAGATCGCCGCCATGGCCCAGTTCACACATGGTCACTCCGGGTCGTCCGCTCCGGCGCCCGCGGGGCGCACGCGGAGGACCTCCCCATCATGCACCGCGCGACGCGAGCCGTCCACATCCAACAGGAGAGCGCCGTCCTGCCCGACGCCTGCGAAGGTCCCCCTGAGGGTCCCGCTTCCCGTGGCCACCGCGAGAGGATCTCCGAGCCGGTGGATCCAGCGAGGACCTGCCAGCGAAACCAGGGCCGCCGGTCTTTCCAGACCCTCATCCACCAGAGGGGCCAGCGCACTCAAGAGCTCGCCGGCAAAAATTTCAGGCACGACCTCGCGGCCGCTGGCCAAAAACAATGAGGTGGCCGTGGCCCGCAGCTCCGGAGGGAAGTCAGCCGCCCGGTGCAGGAGATTGACCCCGATGCCCACCACGATGCCCGCAGGCGAATCCCCCAGGAATCTCGCTTCCACGAGAACGCCGCTCACCTTTCTGCCGCCCAAGAAAACGTCGTTGGGCCACTTCAGTCCCGCTTTGAATCCCGTCGTCCTGTGAATCGCCGACAGGGTCGCCAGGCTGCCGCAGAGCTGGAGGGGCTGCAGGCTCCCGGGCCGGCCCTTCGTCCAGAGCGCCACGCTGCACGCGATCCCCAGGCCCCGCGGCGAATGCCAGGTCCGGCCCTGGCGTCCGCGGCCCCCGGTCTGTTCGTCGGCGAAAACGACGGCGCCGTGTCCCGCCGGGCCAAGAAGGTCCAGAATTTGGCGGGCCCGCTCGTTGGTGGAGGCCAGGACGTCGTGGCACTCCAGAATGCGGCCGAGCCATGTGGGCGTGAACCGTTCGAGGAGGAGGTCGCGGTTCATGAAAGGAACAGGAGCAGATGGCGAATGACTGTTTCCCCCGATTCCATCCACTGCATCTGAGATCCCACTGGAGCAGGCAACGGCCCAGTCCTCAACTTCTTCCTGGTCCCTCGGGGTCAGTCTTCACCGGGCGGCGCCAGCTCCATGGAGATGTCGACGGCGGGGGCGGAGTGGGTGAGCGCCCCCATGGAAATGTAGTCCACGCCCAGGCCGGCCACGCGTCGCAAGCGTTCCAGCGTCATGCCTCCGGAGGCTTCCAGAAGCACGCCGCGGGGCCGTTCCGCCACGGCTTGCGCCATATCGGCGTCGGACATGTTGTCCAGGAGAATCACCTCGGCGCCCGCGGAGACAGCCTCGCGGAACGTCTCCAGGTCCGCCACCTCCACCTCGACCTTCCAGAGCGCGCCCGCGCGCTTGCGCGCGGCGGCCAGGGCGGCGGTTACCGAACCCGCGGCGGCGATGTGGTTGTCCTTGAGGAGGATGCCGTCGCTCAAGCCCATGCGGTGGTTATGGCCGCCCCCCATGCGAACGGCGTACTTTTCCAGATTCCTCAGCCCGGGAGTGGTCTTGCGCGTATCCAGCACCCTGGCGTCGGTGCCCTCCACGGCGGCCACCGCGCGGGCCGTGGCGGAGGCGATGCCGCACAGGCGCTGGAGGAGGTTGAGGGCGGTGCGTTCGGCCAGGAGCAGGGCGGGAACGGGGCCGACGATTTGGGCGATGACCGTGCCCTTGGAAACCCTGGCACCCTCTTCGCACAAGGCGACCCAGGAGCACGCCGCGTCCGCGATTTCGAAAGTCCGCAAGGCCGCAGGAAGGCCCGCCACCACCATGTCCTGTTTTGCCAGGAACACCGCGCGGGCTTCCTCCCAGAGGCCCATCGCCTCCGTGGTCTTGTCCCCGTAGGGAGCATCGGTTTGAAGTTCGCGGAGGAGAAGGGCGTCGAGCTCCTGAGAGATCATGCCACAGACCATCTCACCCTCCTCAGCGCACGATACCCGTGCGAGGCGAGGAACCGCAAGATCTGAAATTCGAGTCCGGTCAGGGCGAACCGGACGGTCTTATCCTGAGTGGAGAGGACCAGAATTTCACCCTCGATGGAAGCGGCCAGCGCGCCAGGTGGGAAATGAAACGTCGCCTGCAAGAGCGCGGCCACCTCTGCGGGAGGCGCCTTTTCACGTACCCGACTCGAGACTTCGGCCAGCGATTTTAAGCCCCGTGGCTGCATGGGTCGTCCGCTTCTCAAGAAGAGGTGATCAAGTGATCAGGTGATCGGGGGAATAGGTGAGAAGGAAAAGCCAAGCACCCAGCGGTCCGTTTCCTGCTCCCGTCCCCCCCTGCTCTTTTGCTATTGAAATTCCCCATTCCCAATTCCGAAATTTCGGCTCACCCTTCTCCATCCGCAAAGGAATTCCACTCCTTGCAGTTGGGGCAGCGGTGGAGGATGTCGAGCGTCTTGTACCCGCAGTAGATGCAGGTGAAGGGATCCATCATCTGCTCGCTGGTGCTCAGGATCTGCGCCACCTCCGCTTCCAGGTCCTCCGGGAGGGCACACTTCCTTTTCATATCCCATATCAGACGCTGAACGAGACGGGAACGGCCGAAGTGCTTGACGAGGTCCCGCACCACCTCCTTGACGCGCTCCGGTCTCTTGAGTTCGGTGAATTCCTGGAGCTCCTGAATCATGGCCCTTTTCTGATGATGTTCCAGCGCCAGGCTGTGGAGGGTCTTGAGATATCCCTCGGTATCCTGCATTCCCAGGAAGATCTCCTTGAGAAGGCCCATCACCATGAAGGACTTGTGCGGCATCTCGCGCAGGGCCTTCTGCATGGTCCGCAACGCCCGCTCCGGCTTGCCCACCTTCAGGTAGAGCTCGGTCAGAAAGATCCGTGCCAGCATGTTCTCCGGGTGGAGCCGGATGGCGCTCCGGAGGGCCCAGGCGGCGCGAAAGTGCATCCCGCCCTCCGCCATGAATTGGGCCTTCTGGGCCAGGAGGTAAGAGAGATGGCGTGTGTCGCGGTGGCGCTGGACCTTTTGGAGCCGAACGGCATAGTCGTAGGCATCGCCCCACTCGCTCAGATCCTCCGAGATCTTCACGAGTTGGCTCAGCGCATCGGGGTCCTTCGGGTTGAGCGCGAGAGCGTCCTTGAAGGTCCGCAGGGAACGGTCCATGAATCCCCCGGTCCGGAAATCGGACCCGAGCGCGTTCAGCGCCAAAACCCGTTCTTCCTCGCTGAGGCCGTGGCGCGTGAGCAGGGATTGGTGGACCCGGATGGCCCTGTCGATTTGTCCCCGCTGCCGGAAGAGGTTGCCCAGCGCGAGATAGACCTCGATGGGTTCCGTGGACAGCTCCACCACGCGCGAGAGGCGCTCGATGGCCGTCTCCACATCTCCCGTGAGCATGGCGTACATGCCGCGGATGTAATCGGGTGATTGGCGAGCGTCCCGCTTCTCATCCCTCCGGCCGCGTCTGAACGGCAGGCGCGCTCCCATGAAGAGCCCGAAGAGAAATGCGAGAATGGCGAGAACGGCGAACCACTGCTCGCCGAGGGAGGTGATCACGGGCGGTTCTCCTCCTCCAGCACGCGCTGGCTCAAGAGCCCTTCGCGGATGGGGAGATTGCGGAGCTTGCTCACTTCCTCCTCCAGGTCCCGAATCCGCTTACGAAGCTCCCGCGCCTGGAGGAAGTGGTCCACCTGGTCCAGGAAGCCGACGATGACAAAGGTGACGAAGGCGAAGAGCAGCGGGAAGATGAGGGTGACGGCCATGGGCACGTGCTGGAATTCCAGATAACCGGGGAGGACGCGCAGGGGCGTGGCCACGTTAAGGTTGGCCAGGCACAGGGCCAGCCATGCCACGACCACCAAAATGATCAAGAGCCATTTCACGGTGCTCAACAGGTTGTGCATCGCTATCTCCTCGTCCCGGTTGCGTGTCGTCCGGACAGCCCCGGACCATCCCAAAAGAGGTCGGCCACCCCATCGAGCTTGCCTTGCACCTGCAGCCAGAGATCCACCAGTTCCCTGACCGCGCCATGCCCGCCTGCCCGGGTGCAAACAAAGTGGGCCCGGGCCCTCACGGAGGCGTGGGCGTCCGCGGGGCACGCGGCGAAGCCCACGCGCCGCAATACCGGCAGGTCCAGGACATCGTCCCCCATGAAGGCCACCTCGTTCAAGGCGTAAGCGCCGTCCGCCAGGAGCGCTTCCAGTGCGGGCACCTTGTCCAGGGCGCCCTGTGCGACGCGAGTCATACCGAACTCTTCGGCGCGCTTGGCCACGATGGTGGAGGATTTTCCCGTGATGATCCCCGATTCCAGCCCGTTCATTCGGGCGATGACCAGTCCCGCCCCGTCCTTCGCGTCAAACCGCTTGCACTCGTCATGGGTTGATCCGTAGTAGAGGCCGCCGTCCGTCAGCACGCCGTCCACATCCAGGAGGAGCAGACGGACGGCGTCGAGGCGCCTCGCAGCGTCTCGGGAGAGGCCCGCCGGGAGCCCGTGCGAGGAGGGGTGATCCATGGCTTCCACGCTCCTTCAAACAAGGCCCAAGGATAGCATGAAACCTTGAATCTTCAAAGGGTTCCGAGGTTCCATCGGGAAGGTTGCGGGAAATTGCTGATCGGGGATCGCGGAGGGCGATTCCGGGAAAGGCGGGGGCGAAATGCCACGCGACGAAGGCCGCCCCTTCAAATCATCTGCAAGCCCCATAGGTCGTGCAGGTGGAGCACGCCCAGGAGCGTATCGTCCGGTCCGGTGACCACGAGGGAGGTGATCTTGCGGCTCTCCATGAGGCCGAGGGCTTCGACGGCCATGGCCCCGGGCGCGATGGTCAGGGGTTTGGATCGGACGCAGGCGCGGGCCGTCATTTCCAGGAGGGCCCCGCCGTGCTGCTCGATGAGGCGGCGCATGTCGCCGTCGGTGATGATGCCCGCCACCTTGCCCGCGCCGTCCACGACGACCGCGTGCCCGAGTTTCTTGGCGGAGATCTCGTAGAGCACGTCCTTCATGCGGGTGTCGAGACCGACCCGGGGAGTGGCGGCTCCCGCGTGCATGAGTTCGCTCACGCGCATGAGGCGCTTGCCGAGTTTGCCGCCGGGGTGAAGGCGCGCGAAGTCCTCCGCCTTGAATCCGCGCCGTTCGATGAGCGCCGCGGCGAGGGCGTCGCCCAGGGCGAGCTGGGCCGTGGTGGAGGCCATGGGCGCCAGGCCCAGGGGGCAGGCCTCCTGGTCGATGGCGACGGTGATGTGCAAGTCGCAGGCCAGGGCCAAGGTGGACTTGGGGTTCCCCGTGGCCGCCGCCAGGAAAGCACCGAGCCGCTTGAGGATCGGAGCCAGGGCGACGAGCTCCTCCGTTTCGCCGCTGTTGCTCAAGGCGAAGACCACGTCTTCCCTGGTGACCATCCCCAGGTCGCCGTGAAGGGCGTCCGCGGGATGCAAAGAAAAGGAAGGCGTGCCCGTGCTCGCCAGGGTTGCGCTGATCTTCTGTCCCACGAGACCGCTCTTGCCCATGCCCGTCACCACCACGCGGCCCTTGCAGTGGAGAGCGGCTTCTACCAGCTTCAGAAAGGAGGCGTCCAGGCTGTCGCGGAGGCGAAGGAGGGCCTCCGCTTCCACGGTGAGCACCTTCTTCGCTCCGTTCAGGGTCACAAGGCCCTCCTGGCGAGCCGGTGGAGCTCGCAGAGTCGCGCCACCAGAGGCGGAAACTGCGGGAGGGGCAAGGCGTTGGGGCCGTCGCTCAGGGCCTGGGAGGGATTGTCGTGGACCTCGAAGAAAAACCCGTCGGCGCCCGCCGAAGCGGCGGCCTGGGCGAGCGTGGGGATGAACTCGCGCTGCCCCGAGCTCTTTCCGCCGCCGCCTCCGGGGAGCTGGACGGAGTGGGTGGCGTCGAAAAGCACCGGCCAACCCAGCGAGCGCATGATGGGGATGCTCCTCATGTCCACGACGAGGTTGTTGTAACCGAAGCTCGCCCCGCGCTCGGTGAGGAGGATGCCGGCGGCGCCGCCCTTCTCCAGCTTCTCCACCGCGTGGGCCATGTCCGCCGGCGAGAGGAACTGTCCCTTCTTCACGTTCACGACCCTGCCCGTGGCTGCTGCTGCAAGGAGCAGGTCCGTCTGGCGACAGAGGAAGGCGGGGATCTGCAGGATGTCCACCGCCTCCGCGGCCGCTTCCGCCTGGGCGGGCTCGTGGATGTCCGTGACCACGGGCAGACCCGATTCCGCCCGGATGGCCTTGAGGATCCGAAGCCCCTCCTTCAGCCCCGGGCCCCGGTAGGACGAGAGAGACGTGCGGTTGGCCTTGTCGAAGGAGGCCTTGAAGACCACCTGCCACCGCTTGGTGCGGGCCCACGACGCGAGCTGGAGCGCCAGGGCGCGGGCGTGATCCTCCGATTCGATGACGCAGGGACCCGCCATGAAAAGCGGTTCGGCGCCGCCGGCGGTGACCGCCTTGGTGATGGATACCGTGTTCATGGCTGGACATCCGGTGAGGAGTGAAAAGTGAAAAGTAAAAAGTGAAAAGCTAGAACTAACAGCGAGACGCGAGACGCGAGACGTGAAACGCCCGTGTTTCTTTGGTCCGCGATCGGGTTCAATCCGCAATTTGCAATTCGCAATTCGCAATTCCTTACTTGTCCGCTCCCTGCTCCCGATCCGATCATCTTACACTTTTCACTTTTTACCTTTTCACTTTTCACTTTGTTCTTATGGCTCGCGTACACGAAGTCCCTGAAAAGCGGGTGGGGATTGAGCGGCCGGCTCTTGAACTCGGGGTGGAACTGGCATCCCAGGAACCAGGGGTGCTCCCGGAGTTCCACGATCTCCACGAACTTGCCGTCGGGAGACATGCCCGTGAACTGGAGGCCCGCTTTCTCCAGCGGCTCCAGGAAGGCCTTGTTGAACTCGTACCGGTGCCGGTGGCGCTCGCTGATCTCCAGGCTGCCGTAGGCCTTGTGCGCCAGGCTCCCGACGGTGAGGCCGCATGGGCACTTGCCCAGGCGCATGTTGCCGCCGTAGGTGTCGTCGCCGAGGAGGTCCCGGAGCTTGTAGAAGATCGGATGGGGCGTATCCGCGTCGAACTCGGTGGAGTTGGCGCCGTCGAGTTTGGCCACGCTCCTTGCGAATTCGATGCTCGCCAATTGCATGCCTAGGCAGATGCCGAAGTAGGGAATCTGGTTGATCCTGGCATACTGAGCCGCCTTGATCTTGCCCTCGACCCCCCGCTCGCCGAACCCGCCCGGCACCAGAATGCCGTGGACGCCCGCGAGCGGCCCGGCGGGGCCCTCCCGCTCGATGTCCTCCGCTTCGATCCACTTCAGATGCACGCCCAGCTTGTTGGGCACGCCGCCGTGGATGAGCGCCTCCCGCAGGCTCTTGTAGGAGTCCTCGTACTGGATGTACTTGCCCACGATCCCTATGGTGACGGTGTCCTCGGGGTGCTTGAGGGCGCCGAGGAACTCCTCCCACTTCTCGAGCCTCCGCTCGTGGAGGGGCAGGCCCAGGTATTTGAGGAGGATGTAGTCTAGGCCCTCCTGGGCGAAGAAGAGGGGACACTCGTAGATGTGCTCCACATCCTTGGCCGTGATGACCGCCTCCTCGGTGACGTTGCAGAAGAGGGCGATCTTGGCCTTCATGTCTCTCGGGATGGGGTACTCCGTGCGGCACAGGAGGATGTCGGGCTGGATGCCGATGGAACGCAGTTCCTTGACGCTGTGCTGGGTCGGCTTGGTTTTGAGCTCGTGGCTGGCCCGGATGTAGGGGATGAGCGTGAGGTGGACGAAGACGGCGTTGGCGCGTCCTACCTCGAGCTGGAGCTGGCGGATGGCCTCCAGGAAGGGGAGGGACTCGATGTCGCCTACCGTGCCGCCGACTTCGACGATGACCACGTCGACGTCCTTGCCCTGGGCCTTGATGGCGTCCTTGATCTCGTTCGTGATGTGGGGGACCACCTGGACCGTGCCGCCGAGATAGTCGCCCCGGCGCTCCCTCTCGATCACCTGGAGGTAGATGCGCCCGGCGGTGTAGTTGTTGCCGCGGCCGCTCACCTGGGTCGTGAAGCGCTCGTAATGGCCCAGGTCCAGATCCGTTTCGGCCCCGTCGTCGGTGACGAAGACCTCCCCGTGCTGAAAGGGGGACATGGTGCCCGGATCCACGTTGATGTAGGGGTCAAGCTTCTGGATGGTGACCTTGAAACCCCTGGATTCCAGCAGGCACCCGATGGACGCCGCCGCGATGCCCTTGCCCAGGCTGGAAACAACCCCGCCCGTCACAAAAATGAACTTGGCCATACGACCTCTCCTTGCTCCGAGTCCAGTCCGGGCCCCTAACTATATCACAAAGGGGGAGCCTGGAGCAGGGAGCGGGGAACAGGGAGCAGAAAATCGCGAATTGCTTTTCGCATCCCGCGTCTTGCGTCCCGCGCGACCTGTCCCGCCCGCTTGCGATTTGCCGGGAATGGTTGCATCCTGACCCTCTCGGGAGGAACCAAGGTGTTCGAACAGCTGAACAACCTTCTGGAGTTCATGCTGGCCGTCTCACCCCAGGTGAGCGACCTGAACTTTTCCGTGGGCCGTGCCCCCCAGGTGGAGGTCAACGGCGAGCTGAGGGATGTGCCCATCAAGGGGTTGGGCCGTCTGTCCCCCTACCAGACCGAGCAGATCGCGCTCCAGCTCATGAAGAGCGACAAGCACCACATCCGGAAGCTCCTCAAGTTCGGGTCCGTGGACCTCTCCTATTCGATCACCGGGAAGACCCGGTTCCGCGTGAACATCTTTTCCCAGAGGGGAACCTACAGCATCGTCCTGAGGGTCATTCCCAACGGTATCCCCACGGTGGAGGAGCTGGGCCTGCCGACCGCCATCAACAAGATCGCCGAAGAGCGCAACGGCATTGTCCTGCTCACCGGTCCCACGGGGAGCGGCAAGTCCACGACGCTGGCGGCCATCATCAACCGGATCAACACGGACAAGGCCTACCACATCGTCACCATCGAGGACCCCATCGAGTACCTCCACCGTCACAAGAAGTCCACCATCAACCAGAGAGAGCTGGGCGCCGATGTGCCCTCCTTCGGCCTGGCGCTGAGGGCGGCCCTGAGGCAGGCCCCGAAGGTCATCCTGGTGGGCGAGATGCGCGACCTGGAGACCACCGAGATCGCCCTGGAGGCCGCCGAGACGGGTCACCTGGTGCTCTCCACCCTGCACACGATCGACGCCTCCAAGACGGTGGACCGGATCGTGGGGATCTTCCCGAAGGACGAGGAGCAGCAGATCCGCACGCGGTTCTCCCAGACCTTCAAGTGGATCGTGAGCCAGCGCCTCGTGCCCAGGGCCGACGGGTCGGGACGCCTGGGCCTGTGCGAGATTCTGCGGTCCAGCCAGCGAACCCGCGAGTACATCCAGCACGGTGAGGCGGAGAAGGAAGGCAAAAGCCTGGTGGACGCCATGAACGACGGCCACCTGGACGGCATGCAGACCTTCGACAACGAACTGGAACGCCTGTGGCGCGAGGGTGTCCTCACCAAGGACACGGCGCTCTCCTTCGCCACCAACGCCCCGAACCTGGCCCTCAAGATGTCGGGCATCGCCGGGGCCGAGAGGGAAGCGGGATTGACGGGCGGGCCCGAAACGAAGGGCAAGCAAGGCAAGGAAGCCGTCGAGGAGGCGGGGAAGAAGAGGGGTCTTGGGGCCTTCGCAGGTCTCAGCCAGGACATCCCCAAACCTCCCGCGCAGGGCATCCCCAAGCTCCCGGCGGGCGTGGATGTGAAGGACTTGATGGAGTGACCATGCAGATCGCCTGCCCCTCCTGCAAAAAAAGCGTCATCCTGGAAGATGCGAGAGTGCCGGCCGGGCCGTTCAAGCTCAAATGCCCTGGTTGCGGCACGCCCATAGCCGTAACCCCGGGGGCTCCCGAGCCCGCCCGTCCCGCGGATCCTGCATTCGGTGCAGCCCACGCGGCGGGGCCCCTGCCAAACGGGGCCCCCACCGCACCGGCCCGAACCGATACCGAATCCTTCGGCCTGATTCCCGGAAGCCCCGAATGGGAGCGCCTCAAGCACGAGGTGGCCCATCAGGTGTTGTGGCACATGGGCATGGTCACGACGCGGGAGGAGGACGAGGAGGGCGACGAGGAGAGCCGGAAGTGGGCTCTGGTGGTGGATGACGAGTCCATCTTTCAGCTCGCGATTTCCGAGGCCTTGCAGTCCCTGAGGTACCGGGTGGAAACGGCCCCCGATAAAAAGACCGCCCTGGACATGCTCTCCCGCAAGACCTACGACCTGGTCACCGTGGACAACCGCCTCCCCGACGATCCCGAGGGCGGGACGCAGATCCTCCAATCCATCAACGCCATGCCTCCGGACCAGCGCCGCCGAATGTTCGTTGCCTTCATATCGGCCGATTTGTCCACCATGGACACGCAATCCGCCTTCGTGCTCGGCGCCAACCTCACGGTGGGCAAGAAGGACATCCGCCGCTTGGACAAGATCCTTCAGCAGGCCATCAAAGAGCACGACAAGATCTACAACATCTTCAAGGCCGTCCACGAGGAACTCCAGCGTCAGGAGGGCTGATGGTGGCCCGGGGCGCTCATGGTTCCCGCGAGTCGGGGCGGATGGTTCCTGCCGCTGGCCGGGTTTCGCAGCGGCGCCTCTTGTGGTTCTTGACGTTGGCCGTGGCCGCCGTGCTCGTCTGGTCTGCCATCCACCCCAAGGACCGCGCCACTTGGCTTTTGGAGGTCCTGCCGGTCCTCATCGCCTGGCCCCTTCTGGCATTCACCTACGGGCGCTTCAGATTCACCTCCCTCACCTACACGCTCATCGCCTTCCACATGGTGGTGCTCATGGTGGGCGGGCACTACACCTATGCGGAGGTTCCGCTCTTCGACTGGCTCCGCGACGCGTTTCACATGGCCCGAAACAACTACGATCGCCTCGGCCATTTCATGCAAGGGCTCGTACCCGCGCTCGTGGCGAGGGAGGTCCTCCTCCGAGCCTCTCCGCTGAAGCGGGGGAAATGGCTCTTCGTCCTCGTCACCTGCGTCTGCCTCGCCGTCAGCGCCCTCTACGAGCTCCTGGAATGGGGCACCGCCGTGGCTGCGGGCTCGGCGGCCGACGCCTTCCTGGGGACCCAGGGCGACCCCTGGGATACCCAATGGGACATCTTCATGGCCCTGATGGGCGCGCTGTCTGCCCAGGTACTCCTAGCCCCATGGCAGGACCGGCAGATGAAGCGTCAAAATGTCGAATGTTGAATGTCGAATGGCGAATGTGAAAGATTAAAGACCATCCTCGTTGGTGGGAGTCCCTCACCTTCCTCATGTCCTGAACCTTCCACATTCCACATTCTACCGTTCTCCCCCGCCCCTTGACGCGGCGGGTGCGGGCTTTATAAAATGTCCGTCTGTGTCATGGGGATACCTCATTTCCTGGAACGAGGAGGGGTCATGAAGGTTTACGGGCCGCAGGACATCCGCAACGTCGTGCTTCTCGGGCACGGAGGGACGGGGAAGACCACCCTCACGTCCGCCATGCTCTTCGCGTGCAAAGGCGTCAACCGCTTCGGCAGGGTGGAGGACGGGACCGCCCCCACGGATTATGAGGAAGACGAGATCCAGCGCAAGCTCTCCATCTCCACGAGCCTGGCCTTCGCCGAGTGGGCCAAAGCCAAGATCAATATCCTGGACACCCCCGGATACGGCAATTTCATCGCCGACGCCCGGGGGCCCGTCCGGGTGGCCGATACGGCCGTCGTGCTGGTGAATGCCGTGTCGGGTGTGGAAGTGATGACGGTGCGGGGATTCGAGTACGCCGAGGAATTCAACGTGCCTCGCATCCTTCTCGTGAACAAGATGGATCGCGAGAACGCCTCTTTTGCCCGCGCCCTGGGCAGCATCTCCGAGAACTTCGGGCGCCTGGCGGTTCCCGTGTTCCTGCCCATAGGTCAGGAAAAAGACTTTGTGGGCATCGTGGACCTGGTGAAGGGCAAGGCCCACCGCTACAAGGACGACTCGGGGGCCTACACGGAAGAGGAGGTCCCCGCCGACATGGCCGAAGAGGCCTCCAAGGCCCGCGCGGCACTCGTGGAGATGGTGGCGGAGCTGGATGAGAAGCTCATGGAGAAGTACTTCGAAGCCGGCGACCTGACCGCGGAGGAACTGGCCGAGGCCCTGAAGATAGGGATCGCCCAGGACAAGATCTACCCCATCCTCTGCGCCGCCGCGGCGAAGAACATCGGGGTGGCGGACGTCATGAATTTCCTCGTGGAATTCACGCCTCCCGCGGGCGCCAAGACGGGGTTTCTGGCCGTGCCCAAGGGCGCCGGGGAAGAGATCGACGTGGCTGCCGACACGGGAGCTCCGGCCAGCGCCTTCGTCTTCAAGACCATCTCGGACCCGGCTCAAGGCCGCATTTCCGTCTTCCGGGTCATCTCGGGCAAGGTCCCCACCGAAGCCACCCTCACCAACGCGAACCGGGACGTCCCAGAGCGCATGGCGGGCATGTTCTACCTGAGGGGCAAGGAGCACGTGAAGGCGGAGGAGGCCCAGGCGGGTGACATCGCCGCCGTCATGAAGCTCAAGGAGACGCACACGGGAGAATCCCTGTGCGCCAAGGAGCGCCTCCTGACATTCGTCCCGGTGAAGTACCCCATCCCCGCCATTTCCTTCGCCGTGGAGCCCAAGTCCCGAGGGGACGAAGACAAGATCATGGTGGCCCTCCAGCGCATGGTCGATGAGGACCCGAACCTCAAAGTGGGACGGGATCCGCAGACCCACGAAACCCTCGTCTCCGGGTCGGGCAGCCAGCACGTAGAGGTGGTGGCCGCCCGGGTCCAGCGCCGCTACGGCGTGGAAATGAACATCAAACAGCCCAAGGTGCCCTACCGGGAGACCATCAAGGGCCGGGCCGAAGTGCACGCCCGCCACAAAAAGCAGACGGGCGGCCACGGCCAGTTCGCCGACATCCAGATCAAGATGGAGCCCCTGGCGCGCGGCGGTGGGTTCGAGTTCAAGGACGAGATTTTCGGCGGCGCCGTCCCCCGGAACTTCATCCCCGCCGTGGAGAAGGGCATGCACGAGTCCATGGAGCGCGGGGTTCTGGCCGGGTACCCCGTCGTGGACGTCCGAATCACTCTCTTCGACGGCGGCTTCCATCCCGTGGATTCCAGCGAAATGGCCTTCAAGATCGCAGCGCACAGCGGCTTCAAGGAAGCCATGGAAAAATGCCGCCCCACCCTGCTCGAACCCGTCATGCTCTCCGAGGTCGTGGTTCCCGAGGAGAACATGGGTGACGTCATGGGCGACCTGAACAGCCGCCGAGGACGAATCCAGGGCATGAACCAGAAGGGGTCCAACCAGATCATCAAGGTCCAGGTTCCCCTCAGCGAGATGCTCACCTACGCCTCCACGCTCAAGTCCCTCACCGCCGGGCGCGGATCCTTCTCCATGGAGTTCTTCCAGTACGAGGAGGTGCCCTCCCAGGTCCAACAAAAGATCGTGGAGGAGGCCAAGAAGGCCAAGGAGGCGGAAAAGGAGTAGATTCCGACTTCCGGGTTCAAGCTCTCAGCTTCCGGGGCGCGCTTGGCGCGCCCCGGTTCCATTTTGAGGCGCCGCTCCCGGCCGGTCGCCGACACCCGGCCCCTCGAAAGCACCCACGTCCGGATGTCCGCCTGCGCCTTGACAAATCATGCTTACATCCTGTAATATCTACATTTGCGCGCGAAGACGTGCGCCGAACCAGGAGGATGATTTGCTTTCGATTCGCTTGAAAAGGATGGGGCGGACCCACCGGCCGTACTACCGGCTCGTGGTGTCCGACAGCCGGAACCGGCCGGGTGGTCAGAATGTGGACGAGGTGGGCCGTTACGATCCTCTGCCCAATCCCGCCGAAATCCAGGTCAACCTGGAGCGGGTGGACTACTGGTTGCAGCGGGGCGCCAAGCCCTCCAACCAAGTGGCCAACCTCATCGCCATCTCCCGGAAGAGCGCCCAGGGAAACGCCTAGGGTCCCCGCGGCCCCTGGCTCCCCCCGCGGCGCAAACCGCGCCATGGACCTTCTCGCCGTGGCCATGATTCTCAAGCCCAGGGGTGTGCGAGGCGAAGTGTGGGTGGAGCGCTACCGGGACGGATTCCCCCGGTTTGAAACGGGCGGAGAAGTGTGGGTTTCATCCCAGGAGCAGGAAGGGCCCTTTCAGGTGGAGGGCTTTTTCGAGTATGCCAAAGGGTGCGTGCTGAAGCTCGTGGGCGTGGATGGGCCCGAGCGGGCGAAGGCCCTTTCGGGACGAGAGCTATGCTTGCCTGCGAGCCAGGTTCCCGAAGACGGTCCCGACGAGTTCGAGCCCGGAGAAGTGGCGGGGTGGACCATGGTGGACGGCCGGCGCGGGCCTCTGGGGCGCGTGACCGGTGCGGTGCCCGGGCCTGCGTACTGGATCTTCCTGGTGCAGGGCCCCGGCGGCGATGAAATCGAAGTACCCGCCGTGAAAGGCTACGGCGTGGAATTGGACAGGGCACGGAGGGAGATCCGTTTGGACCTCCCGGAAGGTTACCCCGGGGTGGACCGTGAGGATTGATGTCCTGACCCTTTTCCCCGAAATGTTCACCGGGGTCCTGGAATACTCCATCGTGAAGCGCGCCAGGGAGGCCGGCGTGGTCACCGTGAACCTCGTGAACTTCAGGGACTGGGCTCAGGACAAGCACCACACCGTGGACGATTCTCCCTTCGGCGGCGGCCCCGGCATGGTGATCAAACCCGAGCCCGTCTTCGACACGGTGGCGGCGGTCAGGGCCACGCAGGACCCGGTGGGCCCCCTGGTTTACTTGAGCCCCAAGGGAGAGCGGTTAACCCAGGCGCTGGCTCGCCAACTGTCGGCGCTGCCCTGTCTCACCGTTCTGTGCGGGCGGTACGAGGGTTTGGACCAGAGGGTCGTGGACCACCTCGTGGACCGGGAAATTTCGGTGGGGGACTATGTCCTGTCGGGCGGAGAGCCTGCGGCCATCGTGCTCCTGGATGCGCTTGTCAGGTTGTTGCCAGGGGCGCTGGGTGATGAGGCCAGCACGGTGGAGGAGAGCTTCAGCGAGGGCCTTCTGGAGTACCCCCAGTATACGCGACCGGCCGAGTACGGGGGATGGAAGGTTCCCGAGGTGCTGTTGTCGGGCAACCATGAGGCCATCCGGCGCTGGCGCCGGGACATGGCGCTGGAAGAAACGCGAAAGAAGCGCCCCGATCTGTTGCACTGAGGGGCAGGAAGTCTACGAACTGGGAAAGAACGGCGGAGGCCATCCATGAGCGAGATCGTGAAGGGAATCGAAGAAGCCGGCATGCGCACGGACCTGCCCGTGTTCCGAGCGGGCGACACGGTGAAGGTGTTCGTGAAGGTCAGGGAAGGCGAAAAGGAGCGCGTGCAGCTGTTCCAAGGCGTGGTCATCGCCCTCAAGCACGGCGGCATCCGCCAGACCGTCACGGTGAGAAAGATCAGCAACGGCATCGGCGTGGAGCGTGTCTTTCCCCTCCACAGCCCCATCGTGGACAAGGTGGAAGTCGTCCAGCGCGGGCGCGTGCGCCGGGCCAAGCTCTACTACCTCAGGGCCATCAAGGGCAAAAAGGCCCGCATCGAAGAGCTTCGCGAACAGTAGGCCCGGGGCGATCCCTTGCCCGACCTCCTCCTCCTCGAGAGGCGGCTGTGGGCCATGGGCCTTCGGGCCGTGGCGGGCGTGGACGAAGCCGGTCGCGGAGCGCTTTTCGGCCCCGTCGTTGCGGCGGCGGTCATTTTGGACCCCGCTCGCGACCTGTCCATGTACAGAGACTCGAAGGCCCTCTCCGAAGCGCAACGGGAGAGGGCTTTCGCGCGTCTGGAGCGCGATGGACACGCCTGGGCATGGGCGGAAGTTTCCGCGGCCCAGATTGACGAAACCGATGTGCTCCGCGCCACGCTTAGCGCCATGGCCTCGGCGGTGGACCGGTTGGAGCCCCACCCCGATCACGTCCTGGTAGACGGACCCATCGCTCCTGGGTTAACATCACCTGTGGAAACGGTGGTCCATGGGGATGCGGTCTCGGCAAGTATTGCAGCCGCTTCCATCGTGGCCAAGGTCCGGAGGGACCAGATCATCAGGGAGCTGGATTCGGAGTATCCGGGCTACGGCCTGGCGAAGCACAAGGGCTACGGCACGGTCCTCCACTTGGCTGCGTTGCGGAGGCTCGGCCCCACCCCCTTGCACCGACGCTCCTTCAGGGGTGTAGAGGGCATATCCTGATGGCCATCGACCGGGTCAAGACCAAAGCCAACGCCGAGAAATTCTTGAAGGTCGGCAGAATTCCTGAGGCCATCCGGGAGCTCCAGAAGCTCGCCGACGACAACCCGCGAGACATCCAGGTCCTGAATCAGATCGGACAGCTCCACCTCCGCCTGGGGAACAGGGACCTGGCGGTCCCAAGTTTCCTCAAGGTCGCCGACCTCTTCTCCAAACAGGGCTTCTTCACCAAAGCGGTGGCCTCGCTCAAGATCGTCACCCGCGAGGCTCCCGAGAATCTGTCCGCCTGGGAGATGTTGGCCGGACTCTCCGAGCAGCAGGGATTTGCCAGGGAGGCCTGGAGCGCCTACGAGAAGGTGGCGGAGCTCTGCGGCCGGGCAGGAAACCTGACCGGGGTCGTGGAGGTCCAGAAGAAACTCCTGGAGCTGGAGCCAGACAACGTCAAGATCCAGGTTCAGCTCGGCGATAACCTCATCAAAGGCGGCAGGCGCGAAGAGGGCGTCAAGCACTATCTCAAGGCCGGCGGCAAGCTCATCGCCCAGGGACACATCAAGGAGGCCGCCAGGATGTACGAGCGCGCCCTCCAGCTTGACCCGACCCACTTCCACGCCCTCGAGGCGGCCGTCAAGACCCACCTCTCTCACCAGCAGGGCGAGGTGGCGCTCCAACTTCTGGACACGCTCCTGGAGAGGGCCCCCAATTCCGAAGGCATCCTGCTTCTCAAGGCCGACGCCCTCAACGAACAGCGCCAGTTCTCAGAGGCGGAAGAGGCGTGCCGATCCGCCATGACGGTCAATCCGTCGAGTTCGGGCGCCATGTTCCGGCTGGTGCGCGCCCTCGTCATGCAGCAGCGAATCAACGACGCCAGCAGCATCGTGCTGGCGTGGCTCAAGGAGTGCGGCCCCGCCAAGGCCGGGGAATCGGAAGCCCTCTTCGAAGAAATCCTGCGCTTCACCGCGGGCCATCTAGGCAGCCTTCAGGGCCTCGTCGAGACGGCCCGGCTTTCGGGCCAGGCGGATCACCTCAAGCGGGCGTTGGGGGCTCTCGCCGAGAGCGCCTCGGCCCAGGGCTCTCTTTCGCTGGCCCGAGAAACACTCCAGGAACTCCTCCAGATGGACCCGAACAATCTCCAGGTGGCGGAGAAGCTGCACGTCGTCGACCGGAAATTGGGCCTGCCCACAGAGTCCCCCGCCCAGTCTCCCCACGCCGCTGCGGCCCAGGCGCCGGAGGCGGCGTCGCCGCCGCAACACGAACCGGGCGGTTCGAGGTCGCAGGAGTTGCAGATAGACCTGGACGTGGTCGTGGAGGAGACGGGCGAGGCCGAGATCGACATCGACATGGACGACCTCAATCTGGAATCCGCGGAACACACCTCGTCGCTTTCCAGCCGGGCTGTGGCGGGAGGCGATGCCCAGATCGAGGAGCTCTCCGGAGCGCGCGAAACTTCCTTTGCCGATGAGACGCCGCCCGAGCAGGAGATCATTCCCCCGAAGGGCAAGCCCGCGCTGAGCGCCCGGGAAGCCGACGACATCCGTGATCAGCTCACGGAAGCCGAGGTCTTTCTCAAGTACGGGCTGGTCGAGAAGGCCGTCGCAGAACTCCAGGCCATCCTCAAAAAGATCCCCGATCACATCCACGCGCACCAGAAGCTCATCGCCATTTACAGGACCCAAAAGAAGGGCGACAAGCTCCTGCGCCAGCTGCTCAAGCTGGCCGCCATTTTCAAGAGCCAGGGCGACGAGGACACGAGTGCCCACCTGGTTGACGAGGCGCGGACCATCGACCCCAACCACAAAGCCCTCATCGAATGGGACCGGGCGGCGACGGGTGGATCCACCTCCTCCTCGATGGAGGCGGAGGACAGGTCGGCGTCGGCGCTTCCCTCCCAGCTCCAGGAAATGATCCTGGACCTGGATTTGCCAGCCACCAGGCCCCCTGCGGTGGACAAGGGTGCTGGCGAGATCGACCTGTCCCTGCGCGAGGAGGAAACTCCCCGAGCCATCATCGGTGAAATCGAACTGGAGGAGGAGGTCCCCGAAGCGGCGGTCGGTCAGGCGCCCGAGGAGGCTCGAGATCGCGTAGCGAGCCTCGACCTGGGGTTCCATAAGGACCTCCATGGTCCACCCCCCGAGGCTCCGTCCGAGGATGCGGAACTGGCGGAGCAGCTCGAAGAGGCTGAGTTCTACCTCAATCAGGAACTCTTCGGGGAGGCCCAGCGGGCGCTCAAAACCCTCGAGGCCCGCTGGTCCGATAATCCGGCTGTAAAAGCTTTCCGGGAGAAAATGGCCCAGGTCCTCCCGCCGATGGAGGAGGAGCCTTCCGGCTCGATGGTCAGCAACCCGATCCCGTTCGAGCCTGCGGCGGAGTTCGGACCCGAGCCCCCCTCCGAAATCGTGGTCGAGGAGCCCCTCGTCGCCCAGGCCTCCACCGAGGACGAACCGCTGGCCGTGACGTTGGATGAAGGGGTCGTCCCCATCCATGTCCCGCCGCCCGTTTCGCCCGAGGAGCGAGCCGAATCGGAATTCAGGGAACAGACCTCCGCAGCGCGAAACAAGACCAAGATGAAGGTGTCGGTTCGGGACCTTCTTCCCGAGGAGGGCGCCAAGGCCGAGGAGCCCCTGGTCAAGGAGAACGAATACTACGACCTGGCCTCGGAACTCGGAGCCGCTCTCGACGGCCTGCAAGGCCCCGAAGAGGCGCTCTTCGATGACGACGGCAAATCGCCCGAGGAGATGTCCTTCGAGGAGGTCTTCGAGGAATTCAAAAAGGGTGTCGAGAAGAAGGTGGGCGAGGAGGACTACGCCACGCACTACAACCTCGGCATCGCCTACAAGGAGATGGAGCTGCTGGACGAGGCCGTGGGGGAGTTCCAGATCGCCGCGCGATCCCCCCAGTATTTCGTGGAGTGCTGCTCCATGCTCGGTATCTGCTTCAGGCAGAAGGGCCTGAACGAACTGGCCGAAAAGTGGTACCGGAAGGGCATCGCCGCCCCGGGATTCGCGGAGGATGTCTATGTGGGCCTCAAGTACGACCTCGCGGATTGTCTGGTCGAACAGGGCCGCCCGGGCGAGGCGAACGACCTGTTCAAAGAGGTCTACGCCATCCAGTCCAACTACCGCGATGTGAAGGACCGAATCAAGAAGCAGGGGTAACAAGGCGAGACGCTAGACGCGAGATGCTAGACGCGAGACGCCAAACTCTCAACCCTCAACCCTCAACTCTCGACTCTCAACACCTACCTCTTCTCCCACACAGCGACACGAAGACGGCCCGCGAGGTCCCGGACCCCTTCTCGCCAGAGGAGGGCAGGGTGCAGGTGACGAAGGGACGCGGCACGACGGGCTTGGGCGACGCCCAGTTCGCAGGCCATCCAACCTCCGGCCTTGAGGGATGATTCGGCCACGGTGGCCAGCGCGCGGTAGGGCCCGAGGATATCGGCGCCGCACCGCAACGCGGCGCTGGGTTCGTGATCGCGCACCTCCGGCTGAAGCTCGTCCCACTCGGCGTCCGTAATGTAGGGAGGGTTGCTCACGATGAGGTCCAGACCGCGCAGGGGTGGTCGATCACCCATGTCGGCGCGCACGAGCAATACGCCTCGCGCCGGCAGGTTGATCCTCGACCAGGCGAGTGCGGAGGCTTCTCGCTCCATGCCCACCAGGCGGGAGTCGGGCCGCTCCTTAGCCAGCGCCATGAGGACGCAGCCTGATCCCGAACCGAATTCGGCCACCGCTGGGCGCTCGCATCCCTCCAGAAGGCGGAGGGCAGTCTCCACGAGGTGCTCCGTCTCGGGCCTCGGAATGAGGCACCCCGGCCCCACGCGCACGGGCATTCCCCAGAACTCCTGAACACCCAGGATGTACTGGAGGGGCTCCCGTTGCGCGCGTCGACGGAGCAGCCTCCCGGCGTGGGAGGCGACCTTCGAGCAGATATCCAGCTCGGGATGCGAGAGGAGATGAGCCTTGCCGACACCGGAGGCGCGGGCGAGCAACAGCAGGGCGTCCCGGCGGGGGGCTTCCACGCCCGCCTCGCGAAGCGCTTGCGCTGCCCTATCCAGCCATGCTCCGGCGATCATGATACGGATTCTCCCTGCGGGTTGCTGGACAGGTCTCGTGGTCCGCGGTCTGGCGGGTGCGGTGACCGGCCCCTAGGGATTATGGGATCCCGGGTCTTCCGCGGCATCTACGAGTTCGATGCCGAGGGTCTGTGCGGCCTCGAAAATGCGCTCGTCCCTGTAGAATTCCCCGAAGACGATGCGCTTGATGCCCGAGGAAGCCAGCAGCTTGAAGCATCCCCAGCAGGGTGAGGCCGTGATATACGCGGTGGTGCCGTCCGTGGACACGCCGTGCTTGGCGGCCTGTACGATGGCGTTGGCCTCGGCGTGGCTCGTGCGCTCGCAGTGGCCGTTCACCATCATGTGGCCGACCTCGTCGCAATGCGGCAAGCCCGCCACGGACCCGTTGTAGCCCGTGGCGATGAGATACTTGTCCTTCACCAGGACGCAGCCCACGTGTTTCCGGTCGCAGGTGGCGCGGGTGGCCACGTCCCGCGCGATGTCCATGAAGTATGCATCCCAGGATTTTCTCATGCGGCCTCCGTGTTGAGGGATGATAACATAGTGAGGAGTGAGGAGTGAGGAGTGAGGAGCAAAGAGTGAAAAGTGAAAAGTAAGAAGTGAAAAGTAAAAGATAGAGAAAAAGGAGAAAAGGAAAAGGGATAGAAGGACTTCGGATTGTGAGTCCCTAGTCCCTAGACGGCTGTCCGCTAGTCCTCTAATCACCTGGTCACCTGGTCACCTGGTCACCTGGTCACCTGGTCACCTGATCACCGGATCACCCGATCACCTGGTTTCACAGAGAGGAGTGCCGGAAGCCCAATCATGTACACGGACATCCACTGTCACCTGCTGCCGGGTGTGGACGATGGCGTCAAGACCTGGGAGGAGTCTCTGGAGTGCCTCAGGATTGCGGCACAGGAGCATGTCTCGACGATCTGCGTGACGCCCCACATCTGGCCCGGCAAGTACCCCAACACCCCCGAGGCCCTGGGCGAGGACTTCGGCCGCTGGAAGACCCAAGTTCAGGCCTCCGGCCTGGGCATCGACGTCCACCTGGGCAGCGAGGTCTACTACCAAGGCCACCTTGCGGAGGACTGGGTCGGGGGAAGATTCCAGCCCCTGGGCGGCACGAGCCGTTACCTCCTGGTGGAACTGCCGCTGCTCCTCATGCCTCCCGGCGTGGCGCAGGGCTTCTACGAACTCCGGCTCAGGGGCGCGGAGCCGGTCCTGGCCCATCCGGAGCGCTACCCTTACGTGGCCAAAGACCCGGACCGGCTGGAGGCCATCGCCTCCGCCGGCGTCCCCTTCCAGCTCACTACGCACAGCGTGGCAGGCTTCTTTGGGGCGAGCATCCAGAAGGCCTCCTTCGATCTCCTCGAGCGGGGCTGGGCCGCCTGCCTCGCCTCCGATTCCCACTCCCCCAAGAACAGGGCGCCCATGTTCGGGGAGGCCGTGCGAACGGTGGCCAACCGCTACGGCCACGAGGTCGCGCGCGAGCTGTGTGTGGACAACCCCCGGCGCCTTCTGGCGGGCGAGGCGGTCCATCCCGTGGCCTGCGAACGGTCCCGCCGGAAGAGTTTCTGGTCATGAACCTCCGCGCCGCCATCCTGGATCACTTCGGGCGCCACCCGGAGGCGTGGCTCACACGCAACCAGGTGTCCTCCGAACTCGAGCTCGCTCCTCGGGATCGCCGCGGCTTGGACAGCGCTCTCGATGCCCTGGTGAGGTCCGGCCACCTGGAGCTGGTGCACCGAAAATACCGGGCGAGCCGGGCAGGTGGCACGGTGGTGGGGGAGTTTCACGCCACCCGGGGGGGCTTCGGATTCATCACCCCCGCCACGGACGCCTATTCCGGCGACCTCTTCGTGCCCGCCCGGGACACCCTGGGCGCCTTCGAAGGGGACCGCGTTTCGGCCGTGGTGAAGACCCGCGCGCCGGGGGTTTCCCCCGAGGCCAAGGTGGTCAAGATCCTGAGCCGCTCGGAGAGGGCCATCGTGGGCATCGTACAGGGAGGCTACCTCTTGCCCATGGGCGCCTCCCTGCCGCCCATCGCCCTTCCGAATCGCGCGTTGAAGGACGGGCAGATGGCCAGCGTCACGCTGGAGCCCGGAGAGGGTCCGCCCAGGGCGCGCAAGGCCGAGCCGCTGGGGGATCTCGACGACCCGCAGACGCCCATCCGCGCGGCCGAGGTGCGGTACGGGCTCTCCGAGGCGTTCCCGCCCGAGGTGGAAGCAGAAGCGGCCCGGTTCGGTGAGGAACCCTCGGCCCAGGACCTGGAGGGCCGGGTGGATTTCCGGGCACTGCCCACCGTCACCATCGATCCCGAGGACGCCAAAGATTTCGACGACGCGCTCTCCATCCGCCCGGAGGGTCACGGATTCCGGCTCTGGGTTCACATCGCGGATGTGAGCCACTACGTCCGTCCGGGCACGGCCCTGGACGCGGAGGCCGCCCGGCGGGGCAACACCACCTACCTCCCCGGCAAGGCCTATCCCATGCTGCCGCACGCTCTGTCCAGCGGCCTCTGCTCCCTGGTGCCCCACCGGGACCGCCTCGTGTTCACGGCGGAGCTGGTCCTGGACGCACGAGGCCGGGCCGGCGAAGCCCATTACCACCGGGGCGTGATCCGGTCCCAAGCCCGGCTGAGCTACTCTCAGGCGCAGGCCATCCTGGAGGGCAGCGAGAAAGCTGCGCCGGAGGTGGAACGCCTCCTGCGTCAGGCGCTGGCCCTGCAGAGGGTCCTTTTCGCCCGACGCCTGTCCCTGGGTACGCTGGACCTGGACCTGCCCGAGGCGGACCTGCGCTTCGGCCTCACGGGAAAGGTGGAGGAGGTCCTGCCCACGGTGCGCCTGGACAGCCATCGCATCGTGGAGGAGGCCATGCTTGCGGCCAACGAGGCGGTGGCGCGGGAACTGGCCAAGCACGAGGCTCCCGCGCTCTACCGCGTCCACGACGACCCGTCCCCCGACAAGCTCGAGGCGCTTCGGCCGCTGCTCAACGCCCTCGGGCTGGGGGCCGCAAGCCGCGGCGACCTGACGGATCCCTTCGCGCTCCAGAGGCTCCTGAAGGCCGCCGAGGGCCACAGGGCCTCCAAGCTCGTGGCGTATCTCGTCCTGAGGGCCATGGCCCAGGCCCGTTACAGCGCCGTCCTGCAGAAGCACTACGGGCTCGGGTTCGAGGCCTACACCCACTTCACGTCGCCCATCCGCCGCTATCCCGACCTCGTGGTCCACCGGTGCCTGGCGGCGGTGCTCGAAGGCCACGGCGGTCCCGGCGGGAAGGTGAACATGGAAGAAACGGCCCAGCACTGCTCCCGAACCGAGCGCCAGTCGGACCTGTGCGAGCGCGAGGTGGTGGCCTGGTACCAGATGGCCTTCCTGGCGGAGCGCCTGGGGGAGACCTTCGACGCCATGGTCCTGGGATTCACCAAGTTCGGCGCCCGGGTGGAGCTTCTGGATCACCTCATTTCGGGCATGTGCCCCTTCCACGCCATGGAGAACGACTACCTCACCGTGAACGCCGACGGGCTCAGCGCCAAGGGACGCTATTCCGGAGCCGTCATGCGCGTGGGCGACATCCTCCGCGTCAGCCTCGCGCGCGTGGACCGACTCGCCGGGGAAGCGCAGTTCGTGCCCGAGGGGTGGCCAGTGGAAGGAAAGGGCCCACGAGGCCACGAGACCACGAAACCACGAGGGCAGGGGAGCGGGAGAAGGAGATAAGGGCGGCATGGACTCCAGAGGAGCCGCACTGCAACGACTACCTCGCCGACCTTGCCCCCGCCCAATCACCCGATCACCAGATCACCTGATCACTTGATCACCTGCTCACCCCCGTCGTGCCCGCCTGCGCTATAATCACGGTATCCAACAGGGGGTGACGCCATGCGCATTCGGCCCGTTAGAATTCACACGCACCGGGAGAACATTCTCTTCCTGAGGAAGGACAGCGAGTATTGCCGGGCGCAGCACGGGCCGGCGCTTGAGAAGATCGAGATCATTCACGGGGACCGCACGCTCGTGGGAACCCTGGACACGGTGGACGAGGGCTTTCTGGAGCCGGGGGAAATCGGGCTGAGCGAGTACGCCTTCGAGGTGCTGGGCCTGCCCGCGGGCACCGAGGTGGAGGTGCATCATCCGGAGCCCGTGCGCTCGGTGGAGCTCATCCGCAAGAAGATCCACGGGGAGGTGCTGGGCCAGGAGGACTACCGGCACATCATCCGCGACATCGTGGGCCACCGCTACTCCCGCGTGGAGCTCACGGCCTTCGTCGTGGCCTGCGCCCAGGCCGCCATGGAGCGGGACGAGATCCTGTTCCTGGCCCAGGCCATGGTGGAGCAGGGAGAGAAGCTCTCCTGGGGCCGCGAGATGGTGGTGGACAAGCACTGCATCGGCGGAATCCCCGGCAACCGCACGACCATGGTCCTCGTCCCCATCGTGGCGGCCTACGGCATGGCCATCCCGAAGACCTCCTCCCGGTCCATCACCTCTCCCTCGGGAACGGCGGACACGATGGAGGTGTTGTGCGATGTGAACCTGAACCTGGAGCAGATGAAGCGCATCGTGGAGAAGGAGAGCGGGTGCGTGGCCTGGGGCGGTGCGTTCTCGCTATCTCCCGCGGACGACATCATCATCTCCGTGGAGCGGCCGCTCAACATCGACGCCTCGGGCCAGATGATCGCGTCCATCCTGAGCAAGAAGAAGGCCGCGGGCTCCACGCACGTTCTGGTGGACATCCCCGTGGGGCCCACGGCCAAGGTGGGCTCCTACCGGCAGGCCTACCAGCTCCGAAAGCTCTTCGAATTCGTGGGCGAGCACATGGGCATGACCCTCGATGTGATCATCACCGACGGGTCCCAGCCCGTGGGCCGGGGCATCGGCCCGGTCCTGGAGGTGCGGGACGTGATGCAGGTCCTGAGGAACGACCCGGCCGCCCCCAAGGACTTCGCGGAGAAGTGCCTCGACCTGGCCGGGCGCGTCATCGACTTCCACCCCGCGGTGCGGGGCGGGTACGGCCGTTCCCTCGCCGAGGAGATCCTCAAATCGGGCCGCGCGCTGGACAAGATGGAGCGCATCGTCCAGGCCCAGGGTCCCAACCCTCCGAAGGCGGTCGGCGAGCGCGTGCTCGAGGCCAAGGCCGCCAAGGCGGGGACGGCTGACCTTCATGGACAACCAGAAGATCGCCAAGTGCGCCAAGCTCGCCGGAGCTCCCACCGACGTGGGAGCCGGCGTCGATCTTCTGAAGAAGGTCGGCGACGGCCGTGGCGGAGGGCGAGCCCGTCTTCCGAATCCACGCCGAGCAGGAAGCGGATCTCGGCTACGCTTGGGACTACTGGCTGAGGCACCCGGAGATGATAGCGATTGAGTGAAGAGTGAGAGCCGGGGAGTCGGAGAGAGGGTGGAGAGAAGCGAGACTTCTTGCGCTGAGCTCACCGGCTCTCTCGGCCCTCCGGCACGCAATCTCAAGAGGGTACGGCCTGGCATGAAGCACACCGAAACGACAGCGGCACAGATCCGCCGAACTCAAGATCCAGGGCGCGAACGCCATCGCGAAGGAGGCGTTGCGGGCCCTGGCGGCGGATCTCGAGGAGAATCCCGAGGCGGACCGGGAGCTCTTGGCGTCCGTTCTTTCCGCCGCACGGCCCAACGAGCCCATGCTGCGCAACCTCCTGAGGGCCTTTCTGAGCGCGGACGGTTCCACATCAAGGGCTCCGATCCCTTGCCGAGGTCATGCTGGAACGCCTTCAGAAAGAGGAGGCTGCCATCGCCGAAAACGGCGCCGGGCTGATCCGCGACGGCATGGCGGTCTTCACGCACTGCCATTCCTCAAGCGCCGTCGGCGTCCTCCGGGAGGCGCACCGGCGGGGCGTGCACTTCAAGGTCTTCAACACGGAGACTCGGCCCAGGTTTCAGGGCCGGATCACCGCCACCGAACTGGCCGCGGAGGGAATCCAGGTGGTCCACATGGTGGATAGCGCCGCAAAGTATGCCCTGGATGGCGCGGACCTCTTCCTCTTCGGGGCCGACGCCGTCCTGCCCAGCGGCTACCTCATCAATAAGGTGGGGACGGGCATCTTCTGCGTGGTGGCTTCCCGGTACGATGTGCCCACATACTGCGCGACCCACACGCTGAAGGTGGTTAGGGACGTGGCGGATGAGTCCGTCGAGCAGCGCGACCCGGCGGAAGTCTGGCCCGACGCTCCGCCCGGGGTCTTGGTGCTCAACCCGGCATTTGATAAAGTGCACCTCAAGTACGTGACGGCTTTCGTCACCGAGCGCGGCCTGCTCAAGGATGTCCTGGGGGTTCACCCCTGGAGGATTTGAAGGGGCGCGGCGGCGAATTGAACGAGAGGATCGGCCGGGCGGCGCCCGGCCCGGAGGGAAGCACCGACATGTCAGACACCCGCTTGCCCTATCTGGCCCTGGGTCAACCGCCCCGGGAGGACGACCTTCTTTGCGCCTTCCGCGTGGAACCCTCGCAAGGCGTTAGCTTGGAGACCGCGACCAACGCTCTCGCCGCGGAGTCCTCCATCGGGACTTGGACGGACGTGGTTTCGCTCACGCCCGCCCTGCGAGAGAGACTCCGCGCCCGCGTGCTCACCATCGAGGGCTCCATGGCGGTCATCGCCTACGGGGCGGAGCTCTTCGAGGGCGGAAACATGGCCCAGATCTTCTCCAGCGTGGCCGGCAACATTTTCGGCATGAAGGATGTGGCCCGCCTTCGGCTCGAGGCGGTCCGCTTCCCCGAAACGCTGGTGAAGAGCTTTCCCGGCCCCGCCAGGGGAATCGAAGGGATCCGGGCGGCTCTGGATGTCCACGACAGGCCCCTGGTGGGGACCATCGTGAAGCCAAAAATCGGGCTGGACCCCGAGGCACAGGCGGCGGTGGTTTACCAGGCCATGGCCGCGGGGTGCGATGTCGTCAAGGACGACGAGAACCTGACCTCCCAGGCGTTCTGCCCCTTCGAAGCGCGGCTGGCCGCATGTCTCGACGCGGCCAAGCGGGCTGAAGACGCCACGGGTTGCGCCAAAGGCTACATACCGAATGTGACCGCCCCCACCGAGATCATGCTCCGCCGGGCCGCCCAGGTGGCCCACATGGGCGGCAAGGTCGCCATGGTGGATATGGTCACCGCCGGCTGGTCGGGCGTGCAGAGCCTGCGGGGCGCGGACCTGGGGCTCATCCTCCACGGCCACCGGGCCATGCACGCCGCCTTCACCCGTCTGCCGGACCACGGCATCGCCATGGAGGTGCTTGCGCGCGCCGCACGCTTGTGCGGCGTAGACCAGCTCCACGTGGGAACGGGCGTGGGCAAGATGGCCGGCGGGGCCGAGGAGGTCCGCCGGTGTGCGACAGCGCTCACCTCCTCCCCGGCCGAACCGGGCCTGGGGGTCAACGGGCAGGATTGGCAAGGCGTGCGCACTACCATGCCCATCGCCTCGGGCGGGCTCCACCCCGGGCACATCCCCGCCGTCGTGCGCATCTTTGGGAACGATGTCATCCTTCAGTTCGGCGGGGGCATCCACGGCCATCCCGGAGGCACCGCCGCGGGAGCAAGGGCCGCTCGGCAGGCTCTGGCGGCGGCCCTCGCCGGCATTCCCCTGGAAGACTTCGCACTCGGCGCCGCGGAACTCTCGGCCGCCCTGGAAAGGTGGCAGGCCAGAAAATGAAGGTGCTCATCGTATCGCCCGGTACCCAGATCCGCGACGAGTTTGTCCAGGCGCTGCCTTTGGGCTGGGGTCTGGACGCGGTCCAGACGGCCGAGGCAGCCCTCCAGGCCCTGGACGCCTCCAAGCCCGACCTGGTGGTGACGGAGCAGGTTCTCCCGGGTATGAGCGGCATCAGCCTCCTCCAGCAGCTCGCCAGGCGCCAGGATCCTCCGCCTGCCTCCGTCCTCGTCACCCCAGCCGTGATGGACGAGAAGACGCAGGCCGTCGCGCTGTCGCTGAGAGTCCAGGAAATCCTGCCCTCTCCCGTGGACGAAGAAGCGGTGCAGCGCATTTTCGCCCCCTACCGCCTGGTGGACGGGCCCCTGAACATGTCCCTCCTGGAGTTTCTGGTCACGGGGTACACGGAAATGTCCAACCGGCAGCTGGACCTTACGGCCGGGGGCCACAAGATCTCCCTCGTCTTCGGCATGGGATACCTCTGGGCCATTTTGCACCCGCTCTTCGGCGACCGTTACCGCAACGCCCTGGCCGCTGCCGGCTACGCGCTGCCGCCCACGTGCGGGGACGACCTGCTGGACCAGGCCGCGGTGGAGGAGCGCCTAGGGCCCTCACCGCAACTCGCCGCCTTGAAGCAGCACACGGTGCTCTCCATTCTGGCCAGCATCCCGCTCCACCTGAACTTTCACGCCCGCATCGCCGAGGTCATCATCCCGGAGGGCCTCATTCCCCTGGACATCCCCTCCGTAGTGGTGCCCCTGGTGGAGCACGTACCCGAGAGCGCCCTGGCGCCCCTGCGCGTGCCCGGGCTCAAGCTCGGGCGCCGTCAGGAGATCATCCCAGCCGATCTCCCCATCCAGCCGCATCAGGGCTTCCTCCTCAGCGCGTGCCAGGAGCCCACGGCGGTGGCCCAGCTCCTCCAGATGGGCGCCCTGTCCGAGCAGAAAGTCCTTTCTGGCGTTTACCTCCTACTCCTCTTGGGCCTGCTCGTTTCCGAGCCCCCCGTGGGGATGCCCTTCCGCCTCTCGGGGCTGGAGCGGGAGATGGAACACGAGAGCATGCGCATCCGCCGGCAAGCTACGGCCATCCAAAGCCTCGTCGGCAACTTCCAACTTCCCGGCCGAAGCCCTTACGATATCCTCGGCATCCCCAACACGGCGGGCCCGAGGCAGGCGGTTGAAGCCTACCAGATCTTTCAAGACCGGCTCAGCCCTCAGAAGATCCACCCAGATGTCTACCGGAAGCACCAGCAAGACATCATGTTCCTCAAGGCCAAACTCGGCGAAGCGTTCCTCCTTCTCCAGTCCTCCTTCCTCAAGGACCGGCGCTCGGCCCAGGACGCGGATGCCCTCGCCAAAGGCTTTTCTCATGGCGGCGCGGACAGTGCCGCCGCCCAGGGCCAAGTCCAAAAAAAGGAGGCCGAAAAGCTCGTGGCCATGGCCCGCGGGTTCCTGGCCGAAGAGAAGCCCTTTGATGCTGGGCAGTGCCTCAAGCTCGCCATCCTTTACGACCCCACCCTGGCCCCGGCCCACCATCTCATGGGGAAGGTCTTCGTTCAGCAGAAGGATGCCCGGGCCAAGCACATGGCGGAACGCAAATTCCTGGAGGCCATCCAACTCAACCCGTGGGACATCGACGTGCACATGGACCTCACGGAGCTCTACCTGCAGCAGGGCCTCATGGCTCGCTGCCGGGCATGCTTCAACCGCGCCCAGCGCATGGACCCGCGCCATCCTCGGGTGCTGGATCTTCGCGACGCCGTGAAGTTGGCCGAGAAGCACAAGTGAGCCTGCTGGGTTGAACTTGAACGGGTTGACCAAGACGGGTTGACCACACACGGGAACCCTCGGTATAATTTAGACTTAAGCGGCGCGCCTGCGGGTTTCGGGGTGTGTTCGGAAGCGACTTGGGGGGATTCTAACCGCGGCGCATCACGAGGGGGCACAAATGCCAGTGAATAAGACCGAATGGATTTGGCATAACGGGGAGTTCGTCCCCTGGGACAAGGCTCAGATACACATCCTTTCCCACGTCATCCATTACGGGACGAGCGTTTTCGAGGGAATCCGCTGCTATGCCACGCCCAAGGGCCCCATGGTCCTGCGGCTGATGGATCACATCAAGCGCCTCTACGATTCGGCCAAGATCTACCGGATGGAGATCCCCTGGTCCCGGGAGGAATACTGCGAGATCTGCCTCGATGTCATCCGGCGGAACAAGATGAAGCAGTGCTACATCCGTCCCGTGGTGTACCGGGGCTACGGGGATGTGGGCGTCAACCCCCTTCCGTGCCCCGTGGAATCGGCCGTGGCCGTTTGGGATTGGGGCGCCTACCTCGGCCCCGAGGCCCTGGCCCGCGGCGTGGATGTGATGGTCTCCACCTGGAACCGGCCCTCGCCCAACTCCCTGCCCGCCATGGCCAAGGCCGCCGCCAACTACATGAACGGCCAGCTCATCAAGATGGAGGCCCTGCAGCTCGGCTTCAGCGAGGGCATCGCCCTGGATGTGAACGGCTATGTCTCCGAAGGCTCCGGCGAGAACATCTTCCTCGTGCGCAACGATGTGGTCTACACGCCCTCCCTGGGGCACTCCGTGCTTCCGGGCATCACGCGCGACGGCGTCCTGCGGATCCTCGAGCACGAAATGAAACTGACCGTGCGCCACCAGGCGGTCCCGCGGGAGATGCTCTACCTCGCCGACGAGATCTTCTTCACGGGGACGGCCGCGGAGGTCACTCCCGTGGCCAGCGTGGACAGGATCCCGGTGGGAGCGGGCCATCGCGGACCCATCACGGAGTCCGTCCAGAGCCGGTACCTTTCCCTGGTCAAGGGCGATGTGCCGGACCAGTACGGCTGGCTCACGCCGGTGAATAAATAGGGAGAAGCGGGAGCAGGTCAGCAGGGAGCTGAGAAGGACCGAGCAGTTCTATCATCCCGCTCCCTGCTCCCGACTCGCCGAAGCTCCCGCCTAAGGAGGTCCGTCCATGCATATCAACGATCTGCTGAAGATGGCCATCGATCACGGTGCGAGCGACCTGCACCTGAAGGTCGGATCCCACCCGGTCATCCGCGTGGACGGCACCCTCATGCCCATGATGGACTCCAAGCGCCTCATGCAGGAGGACACCATCGCCATGGCGTTCTCCATCATGGACGCCAAGCAGAAGGAGAAGTTCAAGACCAACCTGGACCTGGACATCGCCTATTCGGTCCCGGGCCTGGGGCGGTTCCGCGTGAACATCTTCCAGCAGCGCGGCACCGTGGGCATCGTGGCCCGCGTCATCCCCATCGGCATCAAGACGACCCGCGACCTCATGCTTCCCGGCATCCTGGACAAGATCGCCCAGGAGCAGCGCGGGCTCATCCTCTGCACGGGCACCACGGGTTCGGGCAAGTCCACCACGCTCGCCGCCATGATCGACCAGATCAACTCCACGCGGACCGAGCACATCATCACCGTCGAAGACCCCATCGAGTTTCTCCACCGGGACAAGAAGTCCATCGTGAACCAGCGCGAGGTGGGCATCGACACGCGGTCCTTCGCCTCGGCCCTGCGCTCGGCCCTGCGCGAGGACCCCGACGTGATCCTCGTGGGCGAGATGCGAGACTACGAGACCATCGAGACGGCCCTCATGGCCGCCGAGACGGGCCACCTGGTCTTCTCCACCCTCCACACCCTGGACGCGACGGAGACCATCACGCGAATCATCTCCGTGTTCCCGCCGCACCAGCAGAAGCAGGTGCGCCTCCAGCTCGCGGCGGTCCTGAAGGCGGTCATCTCCCTCCGCCTGCTGCCCCGCTCGGACGGCAAAGGCCGCGTGCCCGCCACGGAGGTCATGATGACCACGGCCACCATCCGGGACTGCATCGAGAACAAGGAAAAGACCAAGATGATCCGGGATTTCATCGAGCAGGGCTACAGCCAGTACGGCATGCAGACCTTCGACCAGTCGCTCTTCTTCCTCTACAAGCAGGGCCTCATCACCCTCGACGAAGCCCTCCGCCGCACCACCAATCCCGACGATTTCAAGCTCAAGATCGCCGGCGTCCACTCCACGGCGGAGATGGCCGCGGAGCAGATGGAGGCCGTCAAGAACCCCGGCCAGGCGTCCTCCATGTCGCCGTTCACCAAGTACTAGGAAGAGTGAACAGTTGCGAAGTAAAAAGTGAAAAGTGACGAAAGTGAAAGGTCAAAGCAGGGGACGACGACCCGCGTCCGTGCGCGGAGCGCCTCCTCGCGGTCCGGGACCACGGCCGGGAGGAGTTGCGCCGCAAGCTTCTCAAGCGGGGCTACGCGCCCGACGCCGTGGAGCGCGTACTCGACGACCTGGCCGGGCGGGGTGTCCTGGACGACGCCCGGTTCATCCGCGAGTTCACCCGGCAGGCGCTGGAGAAGGGCCACGGGCCGGCCTACATCCGGGCCAAGCTGACCTCGCGCGGAACCCGGCTCGCCGGCCCGGTCTGCACGCCCGGCGAGGAGTCGGCGTCCCTGCAAGGCATTTCTGGAGCGCCGCCGACTGCGCCCCAGCGCCTTGACCGGTGCTCCGGAACGCGCCAAAATACAACGTTTTCTTCTCGGCCGCGGGTATTCTGGCGCCGTCATCCGCGCCGTACTGGGAGCGGGAGGGGATTTCGAAGATCCGTAGCTTCGGCGGAAATCGGGAGCAGGGAGCAGGCAGCAGGAAGCAGGCCAGAAGCAGCGGATGAGTTCTTCCTCCGCTCCCCGCTCACGGCTCCTCACTCCCGAAAGGTTTTTCTTGAGAGGACAACCATGACCGGCAACGAAATCCGATCGGCATTCCTGAAGTACTTCGAGCAGCGCGGCCACCGCGTGGTGCGTTCCTCCTCCCTCATCCCCGCGGGGGACCCGACCCTGCTCTTCACCAACGCGGGGATGAACCAGTTCAAGGATGTCTTCCTGGGCAAGGAGAAGCGCGACTACAACCGCGCCACCTCCAGCCAGAAGTGCGTCCGGGCCGGGGGAAAGCACAACGACCTGGAAAATGTGGGCCGAACGGCCCGCCATCACACCTTCTTCGAGATGCTCGGCAACTTCTCCTTCGGCGACTACTTCAAGGAGGGCGCCATCGACCAGGCCTGGGAGTTCCTCACCGGGGAGGCGGGCCTGGACGCCTCGCGCATGGTGGCCACCATCTTCGCGGGGGAGGGCGGCGTTCCGCGCGATTCCGAGGCCCACGCCTTCTGGTCCAAGCACCTGCCGCCCGACCGCATCTTCGAGCTGGGGATGCACGACAACTTCTGGTCCATGGGCGACACGGGCCCCTGCGGGCCCTGCTCGGAGGTCCACTACTTCCAGGGCGACCACCTGCCCTGCGCCGAGGACGCCGCCGGGAGGCCCTGCCTGGGCGTGGCCTGCGAGTGCGACCGCTGGATCGAGATCTGGAACCTCGTCTTCATGCAGTACAACCGCGACGAGAAGGGCAACATGGAGCCCCTGCCCGCCCCCTGCGTGGACACGGGCATGGGCCTGGAGCGCCTGGCCGCCGTCATCCAGGGCAAGTTCTCCAACTACGACACGGACCTCATCCAGCCGCTCATCGAGGCCGCCGCCCGGCTCAGCGGCAGGACCTACGGCGAGGACGAGGCCTCCGATGTGTCCCTCCGGGTCATCGCCGACCACGCGCGGGCCGGCACCTTCCTCGTGGCCGACGGGGTCATCCCCTCCAACGAGGGGCGCGGCTATGTGTTGCGCAAGATCTTGCGGCGGGCACTCCGGCACGGGAAGAAACTGGGTCTGGAAAAGCCCTTCCTCAAGGATTTGGTGGGCGTGGTGTGCGCCGAGATGGGCCAGGCGTTCCCCGAGATCGTGGAGAACCGCAAGACCATCGAGACGGTCCTGCTCATGGAGGAGGAGTCCTTCGCCTCCACCATTTCCGTGGGCCTCAAGCGCCTGCTCGAAGTGACCGCGGCCCTCACGCCGCCCAACGACAAGGAAATTCCCGGGAGACGCCCTCTTCAAGCTCTACGACACCTTCGGGTTTCCCATGGACCTGGCAGAGGATGTGGCCAAGGAGCAGGGCCTCACCCTGGACCTGGCGGGGTTCGAAGCCTGCATGGAGAAGCAGCGTGAGCTGGCGCGGGCGTCCTGGAAGGGCGAGATGGAGACCCAGGATTTCCGGGGACTCTCCGAGGAAGGCGTCCACACCCACTTCGAGGGCTACACCACGCTGCGCGTTGAAGGCGCGCGCTGCCTTCTCATCCTCAAGGGAGGCGAACGCCTCGCCAAGGCCTCCGCGGGCGACGAGGTGGAGCTCGTCTTCGACCGGACGCCCTTCTACGGCGAGAGCGGCGGCCAGGTGGGGGATGTGGGACTGATCCAGGCGGACGACGGCGTCTTCAGGGTGACCGATACCAAGAAACCCGCGCCTTGGCTCGTCTTCCACCGGGGACAGGTGCTCGTGGGGGAGATCCGCGAGGGGGACACCGCCGATGTTGGAGGTGGACGGGGCGGCCCGCGCCTCCACCATGGCCCACCACACGGCCACGCACCTGCTCCATGCGGCCTTGCGGGAAACCCTGGGCACCCACGTGAAGCAGGCGGGCTCCCTCGTGGCGCCCACGCACCTGCGCTTCGACTTCCACCACTTCGCCCCGGTGGAGCGCGACCTGCTGGGCGGCATCGAGGAGTGGGTGAACGAGGCCCTCCTCAAGGACGTGGTGGTGCGCACCGAGGTGATGCCCACCGAGGAGGCCGTGAACTCGGGGGCCATGGCCCTCTTCGGCGAGAAGTACGGCGCCGAGGTCCGCGTGGTGAGCGTCCCGGGTTTCTCCAAGGAACTCTGCGGGGGCACCCACGTGCCGAGCACGGGCCACATCGGCCTCTTCAAGATCACCTCCGAGCATTCGGTTTCCGCGGGCGTCCGCCGCATCGAGGCCGTGGCCCACATGCCCGCCTACCGCTTCCTCAGGTCGCAGGAGGACATCCTCCACGCCGTGAGCGCGCACCTGAACATGCCCCCGGAGCGAGCGCCCGGGCAGGTGGAACAGCTCCTCCCGGATCACAAGAGGCTGGAGAAGGAGCTGTCCAAGCTCCGTCTCCAGCTCGCCTCCGGTTCGGCTCCCGAGGACGAGATCCAGGAGGTGGAGGGCGTCAACCTCCTCGTGCGCCGCGTGGAGGGGCTGTCCCCGTCGGAGATCAAGAACCTCGCCGATTCCCTGCGGGACCGCATCAAATCGGGTGTCGTGGTCATCGGCAACCGGCTCGAAGACAAGGCCAGTCTCACCGTGGCGGCCACCAAGGACCTGCTCGACCGGATGAAGGCCGTGGACCTGGCCCGCCCGCTCGGCAAGATCATCGGCGGCGGCGGCGGCGGCAAGCCCGACATCGCCGAGGCCGGGGGCAAGCTCGTGGACCAGCTCGACGAGGCTTTGCACGCCGCCAAGGGCCACCTCAAGGACATCTTGCATAGGGCCAAGTAGCGAAATGTCGAGGTAGCTAGGGGACTAGGGGACTGGGAAGGCAAGTGTGATTTGGCCACCTCGCCCCGATCGGCTGACATGTGACCAGGGCAGCCTCCGAACCGGGCGCGCTCCGGGCAGGAAAGCCCCAAGGGTGGGGTGGGGTCCCCAACGGGCTTTGCCCGTGGGGCGGGGAGGGAATGGGCCCTCCCCGTCTTGGAGATCAAACGGCGCCCACCCGGAACCACCCCCATTTCGAAGGCAAGGGAATTCAATCGCGAAATTTGGACTGGAGAATTCATGCGAACCCTCGGACTGATCGGCGGCACCGGCTGGGTCTCCACCCTCGAGTACTACCGCGCCTTGAACGAGACCGTGAACCGACGCCTGGGTGGCCACGAGTCCTGCCGGTGCGTTCTCTATTCCTTCAATTTCGGCGATATCATGCGCGCCAAGGAAGCGGCCCCCGATCAGGCTGAAGTCCGCAAGCTGGTCGTCCAGGCGGCGGGCAGCATGGCCTCCACCGGCGTCGAGGGCATCATGCTCTGCGCCAACACCCTCCACTGGTTCGCCGAGGATGTGGAAAGGGCGATCCCCGTGCCGCTGATCCACATCGCCCGGGCCGCCGCCGCCGAGGTCAACCGCGCGGGCCTCACCCGTGTCGGCCTGCTCGGCACCCGGCCCACCATGGAGCAGGATTTTTACCGCAAGTGGCTGGAGGAGGCCGGCATCGAAGTGCTGGTGCCCGACGAGGTCGGGCGATCCTTCGTGGATCGGGCCATTTTCGAAGAGCTGCTGAAGGAGATCTTCAGGGAAGAAACGAAGGCCAGATTCCTGGACATCGTCGAGGACTTGCGCCTCCGCGGCGCCCAGGGTGTGGTCTTGGGCTGCACGGAGATCCCGCTGTTGCTCAAGCCCTCCGACTCCCCCCTACCCCTCTTCGATACCCTGCGCATCCATGTCGAGGCGGCCGTGGATTGGGCTCTGGCGACGGAGCCCTAGCAAGAGCTGATCCCGTTAGCTCTGGGTCAGTCTCGCAATCTCTCATCCGCGATTTACCATCACTTCGTGGGAGCGGCCTCCGGGCCGCGAACCCCGCAAAGGTCTTCATTCATCGCCCTTCACATTCCACATTCCCCATTCCCCATTCGACATGTCCGTCTCGCATTTCGCGTCTCGCCCCCGCCCCCGGTTCCTTCGGGTGGGACAATGGCGTAATCTGAGGGGGAAGCTCCACCATTCAGGAGGGCAAGGCTTGAATCCGACCTCAAAGGACATGCCGGAATACACGCTGGGCGAGGCGGAGACCCAGAAGTTGCATGAGACCGAGCGGGCCTTTCTCTCCCGACCCATGCTGAGCATCCGCCTCCGCATCGTGGCCGGCTTCCTCCTCTGCTTCTTCCTCACGGGCATCACGGCACTGGTTACGCTCGTCATCCTCTACCAGGCCCGGGGCAAGCTCCAGTTTCTGAGGACCTCCCAGGACATCACCTTCGAGGTGCTCCAGGCCCGGCGGTTCGAGAAGGACTACTTCCTGTACGGGACCAACCTGAACACCGCCAAGGAGCATGCCGACAAGGCATTGGCGCTGCTGCAGTCGAGCACCGTTAACATTCTGGATGTGGCGGGGGAGAAGAGTCTGGCGGCCATGATCAGGGACCTGGGTCAGTATGATGCCCTGCTCGGCCAGTGCGTGGCCCTGGAGAACGCGGGCCTGGATCCAGGCCTGGAGCCTGGGCGGAAGAGGGCCCTGGAGGAGGAGCTTCGCGGTCCCGGCTCCAGGGTCACGGAGCTGGCCTGGGCGTTGAACGGGAGGGAGTCGGCGGCGGTGGACCGCATGCTCACGCTGTCCCAGGCCGTCCCCTTCGCCTTCCTGGCCCTCCTGCTGCTCCTCATCTTCTGGGTGGCCCACCTGCTGGCCAAGACCATCACCAAGTCGCTGGAACGGTTCCAGGGCTACACCCGCAGGATCGCGGGAGGGAACTTCGGCCCCATCCAGCCCGCCAAGCCTTACCGCGACGAGTTCTCGGACATGGCCATGGCGGTCAACCGGATGCTGTTTGAGCTGAGGGCTCGGGAGGCGCAGGTCCTTCAGGCGGGCAAACTCGCAGCCGTGGGGACCTTCACCCTCGGCGTGGCCCACGAGCTCAGCAACCCCCTCAACAATATTTCCCTTACCGCCGAAGCCCTCATGGACGAGTGCGATGAGCGGCGGGACTCGCGGGGACACAAACTCCTGAGTGAAATCTACCAGGAGACGGAGCGCGCCAACCGGATCATCTTCGGACTCCTTGATTTCATCCGCCAGGAATCGCCTGGGACGGTTCCCGTAGATCTCGACGAGGCGGTGGAGTCGGCCCGGAGCCTGGTGGAAAACGAGATGGAGATCGGGCACGTCCTCTTCGTCCACGAGATCGTCCCCGGGTTGCCCAGCGTCCAGGCCACGCCGCACGAGGTGCGCCAGGTGCTCTTGAACCTCTTCCTCAACGCCATAGAGGCCATGCGGGACGGCGGCACCCTCAGCGTCCGGTCGAAACGCTCGGAGGAGGGTCTTGTCTGCCTGGAAGTGTCCGACGAAGGGGTGGGGATCCCGGTGGAGAACCTGACTCGGATCTTCGACCCCTTTTTCACCACCAAACCCCGGGGGAAGGGTACGGGGCTGGGGCTCTCCATTAGTTACGGAATCATTAAGCGATTCGGAGGGAGTGTTAAGGTGGAAAGCGTCCAGGGCCGCGGCACCACCGTCAGGATATGCCTGCGCGAGGCGGAGCAGGCGGGTGACGGCAGTCATCCTGAGGGCTCCTCGATGTTGCTCACCGGAAGAGCCTGCCTTGAAGAGCTCTCCCAGAGGGCTACCCATGAAGGGATCTCAAGTGTTGACCGGAGCAATTCCACGTCTTGAGATCCATCGGTGGTTCCGCTCCGAGGATGTCTTCAGGATGACCGGTCAAGCCAATTCCGAGACACCCCACAAGGTTCTACTTGCCGCGGCCGAGCCTTCCGAAGAGGGCGCTGGCGGCGAGGCCGGTGAGCAGGGCCACGAACACGGCCAGGAGTCCGTATATAAGCCCGTGGGTGGCGGCCAGACCGCTTATCCAGGCCTCCGTGCCCACCTTCTGCACGAGGATCTCCCGGGAGGCGGAGCCGGTGACCGCGCCCTTGCTGACCGCGAAGGCGTCCATGCGGTAGGCTCCCGAAGGCCCCCGTGCCGGCCACCGGAACTCGGCCTGGTAGGTCCCGTCCGCTCCACGAGTCACGCCCCCGCCTTCGGTGTCGTAGAATCCGTCGTCCCGTTTGAGCCGGAGGAGTTCGGAGGCGAATAGCCCCGCGTCCACTCCCGGCTGGACCCGCAGCGAGGCCTTGAGACCTTCGACGCCCAGGGTTTCGCGCACCTGTTCGTCGGGCGGTAGAATCTCCTCGATGGGCCGGGTGGACCGCAGTTTGTAAATGCGCGGGGCGGATTCGAACCGCACCTTCCCGACGGTGAGCCAGAGGGGTCCCCGTTTGCCTTTGAGGTCGAGAGTCTCCTCTTCCGCTGGGGAGCTCAGGCGCAGGATCACCTCGGAATCCCTGGGGGCAACTCCCGAAACCTTCAGGAGGTCTCCGTGGAAGCCCGCCGTGATACGGATCTCGGCCTTGCTCACGGCGAGGGTGATGATGGACCCTGAAGGGCCAGGCCCAGACGGCGCCGAGCCGGCCGCTTGAAACGCCAGAACGCAAAGGGCTCCGGCCACCCGCACGGCGCGCATCACCGTCCCCCCGGAATGGTGAGAAAGTGCCTCGGCAAGACCAGGAGGTCGTCAAACATCTTCAGGGACAGCGCGAGGAGCAGGAGGGCCAGCACGACTTTCAGCTGGTTGCCCTTGATGGCTCTGGCCGCGCGCGCGCCCGCCTGGGCGCCCAAGGTGGCGCCGAGCAGGAGGCCCACCGCGAGGAAGGCGTCCACGGTGTGGTTGACGCTCGCCTGCATGACCGTCACGGCGGCGGAGGTGAAGAGCATCTGAAAGAGGCTCGTTCCGATGACCACGCGGATAGGCATGGCGAGAAAGTAGGACATGGCGGGGATCAGAAAGAATCCGCCTCCCACGCCAAGAAAAGCCGCGAGCATGCCCACGAGGGCGCCCAGGATGAAGGGGGCGATGGCGCTGGTTCGCACTCCCGAGGTGGGAAAGTTGGTGGAAAGAGGGAAGCGTTGGAGAAGGCGGTACCCGGGCGACTCGGACTGGGGCTCGTCTTCCCCCTTGACCTGGCTCGCCAGCCCTTCCACGAAGAGGACCACGCCCATGACGGCAAGGAGGGCCACGTAGCCCAGGACGATGACCACATCGGCGTTGCCCCCGCCTCGGAGGGCCTTCACGAGAAGCGTTCCCACTCCGCCTCCGAGCACGCCTCCCGCGAGCATGAGGGTGCCCATCTTCACATCCACATTTCGGGCCCTGAGGTGGGCCATGGTCCCGGAGGCGCTGGCCCCGACGATGGCGTTGGTCCCCGAAGCCGCCGCCACGAGCGGATCGATGCCCAGCATGATGAGGAGGGGAGTCAGCAGGAATCCACCGCCCACGCCCAGGAGCCCAGACATGAAACCCACGAGGGCGCCGAGGCCCAGGAGGATCGCGGCGTTGATGTTCGAGCCTGCCACGGGCAGAAAGATGTCCATGCGCCTCCGTACGGGTACCTCGGGACGAGCCGGCGAGCTGCGAGGGAACCTGAGCCCCACGGCAACTTTCGTCAGTCCGCTCGCCGCCGGGATCATCCCTTTTCAAATTGTAACCCAAAAGGGAAGTCTGGCCTCCCCACAGAACGACAGGGGAATCTTGATATGAGAAGACGATGACGACATAGGATCTGAGTGGTCCGCTTGAGCTTCCGGCTCACGCGTGCCGATCTGTGACGACAGAGCGATAAGGAGCCAGGGCGAGGAGAAAGTCCACGGTGTGGTTCATCCAGGACTGCATGACCGTGACGTTCAGGCAGGTGAAGAGGATTTGGAAGAGGCTGGTGCCGACGACCACGTGCATGGGCATGCGCAGCAGGTAGACCATGACGGGACCATGATGAATCCGCCGCCCACCCCATGATCGCCGCCAGCACGCCGACGAGAATGCCAGGAAAAGGGGAACCAGGGCGGAAGGGTGATCGGGAGCGCTCGAATTCCATCTTGAAGGGAAGCTCCGACGATGCGGCGTAGATGGACGACCTCGGGCGCTGCCGCGCCGTCGCTCTGTTCTTCCCGCAGGCCTGCACGCTGTCGCCAGGGCCGGCGCACGCGCCGGCCCTGTTCGTTGCGGTACCCCGCTGGCTTCGGGGGACTTCGAATGCTCTGTCCAATGCGGCGGATTCCGCACGCCGGGACAGAACGCCAGATGCGGGATCCCGAATATCTTGGCCCGGCTGGGCAAATCGTTCCTATGGAATTTCTAGGTCCCCTTCTTGTCACGCTCCTTTTGCTGGGTCAGGTTCATGACGCGCAGTGCCATGTTCCTTCCGGCTTCGACCCGGTAGACGAGGCGGACCTCGTCGCCCACCTCCGGCTGAGCCCCGATTTCGGCCTTGCCGATGTCGAAGGTCATGGGTGCTTGGTCGGTCTTTCTTTCGTCCTGCAGGGTGATCGTCTTGGCGTCGCGGTCCACGCTCACCACCGGACCCTGAACCACGGGGGAGGGCGGTGCGCAGGCCAGTCCCAGCCCCAGGCCCAGAACCACGAGCAGGAGCCACATGGAAACCGTTGCGGTCCTCGCGACAACCCGATTAGCGTCCCTCATGGTTCGACCTCTTGGCCCTGAGCTCCTTGGCCGCTCCCCTGAACATTCCCACGATGACCACGCCCGTCATGATGGTGACGGCCGTCATGATCACCCAGGAGGCCGCGCCTCCCAGACCCATCTGCTTCAAGATCACCGAAACCATGGCGCAGACCACGGTGGCGCCGAACATGAGCCGGATGCCGTAGCCCCGGATGTACTTGGTCGCGATGGTGCCGACCATGGCGCCGGGCGCCGCTCCCGCGAGCATGATGAGCACGGCGAGCAGTTCGATGCGTCCCTTGATCCCGTACGTGAACGCGCCGTAAAACCCGGCAAGCATGATGGTGAAGAGGTCGGTCCCCACGGCCACGTAGGTGGGGCACCCGATGAGGTACACCAGGGCGGGCATCATGAGCAGGCCGCCTCCGATACCCAGGAACCCCGCCAGGAGACCCACCATGAATCCCACGGCGGCGGGCAGCCAGAGGGAGCACTCCACGCCCGCCATGGGCAGCTTCACCATGGGGGGGATTTTGATCTTATGGAGGGTTTCGTGCCACGTGATGGCGGATTTGGACTCGTCCTCGCCGGCCTTGTCCATCTGCCTCTTCTTGGCGAAATCGTAGAAGACCAGCAGGCCGATGAGGGCCAGGAAGACCACATAGACCCAGCGGATCACCGGACCCGCCAGGCCGAATCTCTCCAGATACATGACGGCGCGAGCGCCTATCTCGATGCCGACCACGTCGAAGGACAGCATGATCAGGCCAAGCTTCACGTCCACGTTCCCGAACTTGGCGTGCCGGCGGGTCGAGATGATGGACTTGCCCGCCATGTGGCACAGGTCCGTACCCACGGCGAAGGGCATGGGGAAGCCGAAGATGTTCAGCGCCGGCGTGACCATCCAGGCGCCTCCCATGCCGAAGAACCCTCCGAGCACGCCCACGGCGACGCCGAGCAGGACGAGAAGGAGGGGGTTGATGGCCACGCCCGAAATCGGCAGCGTAATCGTCAGAAAGTCCATGGCCGCCCCCTATTCCTTCACGTCGCGCTTGCTCAGGTCCAGGCCGATCATGGCGACCAGCTTGTCCATGAGGAATCCCAGGGTCACGCCCATGATGACCGTGAGCCCGATCGCCTCCAGCGTGAATAGGAGCCGGTTGGTGTTGTAAAGGTCGGCGAAGTAGAGGTTGAACCCGGTCAGTCCCCTCGTGTCCGCCACGTGGACGAGTTTCCCCTGTTTCTCGCCGCCCCCCGCCATGAGCGCCAGGGGCATGGAACACATGGCCAACCCCAGGGCCATCGCCAAAAATTTGACTCTCTTTCTCATCGCCCCCTCCCTTGCCTGAGCTTCATAGTAAGACTCTCTTGGAGAAGGCACGGAGGTCTGGTGATTTCACTCCATCGCCTGTGGCAAATACCCCATTCATTTGATGAAAATCATTAATATAATATAAAAAATATGACCAATTAAAGTATTGATGATTCATATAGGTATGCAGATTACTCTCCTTTTTGAATGGGCCCAACGCCCAGCGACCCGGCAATTTGAACCCATGGGTCCCCTCCTGCGGAATCTTCCGAGACCTCACGCGGGCGCGGTGTTAGAATGATGCCGGAAAGCTTGTCGAGGGGGCGAACCATGGGCAGGACGCGCGGGAGAGCCAGGGGACTTTGGGAGCCCAGCCGGCTCCTGAAGCGGACCATTTTGGCCCTCCTTCTCACTCCCCCCGCATGCCTCATGCTCTTCGCCCTGGCCGTCCTCTTTTGGGGTCCCCACCGCTCGGCCGCGTTCTTCATCCCCCTCGTGACGGCGCTGGCTCTCTCCACGGCCCTGGGCTGGCCCCTCGCCGCCAAGCTGCGGCGTCAGCTCACGGCCCTCGCCAGGCAGCGCGACGCCTTCTACGAGGAACTCCTTCGCCTCTCCAAGGCCGCAAGCCTGGGGGAAGTGGCCTCCAGCATCGCCCACGATCTGAACAATCCTCTGGCCATCATGCGGGAGGAAGCGGGCTGGATTCAGGACCTGATGAAGGGCGGGGACCTTCAGGGCGCGCACACCCAGGCGGAGATCGCCAACTCGCTTCAACAGATCGACATCCAGATCGAGCGTTCCAGGGAAATCACGCGGCGCCTCCTCCAGTGGGGGCGAGACTCCGCGCCCCCGACCCAGTCGGTGGACGTGAATCTCCTCCTCAACAAAACGCTTTACCTCCTGGAAAGCGAGCTTCAGACCGCCAGCGTCAACGTGGTCAAAGACCTTCCGCCGGGCCTTGCCCATGTGCGAGGTGGGGCTCCAGAATTGCGGCAGGTGTTCTTGAACCTCATGAAGAACGCCCTGGACGCCATGAAGGACCGCGGCGGCACCCTCACGCTGGTGACCCGCCCCGAGCCCGACGGCGTGAGAATCGAAATCACCGACACGGGTCAGGGCATTCCGGCCGCCGCCATGGAGCACATTTTCGAACCCTTTTTCACCACCAAACCCGCCAGCGACGGTACCGGCCTCGGCCTGCCCATCAGCCGCTGGATCGTGGAGAAGCTCGGCGGACGCATCGAAGTGGAGAGCCGCGAGGGAGCGGGAACGTCTTTCCAGGTGACATTACCGGCCCAGCCCATCACACCAGACATGGCCCCGACGGTTGGTCGCGACCAAAGTGTCGTGGAGGTAGCCAAAGCGTCGCCCGGAGCCTGATATGTTGTCCTCGGGTGACCTTAGCCGGTCATCCTGAATACCGCCCCGGGGGGACTCCCCGAGAAGGATCTCAAGTTTGGCGTCCCACTCAACGGAGGCACTCATGACCCGGCCCATTCGTCTGCTCATCGTGGATGATGAGAAACGCCTCGTGGAAACATTGTCCAAACGGCTCACCGCCAGGGGGCTTTACGTGGAGGGCGTGCACTCGGGCGCCGAGGCGCTGGCCCTGGCACAGGCCAAGCCCTTCGACGTGGCGCTGCTGGACGTCCGCATGCCCGTCATGGACGGCATCACCGTCCTGCGCGAGATTAAAAAGATCCAGCCCCTGCTGCAGGTCATCATGCTCAGCGGCAACGCCTCCATCAACGCGGCCGTGGAGGGGATGCGGCTCGGCGCGGTGGAGTACCTGCTCAAGCCGGCCAACATCGAAGATGTTCTCGCCAAAATCGAGGAGGCATTCAACAAGAAGCGCCTCCAAGAAGAACGCCAGGCGGCACAGCGGGAGCCCGGAGGTTAGAGCCAAATGAACTTGCGGCGATTCTTCCGACGACTCCTGGGGAGGGACCGGTGGAAGCCCCTGGAGGCGCGTCCCGATGCCAGGGCGGCGCTCCATCTTCAGTACCTCACCTTCAAGGACCTCATCACGTCCAACGACGAGATCCTTGAAGTGATCGCCGACATGGAAAAGAAGCTGGAGGGCCGAACCACCTTCGGCATGACGTTCGTCCGCTCCAGGTCCGTCACCGCAGCGAGCCACGCCTACCGCATGATCCAGAACCTTAACGCCCTGTCCCATCGCCGTTACCAGGAACTGTATGTGCGGTTTGCGGATATCCAGCAGTCGGTGGAGCGAGTCCTGGCCAGAGATCCGGGGCGGGAGAGGGGACCCCTCGTCCTGCCTCTGGAGTCCGTAACCCTGGATCACTTGGACCGGGTGGGCGGCAAGAGCGCGAACTTGGGGGAAATGAAGAATCGGGCCGGGCTCCCCGTGCCCGAGGGCTTCGCCATCACGACCGGCGCTTGCATTGAATTTTTTGAGGCCAACCAGCTCCAGGACGAGATCCGCGCTCTGCTGTTGGGGCTCGATGTGGAGGACCTGCAGTCCGCCTCCGGAACCAGCGAGACCATTCGCCAGGCCATCCTGGCGGCGGTCCTTCCGCCCCGGATCGAAGCGGCCATTCTCGATGGTTACGCGCACCTGTCCTCCTCCTTGGGTTCCGGGCCGCGGGTCGCACTCCGGTCGAGCGCCCTCGGAGAAGACGGCGAATTGTCTTTTGCGGGACAGTACGTGAGCCTCCTGAACGTCCCGGCGGGCGAAATCCTGGCCGCCTACAAGGACGTCATCGCGGGGCTCTACACCCCCAGGGCCATCTGCTACCGGGCCATCAAGGGCATTCCCGACGAAGACGTCCCCATGGGCGTCTCCTGTCTGGCCATGGTGGACGCCGTGGCCAGTGGCGTGGCCTGTTCGGTGGATCCCAACCGTCCGGATGTGCGGCGCATGGTCATCAACGGAGCCTGGGGCCTGGGCATCGGTACGGTGGATGGTTCGGTGAGCCCCGACACCTGGACCGTCTCCAAGGGCGAGCGGAATTCCGTCATGGCCCGCATCGCAGGTTCCAAGGAGACGAGCGTGGAGTCACTGTCCCAGGGGGGCGTGGAGGCCGTGCCCGTACCCTCCGAACTCAGGCCTTCCCTGTGCCTCACCGACGTGCAGGTGGAGGACCTGGCCCGCCTCGTGCAAGCCGCGGAGAGCCACTACGGCGTGCCCCAAGAGGTCGAGTGGGCGCTGGATCGGTCGGGACGGCTCTTCCTCCTCCAGGCCAGGCCACTCCATGCCAGTTCCCGGTGGACGGAAAAGGAAGAGGCACCCGGGGAAGTGGAGGGACACGCCCTGCTGCTGTCCGGGGTCTCGGCCTCCACCGGCTGCGGCAGCGGGCCCGCGTTCCTGTCCTTCGGTCCCGATGACATCGGGGGGTTCCCCGAGGGCGCGGTCCTCGTAGCCCGCCACTCCCACCCGCAATATGTCCGGGTCATGGACCGGGCGTCCGCCATCGTGGCGGACATCGGCGCTCCCACCGGGCACATGGCTTCCCTCGCGAGGGAGTTCGGCATCCCCGCCGTGCTGGATGCGCACCGCGCGACGGCCGTCCTCAAGCCCGGCGATGTGGTCACCGTGGACGGCAACCGCGGTGCGGTCTATGAGGGCCGGGCGGAAGGCCTGCTTGCCGAGCAGGGGGAGCGGGGACCCAAGGGTATGTCGGGAACGCCCGTTCACTCGGTATTGACGGAGGTTTCCAGGCATGTCGTGACCCTCAACCTCACCGATCCCAAATCGCCCGACTTCAGCGCCGGGTCGTGCCGGACGTTTCACGACATCGCGAGGTTTGTACACGAGAAGGCCTTCGAGGAGATGTTCCGAGTCAGCGACCATGTGTCCTACGAGGAACTCCGCTCCCTGCCCCTTTCGGCGCGGCTGCCCTTCACGGTGTACCTCATCGACCTGGGCGGAGGGCTGAATCGGCGGCCAGGGGCGCTGAACGTGAAGCAAGAGGAGGTCACCTCCCTGCCCATGACGGCCCTGCTGGCGGGCATGACCAACCCCGAGCTGCGCTGGTGGCAGCCGAAGGCGCTCAGCGTGAGCGGGGTCGCCTCGGTGACGACGCAGGCGATCTTCACGCCCTTTGTGGAATACGGGGAGAGAAAGCTCGGGGATCGGAGCTACGCCATCGTGGCGGAAGCCTACTGCAACTTCAGCTCGCGCATCGGCTACCATTTCGCGGCCGTGGATTCCTACTGCGGCGATTCCCCCAGCCGCAATTACATCAGCTTCCGATTCAAGGGTGGGGCCGCGGACGAGGCGCGCCGGGTCAACCGGTGCGTCCTTCTGGAGCGGATCCTGCTGGGCATGGACTTCCAGGTGGAGAGGCAGGGGGACCTGGTGAACGCCAGGATCAGGAAGTTCAGCATGGAATCCACGCTCAAACGCCTGGACCAGTTGGGCCGGCTCATCGTCGCCACCCGCCAGCTGGACATGAGGATGGGGCAGCGATCCTCCGTGGACTGGTACGCCAAGGCGTTCACGGAGGGCAACTACCTGTTCGATCCCGATTTTCATTCGGACACCGGCCGGAAGGACCCCTCGAGAATCGAGGTCCAGGAGTGTTGATCGATCAGGTCCGCGGCTTTCTCAAGACCCGCTTCGGCCGGCTCTCGGAGGAGGAGGCCCGGAGCCGGCTGGCCCTGAAGTACGCCGCGTTCAAACGGCTCGTGGACGCCAACACGGCGGCCCTGGAGGTCATGGCGGACATGCAGGCCAAAGCCACCGGCGAGTACCTGTTCGACCGGGCCTATGTGGACGAGTCCTTCGCGCGCCTTTCGGAACTCACTTCCGGCGTCGTACAGGATCTTCAGGATCTCTCGGACGGCCGTCACAAGGCGCTGAGCGCCGCCATGGAACAGGTGGCGAGCGCGGCCAGGCAGACCGCGGGAGAGGCACAGCGCCAGCACGGCGGCCCCGCGGTCATCGACCTGTCCTCCCTGAAAGGCGCGCCCCTCGAGCTCGTGGGCGGAAAGGTCCAGCGCCTCGGGGAGATCATGACCGAGGTGGGACTCCCCGTACCCGACGGGTTCTGCGTCACCACCGCCGCGTGCGGCCTCTACCTCGAACAGAAAGACCTTCTGGGCGCCATCCGTGATCACATCGCCCAGATCTCCCTCAAGGACAAGGAGGAGCTCAACAGGGCGAGTCAGGCCATCAAGTCGGCGATCATGGATGCCTCCTGGCCCGATGCCGTGTCGAAGTCCATCCTGGCGGCGTACGATGCCCTGGCCCACCGCGTGGGCCGCGGGGCGGGCCAGGACCTGAGGGTCTCGGTGCGGTCCAGCGCGGTGGGCGAGGACGGCGACTTCAGCTTCGCCGGGCAGTTCGACACCGTTCTCAACGTGAGCCGGGATGACTTGCTCCGAACCTGCCAGGAGGTTTTGGCGAGCCAATTCGGTCCGAGGGCGCTGGTCTACTTCAAGGCCAGGGGGGTGGGCGCCGGCGTCCTTCCCATGGCCATCGGCGTCGTCGCCATGCTCGACGCCCGCGCCAGCGGCGTCCTCTACACGCGCGACCCCCAGGAGCCCGAATCGGACGCCCTCGTCGTGGCCGGGCTCTGGGGATTGGGCAGCCTGGCCGTGGACGGCTCCGTCAACCCCGACGTCTTCACCCTTTCGCGCGATCCGGAGCCTTCGCTTCGTGAGACGAAGGTGTCCGCCAAGAGCCGAATGTTGCTCTGCCGGGAAACCACGGGTCTGGTCGAAGTCGAGGTCCCCGGATGGATGAGGGACCAGCCCTGCCTGAGCAAGGACCAGGTCGCCCTCCTGGGCGCCTACGGCAAGAAGTTGGAGGAGCACTTCTCCAGGCCGCAGGATGTGGAATGGGCCTTGGATGCGAAAGACGATCTGTACATCCTCCAATCCAGGCCCCTGAGGATCGCCCCTTCGGTGAAACCCGGACAGAATGTGATGGCGCTGAGGCAGGGATTGACCCCCCTCCTTCAGGGCGGCGTCGTGGCCTGCAAGGGCTGCGCCGCCGGCCTCGTGCACGTGCTCTCCTCGGAGGACGACGTGCACCTCGTCCCCCCCGGCGCCGTCGTGGTCGCCAGGTCCGCATCCCCGAAGCTGGCGGAGGCGCTGGACCGAGCCGCCGCCATGGTGACCGACGCGGGTTCCGCCGCCAGCCACCTGGCGACGGTGGCCAGGGAGTTCGGGATCCCCTCCATTTTCGGCGCACCGTCGGCCACCAGCCTTCTCAGGCAGGGCATGATGGTGACCGTGGACGCGGATCTCGGAAATGTCTACGAAGGACGCGCCGAGGCCCTCCTCCAGGGCACGGCCAAGCACCCGGTCCACGCCGAAGAGTCACCCCTCCTGAAGAGGTTCCGCGCGAGCCTCGCACACGTGACGCCTCTCCACCTGACCGACCCCCGAAGCCCCGGCTTCAAAGCCTCGAAGTGCAGGACGCTCCACGACATCCTCAGATTCGCCCACGAGATGGCGGTGGAGGAGATGTTCCTGGCCGGGAGCTTGGCGTCCAGGGGCACGAGGCATGCCCTGAGGCTGAAGAGCGCCTTGCCCGTGGACTTCTTCTTCATCGATCTGGGCGGAGGTCTGGGCGCCCTTCCGGAGGGGGGCCAGGTGACCCCTGAGGTCTTCGTGTGCCGTCCGCTGATCCCCTTGTGGCGCGGGATGGTGCAGGCGCCGTGGAGAACCGACGCGGCGGCGGGCGCAGGCGATATGGCCTCCCTGTTCGCGAACACGATGACCGCGAGGGACGCCCTGGAGCAGGCCGCCTCGCCCAATTTCGTGATCGTGTCCGACGCCTATCTCAACCTGAGCTTCCGGCTCGGATACCACTTCTCCCGCGTGGACGCCTATCTCTCCGGCCGCGTCGAAGACAACTACGCGAGCTTCCTGTTCCACGGTGGAGCGGCGAACCTGGCCGGAAAGACGCGCAGGATCCGGTTCCTCGCGGGGGCGTTGGAGGCGGCCGGATTTCAAGTCCACCACCGGGAGGACGCCCTGTTCGCCCGGACCGGCCATGCCCAAGCCGCCGAAATGGACCGCAGGCTGGAAGACCTGGGAAGGCTCCTGGTGATCACGAGGCAGGCCGATACCCTCTTCGGCGACGAGACCGAAGTGGACAGGGCCCTGGCGGCATACCGGGCGGGCGACCTCTCTCTGGGGTTCCGGCCGGAAGGGGAGGGGACCCCATGAGGCGCCTTTACCCAGTTCTTCGCATGCTGCCGTTCCTGGGCATTCTGGCCACGGCCTTGCTGCTGATTTTCGCGTTCGTGCTGGGGCTGGTGTCCTTCGGCAAGATGCGCCAGGTGGTCACGGAGGAGTTCAACGGCCAGCAGCTCGTTCTGGCGCAGAACCTGGCGGCGCTCATCCAACAGGACCTGGATTTCCTGCGCCGCGAGTTGACCGTGCTCAACCTCTCGCCCTCCGTCCAGTACAGCGAATCGCCCTCGCTGGTGAGCCGCCTGAAGGTGACTCTGGGCTCCATTCAGGAGGGCGAGCTTCTGGAAATCCGCCGCGTCTCAGCCGATGGAATGGAGGCCGTCGTCCTGGACCGTTCGGGCGTGGTCAGGACCGAACCGGGGCCCTTCACGGACGACCCCTGCTTCATCTGGGGGGTCTCTCCGAGAAACCGCGGCCGCATCCTCATGGGCGAGCCGTCGCGACATTTGCTGGAGCGTTATGGCGGCCGACCCCTGATGGTCATGGCCATCCCGCATTACCAGACCTCTTCGGACGAGGCCCACCCCCATCCCACGGGGCAATTCTCCGGCGCGCTCATGTTCGTGCTCGACGCGTCGGCCATCGCCGGCAGGTTCACCGACCACGCCCGTTCGGGCAACACGGGGTATGCCTGGGTCATCGACGAGCACGGGACGTTTCTCGCGCATCCCATGAACTCGTTCGTGGGGAAGAACGCCTTCACGGTTCGGACGCAGCTCAACCCCTCCATAGGATTCGAGGGGATCAACGCCATCATGAGCGACCGGATGCTCACGGGCCAGGAGGGCACGGGCTCCTATATCTCCGGCTGGCACCGCCAGGCCGTCGGGCCCATCCACAAGCTCATCGGATTCTGCCCCGTCCGCATCGATCCGGAGCGGCCCAACCGGCGGTGGTCCGTGGCGGTAGTTGCCCCGGTGAGCGAGGTCCACGGGCTGGTGGCATCGCTCTTCATGCGCCAATTCTTCATGCAGGCCGCCATCGTCTTGGCCATCCTGGCCGGCGGCCTGTCGCTCTTCCGGCTGGAACGCCACTGGACGCGGATCAAGAAGCAGCGCGAGCGGGAGGTCAACCTCAGTTCGAGGCTCGCGTCCCTGGGCATGCTGTCCGCGGGCGTGGCCCACGAGATCAACAACCCCATCGCCATCATTCTCGGATTCACGGATGTCCTGCTCGAGGAAACTCCGCCGGACACGAAGGCTTACGGGCATCTCAAGATCATCGAGCGGCAGGGCCTGGCCTGCAAAAAGATCGTGGAGAACTTGGGGCGCTTCGCCAGGATTCCCGAACAGCGCGACGAGACGACGGATCTCAACGAAGAGGTGCGCCGCGTGCTGTCCATGGTCCAGAACACGCTCCTGACGGAGAAGGTCGAGTGTCACGCCGAACTCCATGAGGATTTGCCCCGGGTCATGGGCGATCCCCAGGGTCTCCAGCAGGTTCTTTTGAACCTCATCACCAACGCCCGAGGGGCCATGAAGAAGAGCGGGGGTACCCTCACGGTGGAGACGCGCAGGCTGGATGACCGTGTGGCCGTGTCCGTGAGCGACACGGGCCATGGCATCCCCAAGAAAGACCTGGGGCGGATTTTCGACCCCTTCTTCACCACCAAAGCTCCAGGAGAAGGGACGGGGCTCGGCCTCTCCATCAGCCACGGCATCGTCGAGAAGGCCGGGGGAAAAATAACCGTGGAGAGCACCCACGAGGACGATGCAGGTGCCGGGCACTCCGGTACGACCTTTACCGTGGTCCTGCCCGTCGTGGCCCAGAAATCCTGAGCGACAAGGGCGGGGCCGGGTTCATCGCGAGGAGGTTTGAATGACAGAGAAGCTTCTGATCTTGGACGATGAAGTGGACATGCTCACGCTGCTGGAGACCATCATCCGCGCCAAGACTCCCCACGATGTGGTAGCCACCAACAATCCCCTGGAGATCGAGGAACTGATGGCCACCCACTCCTTCTCGCTCGTCATCTCGGACTTGAAAATGCTCGGCAGGGACGGGTTGGAGGTCATCGATATCGTCCATCGGGCCGATGCCACCATCCCGGTGATCATCATCACCGCCTACGGCAGTCTGGAGTCCGCCCAGGAGGTCGTGCGCCACGGCGCCTACGACTACATCACCAAGCCCTTCAGAAAGGAGCAGGTTCTCATCACCATCGAACGCGCCATGGAATGGAGGCGCATCACGCTCGAAAATCTCAGGCTCAAGGAGAAATAGGACGACGTGGAGATTTCGTTGCTCGGGGGAGGCTACGCGGGGAGGAGGCGGGCTTAACCATCATCCCCATTAGGAGGAGGGGCCATGGCGATCATTACGGTTTCCAGGGGATCCTTGGGCTTGGGCGCGTCGCTGGCGGAGAATCTCGCCGGGGTGCTGGGATACCCGTGCTTGGGACGCGAGGTCGCCCTTGAAGTGGCGGAAAAGGTCGGGATTTCGCCGGCGCTCATGATGAAGAAGGTCGAAGAGAGTCCGAACCTCTGGGAGAGGATGACCACGGAGCGCAGGGCCTATGTCATCGCCATGCAGGTGGCCCTCTCTGAACGGGCCATGGGGGGCCAGCTCGTCTACCACGGGTATGCGGGAAATCTCCTTTTGAAAGGAATGCCCGCGCTGCTGAGGGTGCGGGTCATCGCTCCCATGGAGGTCCGCGTGCCCATGGTCATGGAGGAGCGGCACCTGGGGCCGGAGGAGGCGGAGGCGCACATCAAGGAGATGGATGACACGCGGGCCCGATGGACGAAATTCGTCTTTGGCGTGGACTGGCGGGACCCCTCTCTCTACGACCTCGTCCTGAACCTCGGCGTCATTTCCGTGGGTACGGCCTGCGAAGCCTTGGCAGGCATCGCGCGGAGCGCGGAATTGGCGGTGGACGAGGCGGTCCTGGGCAAATTGCGCGACTTCGTGTTGGCCTCGCGGATCCGGCTGGCGCTCGTCACCAGCCACCTGTCGGGGGCGGCCGACCTGGATGTGGAGGTCCAGGATGGCATCGCATTCATCAGGGGCGACATCCCGAGGGATCCCCGATACGCCAATTCGGAGGCCCGTTTCACGAAAGCGCTCACCGACCTGGTCCTCTCCATCAAGGGCGTGAAGCACCTCACGCTGGGCGTCAGAGCCCTCCCCTCAGCGGCAGTGGATTGACCGGGCGAGAGGGCGAGGCTGCCATGGCGGACATCAAACCGGACTTGACCAAGGTGGTGCTGGACCCGGCCCTGGCCGAAAGGCTGAGGACCGCCCAAGACTTCATCGTCTCCCGGCCCAGGATCAGCATTCGGCTCCGGTTCATGGTCAGCCTGGCCCTGTGCTTCTGCCTCTGCGCCCTGGCCGCCCTCGTCAACTGGACCTATCTCCACCAGGTGCGCAGCCGCCTCCTCCTCCTGGGAACCACCGAGAGCGTCGCCTTCGATCTCGAACAGGCCCGCCGCTTTGAAAAGGACTTTTTCCTCTACGGCACGAATCTCGACGATGCGGTACGGTACGCCGAATCCGCCGCGACGCGCCTCCAGTCCGAGACACCGCAAATAACCGAAGCGGCCGCGCCCGGCGAAGTACTCGCCATCGCGGGACACCTCCGGGAGTACCGCCGATCTGCTTACCTACTGCCAGGCCATGGCGCGAGCCAGAATCCTGGATCCGTCGCGAAGGCAGGCGATCGAGGCCAGCCTCCGCCAGCAGGGATCCACGGTGACGGCGCTCGTGGAGGAATTGACCTCCCGCGAGCGGAAGACCGTGACCCACATGCTCAAGGTCTCCGAGACGCTGCCCATGGTTCTGCTCATCGCCCTGCTCATCTTGTTCGTCCTCATTTCCTACTTCTTCACGGAGGCCCTCCTCAATCCCATTCGCAGGTTTCAGGCCTATACCCGCCGCATCGCGGAGGGTGACTTCACGCTGATCCGCCCCGCGAGGACCTATCGGGACGAATTTTCCGACCTGGCCCTCGCCGTCAACCGCATGCTGGCCGACCTCCAGGCGACCCAGCAGCGGTGCGTGGAGGCAGGAAAGCTGGCCGCCGTCGGAACCATCACCTCGGGCATCGCCCACGAGATCAACAACCCGCTGAACAACATCTCGCTGACCACCGAAGCGCTCATGGAGGATTTCAAGACCATGAGCGACGAAAAGAAGTGGAATTTTCTGCAGGACATCTATTTCGAAACCGAGCGGGCCAGTGAAATCGTCAAGAGCCTCCTGGATTTCACGCGCACGGAAAAGATCGAGCGAGTCCCGCTGGATGTGAGCGGTGTGGTCCTGAGCACGCAGAGGTTGCTCCAGAACGAAATGATGCTCAACGGCGTGATTTTCGACTGCGACCTTCCCTCAGGACCTTCCCCAGATCAAGGGAGCCGCGAACCAGCTCCGTCAGGTCTTCCTGAACCTGTTCATCAACGCCATCCACGCCATGCCCCGCGGCGGAACCCTGCGCGTCAAGGCCAGCCTCCACGAGGAGGAGCGGGTATGCGTGGAGGTTCAGGACCAGGGCGAGGGGATTCCCCCGGAGGTCCTGCCCCACGTGTTCGATCCTTTCTTCACGACGAAGGAGCCCGGGAAAGGGACGGGCCTGGGACTCTCCGTGAGCTTGAGCATCATCAGGAGGCACGGCGGCGACATCAAGGTGGAGAGCGAGCCGGGCAAAGGGACCACTTTCCATGTTTGCCTGCCCCGGGCGGACAGGGCATAATGGAGAGAGACTGAGGGAGACCGCCGAATGACGACCGAGAGGCGAGTGCTGGTTCTGGATGATGAACCCATCGTAGGGGACAGGCTGAAGGACGCCTTTGAGAAGGAGGGGCTGGAGGTCGAGGTTTTCAGGGACAGTGGACAGGCCATCGAGCGTCTCAAGGAGCAGGCTTTCGGCGTGCTTGTGACCGACATGAAAATGAGCGGGCCTTCGGGGATGGACGTGCTCAGATTCGTGAAGGAGAAAAACCCCTCCACCAGCGTCATCGTCATCACCGGTTACGCCACCATCGAAACCAACTACGAGGCCCAGGCTCTGGGTGCGGACCACTTCGTCCCCAAACCCTTCAAGATGAAGGACCTGGTCAAGCTCGTTCTGAAGGCTTTCAACTAGGACCGGTCCTGACCCCGGGCATCGGACTCCGAACGGGGCTGCCCGAGCTCGGGCACCCTAGCCGCGGGGAGCACGACGATCAACTCGGTGTGCTTGCCCGGAGAGCTCTCGGCGCGTATGTCCCCTCCGTGTTGCCGCACGATCCCCAGGCTCACCGAGAGTCCCAGCCCAGTACCCTTGCCCTTGGACTTAGTCGTGAAGAACGGGTCGAAGATATAGGGGAGGATGTGGCTCGGAATCCCCTTGCCGTCGTCGGAGACGATCACCTGCAAGTAACCGGGTTCCCGCGCCGCCTCGGCCTTGATCCAAACGTGGCCCCCCTTCCCGACGGCGTCCACGGCGTTCAGGATTAAATTCAGGAACACCTGCGAGATGGATTGTCGGTCGCCGTGAATAGGCGGCAGGTTCTCGGGCACCTCCATGAGGATCTTGGCGCCCGAGAGTTTGATCTGGTTGGCGGCCAGATTGGCCGTTCCCCGAAGCAGCTCTCCCACGTCCAACCGCTCGGTGCGGATCTCGCTCTCCCTGGCAAAATCCAGCAGGTTTCGCACGATTCGCTGCGCCCGGCTGCCCTGGTCCACCAGGTCGTCCACCATGGCCAGCTTTTCGGCGTCCGGCAGGACGGGGAAATCCTCCTTGAGCATCTCGGCGGTCAGGATGATGTTGTTGATGGGGTTGTTCAACTCGTGAGCCACGCCCGCCGTCAGGGTTCCCACGGCCTGGAGCTTGTGGGACTGAACCAGAACCTCCTGGCGGTGGGCCACCTCCCGCATCATGGTGTTGAGCGCCACGGCCAGGTCCGAGAACTCGTCCCGATACCTTCGGGCCGGTGCGATGGGCGTAAAGTCCCCCATGGAAATGCGCTGGGTCGTGGCCATGAGGCGGCCCAGGGGCCCCAGCATCTGCCGCGCGAGAAAGTTCACGATGACGGCCATCAGCACCAGGAGAACGATCAGGAAAAGGACGGGCAGACGCTTGAAGAGCGCCAGTGTCTGGTTGACGCTGTTCCTCTCCTTCTGCGCCAATTCCAGGGCGAAGGCCACCATCTGAGAGCCGTGGGCCCTCAATTCCGTCTCGATGGAGCTTTTCCTTTCGGCTTGGTCAGGAGGCCCCCGTTTCGCCATCTCCGCCAGATTTCCGAGCAGCGTCTCGTATCGATCGAGGTGCTCTCTCATGCGCCTGAGATCCGCCGTCGTGAGGACCTTGAACGCCTCGGACTCTGACGAATTGAGGAGGATGCGGGCGTTGGCGATGTGTTCCTGGACGTCCTGCAGGTTGGTGCCGTACAGGAAGTAGTTCTTTTCGAAGCGCCGCGCTTGCTGGATTTCCAGGGTATACCGATCCGCCACCTCCAGAAACTTGAGACGGACCTCGAGCCTGGACAGCATGATCCATGCTGCGGCGGTCACCGCGGCCGCCACGAGGAAGAGGGCGAGCAGTCCCAAAGAGAGCCTCGCCCTGATCCCGAAACTGGGCCTCTGGAGGAGGGCCCTCTCGGCGTTCGTGATCTCGACCGGCTCGGGTATCTCGGGAGGCGCGGGTACCGTCATCGGACCGCCTCAGGGACCGATGTCCGCGAACCCGGCGTCCCGCGCGAGGTTTGCCGCGCGCTGGTGCAACCGCGCGCTGGACCTCCGGTAGCCCAATCCACCGTAGATCACCAGCCAGAGGCTTGCGAGGATGAGGGCCCCGTCAAACAGGCTCCACCAGGAGATCCCGAAGTAGCGGAAGAGACTGATCCCCAGGGTCAGAAACGCCAGTCCCGTCCGGACGAAGGCCAGGTAAGTCCGCCCCCAGGCAAGGTCCGTTCTGTGGAGCGACAGGCTCGTCCTCGTCTTGGCCCGGACGGTGCGCTCTTCGGCCAGGCCGTTGCGCTCCCGGGCCAGGTCGGTCCGGCGGATGGAGTAGTCGGTCCGCTGCTCCGCCAGTTCGTTGCGCCTGGAGGCCATCTCGGTCCGGGTGGTCGAGAGCCTCGTTCGATCCTCCGCCAGGCGCGTTCGCATCTGGGCCAGGTCGGTGCGCCCCTCGGCGAGGTGCGTCCGCCGACGGGCCATGTCCGTCCTCCCCACGGCCAGGTCGGTCCTCTGGTTGGCGAGGGCGGTCCGCTCCCGGCCGAGGTCGGTCCGGATGTTGGCCAGCTCCGTGCTCCGCGTGGACAGGCGGGTCTGCTCGCGCGTCAGGGCGGTCCGTTCCTGGGCCATGGCCGTCTGGCGCTCCGTGTGGTGGGCCGTGGACGAGGAGAAGGTGAGCAGGTTGCTCACACTCTCGTTCGTGCGCTCGGAAATGCCGATCCCGGCCTTCGCCAGCTCGACCTGCGACTCCTCCGCACGCACAGAATGGGCCAGGAGCGTTTCGATGCGGTCCAGCGCACGCTCGGGCGGCGCTCCGCGGTCTTCGTCGGACATGGGCGACCTCCTGCCCCCGCAGTTGCCGGGGCCCAAAGTTGACTCGGACCGGCGACACCGCTCGCCGGCGATCCCATTCACCGCCACCAACTCCGACCCCGGCTCGATCCTCCCCGGTCCGGCGAAAGGTCGGTCTCAGAACGCAAACTCCATGCTGGAGGGACAGCCGGGTTGATAGTCGACGGAGGTCACGCCCTCGACGGCGCGCGCGGTCTCCACCACGGCATCCATCTGTGCGCCCTCCATGTATGGCCCCTCCAGGACCACGAGGCCGCCGCGGGCACTGGCGCCCACTTCTAGGGTGTAGGTGCGCGGGTCGCTCACCAGGGCAGCTTCCACGGCCGTGGCGAGGAAGAGGTTGGACATGGCTTGGGCGGATTCGGGTGTGGGCTGGAACTCTTGCTCCTGCAAGGCTCCCGCGATCATGTTGCAGATACCGGATATGGACAGGCGATCCTGGCAGAACCAGGCGTCGTAGAGGTGGGGATCCCGGATGTCGCACCCGTAGACGAAGCGCGCCCACCGGACCCGGTCCTCATCCTCCCGCAGGACCGCCTCGCGCGCCTCCTCCCTGGAGAGGTTCAACCGCTTCATGGCGTTGTCCACGCGTCGCTCTTTCGTAGTGGTGATCCTTACCCTCAAGCAGCAGGCGAGGTGCGGCAAGAGCAGGTGCCCCGCGTGTCCGTGGTACACCACGTTGCCGCAGCGCACGAACTCGAGAAGGGCTGACCTCATCAGGATCAGGTAGGAACGTCGCAGCCGGCTGAATTGCTCGTAGGCGCGCGTGGCTTGGTTGAGGCTTTCCAGGACTTTCTTCGCCACTTCGCCGTGAGCGTCCACGAGTGCCACAAGGTCTTCCCTGGACACGGCCCGCAACCCGAGCCGCTCCGACAGGCAGGCCGCCAGGGCGCGGCCCCCGGACATGGTTCCTCTGGAAATCAATACGACTGACAAGGTGCGCCCTCCGTCCGCCGGCGGCGCTCCGTCCCTCGGACCGGCACGCCGGGATCGGACCTACTTGACCTCGGGGAGGGCCGCCTCCGCGATGCCGTGGAAGCCGAGGGATTCGGCGGCCTTGGCGATGACGTCCCTGAGCTCTTGGGGCTTGAAGGGTTTGGCGATGAAGTCGAAGGCCCCCTTGGCCTCGGCCTCGCGGGCCATCTCCACGGTGGCGTATCCCGTGATCATGACCACCCGGGTTCCGGGGTGGAGGTCCATCACCCGCTCGAGGACCTCGATGCCGTCGATGTCGTCCATCCGGATATCCGTCACCACGATGTGGAACGCCTTCTCGCGGATCCTCTCCAGGGCGGGCGCCGGGGCATCGAAAATCTCCACGTCGCAGCCGATTTTCGAGAGCGCGGGCTGCAGGCGCCGGCCCACGATCGGTTCGTCGTCCAGGATCAAGACTTGAAGCCTCTCTGGCATGGATGCCTCCCCATTGTGGGTCCTGCTATGCCTCGGATTCCCCCTTGGTGACCAGCAGCGTCGTGTGGATGCGCTGGCGTTCCAGGTGCGCCGCCGCCACCTTGTACAAAATCATGAGGGCGCCTCCGATGCCCGCCGTGAAGAGGACCACCGTGCTGGTCGTGTTCAGCCACCGGTCCATGCCCGCGTCGAAGTGCATCCATCCCAGTGCCCGGAAGTACACCGGCAGGGCGATGACCCTGCTCAGCACGCAGATGATGATGATGACACCCGTGGTGAGGCGGATGAGACTCTCGGTGACCACTTTCACGCCATAAGCACCGATGTAGACGCCCACCAGGGATCCGAGGAAGAGGAGGAAGGTAAGCCTGAGGTCCACATACCCCTCCCAGGCGTAGTTGAGCGCCCCGAAGGCTCCCATGTAAATGGCCAGATAGAGTTCCGTGCCCGCGGCCACGGCGGTCGGGACCCCGAAGACGTAGATCATGGCGGGGACGCCCACGAACCCTCCCACGCCGATGGTTCCCGCGAGGTACCCCGTGGCCAGCCCCACCGGCAGGAGCACCCAGAGGGAGACCTCCACGTCCGATACGGGGAATCGGATGACGGGCCGCAGGTGGAGCCGGCCCAGGTACCCCGTGATGGCCGTGGAAGGCCCCTGGCCCTCGTCGGAGGAACCCAGGGAGTCCTTCAGCATGCTCAGGCCCACGAAGGTCAGCACGCCGATGAAGACGCCGCTGATGTAAAGGTCGCCGGCCGCGCTCTTCCCCTGTCCGTGACTCATGCCCCCGGCGAAGAGTAGGCTGTTGATCCACACCGCCAGCCGTGTGCCCAGGAGTGCGGTGACCAGGAGGAACGCCGCCAGCCGCTTGTCCACATTTCCCATTTGCCCGTGCTTGCGCGAGCCCACGAGGGCCTTGCCGAACTTGTGGGTCATGTTGCTCGCCACGGCCACCACGCCGGGCACTCCCAGGTTCATCATGCCGGGGGTCATGAAAAACGCGCCGCCGCTTCCGATGAACCCGCTCAGGACGCCCCCGATAAATCCCAGCAGGACCATCAGCAAGGCCGAAGTCCATGTGATTGGTACGAACATCTCCCCGATCATCGTCTCCATCGCTCTATCCCCCGCGGACCGTGGTACGGTACGCCCCCGGCGACCTGGCTATTCCATTCTGACGGCCTTCAGGAGAAGGCCCGCCACGACGCCGTAGACTCCGGCCACAATGGGCGCCACCACGGCCACGACGACCGGTGCCACCCAAGGGTGCTCCTTGTGATAGGCACCTCCCAGAATATTCACCACCTGATCCTGGTGGGTGAACATGAACACGTACCCCGCGATCACCACGGCCAGGGCCGATCCGAACTGGAACCATTGCTTGGGACCCAGCCGCAGCTGTTCTCCAAGCTCCTTGGTGGAGACCACGGGCGCCTTGAGCCTCCGAGCCAGAAAATCGGAGAGCTCGCGGGTCATCCTCGTTCGTGCACCGGCGGGCTTTTGCAGGAAGAGGCCTCCCACGGCGACCAGGCTATATTTGATCGTGGGGTTGATGGCCGAAAGGAGCTTTTCGCGGGTCCCGCAAATGGTTTGGCCTCCGCCTGATCGTCCCTCTCGAACCAGCGCCACCAGGGTGTCTTGAAACGGCTTGTCGCGCAGCGACGGCGGTGCTTCCGGCACGTCGTCTTCCACGCCCCCCGTGTAGGCTTTCACCGCAGGAGCAGCAGGCACATCGGACGGCGCGGTGCCCCTGTCCGCCTCCTCTCCCTCGCAGCGGTACTGAAGGAGTTCCACGGCAGCCCCCCAGCGCCTTGCGATCTCGTTCACCTGCCGAAAGGCCTCCGAGTCGGCCTCGAAGTCCTCCTGGACCCACAAGATGTTCGTGCTGGCCATGGTGCAGCGGATCTCCCGGCATGCCGGCAAGTCTTCGAGCAATGTGGGGATGCGCGCCGCCAGGTGTGCTTGCCTTGGAACATAGGTGATCGTCACCACGCCCGAATTGGCGCGAACCGTGAGATCGGCCTCGCCGACCTGGTCGTCGAGGGCGAGCCGGATGCGGGCCTCGGCCTGCAGCAGTCGGTCCTGGAACGCCGCCCTGCTCGCCGGCGTGGGCCGGAAATCGGGCAGTTCGGCCATCGAGCACAGGGCGGAGGCGGAGTTTTCCAGGCTCATGTGCTCCAGGTTCAGAACGAAGTCGTATTTCCGGGCGTCGTCCATGTCGATGCCATGGACGAACCTCACCCAGGCCCGGATGTCGCCGTCGATGTCCTGGAGGAACTTCTCCGCCTTTTCCCGGTTGAGTTTGAGGCGGGCCATGACGGTGTCGATGCGTTGTCCGTGCTCCGGCAGCACATGTACGCGCATGACGTGGGATACACCGGGAAGGAGATGATGTCCCGCCCTGCCGTAATAGACGAGGTTTTCCTGGTTGGCCCGCTCGCAGATGGTCGCCGTTGCCACAGCCAGGTAGCGATCCTTCAGGCGTGCCAGTCGCTCCTGGACCGCGGGTTTCTTCACCATGGCCACTTCGAGCTTGCCCACCGGGATCCCGGCCTCGTTGGCCCGGGCCACCACATCTTCGCGGCTCAGGTAGGCGTAGCCCAGCTTCTGCGCCAGGCTCTTCGCCACCCGCTCGCCGCCGCTGAACGGCACGCTGCATACAAAAATGATAGGCATGAGATCCCCCGAAACATCGTTGTTCAACCGGGCAGTTCAGCAGATCCTTCGAAGAGCTTCCTCTAAGGTAGCTCCATGCCAGCCCTGCTATGCCCGTGGCGCGATTTTACCACAAAGACCCTCACGGATTCTGCGGCGCAGGCGGCTCCTCCCCGGCTCCGGCCTCCCCCTCCCCGAACGCGTAATTGCCCTCGATGAACTGTTTCACATACCACGCCATCACGGCGTCGCTGGTCATGTACATATCCAATTGGCTGGCACAGGCCATGAGGCGTCCGAGGATGTCCAGCATGTCCTCGGTCTCCCGGGCCGGGGCCTTCTTGAACCAGGCGTTGACCACATCCCCCCGGCGGTCCACCTGGAACCCGAAGTGGGCCAGGCTGGCCTCGATGAAGCTCGCCCTGAGGTTTCTCCGCCACCGGGTCGCACCGCCGCCCGCAAAGCGGAACGCCACGTAGTTCTGGTTGGGGAGGTCCGTCACGCACGCGTCCACGAGCGTGAAATGGTAGGCCAGGCGGGAATTGAGGTTCATGTACTGGTCGGCCACCAAGAGGTAGCTTCGCTCCCCCAGGGCGCGCCTCGCGCTGGACTGGTGAGAGGCCAGGGATCCCGCCAGCACGGACGCGATGCCGTCCAAACTGGCGGGCATGCCCCGGCTCCAACTGACGCCCGGGTGGCAGATGCCTCTCCAGATCGCCTGGAAGGGGCGCGAGACGATTTCCTCGGGCTTCACTTTGCGATCATCGGGGTTCTCGAGCTTGAGGCCTCCGCCCAGGTCCAGCACGTGAAGCTGGATGGGAACGGAAGCCTCCAGTCGCTTGGACGCGCGCGGTCCCCTTTCGGTCTCCAGGTCGTTTACGGCGAACATGGCCTCGATGGCCTTCTCGTGACAGAATCTCAGAACATCGTGCGCAGACTTGCACCCCCGTGGTCGGAAGTGAAAGGAGGAGGGATCGAGCAGGTGGAGGGCGAGGAGCCGCCGGTTGATGGGATCGGAAGAGTGGTCGCCGAACCGCTCCTTCCTTTCCCTGGACGAGTCCCGGCCGGGCCAAAGCAAGCCCCGGTGGAGGGCGAGCTGAACGGCGTCCAGGCTCACATCGTCCCCCGTTTTCACGTGCTCCGCGGAGCCCGTCATGCCGAAAACAGAAGGGACTTTGAACTCCCTAAGGATGGCGGCTCCGTGGCCCGTGATGTTGCCCCATTCGGCCACCAGGCCCCCGATGCGGGCCAGGACCCGGACGATCTCCGGCGAGATCCTGGGCATGAACACGATGGCCCCCTCGGGAGCCTCCTCGATACCTTGGGAATCGGTCACCAGGAAGGCCTTTCCGGAGACCTTTCCCGGGTAGACCGTCCGTCCCCCGGAAAGGAGGGACGGTTCTCGCGTTCGGGTGCGAGCCTTGGCGGATACGGGTTCAGCGAGAATGAGGGGGCGCGCCTGGACGATCCACAGGTTGCCGGCCTTGTCCAGGACCCATTCGACATCCTGAGGCGTTCCGAAGTGTTCTTCGATGCGGACGCCCCAGTTCGCGAGAACCTGAAGGTCCTCCGTCCCCAGGCTCGGCGACATGCGCTCCTCCGCCTCCGACGAGCGGCGCTCCACGCCACCGCCGTCCCGAACCTCTATCCGCGTGTCCTTCGAGACGATCTGTCGCTCGATGACCGTGTGGGTCCGCCCGCGGGAGACCACGAAGAGGTCCGCCGGAGTCCGGCCGCTGGCGATGTCCAACGCGAGCCCGCGGGTGGAGGTGATCCACAGATTTTCGCTCCTGTGGTCCTTGGGGTCCCTCGTGTAAAGGACTCCCGCGGCCTTGGCGTCCAGGGTCGGCAAGAACAGGACCGCCATGGGACTCTCCCTCTCCGAGAGTCCCCAAAAGAGCCGGTACACCATGGCCCGCTCGCTGAACCGGCTGGCCACGACCCGCCTGTAGGCGTCCACCACATCGTTCTTCGGCACGTTGATCCGGCTCTGGAATTGCCCCGCGAAGGCGTGGGTACCGCCCTCGCCCATGGCGCTGGACCGCACCGCCAGGCCCAGCCCACCCGTCTCCAAGGTCAGGGCGCGCTCGGTGATGGCAACCTCCACGGCGCGGGTCAGGGGGGCCTCCATGACCCCCGCCGTGAGCGTGGCCGAGGCCGCCTGAACGGCTCGCGGGTTGGACGGGTCCAGGTCCCGCATGGCATTTCGGATGGACTGCCACCGCGGCACACCGAAAAACTGTCGGTAGCCTTCGGTGGTGATGACATACCCCTCCGGGACAGGCAGGCCCATGACGTTCTTCACTTCACCGAGGGTGGCGGCCTTCCCGCCCGCCATGAGCGCGTCCCTGGCGGTCACCTCGGAGAGCGAGAAAGAGAGGCGGGGAGTGGCCAGTTCCTGGGCGGCGGCGATGAACGCCTCCACCTGCCGCCGCTGGCCCTCCACCGCCTTGTGCAGGGAAAGGTAGGGGATCCCCGAGAGCCGTTCCAGTGCGGAGACGATGGACTCCGAGCGCTCGAAAATCGCGCCGATGCGATCCCCCAGGACGTCCCTCAGGGGCGGCACGAATTGGAGGTCTTCCTGCAGCCCCGCGAGGAGCTCCAGGCACTCGTTGTTTAGCGTGAGCAGATCCCTGAACCCCTGGTACTTCTCCCGCACTCGCGCTTCCGTGGAACCGGGCCCGTCCAGGTGGCCCCGTTTAGCCGGCCAGAACCTCATGGCGCCACTTTCGCACCCCCTCGACGAAAATGCCAGCAGCAGCGGCGCGGACCCGCCACCCTAGTGCGCGATGGCCCCTTTCTTGCCCAACTTCGTGGCCACGAAGTCGATGCCGAAGCCCGCGATCATGGCCACCAGCACGCAGAGCAAACCGTAAAGGTAGCCCCGATTCCTGGCCATCCCCGCGATCTTTTCGGGGAATCCCATCTCCCGGACGACGAGGCCCGAAGTGACCTTGCCGGTCACGGCACCACCGCGGCACTCGTAGGCGCTCACCTCGTAGGAGGCCGGAGGCGCTTTCTTCGACCAGGGAAGGTCCAGGGTGAAGGGCACTCCCTCGGGCCCCGGCGTTCCCAGCTTCACGGCTCCCTCGGTCACCTGGTAGAACCCTTGCTGCCTCTTGAGGGAGAGGTAGTTGTCGCGGATCACCTCCTGATCCATGGCCTTGGGCTCCACGATCATCTGCGCCTTGATGGCCACTTGGTCGAGTTGGCCCTGATCCAGGGATTCCCGGGACAGGATGCTCGCCATAGGGCCGCTCGAGAAACAGAGAAACAGGGAGGGGACGCCGGAAATGTGGACCTTGCCAGCGTTCACCCAGATGGGCCCGAACCGCCCCTTCTTGTTGAATTCTTCCGCCGTCTCCGGCCCCCTGACCACCACCAGGACCTGCGAATCCGGGGCGACGGTTCCTTCGACCTTCAGGGCCGCCCCGCCGTAGAACGCCCCCATCTCGATGACGGCAGGAGTCACCTTGAGTGCCGGCGAGCCGCCCTGAACCGTGGCCACCGTGAGGGGCGCCATGATGAGAGCCACCAGCAACACCACCATCAGAATTCCGATTCGGCGTCCCATGGTCAGTGCCCCTTCGCGTAAGAAAGAAGGCTGGAGGGAGTGAGCACCAGCCCGACGGCCATTTTCACCATCACGAGCAGCACGATGGTGGCCAGCAGGATCTTGAGTTGGTCGCCCCGGAGGCGCTTGCCCAGCCTTGCCCCGAACTGGGCGCCGATGGTGGAGCCGACCATGAGCAGGATGGCCAGGACGATGTCCACCGTGTGGTTGGAGACGGCCTGCATGAAAGTCACGCCGGCGCAGGTGAAGAGGATCTGGAAGAGGTCCGTCCCCACGGCCACGTGCATGGGCATGCGCAGGAGGTAGACCATCATGGGCACCATGATGAATCCGCCTCCCACGCCCATGATGGCCGCCAGGACGCCCACGATGGCGCACAGCACGAAGGGGACGAAGGCGGAGTGCTGGACGCCAGACCGCGGGAACTGCATTTGCAGGGGCAGTTTGGCCAGGAGGTTCCCCTTCTTGGCGGCCGTGTGGTGCTTGCCCGCCATGCTGCCTCGGCGGAGGCTCTGGAGGCTCTCGACGAACATGTAGCTTCCGATACTCCCCAGCACCACGATGTAGGTCACCACGATGACGAAGTCGGCGTTACCCAGGGTTCTCAGGACCTTGATGATCTGCACGCCGATGGCGGCTCCCACCAGGCCCCCCACGAGAAGGATGGACCCGAGCTTGAGGTCCACGTTGCCCAGCCGGAAGTGGGCCGCGGCGCCCGAGGCTGAGGCCCCCACGATCTGACAGGAGTCGGAGGCGGCCGCCACGGTGGGAGGAATACCGACCATCATGAGGATGGGCGTGAGCAGGAATCCGCCTCCCACGCCGAAGAGGCCCGAGAGAAATCCCACGAGGGCCCCCACGCCCACGAGAATGAAGAGGTTGATGCTGACGCCCGCTACGGGAAGAAAGATGTCCATGCCCCCTCCTTTTTCAAATTCCGCGCTGGAATTCTCTTGCCATCGGAACGTGGGCGCCTTTGGGGCTCATGGGTTCGGGTTCTGTGACGGGGAGGGCCCGTGGATTTGCCCTCCCGAACCGCGAGCCAGGCCCGCCGGGGTCCCCATCCCACCCTGGGGGCTTGCTAACGCGGCCAGTGCCTGGCGTGCAAGCAACCCCGACCCCTTTAAAAATGTCCTGCCCTCCGTGCGCATCCTACGCTCTGCTACAATAAACGCCGCGGGAAGCGGCCTGGCATCTTACGCCTGCCACTCGGCCCGGCGTGTCTTACAAGGAATCGGTGAAGATGGTCATAAAACGCGAGCTCGTGGCTCACTTTCCGAGGCTCGTCATCGCCGGGATCTCGGGAGACTCCGGAAAGACCCTGGTGACCCTCGGCCTGGCGGCCCGTGCCCGCAGGGGCGGCACTCCGGTGGCGGCCTTTAAGAAGGGGCCGGATTTCATCGACGCCGCCTGGCTGTCCTGGGCCTCTGGCCGGCCCGCGAGACACCTGGACACCTACCTCATGGGCGTTCCAGGCGCCATCGCCGCATTCCAGCGGCGTGCACTGCCCGGCGGGCTCAACCTGGTGGAGGGAAACCGCGGGCTCTACGACGGGCTGGACGCTTCGGGGACGCACAGCACGGCGGTGTTGGCCAAAGCGCTTCAGGCCCCCCTGATCCTCGTCCTGAATGTCACGAAGATGACGCGCACCGCTGCGGCCCTCGTTTTGGGCTGCCAGCGGCTTGATCCCCACCTCCGCCTCGCGGGAGTGATTCTCAACAGGGTGGCGGGAAAGCGTCACGAAGCGATTCTGAGGGACGCCATCCAGGGCACCTGCGGGATTCCCGTGCTGGGCGCACTCCCCAAACTCGCGGGTGAAACCCTTCTTCCAGGACGCCACCTGGGCCTCTTCACGCCGGAAGAGCACCCGCAAATGGAGGGGCTCCGGGAGTCGCTGGCCGAACTCTGCGCCCGGCACCTGGATGTGGACGCACTGCTGGAGATCGCGAACTCGGCGCCGCCTCTCGCTGCGCCGCCGCCTCTGCCCAGACGGAGGCCGGGCGGCGAGTGCCTCGTCGGGGTCGTCCGGGATTCGGCGTTCACCTTCTATTACCCGGAGAACCTGGAAGCCCTGGAACGGCTCGGAGCCACGCTGGTGGCCGTTTCGCCCCTCTCGGGCGAGCCTTTCCCGAAAAACCTCGACGCGCTCTACGCCGGCGGCGGCTTCCCCGAAACGCACGGCGCTCGGCTCGCGGAGAACCGGCCCTGGATGGACGCCCTGGCCGCGGCCGCCCGCGACGGACTTCCCATCTACGCCGAATGCGGCGGGCTCATGGCCCTCTGCCGGGCCATCGTGTGGGAGGGCGAGAGGTTCCCCATGGCGGGGGTGTTGCCCTTCGATGTGGAGGTCCTGTCCGCGCCGCAGGGACACGGGTACACCGAACTGCTGGTGGATCGGAACAACCCGTTTTTCCCCGAGGGAACGCGGCTGAGGGGCCACGAGTTTCACTATTCGAGGATCGCGAATCCCGCCGTTCAGCCCGCCACGGCCTGCCTCGTGGAGCGCGGGACGGGGTGCTTCCCGAAACGGGACGCCATCATTCAGAACCGGGTTTGGGCCAGCTACACCCACTTGCATGCCCTGGCATCGCCTCAGTGGGCGACCTCCCTGGTCCGCTTGGCCCGGAGGCGTCGCCGGGAAATGGGCGTGAGGTAGGCGGTCGGGACCGAAGCCCCGCACCGCCCACCGTCGCGCCGCGTCGCTCGAGCTAATTCTTCTTCACATCACCCGTTGCCGCCCCGTGGAGTTTCACTTCCACCTTGTTTTCGAGGTGGTCGTAGTACTCGTTGAGAACGGCGATGACCTCGGGCTTGGAGAACTCCGGAGGAACGGGCTTTCCTTCGCTCATGAGTTTGCGAAGCAGGGTGCCGGAGAGCAGCAGCCTGGCGCCGCCCTTGTAGTTGCCCTCGTCGTCGATGACGGCCTTGCTCTCGTGGGGGCAGGTCTTCATGGACGCCATGGAGCCGCATTCGTAGCAGTAGAAGGTCCAGTCCATGCACAGCGGCTTGAGCGCCAGCGCGTCCTGGGGGATCTCGAGGAAGATCTTCTGGGCGTCGAAGGGTCCGTAGTAATCGCCCACTCCGGCGTGATCACGGCCGACGATGAGGTGGGAGCAGCCGTAGTTCTGCCGGAATAGGGCGTGGAGAAGGGCCTCGCGGGGTCCCGCGTAGCGCATGTCGAGGGGATAGCCGGCCATGGCCACGCGGTCTTTGCGGAAGTATTTGTTGATCAGGGCGTCGATGGCCTTCACGCGCACGTCGGCCGGGATGTCACCGGGCTTGAGCTTGCCCACGAGCTGGTGGATGTACACGCCGTCGCAGACCTCGATGGCGACCCAGGCCAGGTAGGCGTGGGAGCCGTGCATGGGGTTGCGGAGCTGAAGGGCGGCCACCGTGTTCCAGCCGCGCTCCTCGAACATCTTGCGGGACTCGGCGGGGCGCTGGTAGAGGCCCTTGAACTGCTCGGGGAAATAGGACTCGGAAAGCACCTTGACGGGGCCTGCCAGGTTCACGTCGGCCTGCTCCATGACCATCTTCACGCCGGGGTGGGCCAGGTCGGTGGTCTTGAAGACCTGCTGGCACTCGTGGGCTTTGTCGATGGCGTACTTCTCGGTCACCTTCATGGTGGCCATGAGGGTGTTCGTCTCCACGTCCCAGAGCGCCACTTCCTCGTTGAGGGCAATGGAGTCGGCGAGGGCCTTCTCGGCGGACAGGGTGATGGGAATGGGCCAGAACAGCCCGTTCTTGGAGGGCATCTTGTACTCGTCGCAGACGCCCTTCCAGTCGGCGTAGCCCATGAATCCGTCCAGGGGCGTGAATCCGCCGATGCCCATCATGATGAGGTCGCCGGTCTCGCGGCTCGTGAGCGGGACCTTCTTCATGCCCTGGGCCTTCTTGATCTCATCCTCGAGCGCCTTGCCTTCGAGCAACAGGCACTTGAGCTCTTTACTTCCGTGCGGGGGTACCAACTTGCTCATGGGACACCTCCTCTATCTTCACGTGTGGTTGTCGATTGCCTGCACCAACATTCATACCCGAATCCCACTGACCTCAAGTCTAGCTTGCCGTCTCCCCGAGGGGCTCGAGATTGCCGCCGCCCTCATCCATGTGCAGGGCGAGGACGCCGGGCACCTCCGCGACGATGGCTTCGACCATCTGGGTGAGCTGCCTGAAGAGCTCGCCGGGGAAACCCGATTCGATCATCGAACCGCCGAGATGGACCACTCCTTTCTCCGCTCTCACATCCAGGTCGAGGTCCCGGCTGGCGGGGTTCATGGCCAGCGCGAGATTGACCCTGGCGGCAAGGGCCAGATCTTGCAACCTCCCTTTGACCTCCTCCGTGACCACAAATTCCGGCCGCTTCGCGGCATCCAGCACGCAGCAACAGGCCCCGTCTATGGTAAGATTTTCGAGATTGATGACCAGGTCGTAGAGTGCCGGATCCCTCCACTCCACGCCGAAGATGAATTTGGTCCAGCGTGCCCACTCCTCGTCGACCCTCTTGATGTAGGCCTCCGCGTCCTCCCTGGAGATCTCGGATTTCTCCGTCACGACGCGGACCCTGACCTCCATCGGCGCGATGATCCTGACCCTCAGGACGGACGGTATCCCCCTCAGGAGCAAGTGACCCGCGTGGCCGTGATAGACGAGGTTGCCGCTTCCCGCGTGACTGGCCAGGGTCGCCTGCAGGGCCGACAGGTACGTCGTCCGCTCGGAGGCCAGCCTGTCCCAGCCCCAGGGTTCCTGCCCCGAATTCCCCCTGGTGCCCTCGGCTCCCAAGGTCAACCGGAGCGCCTCGCCCGTCAGCGTCTCCCGCCCCATGCAGGGGCAACCCAGCGCCTCGGAGACCCCCTTGGCGACGGCTTGCCCTCCCCACATGGATCCCCGGGCGATCGTGATGATGGGCATGGTTGGCCTCTCTACCCCGCCAGGCTCTCCCTGACGGAGAGCGCGATCTTGTAGAAAACCGTGATCATGAGGAATCCGACGGCCCAAATGGCGGCCACGATGGCCAGTTCGGGCGCGGTGGGCACGTAGCTCGTGACGACCCCGAGGGGCGAGGGTGTGAATCCACCGATGATGAGACCCAGGCCCTTGTCGATCCAGAGCGAGACGAAGACCATGACGCAGGTCACGGCCAGGACGGTCTCGTTCTTTCTGTATCGGGGCACGAGGAGGAGGAAGATGGCGACGGCCGCCAGCCCCATGGAAGTCCACATCCAGGGCACCAGAGGCGCTTTGCCCTGAAGCCCCACGAAGAGAAACTTGAAGTGCTCCGTATGCTCGGGGATGCCGCTGTAGAAGACCGTGAAGACCTCCATCAGGACGAAGAAGATGTTCACGAGCATGGCGTAGGTCACGATGATGGCCAGCTTCTGGATGGGCTCGGACCCCACGTCGAACTTGGTCAGCTTTCGGATGACCATGCAGAGCAAAATCAGCAGGGCCGGGCCGGCGGCGAAAGCCGAGGCCAGAAATCGCGGCGCGAGGATGGCCGTGAGCCAGAAGGAGCGCCCCGGAAGGCCGTTGTAGAGAAAGGCCGTGACGGTGTGGATGGAGACGGCCCACGGGATGGATAGGATGATGATGGGCTTGATCCAGCCTGGCGGAGCCACCCCGTTTCGCTCGGCGCTGAGGGTGATGTAGGCGATCAGGGCGTTCAGCCCAAGGTACCCCGAGAGGGAGACCATGTCCCAGAACATCATGGAATTGGGCGTGGGATGGAGCATGACGTTGAGGATCCTCGTCGGTTGGCCCATGTCCACGAAGATGAAGAGCATGCACATGGTCACCGCGGAGATGGCCAGGAACTCGCCCAGGATGGTGATTTTTCCGAAGGCCTTGTAATTGTGGAGATAGTAGGGCAGGACCACCATGACCGCGGAGGCCGCCACGCCCACGAAGAAGGTGAACTGGGCGATGTACATGCCCCAGGTCACGTCCCGGCTGAGACCCGTGATGCCCAACCCGTCACGCAGCTGCCACAGGTAGCACAGGAAGCCCACGAGGATCACCGTCCCCAGGATGCCGATCCAGCCCCAGTACCGCCTGCCACCCACGACGGCTTTCTCAAACATGAACATGCGCTGCCTCCGTACGGAGTCGGAGCGGCGGGGAGAGGCCCCGCCACCCGCCGGCATTCCCCATCACAGGATGTAGTAGATCTCCGGTTGTGTTCCCAGCTCGGGCTTCCGCCTGAGGGAGTAGCGATCTTTGAGGAGCGCCCTCACCTCAGAGGCGGGATCGTCCAGGTTCCCGAAGACCATGGCCTTTTCCGGGCACGATTCGACGCAGGCCGGCTGCTGTCCCCGGGCCAGGCGCTCGTCGCAGAACGTGCATTTTTCCACCACGCCCTTGGTGCGGGTGGGGAAGTTGGGGTCGAGCGTCTTGATGCGCGGCCGCGGGTCCGACCAGTTGAAGCTCCTGGAGCCGTACGGGCAAGCCGCGACGCAGTACCGGCAGCCGATGCACCGGTGCCAGTCCATCATGACGATGCCGTCCTCCCGTTTCCATGTCGCCTTGGTGGGGCAGACCCGCACGCACGGCGGATTGTCGCAGTGGTTGCAGAATACCAGCACGGGCTTCTCTTTGAGCGCCTCCGCGGTGTAGGGGTTCTCCTGGTCCGGGAAGGCGTGCTCGAAGGGCTCCTTCCAGATCCATTTCACCTCGTGCTGGGCATCGGGGAACTGCGGCACGTTGTGGACCTGGTTGCAGGCGTTGATGCAGTCCCTGCACCCCTCGTGTTTCAGGCACTTCTGGGGATCGATGACCATGGCCCAGCGAGTCCGCGCACCGGCCGCGGTGTCCTTCTTCTCGGCGCTTTCGATGGCGCCGATGGTTGATTTTCCGGCGAGGGCCAGCGCCGAGAGTCCGGCGACGCCCAGGAACGTCCGTCGATTGGTGCTCATCCGTTGGCCCTCCGCGCCAGCTTGGGATCGATGTGGCAGTCCCAGCAGTAGGGGGTGACGCCCGCGTAGAGGTGGCACTTGTCGCAGAACTCCTCCTTGTTGTCGTGGCACTTCATGCACGTGCGCGTGAGGCTCATCTCGAAGGTCCTGCCGTCCGCCGTGACCATGGTCCGCTTGTCCTGCCGGACCACTGAGTCCCGCCAGGTGATGAGCATTTCCATGTGGGTGGTCCGCATGGTCTCCTTGGAGGCGACGCACTGCTTCTCGTCGACGGGGAGTTTGAGTTCGGGCTCCTTGGAGGAGGTGCCCGACGCGAGGTTGTACCAGATGGGGAAGGTGATCAGCCCCAGGAACAGCAGCAACCCTGCCAGGATCAGGCTCCGGTCACGCATGGGCCGCCTCCTTTGCCGCCAGCGGCGTTCCGCGAAGGTCGGTGGTCCTCTCCTTCTCGCCCTTCATCACGAGGGCGTTGCCAACGAACTCGTGGACGCCCGCCACCTCGACTCCCGGCACCCAGTACTCCATCAGGGTGGGGAGCGTCGCCTTGTCGATGGCGCAGATGCAGGAGAGGACGTTGACGCCGAACTTCTCGTGGACGTGCTTCACCGCGTTGGCGCGGGGAAGGCCGCCCCTCATGCGCATCTCGAAGTTCTCGTCGTTCCCGAGGCCCGCGCCGCTGCCGCAGCAGAAGGTGTTCTCTCGGATGGTGTTTTCGGGCATCTCGTGGAAGTTCCGGCAGGTGTTCTTGATGACGTAGCGGGGCTCCTCGAAGAGGCCCATGGCCCGGGCCGGGTTGCACGAGTCGTGGAACGTGACGTTCCAGTGGTCGTTGCGGCTCGGGTCCAGCTTGAGCTTGCCGTTCCTGATGAGGTCGGACGGTGAACTCGCAGATGTGGACCATCTTGGTGGACTGGGTGTTCTCGAACACGGTGCCCGTGATGGGGGACATGGGCACCTCCAGGAAATCGGCCGGGCCGTTCATGGTGCTCATGTACTGGTGCAGGACCCGCCACATGTGGCCGCATTCCCCGCCGATGATCCACTTCACGCCCAGGCGTTTGGCCTCGGCGTAGATCTTGTTGTTGAGGCGCTTGATCATCTCGTGGCTCGTGAAGAGGCCGAAGTTGCCGCCCTCTCCCGCGAAGGCGCTCCAGGTGTAGTCCAGGCCGATCTCGTGGAAGAGCTGGAGATAGCCCAGGAGCGTGTAGTAGTGTGGCGTGCCGAAGTAGTCCGCCGACGGCGCCACGAACAGGATCTCGGCGCCCTTCCGGTTGATGGGCAGGTCTACCCGGATCCCCGTGATCTCCTCCAGCTCGTCCACGGCGAACTCCAGGGAGTCTTTGAAGCCGTGCGGCTGGATGCCCAGGTGGTTGCCCGTGCGGAAGCAGTTGGCCGCCGGCTCGATGACCCAGTTGATGTTGCAGCCCACGAGGTTGAGCAGCTCGCGGCCGATCATGGTGATCTCCGCCTGGTCGATGCCGTAGGGGCAGAAGACCGAGCAGCGGCGGCACTCGGTGCACTGGTAGAAGTAGTAGAACCACTCCTTGATCACGTCCTCGGTGAGCTCCCGCCCGCCGGCCAGTGATGCCGAAGGCCTTCCCCGCCGGCGTGAAATACCGGCGGTAGACGGAGCGGATCAGCTCGGCCCGCAGGACGGGCATGTTCTTGGGGTCGCCGGAGCCGATGTAGAAGTGGCACTTGTCGGCGCAGGCCCCGCACCGCACGCAGATGTCCATGAAGAGCCGGAAGGAGCGGTACTTCTCCAGCCGCTCTTTCATGCCGTCCAGGATGATCTGCTTCCAGTTGGGCGGCAGCTTCCAGTCCTCGTCGAAGGGCTGCCATTCCCTGGGGTTGGGCATGCCGAGGTACTCGAGGTTTTTCCCCAGGGCGCTGTAGCAGTAGGTCCCCTTTCGGAAGTCGACGTGAGGGTCCATCCAGCCCTTCTGGGGGGGCTTGTAGGAGATCTTCGCCAGTTCCTCGGGGTTGGGGTGCTTCTCCGCCATGGCTACTCCCTATCCAAAGGCAGGCCGGCCGCCTTGATCTTGTCGTGGAATTCTTCCTCCCACTCCTCGTAGGTGTGGACCTTCACGGGGTAGTCCCACGGGTTGACGTGACGCTTCATCCGATTGTTGTTGGCCAGGTTCCGCGTGGGGCTCAGGAACACCCCCGGAGCGTGCATGAGCTTGCTGAAGGGGAAGTAGGCCACCAGCAGCGCTGAGGAGGAACAGGTGGACAAAGAAGAGGGGACCGACCTCCGCCGGGATCGCAGGGGAGAAGGTCACCAGACCCATGGCCAGCCGTTTGACGGCCACCACATCCACGCGGGTGAAGTAGCGCATGAGCACGCCGGAGCCCGCCAGGCCCAGCAGGAGGAACAGGGCGAAGTAGTCCGTGAAGAGGGAGATGTACCGGACCTGCGCCTCGCCCAGGCGCCGGTAGAGCAGGTAGAGCAAGGCCGCCAGAATGACCACGTCGGTCACGTAGAGCACCGGTGCGCCGACCTGGAAGAAGCCGTCCACGGCGGCCAGCATGTTCACGAACGCAGGCACGGGTTCCATGAAGAATCTCAGGTGCCTCAGGAAGATCACGAGGAAGGTCCAGTGGAAGGCGATGGCGCCGAGCCAGAGCCACTTGTTCTCCCCGTAGATCAGCTTGGGGCCGCCGCGGATCTCGGCTGTGGTGTTGCGGAAGAGGGACCGGAAGAGCAGGACCTCCAGCGCCATCCTCACCACCACGCCGAAGGCCGTGGAGGGGCTTTCGATCCAGCTGGACTTCATCCAGGGCAGGGACTTCTGCTGGCCGCAGGTCGTGGGGATCCTGAACGGCACGGGCGTCGAGGCCCACCGGACCACCCTGTAGGCGAGCCCGCAGAGAAAGACGGCGATGGCGGCGAACGGGAGGACGGTCCCAAAGAAGAACTGCAGATGGGCCACCGTCACGCCGAAGTACACCAGTCCGGTCAGCACCAGGACAGTCAACAGCGAATACAAGGCACTCATCAACCGATTCCTCCTTCCCCAAATGGCGCGCAACTCTCGCCCGTCATGGCTTCATCTCGCCTCGCCGGTTTCCATCCTCAACCTGGGAGCCTGAGGCAGTGTTCGCCATGGGTTCCGCAACCGGGTTGGGACCCGGGCCATCGAATGTCCTGATGGCCCGCTCGATTACGAACAGGCTCCTCTTCATTTCGTTGATTCTGATCTCGGAAATTTTCTCTCGGGTCGCGGACGCATAGGTCGAAGGCGCTCAGCGCCAGCTCGTCCACCTTCGCGTCGAAAGCCAGCGCCTCGCGAGCCGCCTGAGGGGTCGAGATTTCCTTCTCTGTGGAGCTGCTTACCACTTCTCTTGCAATCTGCTTGAGCGTGAAAATGAATGCGAGGGCCTGGGAGGGCGTCAGGCCCTGCACCGAGCGGAGCTTGATGACGGTTTCCAGCGGGGAGGCAAGGCGCGGCCGGATCGGAACCCGCCAGGAGTCCTTCGAGGATGGCGGCGAGCTCCTTGGAGAGGGTGGCCCCGACGGGGTTCGCGAAGGGGTCCTTCACCTGGCTCAAGAAATGTCTGGATTGGTCCGGGTAGGACTCCAGAACCTCCCGGAGCCACCTCTCCAGGATGACGGCTCTCTTGCCAAGTAGAATCTCAGTCAGGGCCATGGGCCCCACCCCCTCCGCTGCCGAAGGCCCCCCCGGGGGCCGGCAGGCGGGACGAAGTCGGTAGCCGGAACGGCCCTCCGACTTCTCCCGCCTGCTTTCCTCGCTTACCTTACACGCACCCCGTGGGCTTGGGCAGGCCCGCGAGCTTGCAGGCGCCCTTGGCCGGACCGGAGGGGAAGAGTTCGTAGACCTTGTTCAGCGGGAATCCCGGTCTCCTTGCAGAGCTTGCGGATCATGGGAGCGATCCCGAACTGCAGGTAGTAGTTCCGGAGGTAGTTGATCATCTTCCAGTGCTCTTCGGTCAGTTCGTCGACACCCTCGATGGAGGCGAAGTCCTTGGCCACGTCCTCGTTCCAGACGCCGGGATCTTCCAGGAACCCGTCCTCATCCACGATGTAGGTCTTTCCGTTCAGTTCGAGATCAGGCATGTGAGTCTCCTTCTAGACCATGTCGATGTACCCGCAGGGGCACTCTTCCGCGCACTTCTTGCACCCGTTGCACACTTCCAGCTTGACCTTGTAGTGCTCGCCCTTCGGGAGCTTCACGAAGCAGCTGTTGGTGCAGTACATCCAGCAGGACTCGCAGTCCATGCACAGGCCGCAGGACATGCACCGCTTGGCCTCATCCTGGGCCTGCTGGTCCGTGAGGCCCATGCTCGATTTCGGTATCCATGCCGCGCTGGTCCGCGGGCAGGTGGGGGCGATCGTTTCGGACGGCCTCCTTGTACCAGGCCAGCTTCATCTTGTCCGACTTGACGAGGGGGGGCTGCTGGTGCTTCTCCAGGGTCTTGCCGCGGAACCGCGCGTCGATGGCCTCCGCCGCGAAGCGCCCCTGGGCGATGGCGATGGTGGCCAGACCGAGCTCCACGTCGTCGCCGCCGGAGTAAACGCCGTCGGCCTTCGTGGCACCCCAGCCATCGACGACGATCCAGTCTTTCCCTTCGCGGAGCGACTCGAAGCCGTCGAAGGCCGGCTCCTGGCTGATGGCGGCGATGATGGCCGTGGCCTCGATGTCGAATTCGGAACCGGCTTTGGGCACGGGCCGGCGGCGTCCGGAAGCGTCGGGTTCGCCGAGCTCCATCCGGATGCACTTCATGCCCACCGCCACGCCGTCCTTGACGAGGATTTCCACGGGCGCGGCCAGGAACTCGATGGTCACGCCCTCCTCGAGCGCCCCCTCGATCTCGGGCGCGATGGCGGGCATCTCGGCGCGCGTCCGGCGGTACAGGATCGTGGACTCGGCGCCCAGGCGCTTGCTGATCCGCGCCGCGTCGATGGCCGTGTCTCCGCCCCCGATGACGATGACCTTGCCACCGACCTTCACATCCTCGCCGCTGTTCACCCTGTTGAGAAACTCCGTGCCCGTGTACACGTTGGGCGCGTCTTCGCCGGGGACGCGAAGCTTGATGCCCTTGTGTGCTCCGATGCCGACGAAGATGGCCTGGTACTGCTTCTTGAGATCTTCCAGGCTCATGTCTTTGCCGATGATGAAGTTGCACTTGAGCTCGACGCCCAGTTCCGTGATCTGCCCGATTTCGGCGTCGAGAACCTGGCGGGGCAGGCGGTAGCGGGGAATGCCGTAGCGCAGCATGCCGCCCGGCTTGCTGAACGCCTCGAACACCGTCACGCCGTAGCCCCGGCGCGCCAGCTGGTAGGCGCAGGAGAGGCCCGCGGGTCCGGCACCCACCACGGCCACCTTTTCGGCGTGCTTCTCGTCCGTCAGCAAGGAGGGCTTGAGCCCCTTTTCCAGGGCGAAGTCTCCGAGGAAGCGCTCGATGGCGTTGATGGACACGGAGCCTTCCTTCTCCTTACGGTTGCATCCGTCCTCGCAGGGATGGGGGCAGACCCGGCCGCAGGTGGCCGGGAAGGGGTTGTTCTCCGTGATCATGCGCCAGGCGATCTCGTAGGCCTGCTCGTTGGTGCGGCCGTAGGCCTCGGCCTGGGCGATGGTGGTCAGAATTCCGCGGATGTTGGTCCCGCTCGGACAGTTACCCATGCAAGGCGCAGTCTTCTCGGAGTATTTCGGCCTGAGGGGGCTGATCTCTCCTGACGAACTCGCCGCTTTGATGACGGGCTTCTTTACTTCCTTGAAAAGACCCATGGCCTCGTCCTTTCGGAGGTGGTGGTGATGAAAAAAGGGTAAAGGGTGAACGGCGAATGACGGGGAGCCCATGGCGAATGGGGTGCGGTGAGTGGTTTCATGAGCTTAGCGCCCGTTCATCGCACCGTTCAACATGCGCTGACCGCCCTCCCCCATCACGCGTAAGGGTAGAGGCCGCGCTTGAAATCCTCCAACTGGGAGAGCAGGCGGTCGTGCTTCTTCTCGTCGTCGATGAGGTAGGTCAGGAGATGGCGCTGCGCGAAGAGCCGGCAGTTCTTCCGGGCCTTCTCCGCGAGGACGATGGTCTCCTTCTCCATCTCGGCGTGCTTTTCGATGAGGTCCCAGACGTCAGCGAGCTCCTCGGGGGTCAGGCTGAACGCCTGCTTCTCCAGGCTGTCCAAGATCACTTGCTGGACGCGCTTGTGCATGGCCGAATCTTGGCGGATGATCTCCATGATCAAGCGGATGAGCGGGTTCGGGTCTTTTCCATGATCGTCGTGGTCTGGGAAATGGTGGCCACCTCGAGTTCCTGCCAGTGCTTCAGGAGCGCCACCAGCTCTTTCACGTTGTCCGCTGCCTTCTCATTTTTCATCAGACGATCCTCCATGGATGTCCTGAACGTAACTCCAAAGCGTTGGCGGGCGGAGGCATGCCTCCGCCCGCCGGCGTGCCGGGCTTATTCCGGCGCGGCTCCCTCTTTGTGCGGCAGCGTGATGAAGCTTCCACCGAAGTAACTGTAGACGCACCGACCCGAGTCCATGAGGATCCGGATGGCGGCCTTGCAGTCGTCCTTGCTGCACTCCGCCTCGCCGTGCTTGGCGATCATGGCCTTGGTCAGGTCGCCCGCCTTCAGGTTTTTCTTCCCGAAGTACTCGGACACCATCTGGAACATCTCTTCGGCCAGCGCTTCATGGTTCACGGCCATGGGTCTCTCCTTAGAACTTGATGTGGGTCGACCTCGCGTAGGTCAGGCCCGCGTTCTTGAAGTCGTCGATGTGGTAGCGCGTGAACTCGATGCCCGTGAGCTCGAAGAACTTCGGCCATCCGATGCGCTCGATCCACTCGCCCATGCGCTCGTACTTCCGGGCGTTCTTGGCGTAGACCTCGACGATGTTGACCACCGCCTCCACCACCTCGGGCCAGCGGGGCGGATTGTTCGGGATGAAGGGGATGGCGAGCTTGGAGAACTTCGGCGCCGTGCGGGCGTTGCTCACCTTCCCGCCGACCCAGATGGAGATGCCGTCGTTCTCGGGGTCGTTGAGCGGCATGGAGGGGCACACGGTGTAGCAGTTGCCGCAGTACATGCACTGCGGCTCTTCCACCGCCACGCTGTTCTTGCCGTCCACCACCGCGGGCCGGATGGCGCCGGTGGGGCAGGAGGCGATGAGCGTGGGGACTTCGCAGGTCTTGGGCAGGGTGTCGTGGTTGACCTTCGGGGGCTTCCGGTGGATGCCCAGGATGGCGATGTCGGAGCAGTGCACGGCGCCGCACATGTTCAGGCAGCACGCCAGGGCGATGCGAAGCTTGGCGGGCAGGTTCTCGTGCGTGAAGCGGTCGTACAGGGCGTCCATGACGGCCTTGACGATGCCCGAGGCGTCGGTGGCGGAGGAGTGGCAGTGGACCCACCCCTGCGTGTGGACGATGTTGCTGATGGCGTTGTTCGTGCCGCCGACCGGGAAGTTGTTCGCGCAAGAGCTCCTTCTTCAGCGGCTCGATGTTGGCCTGGTTGTCCAGGAGGAACTCCACGTTGTTCCGGCTCGTGAAGCGCAGGTAGCCGCCGCAGTATTTGTCGGCCAGGTCCGCGAAGAGGCGGATGCTCTGGATGCTCAGCAGGCGGGGCGACCCGGCCCGGACCGTGTAGATCTTGTCGCCCGACTCGGCGACGTGGCAGAGCACGCCCGGAGCCAGGTTCTCGTGGTACTTCCACATCCCGTAGTTCTTCTTGATGACGGGGTGAAGGAACTTCTCGTAATTGGGCGGTCCGATATCGGTAATCCTTTTGACGGGTTCAGCTGCCATCGTTCATCTCCTCAATCTCGAAGGGCCGCATGCGCGACCCGGATCTCCCTGAATGCTCTCCCTATTCATCGGCCTTGAAGAAGATGTAGGGGTTGTCGCGCGGCGCCGTGACCATCTGCGGGATGGGATCCAGGCCGATGGCATCGAGGAAGTTGGACATGCCGACGCGCTGGATCAGCTCGCCGACGCGCTCGCGGTTCTTGCCGTACTCGTCCCAGAACTCCCAGATCCGGGAGACGAGCTCCTTGAGGGTCTCCATCAGTTCGTCCGCGGGGACGAAGGGGACCAGGACCGAGGAGAGCAGGGCGCCCTGGACGATGGGAGCCTTGGCGCCGATGAGGATGGTGGCGCCCCTCTCCTTGCCGGGCCGCAGCGCCTTGGGCATCACGTTGATGCAGTGCATGCAGCGGACGCACTCGTGGTTCTCGATCGTCAGCTTCTTGCCGTCCCAGTTCATGCACTTGCTGGGGCAGTTGCCGCAGACGTCCTTCTGGATGTCCATGCCGGCGGCGGCGTAGTCGGTCACCTGCGGCGTCGTCCTGCTGGATCTCGTCCTTCCAGGTGCCGATGACGGAGAGGTCGGAACGGGCGATGGAGGCCACGCAGTCGTTCGGGCAGCCGGAGAACTTGAACTTGAACTTGTAGGGGAAGGGCGGGCGGTGCAGCTCGTCCTGGTACTGGTGCGTGATGTCGTTGCAGGTCTTCATCGTGTCGTAGCAGGCCCACTCGCAGCGCGCCATGCCGACGCAGGCGGAGGGAGTTCGCATGCACGAGCCTGAGCCACCCAGGTCGAAGCCCGCCTCGGCCAGCTCCTTGAAGCAGGGCTCGAGCTCGTCCGTCTTGGTGCCCAGGAAGACGATGTCGCCCGTGGAGCCGTGCATGTTGGTGAGGCCGGATCCGTGGCGCTCCCAGATGTCGCAGAGGGTCCGCAGGGCGTCGCTCGTGTAGAACCACCCCGAAGGCTGGTTGACGCGCATGGTGTGGAAGTGCGCCACGTTCGGGAACTTCTCGGGCACGTCGCTGTAGCGCCCGATGACTCCGCCGCCGTAACCCATGACGCCCACGATGCCGCCGTGCTTCCAGTGGCCCTTTTTCTCCACGTAGGAAAGCCTCGAGCTGCCCCAGCAGGTCGTCGCACATGGGGCTCGTCTGCCGGGCGTTCTTGATCTCCTTGACGAAGCTCGGCCACGGCCCCTTTTCGAGTTCATCGAGCAGGGGAGTTTTCACCTTATCGTCCGCCATGTCTTTCCTCCTAGTGCATCAAACCTTCGGCTATCGGCAGTCAGTCAGCAACGTTGGTCCAGTGATCCCGGTTTAGAAATCCCTCCTCATTTCTAATCCTGCCTTTCCGTGTCCTCCCTCTCTATTTGCTTCTCGTGGCCGCCATGGCCACCGTGCGGTAGATCAGGTGCGCAAACTTGGTGAACGGCGCGAAGAGGAAGAGCACGAATATGAGAACCAGGTGGATGTAGTAGACCGGATACATGACGCTGGCAGTCTCGACGAGCCGGGCCGACTGGGAGAGGATACCCGTGAGGACCACGCCCGTGAGCCCGAGAAGGAAAAGCCAGTCGAAATAGGTGCTGTTCCGGCGCTTTTCCGCATCGCCCAGCCGGTCCACCAAAAGGATGACCAGGCCGATGAAGATCACCACCGCACACGCGTTGGCGAAGATCTTGAAGAAGGACTCCACGGGTCGGGACATGTCCCAGAAGGGCAGGGGAGTGTGCATGAACCCTGCCATGGTGCCGATACCCACCACCGTCCCCATGAAGGCGAGGCCGGCGAAGCCCCACAGTGTCAGCAGGTGGCCCCAGAACCGGTTCTTCTCTTTGCCGCAGTCCTTGAAACGCTTGTGGGTCATGATGTCCACGAGCGCCGGCACGAACCCCGAAACGATGCTGCCGGTCGCCCCGCGGGCTCGCATGGCCTTGACGAAACGCGTCACGCCCACGCCAAACGCGAGGAGGGCGAGGCCGCCCACCGTGAAAAAGAGGGCCTCAAGCACGGGGAGCGGGAAGCGCGAAGCGAATTCCAGCACCTGGTCCTGCCTCTCGGGAGCCAGCATGGCGATGGCCGCGAAGAGGATGGCGGGGATGGCCAGGAGGACGAGCAGTCCCGCCGGCCGGGCCGCCAGCCGGGCCACGAAGCCCGGGAACGCATAGTGCTGGATGGCCTGATTTCGCAACGCGCCGAAGACGTCTCCCGGCCGGGCGCCGCGCGGGCACCGGGTGGAGCAGTCCCCGCAGTTGTGGCACAGCCAGATGGCCGGGTCGGAGAGCACCTGGTCCTTGAGCCCCCACTGGGTCTGGATCATCTGCCTGCGGGGAAAGGGAGCCTCGTCGGGCGCCAGTGTGCAGGTCACGGAGCAGGTGGCGCACTGGTAGCACTTCTTGAGGTCCTCGCCCCCGGAGCACATGACGTCTTTAATGAAGCGCACATCCGGTTGGATCAGCGTGGAATCAGCCATGGAACCGGCTCCTTCTTTCCTAGTCCCCCAATCCCCTAGTCCCCTAGTCTCGACCCCGAGTTGTGATCAGAATCCCTTGTAGGGATTCGGTCCCATCTCGCGGATCTTGTCCATGAATTCGTTGATCATGACGGGCAGCTTGTCGTACTCGTTGATGGCGAGCTGGGTGAGCTGGATGCGCGCGGATTCGAGCTGGAGCCGTTGGAGGGTCTCCTTGACGTTCTCGAGGCGCGTGTTGGCGAGCTCGCTGCCCTTGGCGAAGTGGCACTGGTAGTCGTCCCCGTACTTGCAGCCGATGAGCATGACCCCGTCGATGCCCCCGGAGAGGGCGTCGGCGATCCAGACGATGTTGAGGGAGCCGAGGCATCGGAGCGGGATGACGCGCACGCTCGGGTCGTACTGGACGCGGTTCAACCCCGCCACGTCCAGGGCCGGGTAGGCGTCGTTCTCGCACATGAACACGAGGACGCGAGGCTTCTCCTCGTCCTCTTCGGGGACCTCGATGGCCTTGATCATGGTGGCGATCATGTCCACCGAATAGTTCTTGAAGGAGATGATCCGCTCGGGGCAGGCCCCCATGCAGACGCCGCACCGGCGGCAGCGGTAGGGGTTGGGCTTGGGCGTGCCCTTCTCGTCTTCGTCGATGGTCCCGAAGGGGCACTCCTCCGTGCAGCGCTTGCACTGGGTGCAGCGCTGGAGGAAGAACTCGGGGAAGGACATGTCACCCGCCCTGGGGTGCACGGCCTGGCCTACGGCGGCCAGCTCTACGGACTGGATCGCCTTCATGGCGGCCCCGAGGGCGTCCTCCTGGGCGTGAGCCGAATCCATGGGCGCGCGCATGGCTCCCGCGGCGTAGATGGCGGTTCTCCGGGTCTCGTACGGGAAGCAGACGAAGTGCGAGTCCGGGAAGCCGTACCTGAGGACGGGAAGGTCGGGACCCTGGCGGTAGGTGAGGTTGAGGATGCCCGTGCCCTCGTGGTGCTTGAGTTCCTCCACCTTTTTTTCGGCCTCGGTGCGCTGGGTCTCGGACTCGTTCCTCAAGACTTTGGCCCGGGCGTCGCTGAGTTGCCGGATGGCCTCGCTGTCCGCCGAGTTGGGAACCATGCCCGTGGCCAGGACCACCAGGTCCACCACCACCTGGATGGTTTCCCCGATGAGCGTGTCCTTGACGCCCACCGCGAGCTTCCCGCCCGCGGCCTTCTCCACCACGGCCACCTCGCCCTTGGTCAGGAAGGTCCCCGGGTGGTTCTGGGCCTTGGCGTAGTATTTCTCGTACTGCCCAGGCGTGCGCATGTCCTTGTAGACGATGAAGACCTTGGCGTCGGCGTTCTGCCGGTGCACGAGCTCGGAGTGCTTGAGCGTCGCCATGCAGCACACGGACGAACAGTAGGGCAGGTGGTCCTTGTCGCGGGAGCCCGCGCACTGGACGAAGAGGACGCTCTCCACGGCCTTGCCGTCCGAGGGCCTCTTCAAGGGTCCCGCGGCGACCATCTTCTCGAATTCCACGTTGGTCACCACGTCCGGCGTGAGACCGTAACCCAGGTGCGAGAGCTTGGCCGGATCGTAGGGCTTCCAGCCCGTGGCCATGACCACGGCGCCCACGCGGTGGACGACGGTGTTCCCGCCCGCCTCGATGGTGACGTCGAACTGGCCCGGCTGACCGGTCGTCTGGACGATGGTCGCGCCGGTGTGCAGCTTCACCTTGGGGTGATAGCTCACGGCCTGGATCTGTTCCGCCAAATCGGTCGCCTGGATTTCTGTGAACGGCGCGTCCTTCGGGAACCGGTGCGTGAGCGTGCCCACGAACCCGCCGAGGTGGGGCTGTTTCTCGACCAGCACCACCTCGTACCCCGCCGCCGCCGCTTCGAGGGCCGCGGTCATGCCCGTGACGCCGCCGCCCACCACGAGGATGGTCTTGCAGACGGTGTCGGAGACGGGTTCGAGGGGCTCCATCTTCTGGGCCTTCACGATCCCCATGCGCAGGTAGTCCTCCGCCATCATCTGGGTGTCTTCGTCCTTGGGCTTCTGACACCAGGCCACGTGCTCGCGGAGGTTGACGCGTTCCAAGACCATCCTGGGATCGAAGGCGAAGGCATCGGTCTTCACGCGGGGAGAACACGCCGCGATGACCACGGAGTTCACCGCGTCGTCTGCCAGGTCCTTGCGGATGAGCTCGACGCCCTCCTTGCCGCACAGGAATGGGTGCACCTGGCACACGGGGGCCTTGTATTCCTTCTGGGCGACCTTCACAAGCCCGTCCACGTTCAAGGCGTCGCCTATGGAACAGCCGCTGCAGATGTAGACGCCGAGTTTTTTATCCATGGTGAGCGCTCCTTACCACGCACTGGAAAGCCTTAAGCGCCGCTCCCGTCCCGTCCTGCACGGTGGCTGAGACTTCCTCGGGTCGGCGGACGCAGCCCGCGCCGTAAAACCCCGTCTTGCCAGGGCGGTTCTCGATAAACTTGAATTCATCCAGGACGGCCGCCTGGGGAAGCCCTTGCGTCTGGGGCACGATTCCCGTGGCGAGGACCAGCAGGTCCACGCGTTCGTGGATCTTCCGGCCGTGGACCACATCCTCCACCTCGATGAGCACGTCCTTGGTGGCGCCGTCCTCCTCCACCTTGGCCACCTTGCCCTTGATGAGCTCGACGCCCGGATCGGCGGAGACCTTGGCGTAGAAGTCCTCCAGGCGCCCGGGGGTTCTGATGTCGATGTAGAAGATCTTCACCTTGGCGTCTGGATAGGCGGCGCGGACGTACGTGGCCTGCTTGAGGGAGGCGGCGCAGCATACGGCGGAGCAGTAGGGCAGGTGGTTCTCGTCGCGCGAGCCCGCGCACTGCACGAAGGCCACGGTCTTGGGCTCCTTGCCGTCGGAGGGGCGGAGGATCTTCCCCCCCGTGGGCCCGTTGATGGAGGCGAGGCGCTCCATGATCACGTTGGTCACCACGTTGGCGCAGCGCCCGTAACCCAGGTTGTCGATCTTGGTGGCGTCGTAGGGTGCCCACCCGGTGGCGGCGATGACGGCGGCCACGTTCAGGGTCCGGGTCTGGGCCTTCTGGTTCAGGTCGATGGCGTCGTAGGCGCACGCCTTGACGCATGCCTCGCAGCCGGACGGGCACGCGGCGCGATCGATGGCGAAGAGCGTGGGATAGGCCATGGGATAGGGAAGGTAGGCCGCCTTGGTCTTGGACAGACCGTAGTTGAAATCGTCGGTGCGCTCCGCCGGGCAGACCTTGGCGCACTCGCCGCAGAGGGTGCATGCGTCGGTCACGTGGCGCGGAGAGACCTGGACCTTGGCCGTGTAGTCCCCCGGCGAGCCGGTCAGGTCCAAAAGCTCCGATTGGGTGAGCACTTCGATGCGGCCGTTGTTCTTGAGCCGCTTGAAGTTGATCTCGAGTCCGCAGGCCGGAGGGCAGAGCTTGGGAAAGTAGAGGTTCATCCGGGCCACCCGGCCCCCGAGGAAGGGAGACCGTTCCACGAGGACCACGGAGCAACCTGCCTCCGCGGCTTCGAGGGCCGCGGTCATGCCGGCCATCCCGCCCCCTAAAACCAAGATTCCCTTACCGTTGTGACCCTCTGAAGTCGTTGGCATGACGCTTCTCCCTGCTGTCCCTGTCTCTTACGGAGTCGGAAGGGTGGCCGGGGAGGCCGCTTCGGCGGCTCTCCGGTGGGCCTCGACGACCGAACTGCGGATCTTCATGGTCTTCTCGCCGAACAGACTGAATCGGAGCCACTGCATGGCGAATTCCAGGAGCTCCTCGTTGTCCTCGCGGATTACCTCCACTCGGGTTTCGTCCACTTCGAAATAGTTCAGGAACTTGGTCTCGAAGACGAAGCGCCGGAACCGGTCCAGGTCGTAGCAGGCCATGTAGACCATGTCCAGCTTGCCGGCCGGGATGGGTTCGCCCTTGGACCAATCCGGATGGAGCATGAGCTCCTTGAAGGAGGAACCCATCATGTCGTACTCCTCGATGCCCTGATCCGAGACCCACTCGCGCACGGTCCATTCCCGGCCCTGCCCGTGGCCCTTGCAGAGGTCCTCGCGGAGCAGGAAGTGAAAGGCGTGGTCCTCGGGGTTGGGGTTCTGCGGCTCGGCCGCGCCCAGGGGATACATGCGGCAGGCCCAGGGTCTGTTCTGATAGACGGTGCAACCCTGCTCGCCCACCAGGGGGCAGCGCTTGTCCTCGCCCTGCATCTTCAGCAGGACCACGGGGAAGTTCGGCTTGGCGGCAACGCCCGTGATGGTGTGCTTTTCAAGAAATTCGGAGGAATCCATTCTCAAGGCGCGGGTCAGTCTGAGGATGTCGTAAGGCGTGAGCACGATGGAGACATCCTTGCAGCAACAGGTAAAGCATGAGAGCCCCGGGCGACACTCGAAGGTGAAGTGTTCGTCCAGGCCCATTCGCGGAAAGTCTTTGAGGATGGCTTCTCTGGTGATGGGTTGATCATTCATGGGACGTTCCCTTATCGAAAAGGATGGAGTCTTTGAGCGCGTCTTTGGACCAGACGGGCAGGGGCCCCGTCTCGCCGGTGGAGGGATCGTGCCGGTGGCGGTACGAAGCGGTCACGTTGTAGTGATCGGACATCCAGGCCCAGCCCCGCACGAAGTAAGGGCAGTCGTCGTTGAAGCAGACGTACTGAAATTCTCCGCCCCAGCTCCCCATCTGCGGATTCGCCCATCGCTCCATGGGCGCTTGGCAGTGGGGGCAGATGAACGAATGATCCGGGGCCATGGCGTCACCTAAGACAGGAGTGTGAAACCAGGAAAAGAAGGAGGCCCCCGCCCCTTGACGGGGACCTCCTGGAACCAGACGCATTAACCGCCGAGGAGTTCGTGATCCTTCGGCTGGGGGAAAATGTGCTTGATGGGCCGCTTGATCATCTCCCAGTTGCCGGACTTGGGATCGACTTTGCAGTTGGCGAAGACGAGCCAGTCCTTGTCGTTGATCGCGGGCGTGTCGGCGCGGAAATAGTAACCGGGCCAGCGCGTCTCTTCGCGGAACAGCATGGTGCGGACGTGGGCCTCGGCCTGCCACATACGGTGCTGGTTTTCCCAGCAGCGCATGAGCTCGTGGAGGCTGGAGGCGGCGAGGTTCTCCGCGTCTTCCTTCAGCAGGGCCAGGAGTTCCAGCGCACGCTCGAGCTGAGCCTTGTTGACCATGAACTGGGAGGACACGCCTCCAGCGTACTCGTCCATGATCTTCTGGAGGCGGAACATGAACATCCTGGGCTTGATGTAGTTGGGGTTGATCTCCGGGTCGGTGGTGGCGTTCTTGTGGGCCTCGAAGGTGTCCATGGGCTTGAGGATCGCGGCCTTCAGGGCATCGACCTCGGCCTGGTCAACCTTGGGCTGGGTGTTGTTCTCCACGATGAACTTCACCGCCGCTTTGGCGGCGATGCGGCCCTCGGCGTGGGAGCCGGAGGAGAACTTGTGGCTGGAGGCGCCCGAAGCGTCGCCGGCGCAGAAGAGGCCCTTCACCGTGGACATGTTGTCGTAGCCCCAGAAGTAGTCGCCCTTGGTGTCGCCGGTCTGGAGATCGGCGGGGCCGGAGACCCAGGCGCCGGACGCGCCGGAGTGGGAGCCGATGAAGTAGGGCTCGCAGGCGGCGATTTCGGAGCTGCGCTCCTCGGGCTGCACGTTGCTGGCGGCCCAGAGGATGGCCTGGGAGATGGTCATGTCGAGGAAATCTTCCCACGCCTCGGACTCGAGTTCCTTCATCTTCTTCTTGTAGGCCTTCTCGTCGTCCTTGTACTGGTCGGCGATCTTCTGGATGGCTTCTTCGGTCCGCATGAAGATCGGGCCCTTGCCTTCCATCAGGTCGAGCATGCCGAGGTAGTTGCGCAGGTTGGCCGGGATGGGTTTCACGCGGCCGTAGGGGCCCCATTTCTCCAGCTCGGGCTTGCGCTCGACCATGTATTCGCCGCCCATGGCGTTGGTGGCGCGGGACTTGAAGAGCAGGAACCACGCACCCACCGGACCGTAGGCGTCCTTGAACCGGACGGGGATGAAGCGCACTTCCTGGCACGTCATCTCGGCGCCGGCCTTGAGGGTGAAGTAGGCGGAGGAGCCGGAGTTCCACGGCGGATACCAGGCGCGACCGAGGCCCTCGCCCATGCTGCGGGGCTTGAACACGTGCACGGCGCCGCCCAACATGACGATGGTGGCCTTCGCCTTGAAGATGTAGAACTTGTTCTCGCGCACCGAGAAGCCCACGGCTCCCGCGACGCGCTCGCCGTCCATGAGCGGCCCGACGATGAAGACGCGCTCGAAGATCTGGCCCACGCCGGATTGGAGCAGGGCGTTCTTGGCGGCCTCGGCCACGACGACCTTGTAGGACTCGCCGTTGATCATGAGCTGCCAGCGGCCCTCGTGAACGTAGCCGCCCTTCTCGTCCTTCCAGATGGGGAGTCCCCACTTCTCGAAGAGATGGACGGTGGAGTCCACGTGGCGGGCGATGTTGGCGACCAGATCCTCGCGGGTGACGCCCATGAGGTCGTTGCGCACGTAGTCCACGTAGTCCTTGACGGAGTTGGCGCCGTCCTTGAGGCCCACGTACTGGTTGATGGCGGACAGGCCCATGGCCACGGCGCCGGAACGATCCATGGCGGCCTTGTCCACCAAGGTCACCTTCAGGCCGTTCTGCTTGGCCCAGTAAGCCGCTTCTACGGCCGCGCCGCAGGCGGCCATGCCCCCGCCGAGGATCAGGAGGTCGGTCTCGACCACAACGGTCTCAAAATTGGCCATTTCTTTCCTCCCCCTCTACTTAGTCAGGGTAAAGATTTCATTGAGACCGGACGACGCAGGCTCCGTGAAAAGCGCGGGGCTGTTGAAGTCGGCTTTGGTCTCAAATCCACCGTCCGGTTTCGCCTGGCCTTCGGGAGTCGTCCGGATCGGGAACTTGAAGCGCTTGAGCATCCCGTTCCGGAACTTGACCGTCCACATGATGGAATCGGTGGACCGCAGCGGAGTGACCGCCGCGCCCATGGGCACGAAGTCGGCGTAGCCGCGGACCTCGACGGCCTGCGTGGGGCAGATCTTCACGCAGTTGTAGCACTCCCAGCACATGGAGACGTCCTGGTTGTACGCCTTCATCTTGTCCTTGTCCAGGACCATGAGGTCGTTGGGGCAAATGTGCTGACACGCGGTCTTGTCCAGCGCTTTGCACCCGTCGCATTTCTCTGGGTTCACGTAACTCGGCATTCGTTCACCTCCAAACGGGTCAGGAACCATGCCAAATGAATCTGAACGATCTCTGAAGACCCCCTCCTAGTCACTTCTCCACGTCTAGTTTGAGGAGTCACTCCACCTCCTTTCGCTGGAACTCTCACCGACTGCGGAGCCGCAGCCGGGATGGAGCCTATCTGCTTCTGATCTGCAAGGCCTGGAACGCCATAATTACCGGTTGCCAGTTGAGTGCCACGTCTAGCCCCCCGGCCTCACTGCATGGCACCACACTAAGTCGGTCTCCATCATGACGCAATCGTTTGCGGTTAAAGGCTATTTTCATGGGTTAAATAACCCACGAGTATTCACTCACTTCGCTCAGCCCTTCTCTGACAAGGACTTTCCAGCCAATTTAATCACCAACTTATATGCAGTTTAGTCTCCTCAGATGAGAACGGCCTCAGACTCTTTGAACCACGATCCCCAATCCGCTGCTGGTTCAATAGTGATATATAAAAACTATTCGTTCCTGTGGCATATCAACATGCTCTCGCCGGCAGGATTTGAGAGGCCGGCGGATGTTCATGAGGTGGATCATCTCAGGCGAAGTCACTATTCCGGCGAGGTCTATCTCTTTCACTCTCCTCACATCGGATGTATGATGCCCCTCGCGGGGCCCCTATCCGCGTGGGAGCCGGGGGATGGCCAAAGCGTTCGAACAGCTATTCGGGAACGAGGAGGAGTGCCACAGCCACTTGGTCCAACTCCGTTGGCCGAGGGGGTTTCGCTGTCCCCGGTGCGGCGGGCAGAAGGCGTGGCTCGTGCGACGCGACCTCTTCCGGTGCGGGTACTGCGACCATCAGGTGTCCGTCACGGCGGGGACCATCTTTCACGGCAGCAGGAGTCCTCTCCTGGTGTGGTTCAGGGCCATGTGGTACGTCACCAACCAACGGTTTGGCGTGAGCGCCCTGGGCCTCCAGAAGGAGCTCGATCTGGGCAGTTACCACACCGCCTGGGCTTGGATGCACAAGCTCCGGACCGCCATGGTGCGCCCCAACCGCGACCGTCTGGGCGGCAAGATCGAACTGGGAGTCACCTATATCGGCGGACATCAACCGGGCAAGCGGGGGCGCGGCGCCGGAGGTAAGGTCCTCGTGGTGGTCGTGGCGCAGGATGCGGGGCATCGCCTCGGAAGGATCCGGCTCAGGCGTATCCGCAACGCGTCCGCCGAGAGCCTGAATGCCGTGGTCCGCGATGAGGTGGAGCCGGGCAGCGTGGTTCGGACGGACGGGTGGAAGGGATTCAGCCGGATCGAAGAAATGGGTTACAAGCACATCGTCGTGCCCAAAGATGGAGATCCGGGCAAGCCACCCCTTCCCCTGGTGGAGCGCGTGGCGGGCATGATCGACGCCTGGCTTGCAAAATCACATCAGGGTGCGGTGCGGCCCTTGTACTTCGACTACTATCTGGACGAGTTCACTTTCCGATTCAACCGACGAACCTGGCACTCGCGGGAGTCGCTCTTCCTCGCCCTCATTCAGCAGGCCGCCGCCGTGGCTCCGTTGCCCGTCGGGAAAATGCAGAGTCGTGAACACCTCGTTCCGCTTTCCGAGGTGGGCGCGGGACCTCCCAAACCTCCCGTTCGCATCAAAAAGACCGCACCCGAATCGGCACCCCCCAAAGATGCGGGAGACCCATCTGCCTAAGCATCGAAGGGCATATCTCCACTTAACACCTTGATAAAAATGACCGCAACCAGCAAATCCTAGGCTGCCTGGGTGAATTCGCGCATCGGGCCCCTAGCCGGGCCTATCCCCTGTTTTTCCCTTGGTATTAGGCCGTATCGTCCTGATGTAGAAGACCGGGGGGGGCCCCTCTTCTCAATTTCTTTTCTTTCAGGGCCTGGACCTCTGACCTCAAGGCCGTCAAGCCTCCCCTGCAAGCTTCCTGGAGGAGGTGGGCATGTCGGTGAATAGGGGGAGGGCCGCCATCAAGTTTCTCTTCTGGGCGATAGCGACGGTGCTCGTTTTCGCCTACGCCATCCGTTTCTACCGATCGGGGACCATGGTTCATTGGTATTACTACAAGGCCAAGGCGGACGGGTTCGCTGTCAACACCAAGATGTTCAAGGACGCCTCCCCCGAAATGCCCGCGGTCCTGGACATCGGCGACTATGGGATCCTGGATGGGTTGAAAGCCACCCGGGTGAAAAAGGGTGATGTTCTGCCCACGGATGCGACGGGCGTCATTGACCTCAAGACGGTCGAGGAGGGCAAGCGCGTCCAGCTCCTCGGAAGCCAGCTCAAGGTCCTCATCCCGTGGCAATTCAAGGAGGCCAAGGGCTTCAAGTATAAGGACTCCTTCACGCACAAGAACATTCGCACCAACCCCATGTCGGGCGTCTGGAACCTCGTGATGGTGGGCCTCATCGGTCTGTGCCTGGGCTACCTCGCCGAAGGGTTCACCGATCTCATCGGACTGAAATTCCACAAAATCGACCACACGGTCGGCCACTGAGGGGAGGGACGGCATGTTTGACTTTCTCATCGCTGGCATCCAAGCCCCGGCCTTCCTGCTGGTCTTCACCGGCTTCACGGTGGGCGTCGTGGGCGGGTTCATCGGGGTGGGGGGCGGCTACATGGTGACCCCCGCCCTCATCGTGTTCGGCTTTCCCGGATACATGGCCTCGGGAATCGACATGACCCACATCGCGGGCAAGGGAATCGTTTCGACCGTTCGGCACAAACAACTGGGGAACATCGACTGGATCCTGGCGCTGAGTATGGTCGCCGGGACCATGTTCGGCGTGGAGGAGGGCATCCGCCTGCTGGGCTTCTTCAAACACCTGGGTCTCTCTACGATAGCGCTCCTCTCGGCCTCGGTCGTCCTCATGTTCTCCCTCTTCGTCTACACGCTGTTCGAGACGCTCAAATCGCACAAGCGCCTGGAGGAGATGGCGCGCGAGGGCAAGGCCCTGGCGCGGGAGGTGACCTCTTCGCGGCTTCCCAAGATTTTCCAGGGATTTCCCCTGGCGCCCATCGTCCGCTGCCGAACGGCCCGGGTCGTGGTGTCCATGTGGGTCATCGTGCTGGTCGGCGTCATCACCGGGGTCCTGGCAGGGTTCCTGGGCGTGGGTGGAGGCTTCATCCGGGTTCCCGCGCTCGTCTACATCGTGGGGGCGTCCACCCACATCGCGGTGGGCACCGACCTGGTGGAAATCGTATTTTCGGGAGCCTACGGGTGCCTGCGCCACTCCATCGAAGGCAACGTGGACTTCATCGCCGTCATGTTCATGATCTGCGGGGCCATGTTCGGGGCGCAGTTCGGGTCCATCGCCACGGCCTTCGTTCGCGGCCCGGCTATCCGTTACATGCTCTCCTTTTCTCTGGCCCTGGCCACCCTGGGTGCGGGCTTGCCCCTCGCGAACCTCCTCATGGGCGGCAAACTCAAGGTTCTGGTGGCCCTCTCGGTCATCATCACACTGGGTCAGATGTTCTTCTTGTGCCTCTTCATCATCTCCTTGGTGTACTTCGCCTACCGCGCACGGCGGGGCCGGTGGGTGCCCGAGTGGGTGGTCCCGCTCCTGGTCCAGAACGCCACCGAATAGGGGAGGATGAGCGATGAAAAAACTTCTGGATAACATGTGGTTCTACGTCTTCCTCCTGCTGGCGGTCTCCATGGGGCTGTCCACCCTCGTCTTCGTGCTGTACATGCGCAACCTCGTGTAGGAGGGAGCCGTGAAGAAGCTCTTCCAAGTTCTCGCCAACCTCGTGCTCTACGGTGTCCTACTTTATTTCGCCGTGCACTCGACCTTCGTGGAGGCCGATCCCTGGTTCGCCTTCGTCGTCTGGTTCCTCCTGGCCGTGGCCTTGCTGATCACGCTGATCCCCGGTCTCCATGCGCGCGGGCTCTCGCCGGGCGAATATCCGTATGAAGATTGACCCTCCGGGTCCTTGTCCGGAGGCCGAAGGATTGGAAACCAAGCTGGCGGCCCTCGCCGGGAAGCTCAAAGTGGGCGATGTGACGCCCAAGCGGTACGCCAAGGCGAGGCAGGATCTGCTCGCCCGGCTGGGGCGCGCCAAGCTCGCGCCGCGCCTCGAGGCCAACGAGACCGTCATCGCCGAGCACCATTGGGTTGAAGGGCATTCCAGGATCCCGGACTCGGTGCTGCAAGAAACGGCTCAGATTGCCGGAAGCCTCTACGCCACCGATCGCCGGCTGTTTCTCTGGCGATTCCAGGACCGGGGTGTTCCCGGCGCCGCCCTCCTAGAGGGTGCCGAGGAGACCCTGGACGAACGATGGTATCGCGACGTCCAATCCCTGGCGCCGTGCCGACAATGGCGCTGGGGCGAGGTCGCGGCGGGAGCGGTCATCGCCGCCGTCGCGCTGTTGCTTGCGGGCCACCTGAGGATGACCACCTATTTCCTCATGGGCATCGGCCTCTTCGGCGTTCTCCACGGGCTGCTGTTCCCCACGCGCTGGGTGGCCGTCGCCAGCCGGACGCCGGGAGAAGCGCCGTGGGCGGTCTGGGCCGCTCGCACGAAGAGCGGGCGGGAACTGCTTCGGGAGGTTGAGGCGAGAACGCGTTCTGAGCGAAGATGAGCAGGGAGAACCCATGTCGCAGCCCCGATCGGTCTTGCTGGTGGACGACGAGGCCCTGTTCCTGGCCACCATGGCCAAGGTGCTCGGGCGCCACGGCCTGGGTGTGCATACCGCCCCCAGCGGAGAAGAGGCCCTGAAGATCCTTCAGACCATGGATCCCGATGCCGTCGTGTTGGACGTGAAGATGCCCGGCATGGACGGGCTGGCCACCCTCAAGGAGATCGTGCGCCTGCGCCCCCTGACGCCGGTCATCCTCCTCACGGGCCACGGCACCGTCGAAGAGGGCCAGGAGGCCATGCGGCTGGGCGCCTTCGACTTTCAGACCAAGCCGGCCAGCGTGGGCCAACTTTTGGAGACCATCGAGGAGGCCATCCGCTCGCGGGCGCTGGCCGAGGAAGCCGCCCGGAGGACCTCCTAGATGACCGCCGCGGCGACCCACCGCAAACATGCCACGCTGTACCGGCGCCTCCTGGAGAACATGCTGCTCATGTGCCTGGTTCCGCTCCTTCTCGTGGGCGGGGCCGCCTACGTGCAGTTCCAGCTCTATTCCACCAGGATGGTGCTGGACCAGCAGGAGCGCCTGGTGCTCAATCACCGGGATTTCATCGAGTCCTACCTCCGCGGCCGCAGCGCCGAGCTGGCCGCCATCGCCAGCCAGTACACCCTGGAACAACTGAGGCGCGGCGAACTGGAGCGGGTCTTCGCGGTGATCCAGCAGGGGGCCGGGATCTACACGGACATCGGGGTCATCGACGACCGGGGGAACCATCTCAAGTACGTGGGTCCCTACCACCTGGAGAACCGAAACTACAGCTCGGCGGACTGGTTTTTGACGCTCAAGACGCAGGACATGGTCATCAGCGACCTGTTCATGGGTTACCGTGCGGTCCCGCACTTCATCATCGCGGTCAAGCACCCTACCCCCTCCGGATATTGGATCCTGCGCGCGAGCCTGAGCACCGACTACTTCAGCCAGCTCGTGGAGCGGATCCGAGTGGGCAGCACGGGGGAGGCCTTCCTCCTGGATCGCCGAGGCCTCTACCAGACCAAGACGGTCCTCGACAGCGCCCCGCTCCAGCCCTCCAATTTCCCCTTTCTCTCACCCCACGAAGGGGTGCGCACGGTGGATCTGGAGGTGCGGGGGAGGAAGTTTCTCTGCTCGAACGTGTGGATCATGGGCAACCAATGGCTCCTGGTTTTTCGGCAAGAGAAGGCGGAGGCCTTCGAGCCTCTCAAGCGGGCGCTGTGGACATGGGCGCTCATCACGCTCGCGGCCCTGGTGGTGGTCTCTCTCGTCACCTTTGCCATAGCGAAAAACCTCGTGGGGTTCGTGGCCAGGGCGGATGCGGAGAAAGCGAGCCTCCACGCCCAGCTTCTGGCCAGCTCGAAAATGGCCGCGGTGGGCGAGATGGCCGCGGGCGTCGCCCACGAGCTCAACAACCCCCTGGGCATCATCGAGACGCTCAGAACCTGGATCCTGGACCTGGCTCCGGAGAAGGGAATCGCCCCGGAGGACGTCCCCGAGATCATCGATTCGGCCTCCAAGATCGGGGATCAGGTGGAGCGGTGCAGGCGCATCACGCACGACCTGCTGAAGTTTTCCAGGAAGGTCGAATCCGAGCGGACGATGACCGACGTGAACGCCCTCCTGCGCGAGATGCTCCAGATGGTCGAGCACCGCGCCAAGGCCGACAACGTCACCTTCCACCTCGAAGCGGCCGACCTGCCCTCCTTCGTCACTTCGCCCTCCAGGCTCCAGCAGATCATCCTGAACATCCTCAACAACGCCGTGGACGCCATGGAGGGCCGCGGCGGAACGGTCACGATCCGGACGCTGGCCGCGGGCGGCGCGGTGCGGATGATTTTCAAGGATTCGGGGTGCGGCATACCCCAGGAGAACCTGGAGCGCATCTTCGAGCCCTTCTTCACCACCAAGCCCGTGGGCAAGGGGACCGGCCTGGGCCTCGCCGTCTGCTACGGGCTGGTCCAGCAGATGGGCGGAACGCTGGAAGTGCAGAGCCAGCTGGGCGTCGGCACGACCTTCACCCTGACGTTGCCCGTCTCGCCTCCCGAACCCGCCGCGACCCGCTGAGGTGCCTCATGCCGCAGGCCCACATCCTCATCGCCGATGACGAAAAGGAGTTTCGCGACACGCTGGTCAAGCTCCTGGTCCGGAGGGGCTACGACGTGTCCACCGCCGAGGACGGCGCGCAGGCCCTCCGGGTGGTGCTCCGGGGAGGCATCGAAGTCGTCCTGCTCGACCTCAAGATGCCCGGCCTGAGCGGGTTCGATACCCTCAGGGAATTCAAGCGCATCGACCCCGGACTGGAGGTGATCATCCTCACGGGCCACCTCCTCAAGTCCACCGAACAGGAGGGCTTGGCGCTGGGTGCCTTCGCCTATCTGACCAAGCCCTGCACCGTGGCGGAACTCGTGGAGAACATCGAGGCGGCCCGTCTGGCGCGGGCGGCGAGGTGCGCGCATGAGCCGTCCGCGCCCTGACTCCTGGGGCGGAAACCCATGAGGGGCGGAAGTCCTGTCCTTCAACGAGTGGGATCTTCGCTCAGGCGACTGGGCGATGGCTTTCTGACCTTCCTCGAAATCATCGGCCTGAGGCAGGAGAGGTCCACGGATGTCGAGTCGCGGTTAAGCCGGATCAAGCTCCGCTATTTCCATTTCAGAAACCTGCTCTCGGCCAACAACGAGCTGTTGGAGCATATCTCCGAGATGGAGGCCCGGCTCGCCTCGGGGTCGCCACTGACCCTCGAAGAAGTTCGTGCCAGGGCCCTCCTCGCCCAGACCTCCGCCCACAGGATGGTGACCAGCTTCGCGACCCTCTCGGGGGGGAAGTTTCCCGCCGTGGACACGGTCCTGGCTCGCTTACAGCAGAGGATCTCCGCATGCCTGAAAACGGAGCCGGCCAAGGAGGGAGCGCCACTCGTGATTTCTCTGCAAGCCCTCGACCTTTCCCATGCCGCCGTGGCCGGGCACAAGATGGCGGCGCTGGGCGAGATCCGAAACCGGGTGAACCTGCCCGTTCCCGACGGTTTCGCCATCACCGCCGCCGCATTCCACCGCGCCCTGCAGGCGGCCTGCCCGGCGGAACCGAGCCGGTCGCCCGGTGAGGCGGGGGCCAGAGAGCCAAGGGAAGCGCGCGCGGCGCTGGTGCGGGAAGGCCTCCTCGCAGCAGACCTTCCGGAGGATGTGGCCCAAGCCGTGTGCGGGGCGTACGGTCACCTCGACGGCGGACGCAAGCCGCTGGTCGCCGTCCGGTCCAGTGCCCTCGACGAAGACCGGGACGCGTCTTTCGCGGGGCAATACCTCACGCGCCTCAACGTGGCCCAGGACCAGCTCCTATCGGCCTACCGCGAAGTGCTGGCGAGCGCGTACGAGCCGGAAGTGCTCTTCTACAGGCAGAGCCTCGGGTTCGAAGAGTCCGATCCCGGAGTCGCCGTGGGGTGCATGGTCATGGTAGAGGCGCTCGCTTCGGGCGTGGCCTTCTCCCGGGACCCTCGGGGCGAGGCGCCCGACAAGGTGCTCATCCACGCCGCCTGGGGCTTGGGCTGTTCCGTGGCCGATGGCAAAGTAAATCCCGACGTTTACCGGGTTGCCCGCGACCAGAACGCACCCGCCGTCGAAGTGCGGGCTTCCCGGAAGGCGTCGCGCACCGTGGGGCTCACCGGGGGGGGCGTGGTCGACGAGCTCGTGCCCGAAGAGCAGCAGATGGCCCTTCCCCTCGAGACCCATGAAGCCCGAGTCATCGCTGCATGGGCCGTGAGGCTGGAGGAATACTTCGGGGCGCCTCAGGACGTGGAATGGGCCATGGATGGTGAGCGGCGCCTGTTCGTCCTCCAGAGCCGCCCCGGCAGAAGCGCCGCGAGCCAGGACGCCCAGGCGCCTCCCGTGGAAGGGGCCCAGCTCCTGCTGGAGGAGGGCGATACGGCCTCGCCCGGGGCGGGCGCGGGTCCCGTGTTCATTCCCGATGCGGAGGGACGGCTCGAGGGATTCCCCGAGGGCGGAGTGCTGGTGGTGCGCCATTCCAGCCCGCGATATGTGAGGGCCATGAAGAAGGCCTCCGCCATCGTGGCGGACGTCGGCAGCGCCATCGGCCACATGGCCTCGTTGTCGCGGGAGTTCGGAATCCCCACCCTGGTGGGCGCCAGCCGCGCCACGGCGCTCCTGGAACCCGGCGCGGTTGTCACCGTGGACGCCACGCGCCACAGGGTCTACGCCGGGCGGGTGGAACCCCTCCTCTCCGAGGCCGGCGCGCACCTCCCCAGGCCGCCCAGGAGCGAGGCTTACCAAGCGCTGTCCGAAGTGGCCCGCTACGTGGTGCCCCTGACGCTAACGGACCCCAAGGATCCCGGGTTTACGCCGCTCAACTGCCGGTCGCTTCACGACCTGGCCCGCTACCTCCACGAGAAGTCCTTCCAGGAGATGTTCGGCATCGGACAGCTGGCGGGCGATGTCCGCCACCGGACGCCGCTGCTCGACATCTTCCTCCCCGTGGACCTGTACATCATCGACCTGGGAGGGGGCCTGGATGCCCCGCCGGGCGCCCGCAAGGTGAAGCGGAGCCAGGTCCGCTCCGTGCCCTTCGCCGCCATGCTCGAGGGCATGCTTCACAAAGACATCCCGCGCTTCGGACCCAGGGCCATGGACGCCAAGGGGTTCATGCACGTCGTGATGCGACAGGCCTTCGCGGGCCCCGACACGGACGGCAGCCTCCGCGATCCAAGCTACGCCATCATCTCCGACAAGTACGTGAACCTGGCCACGCGCGTCGGGTTCCACTTCAGCGTCGTGGACGCCTACTGCGCCGAGGGACTCAACCAGAACTACATCACCTTCCGGTTCAAGGGAGGTGCCGCGGACAAGGTGCGCAGGGTCCGCAGGGTCAGGGCCATCGCGGAGATCCTGAAGGCGCTCGGGTTCGAGGCGACGGTCGCCAACGACCTGGTGGCCGCGCAGTTCCTCAAGCACGACGAGGCCGAGACCCTGAAAGCGCTTGAGATGCTGGGCCGCCTCCTCCAGTTCATGAGGCAGATGGACGCGGCCATGACCTCCGACGAGGTGGTCGGTCAGATCGTGGAGAACTTTCTCGCCGGAAGATTCGGCGGGGCGTCGTGATTTTACGATTGCTTCTCATGCCTTCGAGATGGAAGTAGTTTCGAGTGTGAGCCGCTTGACCTCCAAGACGGGGAGGGGCGTCACTTGCGCTTTTCGCAGGCAAAGCCAGTCGAAAAGCTCGATTGCCCTTCGGGGCTCTCCCCGCCCCGCGGGCAAAGCCCGTCGGGGACATTCACCTTCTGCCTCCGCAGGCGGAGCCCGTCGAAGGCAGAGGTTGCCCTCCGGGGCCCACCCTCGGGGCTTTCCTAGATCGCGTGCTTCTTGCCGGCCGCGAACCGCGTAGGACATCCGCGCGGGATTGGGGGCACTCCGGAAGTTTCGCAGCAAAGGGAATTCGAGCCGATTCGCGAGCCGCGCTACCCTGCTCGAGGCACTCATCCGCCCGGTGGGGGGCCCAACTCTTCGAGGATGTTCCGGTGCTCGATGGCGGATCGGATTCTCTCGCAGAGCTTGTCCACGGGGGCGGGTTTGAGCATGTAGTCCACGGCCCCGTGCTGCATGGCTTCCACGGCCTTGGACATGTCCGCGTGGCCGCTGAGGAGGATCACGGGCAGAAGCGGGTCCTGCTTGCGGATCCTCTCCAGCGTCTCGATGCCGTCCATGCCGGGCATGCGCAGGTCGAGCACGACCACGTCATAGCGGTTGAACCGGAGTTCCTCCAGAGCCTCCACCCCGCCCGCCGCGGCACCGACCCCGTAACCGCGTGCCTTCAGGACCTTGGACATGGTCTCCACGAAGACCGGCTCGTCGTCCACCAGCAGCACTCGAATCGAATCCGGCATCAGGCAACCTCGCTATTTCTGTGCCCGCCGCGGGAGCCGTCCCACCCCGCGGTCACGGCGCGGCCGGTCTCTCCGCGTCCAGTATCCTCGCGTAGTCCCCCTTAAGGAAGCCCTCCACATACCACCGCACCTGGCTCTCGTCCCCCATGACCATGTCCAGTTGGGCGGCGCAAGCCAGGAGGCGGCCGAGCTGTTCGAGCCCTCGGCTCATCTGGTCCTCGGCGCCCCGGCCGTAGGACGCCGAAACGAAATCTCCCTTGAGGCGGACCTGGAATCCCAACCCTTCGAGCACGCCCGCCACAAAACGGGCCCTTCGCTGGCGGCGCGTTTCGTCGGCCGCCCCACCTTTGAAGACCAGCCGGATCCTGTTGTCGCCTGGGCGCTTGCCCACGAAGGCTTCCACCGTGGTGAAATGGTAGCCCATGCGCAGGCTCATGTGGAGGTACCGGTCCGACACCAGGGCCCACCCCGGCTGCCCCAGTTCGGGGTCGCCGGCCATCGCGCCGGACACGACCGAGAGGAAGCCCGAGGTGTCCATGGGCCGGGGCCCGTCGCGTCTCATCGCGGGGTCCGAGAGGCCCGCCATCAGTGCCCGGGCGGGGGAGGAGGTGATCTGGTCGAGGGGGATCCGATGACCTTCGGCGGGCATTTTGACTCCCGAGCCCAGGGGGAGCAACCGCAGGTCGAAGGGCAAGCGCTCCAAGATCTGCAGTCCGCCCGATAGGGCCCCACCCTCGACGGATTCGGGCAGGCTCAGCATCTCCGCCAGGGCCTTCTCGTGAATGAACCGGACCACGTCGTGGAGCGAGCGGCACCCGGAGGGGGCAAAGGAGGGCGAGGAGGGATCCAAGAGGTTTAAGGGGACCACGAGAGGTAGGAGATCGAAGAGGGCTTCCCGGACAGGGCCCGTGGTGAGCGAGAGCTGTGTTTGGGGTCGCTCCGCGTCGAGCAGAGGTCCGACCCTTCCGCGATAGACCCGGCCGCCCGTGGCGTCCACCGTCACCTCCTCGCCCGGGGGAAGGAGGCTCAGAGCGCCCTCCATGCCGAAGACCGCAGGTACTCCGAACTCTCGGGACACGGCGGCGAGGTGGCTGGCCACGCCGCCCCGCTCGGCCACCAGGGCGCACGCCCGGGGCAGGAGGAGGGCCAGGTCGGGGGTGGCTTCGGCGGCCACCGCCACGAATCGCACGGGAAGACCGGGGGCGTCCAGCGGTCCGCGGACGTGGGCCACAGGACCGGCGCCGGCGCCCGCGGAGACCGGCGTTCCTCCGTCCAGGAGAACCTCCCAGCCCGGGACGGCGGCATGCGCCTGGGTCGGAGCCGGGCGGAGGGCCATGGGGCGCGCCTGAATGAGCCACAGGCTCCCCGCGCCGTCGAGTGTCCATTCGATGTCCGCGGCCGTCCCCAGAGCCTTTTCGGCGGCCACGGCGAGGGCCGCGACGCGAACGATATCCGGGATTGAGAGGACCGGCTGCTTCATCCACTCGGCCTTGTCCGCTCCTCCGGGCCCCCCGCTCGAATCGAGAACCCGGCGATCCACCAAGTAGCTGGACGGCGTGACGGTGCCGTCCACCAATTTGAGTCCCAATCCCTGGACGGCCTCCACGCGCACCGCTGCCCGGTCCTTCGACGAGGGATCCTTGGAATAGGCGACGCCCGAAGTGCGGCCCTCCACCATGGGCATGACCAGGGCGCCCATGCCGAGCTCCAGGGCGCCGAACCCGCGCTTCAGCCTGAGCATGACGGCGCTCGGGTTGAAAAAACCCGCGAAGACTCTCACTACGGCGGCTGCCACCTCGCCGGAGGGGACACGGAGAATCGTGTCGTACTGTCCCGCGAAGGAGAAGGCCGAATCTTCGCCGCTGGCGCTGCTGCGCACGGCAAAGCGCGTGCCCTGGGGGAGCTGGGCGACCAGGCGCTCCACCTCGGTTCTCAGGGCGGACAGGACCGGAGGGGGCAGGGCGCCGGCGAGCGCCGCCTCCCGCAGGGTCATGCTTGTTTCCCACAGGTGGGCGGGCTCCTCCGGGTCCAGCGTGTCCCAGAGCATCTTGACCGTGTCCTCGAGTCCGTTGTGCCGAAGGAAATCGCGGAAGGCCGCCGTCGTGACGACGCATGCCTCGGGAATGAGCGGTCCCGACTCGGAGAGGAGGACGGAGAGGTTCGCGCCCTTCCCCCCGAGGAGCTCCTCCCGGAATGGGCCGCCCTCTCCCAGCACCACCAGGGGCGGACCCTCAATTTCTGGACCGCGGCCCCGTTCCAGGCGTTCCTGAATCACGCGGCCCAGATCCTCGATGACTGGAAACAGGTCGTCGTAGCGCCCGGTCGAAAGACGGGACAACATCTTGGCCATGGCGAACACTTGGACATTCAGTCGCGTGAGGCCGCTGCGCAGCCGGTCCCAACCGCACGGTCCGGCAGATGAGCCCATGGTCTCGATCTCCGTCAGGAGCTCGAGGAAGTCGTTGTTGGCGCGAAGGAGTTGGAGGTAAGCATCGTAGCGCTTGATCAGCCCGGCGTAGGCCGCGCCCTTGCGCCGCGCGGAACCGGTAAAGTAGGGTCGAGAGCCATGTGGCCATGAGCGAGGACCCGTTTCCATAAAATTGCGCTATGGATCAGACGTCCGCCGTCGTGACGCTCATCTCGGCCTGGATCTTGTGGACGCCTGGAACCTTCCCGACGAGGTTTTGGATTTCCTTGATCTGTTCGGGCGTGTAGGCCATGCCCTTGAGGGTCACGCCGCCTGCATGCACCGCGATGTCCACTTCGACCTGGGCGGTTTTGGGGTCTGCGATGAGACTCGCCCGCACGCGGCTGGCCAGGGCCAGGTCCTCCATGGCCGTCTGGGATTCGGGCGTCTCCTCGAAACACTTCTGCCTCGCCGTGGCGGCGATGACCTCGCAGGCCTCGCGGATATCCATGTGCTCCAGGTTGACGACCAGGTCGTACTGGTCCGGGTTGCCGCAGTTCACCCCGTAGAGGTACAGCGTCCATTTGGCCCGGTCCTGGTCCATTTTCTGAATGTAGGCCAGGGCCTCGGAGGGCCCGATTTTGAGACGGTCTTGGACCATGGCCTGCCGGAATTCCATGGGAGCGATGATCCGGGTCTTCAGGACATGGCTCACGCCCCTCAGCAGGAAATGTCCGGCGTTGCCGTGGTAGATCGCGTTCCCTGCGCGGACCTCTTCCATGAGGGCCGCCTGGATCAGCGTCAGATAGATGTATTTCCTGTGTTTGAAGCGGTCGAGGAACGACGGGGGCTTATCCAGGGTGTCTCGGAGCTCCTCCTGGGTCACGCCGTAGGCCGCGGCCTTCTCGACGATGACGTCCCGGTCGATACAACGGTACCCCAGCGTGTCCGCCAGACACTCGGCGAGCATCTTGCCGCCGCTGAATGATCCCCTGGAAATGGTGACCACCGCCATGCTTGAGCCTCCTCCCCAGTGCTGCCGCCGGGCGATTGAACCGCAAGGTGCCTGATCCGATCATCCCCGAAGAAGTATAGGGGGCGTGTCGCAAGCCGTCAACGCGACCTGCAGGAGCTTCTCAGCGCCTGTTGGAGCTCCTTCCGCGTCAGCCCCCCGCATGATTCATCGACGCCATTCTTGGGCGCTACTCCAAAAAGCCGTTCGCCCTCATCCAGGCGTCATTGAAGATCGTGCTCAGGTAGCGGGAGGCGCTGTCGGGGAAAATCGTCACGACGCGCGCGGGCGCGTCCAGCCGGCGGGCCAGCTGGAGTGTCGCACAGAGGGCGGCGCCGCTGGAGCCTCCCGCAAGGACGGCCTCCGAGCGCACCAGCTGTCGGCACATCAGAAAGGCGTCGCGGTCCGAAACGGTGACCACCTCGTCCACATTCTTGAAATCCGCGCAGCCGATGATGAACTCGTCTCCCAGGCCCTCGACCAGATAGGGGCTCGGCTCGCACCGCTCTCCCGTCCGGAAGTAGTGCCCGTAGACCGACCCCACGGGATCGACGGCGGTCACCTTGATGGCGGGGTCCTTCTCCTTGAGAAATTGGGCGGTTCCCCCGAGGGTTCCACCCGTCCCCATACCGACCACCAGGTGATCGATGCGTCCCTCCATCTGCTCCCAGATTTCCGGGCCCGTGGTGAGGTAGTGAGCCTCGTTGTTTTCTCGGTTGTTGTGCTGGTCGGGGAAATAGCAACCGGGGGTCAGGGCCGCCAGCCTGGGCGTGATTTGGTTATACGAATCGGGGCATTCGGGCGGCAGGGTGCTGTCCACCTTAAGGATCTCGACGCCCAGGGCTTCTAGCTGGGCGACCTTCTCCGGGCTGATGCGGTCCCGGACCACGACTTTCAATCGGTATCCGCCTTGAATGGCGACCATGGCGAGGCCCAGGGCGGTATTTCCGGAGGAGTTCTCCAGGATGAGATCGCCCGCCTGAATCCGTCCGGCGGCGACGGCCTTTTGGATCATGTGGGTGGCGACCCGGTCCTTGATGCTGCCCATGGGGTTGAAGAACTCCAGCTTGGCGTAGACCTCGGGAACCAATCCCGCGGTGATCTTGTGAAGCCGGAGCATGGGTGTCTCGCCCACGAGTTCCAGCATGCTGTCGACGATCCTCGGATGTCGCATCGTTTCCCCTCAGAAGCGGGCCCTCTCGGATCAGGGGTCCTCTCAGAAATGAAGCGGTGGCTCGGCTGGCCTGAGTTCGCTCCGCATGGACCTTGCCATGGGTCAAGGTCGCATATTTGCGGGACCGCGGTCTCAGGCCGGGAGGAGAAATTCCTCGCCCAGTTCCTCTCTGAGAAAAGCCTCGACCGCGCCCCTGTCACCGGAGGCCAGAACTCCGAGGAGACCCTTGTGATACAAGCCCGACAGCGCGGTCTGAATCCGGGGACTGTCCCAGCCCCGAGCCATCATACCCTCCCTGAGTCCTCCCATGACACCCAGGAGCCTGGCGTGATCCTCTGTATACCGAGACTCCAGCTCCTCTCTCAGGGCACGGGCCAAGGCGGGGCATCGTCCTTCCGTTGCCACGGCCAGGCTCAGGTCGCCCCGGCGGACGATGGCAGGCAAAGTGAACGTGCACGAGGCGGGACGGTCCACCACGTTCACGAGGATGCCTAGAGATCGCGCATCGGCGCTGATCTGACGATTGATGGCCTCGTCATTGGTGGCCGCGATGACGAGCATGGAGCCGGCCAGATCTCCGCTCCTGTATTCCCGGCTCACCAGGGCCACCCGTCCGGCTGCGGCCAGAGTGCAGATCGCCTCGCAAGCCTTTGGCGCGATCACCTGGACCCGCGCGCCGGCCTCCAGGAGGCCGTGAACCTTTCGGAGGGCCACCGAACCCGCGCCCACGACGATGGCCGGCTTGTCCTGAAGGACGAGATTGATCAAGTAGCCCATGATTGTCTCCGGGGCCCTTTGCCTAGGCGCGTACGTCTCATCCCTTTTGGGCAATGACCAGCACGGTTCCCGCGGGCAGGGCCTCGTAAGTCACGCTCACAAATCCCAGGGCGCCGAGGGCGTCCTTAAGGCGAGGGACGGACCAGGTCCGGCAGCCGCCCCGGGTCACATGGCGGGCCAGCGTCCCGAGGGCCACCTCCACGGGCGGCAAGACGCTGATGGGCAGGAAGGCGTCGTGCAATACCACCAGACCGCCGGGCGCCAAGGCGGAGGCCACCGACTCGAGCGCCATCTGGACCTCGCCCCGGCTGCATGAGGCCAGCAGGCCCGATAGGATGACCGCGCCGCAGGAGCCGTCCTTCGCCCCCGCCGGCCCTCCTGCCGGGAAGGGATTGCCGGGTGTAAGGCGCGGCGCCGCGAAGGGGTTGTGCCAGGAGAACTCCAGGTGGGGCCAGCGCGCCGAAATGGCGGCGGCGTAGGCTTGTCCTCCCCATCCGAGAAGGCGGACCGGGCTTCGGGCCCCCAGGTCCAGCTTGTCCGTCACGGCCGGAGCGGCGAAGCGCGCGAGGGCCTCGCAAGTCGCCGCCTGTCCTTCTGCGGATTCCGAGGCGGAGGCCGGAGGAAGGGCATCCCGGCATCCCGCGCGGACGTATTCCTCCAGCGTGTTCCAGGGGGCCGACTCGCGGGCGTACTGCAGGAGCGCGGGGCGAAGGCTCTGAGGGGCGTCGGATCGGAGATAACGGGAGGTCATGTCCAGGTTGCGGTAGGTCCCCGCGCTCTCCTCGACGAGCCCCAGGCTCACGAGGGCGTCCAGGACATCCTGGAGGGCCCAGGCGTCCAGCCCAAGCGCCACCGCCAAGTCCGCCGGAGCGGTGAACGCTTCGATTCGGTCGAAAACCCCCTGTTCCAGCGCGAAGCCCAGCGCCTGCGTCCCCATGCCCGCCAAGGCTATGCGGATGAGCTGGTCGGGGGGAGGGGCCGGTTCGAAGCGGGAACTCCCGTCGGCCCTCCGCCTGAGCTCCCGGTGGCTGCCACCGATGCGCTCCCGGAGCCGGACCACCTCGCCCACGACCAGCGTGGCGGGCGGCTTAATGCCCGCCCGCTCCATGTCTTGGGCGATGGTCGCCAGGGTGCCGACGGCCACGTTCTCATCGTGCCAGAACGCCATCTGGATCGCGGCCACGGGAGTCTGCGGGCTTCGACCGTGCTCCATGAGCCTGGCGGCGATGTTCCCGGCGTTCTTCACGCCCATGAGGAACACCACCGTCTCCATGCGGGCCAGGGCCGCCCAATCCAGCCGGCTCTCTCCCTCCTTCGCCTCGTGCCCCGTGGCGATGGTGACGCACGAGGAGGCGTCCCGGTGCGTCACGGCGATGCCCGCGCACAGGGGCGCCGCCAGCGAAGACGAGACCCCCGGGATGACCTCGAAGGGCACGTCGTGCTCCGCCAGGTACTCCGCCTCTTCGCCGCCCCGTCCGAAGAGGAACGGGTCGCCGCCCTTGAGGCGCACCACGCTCTTTCCCTCCTTGTACTTCCGGAGCATGAGCTCGTGGATCTCGTCCTGGCGGGAGTCGTGCTTCCCCAGCGGTTTGCCCATGTAGAGCCGCTCGGCGGAGGGCTTGGCTAGGCCGAGCACCTCTTCCTGAACGAGCCGGTCGTAGATCACCACATCCGCGGACCTCAAGAGTTCGGCCGCCTTGAGCGTCAGCAGTTCCGGGTGACCGGGTCCGGCACCCACGATGTAAACCTTCGCTGATATCATGTCTTGGTCTCCCACTGGCGGTTACCGGACGGCCGCGCAGGCTTGAATGATAGTGCCCCGGCGCATGCAATGGAAGGGATTTCGATGTCGCCGTTCGAAGTCCGTGAAACCGCGCACTTTGCTACAATCCGCTACAGACTCCAAGGAGAGCGCCGCAGACGGGCCAGGAGGGAGAGGCGAGTGGGGGCTTGGGCACATGAGTTCCGTGGCATATGCCCCACCGGGCGATGTCTTTCGCGTCAGGCTCGCTCGCCCTTCACGGAAGAACTATTGTTATGGGTAATGGCTTCGGCATCCAGGGATCATGCCGGGCACTGTTCAGGGGAGGAATCGGGATGAGCGTCTTGGTCTATTTGGCCCTTTACGCGGGTGCCGCCGTCTTTGTCGTGGCCACGGTTGCCAGGGCGTGGATGTATGCCCGGGCGCCGATTCATCTGCGCTGGGAGCTGTATCCGGTGCCCCACGAGGACCCCGCGAAAGTGAAGCACGGCGGTTCCTACTTCGAGGACAAGGACTGGTGGACCCACAAGCACAGTTACAACCTCGTGGGGGAACTGGCCGTCATGGTCCCGGAGATGCTCTTTCTCAAGGCCCTCCACGAGTTCAACCGGAAACTCTGGTACCGCTCCTTCCCCTTCCACTTCGGGCTCTACCTCCTCATAGGCGCCTGCGGGCTTCTCCTCCTGGCCGCCCTCATGGGAATCTTCGCTCCCGCGCTCATGGCAGGTTCCCTCGGCATGGCGTTCCATTGGCTGTACACCGTCGTGGGTGCCGCGGGCGTGGCCATGGCCATGGTGGGCGCAGTGGGACTTCTGTACCGCCGTTTGACTGACCCGGACCTCAAGCCCTCCACCACCCCCGGGGACATCTTCAACCTGCTCTTCTTCATCGTGGCCTTCGGTGTGCTGGTGGCGGGATTCCTCTTGCGCGGGCCCGAGGCACCCGGCGTCCTGGCCCTGGTACAGGGACTCCTCACCTTTAATACAGCCATGGCCGTGCCGGGCCTCTTGGCCGTGGGGATCGTGCTCTGCGCCCTCCTGGCGGCCTACATCCCCCTGACCCACATGTCGCACTTCGTGGGCAAGTATTTCACCTACCACGATGTGCGCTGGAACGATCATGTGAACCTCCGTGGCAGCAAGATCGAGGCGAAGCTCGCGGAGTACCTGACCTACCGTCCCAACTGGTCCGCGGCCCACATAGGCGCCGATGGGAAGAGGACCTGGGCGGACATCGCCACCACGAACCCTTGGGAAGGGACCAAGAAATGAAGGACAAGCTCAAGCTCTCCGACATGTCCCGGCCGGACAGGAAGCCCCTGACGCACCTGGAGAACGAGGAGTTGATGCCGCTCCCGTACCCCCTGGATTCCCCCGAGAAAGACCACGATTGGAAAACTCTCACGGAGAAGGTGGTGGCCTCGGTGGAGTGTGGGCTGGACGATACATGTGCCATCAACATCCCGCAGCCCAAGACCAAGGAAGAGGAGGACGAGCTCGTCCGAAAATTCTTGGCGGGATTGGACAAGCTCTTCACCAAGGAGAACAACTGGACCTTCCTCCAGCCCTTGATCCTGTCCATGGAGCACTGCGCCAAATGCCAGACGTGCTCGGACGCCTGCCACATCTACGAGGCGAGCGGCGAGAACGAGATGTACCGCCCGACCTTCCGCTCCGAGATCATGCGCCGGCTCTACTTCAAGTCCGTGAAACACGGGGGCGTGCTCTCGGCCTGGCAGCACGGAGACATCGAGATCAACTGGCCCCTCGTGGCCCGGCTGGCCGAACTGGCCTACCGGTGCAACCTCTGCCGGCGCTGCGCGCAGACCTGCCCCATCGGCGCCGACAACGGGCTCGTGGCCCACGAGCTGCGAAAGCTGTTCAGCCAGGAGCTGGGCATCAACGCCAAGGAGTGCCACGACAACGGCTCGGTCCTCCAGCTCAAGGTGGGCTCCTCCACCGGCATGAGTTCCCTCGTGGTGAAGGACAACATCGAGTTCATCGACGAGGACATGACGGAGAAGACGGGCATCAAGGTCGAGACGCCCTGGGATGTGGAGGGCGCGGAGGTCCTGCTCATCCACAATGCGGGCGAGATCATGGCCTGGCCCGAGAACCCCGGCGCCTTCGCCGTGATTCTGAACGCCGCGGGGATCAAGTGGACCCTCTCCTCCGAGCTCGCGGGCTACGACTCCATCAACTACGGGCTGTGGTACGACGACGCCCAATTTGCGCGGGTGGCCATCAAGCACGCCCAAGCCGCCAAGAAGCTCGGCGTGAAGAAAATCGTGCTGGGCGAGTGCGGCCACGCCCACAAGGCCCTCTCCGTCATCGCCGACCGTGTCCTCACGGGCGACCTGAATATCCCGCGCGAGAGTTCCATGACCCTCCTGCGCGACATCGTCATGAACGACCGGATCAAGCTGGACCCGACCCGGAACGACTTCCCCGTCACCCTCCACGATCCGTGCAACATGGTCCGGCTCATGGGCGTCGTGGAGCCCCAGCGCGAGGTCATCCGCAAGATCTGCCCCCAGTTCCGGGAGATGTGGCCCCACGGCGTGGACAACTACTGCTGCGGAGGCGGGAGCGGATTCGCCATCATGAGCGGCAACAACTTCCAGGACTGGCGCTTCCACGTGGCGGGCCGGAAGAAGCTGGAGCAGATCCTGAACGCCTTCCAGGACTGCATGGACCCCTCCATCAACAAGTACCTGTGCGCCCCGTGCAGCAACTGCAAGGGCCAGTTCCGCGACATGCTCGCCTACTACGAACTTTGGGACAAGCAGCGCATCCTCTACGGCGGCCTGGTGGAGCTGATCGTGAACTGCATGGTGGACGCCAAGCCGGGGTTCATCGAGTGGGAGTGGCATTGAAGACAGTCGGAAGCCGGTAGCCGGAAGTCGGAAGCGGGAAAACAATGCAGTGTCAGCGCTTCCATCCCCTTTCACCTGCTCACTGCTCACTGCTCCCGTCTAATAGGGGATTCTCAAAATGGCAAGAAGATCCTGGTGGTTGACGACGAGCCGGATGTGGTGACCTACCTCAGCACGGTTCTCAAGGACGCCGGTTACGAAACGATGGAGGCCTCCAACGGCGAGGAGGCCATGGAGAAGATCCGGCTGACCCGCCCCGACCTCATTACGCTGGATATCACCATGCCCGAGATGACGGGCGTCAAGACCTATCGGACCCTGAAGGAAGACGCAAAACTTTGCACCATCCCGGTGATCATCGTCACGGGTGTCACCCCTGAATTCAAGCAATTCATTTCCAGCCGCACCCAGGTCCCGCCTCCGGAGGGCTATTTGGAAAAGCCCGTCAAGCCGACCGAATTGATGGACGAGGTGCGGAGGCTCCTGGGTTAGTCGTCCCGTCAAAGAACCCAAGCCCCTTCCCCCATTCCGCGTGCCCCACCTGATCTCAACGCGGGATCGGGGTTTGCCTCCTTGCGTTGCACTCTAATAGGAGTATAATAGGAGTGTGATTTCGGCGGAGAGGGGGATTTGGCGTGTTGACTTGCGAGAGAGAGACGGTTGGTGTTTCGCCCTCGGTCATGGGTACCGGCATCGAGTCGCTCCTGCTCAATCTCATCCGGCGGCCCTCGCTGGAGATCAACTCGCACGCGCAGGTGGTTGGAACGAATTCGGCGGCGCGCGACTTTCTGGGGATCCACGCTCAGGAGAACCGAGTTGTCCCCCTGGAGGCATTGGGCTCTCATGACCTCCTCGAGGCCGTAGCCAGGGCCCTCCGATCTCCAGGCACGGAGGTGGGTCTAACCACCGCGGTTCGCGACCGCAACGGAGTTGAGCGGCCTGTCAGGTGCGACGGCGTGACTTTTCTGACGAGCGCGGGTTCGGAAGGTGCCCTCCTGATCCTCACCGACTTGCGGCCACTCGTGGCGGAGGGCACCGAGAGAACCCGAGAGCTGTGCCTCATCGGCCTCGCCGTTGCCAGTAGCGCGCACGAGATCAAGAACACGCTCAACGGCATCGAGGGAGGTACGGCGCTCATCCACATGGGTTTCGCCCAGGAGCGCCCCGAGCTGGTTCGCAAGGGATGGGCCGTGGCGGAGAGGCGTCTAACGCTGCTGAAAAACCTCGTAAGCGATCTTCTCGCCCTTTCGCGGGAGGGGCCGCTGCTGTTTTTCGAAGCGAGCCTCGGACAAGCGGCCGAGGAGGCCGTCAGGGAGATGGAAGCCCAGGCGCTGGCCTCCGAAACGCGGATCTGTCTGACGGTGGAGGCGGGTCTCCCACCATTTCGCTTCTGTAAGAAGGCGATCCAGCAATGCGCGATCAACCTCCTTGCCAACTCCATCTCAGCCTGTTCGACCCTCCCTCCCGGACGGGAGAGGCGCGTTGAAATCCGCGTTGGCCGGGCGGGCGCGAGCCGTTTCACCCTGATCGTTGCGGACACCGGGCCGGGAATCCCGAGAGAGCAGGTGCCGAAAATTCTGGAGGGATTCAAGAGCACCAAGGGTTCCGGCGGCACCGGGTTGGGGCTTCAGGTGGTTCAAAAACTGGCGCGGGCCCACGGCGGCCATTTGGAAGTGGGCGGCCAGGAGGGAGAAGGGGCAGTCTTCACCATGGTCCTGCCGCAGGATCCAACCCTGTAGAAACAGAGCTTTCAGGACGACCAAAGGAGGAGGATCGCATGCCGGCTTTCACATTCCGTGACCGCATTTATCCGGTGGATGAGATCGGTTTTCTCCAAGACAGCGACGATTGGGACGAGGCTTTCGCAGAGGGAATGGCGCCGCAGATTGATATCCGACTGCCCCTGGCAGACGCCCATTGGAATGTCGTGCGGTTCATCCGGGAATACTGCCAGACCACGGGTCGATGTCCCATGGTCTATCAGACGTGCAGGGCCAACGGGCTCAGCCTGAGGGCTCTCAAGGAACTCTTTCCGACAGGCTACCTCAGGGGAGCCTGCAAAGCGGCGGGCCTCACGTACAGGGAGGCGGATTTATCCACGGCCCTCTTGCGCGCCGGAGTCAGGGACCGGAGTCCCATCACGGAAGGCAAGACTTACAAAGTCGACGTGCGCGGGTTTCTCCTGGACCCCTCCGAGTGGGACGAAGTTTTCGCGGTCCGTCTGGCACAGGACCTGAAAATGGAGGCGGGGTTGCAGGACGCCCACTGGAAGGTCATCCGGTACCTCCGCGAAGCCTTCCGTGAGACCGCCGAGGTGCCAACCGTCTATGCCACGTGCGAAACCCTCGGGCTAGAGCTGGGGGGACTGGAGGCGCTTTTCCCGGACGGCTACCATCGCGGCGCCGTCCGGATCGCCGGTCTCCACGCGCGGTGAGGAACCCTGTCGAAGAGTCAAGCCCCGGCCCCCTCAGGGAACGAGAGAAATGCGGAATTCCCAGCCGCAGTGGCCCTGGGCCTCCTCGTCGGGCGGACAGTGAAGGCAGGTCGCCACGATGCGCCGGTCCACCGTGCGGGCGAAGGTCTCGAATTCCACCGTCCCGACGGATTTACAGGGAAAGTCAGGCAGACCCTTTCGGTGGCGCGTCTCCTGCACGCGGCAGGCCTCCATGAAAAAACGCAGCACGTCACCACCCTCGGACCATTCAACGCGGGACGGATTGATGAAGCTGTACATCCGGTAGGACAGCGCGCGCCGCAGCGACTCCAGCCCGCCGTTCGCGGGGATGCCGAAAGCATCCATGATGCGGCGGGCCTCCGCGGCGGCGAATCGGGCCCATGAAGATGCGTCCAGCTCTATGGCCGTCTGCGTGCCGTACCGCTCCTCCGCGGCCAGGAACCAGCATCCGTCGTGGGCGAGCCAGCTCTTGGCGAAGACGTCCAGGGCGGACAGCAGACCGGGGCGATCCAGGGCCGCGAAAGTTGGGGGCAAACGGGCCTCCTCCGGTTGCCGGAAGACCGCCACGCGGTGCAAGCTCAGCTCCCGGGTCGCTTCTTCCACGACGCCCCGGGCTGCGAGAAAGCCTCTCGCCCAATCCATCGTCACGGGTCCCTCCGCGTGACTGCCTCCCTCCGATTCATGGACCCGCGCCACCAGAGCGAACCCCTCGGCGGTGAATTCGGCAAGCACCACGAGGCCGCCGGGCCGGACCACGCGCATCATCTCCTGAAGGACGTGCGCTCCCTCGCTGAAATGATGCAGGGCGTCCATGGTGACCGCGCAACCAAAATGCCCGTCGGGAAAGGGGAGCGCGGCCCCGTCGGCGAGGGTGAAGCGGATCCGTTCTGCGAGAGCGGGATCCTCGGTCAGCGCCGCGGCCACCTGCTGGCCCTCCGCGTCCACATCCACCGTGATCACATCCAACCCTCTTCCCGCCAACTCCCGCGCCATGAGACCCATGCCGGTTCCCACGTCCAACGCCGGACCCTCGACCTGGCCCATGCCGTCGAGTACGGCCGACACCGCAAGGATCCGATCGAACCCCAGACTTCTGTACTGAGCCGTCCTCGTCCAGAAGTGTGCCTTGCGCCGTTCCAATTCTTCGGGCGTCAGCGCCATGTCCCATCCTTTCCAGGTGCCATGCTGGAGAAAAGCGGTGAGGCGCGAGGGGTCGCCCACTCCAGGCGCCCCCCATCACCCCACCCAATCTCAAACTCGCTCCGTTCGGTCTTTGCTAAAACGCGCTCTTGACCTTCCACTCCTTCCAAACCTTACCCGTGAGCTCGGGCCTGGGCTTGAGGGTGGGCCTTCCGGGTTGCCAGCCGGAGGGCGTCACCTCGCCCGTCTTGCGCACGTGCTGGAAGGCTTTGATCTGGCGGACGAGTTCCGTGACGTTGCGGCCCACGGGGGGGGTGAGCACCTCCATGGCCTGGATGATGCCGTCGGGGTCGATGATGAACCGGCCCCGGATGTCCACCCCGGCGGCCTCGTCGTAGATGCCGTAGGCCGTTCCGATGGCTCCCCCCTGGTCGGAGAGCATGGGAAAGGGCACGCCGCCCTTCACCATCTTGGAGAGTTCCTCCTCTTGCCAGATGAGGTGGGAAAACCGGCTGTCCGTGGAGACCGAGAACACTTCGACGCCGAGCTTCTTGAGTTCGGGATGCGTGGCGGCGACCGCCGCCAGTTCGGTGGGTCAGACGAAGGTGAAATCACCCGGATAGAAGCAGAGAAGGATCCACTTCCCCTTGAAGTCGGAGAGCTTGAAGTTCTTGAACGCCCCGCCGAAGAACGCGCTTGCTTCGAAATCGGGCGCCGGCTTGCCCACCCGCGCCACTTCCTGCTCTCGAAATGTCCATCGACACCTCCTTCGCTGGTGCGGCCGGCGTCGCCTTCTTGACGACCCCGCCCGCCGGTTCCACGCAACCCGTTTTCTTTGACGCCGCCTGTTTCTCCGCCATGGGGCCTCCTTTCACTTGCTCCCTCTTGAAACCATGAGGTCCAAATCCTCCTTGAGGCTCTGGAGGTCCTCCTCGTGCTCCACCTCCTGCTGGAGGATCGTGAGGGCCAGGTTGTAGGTCACCATGTCCTTGTCCTTGGTGATGTCCATGAGACGCTTGTAGACGCCGATGGCGCACTGCTCGCCGGCGATGTTCTGATCCAGGACCACGGCCACATAGGGATCGTCCGGGGCGTCGTAGGCGCACGGGCTGAGGGCGAACCACTGCTTGGGGTCGGTGACCGGCGTGCCCCCGAGCTGGACGATGCGGGCGACCAGCAGCGTGGCGTGGTTCAATTCCTCCGTGGCGTGCAGGGTGAGCTCCGCGGCAACCGCATCCTTCATGGGGCCCTTGAGGATCTTGGCTCCCAGCCAGTATTGGTAATAGGCCAGCCACTCGCTCGCGTAAGCTGCATTCAGGAGCCCCAGCAGCTCCTCCACATCCATCCCGATGATCTGCCGTCCTTTGGTTCCCATGGAGTTCTCCTTCAATTCCATCATAAGATACAGCAAGTCGCCGGGTCGAGAAGCCGGCAATTCTGGCGGAATGCGTCTCAATCGTAGGATGCCATGACTTGGTAGCTCTCGGCCAGAAGGTCCCCCGCGAGTTCCCCCATGCGTGATCTCTTCCAGAAGGATAGCTTCCGGTGGTTGTCCAAATACCTCTTCGGGATCGGGTGTGTTCCTACGACGACGGGAACGCCGAAGGCCGCCTCGATGAAGGCTTTGAAATCCTCGAGGTAGGGACATGGCGGATAGCCGACGACCAGGCCCGTGGCCAAGTGAATGACCTCCGCTCCGTTCTTTTTCATCTCCTCGGGCACGTGCTCGATGTTTCCTCCCGGGCAGCCGCCGCAGGTGGAATAGCCCACGATCTCCACGCACTCCTCGGCGGGATACCGGGAAAAGGCCCCCCGGCGCTCGCGCAAGGCCCGGAAACACTTTCCTCCGCCGCATTCGCGGTAGCGATCACAGATGATGATACCTATCTTCTTCATCAGCGCTCTCCCGCAAGGTCTCCCTCCTCGTCATAGCATTCCGCCGTGGCCTTCACGCTTTTTTGTTCTTCTCTTCCTGCTTTTTCAGATACAGCAGGTGGTGCTCCGAGCCTTCGCGCACCATGACCTTGCCGCATTTCGGGCAGCGCTCGTCCTTGCAGGGCATGCCCGATTGGTGCAGCTTGACCGACCCGCAGCTTAGACACACACAGTTGCCCGACGATCCCATATTACCTTTGTGTTGCATGGAGTTCTCCTCCCTTCAGCTCTTGCCGCCTCGCTCCTTGGCGCACTTCTGCAGAGCTTGGACAAAATTGTCGAAAATAGCACCGTAACTCGTCGCTCCCGGCAAGTCTCCGATGGAGGATGGGACGTCGACGATGAGCACATCGGGCACGGTCCGCAGTGCTTTGACGTGGTTGGGCATGGTGTGGGGATCCAAAAGGATGACGGCCACATTCATCTCCTCCACGTGTTTCACCAAAGCCTCCGGCGTAGGGCAGCAGCCGGGCTTCTTCTTGCACACGAGCAATTCAGGGCCGCCGAGCCGGGCGAAATTTTGCCAGCCGCACTGCGTGCACAAGACGCGCATCCCTGCCAGGGGTTTCAGCGCCGCTCTCCACCTGTCGATATCGAGGGCAAGGGCCTTTGAAAAGCCGCTCCGCGTTTTCATCGAAATAAGTTCTTTGATCGGGCCGGAGCTTCGCGAGTCCCCTGGCCACCTCACGGGCCATGATGGCCCCGTTCTCCGGATTCAGCCGGAAGAAGGGATCGCCGTGAACGGTGAATTCGTTCACGTCACCCTCGCACCAACCGCCACCGCTGGCGTGCGCGGGATCCACTTGCACGGTGCTTTTGGACAGGTTGATCCAGACGGGGTTCCAGGTCTTCTTTTCCTGGCTATTGGGGAGGCTCCCCACAGCGAGACGGATGGCTCCCGCCTCGGGCATGAACCCGGTCCAGACGAGGGCGTCGGCTCCCAGCAGCTTGGTCTTCACGGCCGGATCCACCGCGAGTTGCTTCTTGAGGATGCATCCGTGGAACAGGGTGAAGGTTTCCACCTGGATCCCGCCTACCTCCTTGACGATGGCCGCGACATCTGGCTCGGACGCGGCCACCAGGAGCGGCGCGCCATCGGCCGCCCAAATCGAAACGCCCCGGCAAGCGAGAAGGAGACCCACCGCCGTCGCGCCGAACCACCGGCCATTTGCCGTTTTCCCGTTCATGATCCACCTCCTCTTGACACCACAGCGATGGGAAGGGCTACACCTGCAACCCCGTCTTCGTAGCCTGCCTGAGTAGCCGCCTCCACATCCTGAGGTTGCCGCGCGTCTCCGATGACATGGAACTCCGGCACGAGATCCTTAAACGCCTCCGGGAGCGGCCTGGGCTCAAGCCCCGTGGCGATGAGCACCCAATCAAAGGCGGGAAGGCGCCGTTCGCCCTCCTCCGTCTTCAAAACGACCTCCGTATCTTCAAATCTGCTCACCGTGGTGTTGAGCAGAACGGTGATGGAAGGGTCTCCCTTCAGGCGATCGAGCGTGAGAGTGCGGCTCACCGTCTCCATGCCCACGGCCAGTTCGGGCAGCATTTCCACGAGGGCCACGTTACGGCCTTCCATGGCTAGCTTCTCCGCCGCCTCCACGCCTACCATGCCGCCACCTAAGACCATCACGCGCTTCCCCTTCAGGCCGCGCCCTTCCAGGTAGTATTCCAAGCGACGTGAGCTTGGGGATGCGTTCCATCCCCTCAAGGGGCGGCACGTGCTGCGAGGAACCGGCGGCCCAGATGAGGACTTCCGGGTGAACCTTCTTCAGGAAGGCTTCGTCCACGGCCTGGTTGAGCATAAACGGGGATATTCTGCTCGCTCCACAAGCCGCCGGAGGCCCCGGAGCGGCCGCTCCATAGCCTCCTTGCCTGGAGAAAGGGGCGCCGCGCGAAAGGCTGCCGCCCGGTCTCGCCGCATGCCTCGGCGACGATGACGCCGTGCCCGCGCTTCCAGAGCGTTAGCGCCGCGGAAAGCCCGGCCGGGCCGGCACCGACCACCAGGACGCGCCGCTTTCTTACCGCAGGAGTGATGGGCGCTTTCCCCACGCAAGGATTGACGATGCAGGAAAGGCCTTCTCCTCTTCGCCACATTGCGCAGACAGCCCTGGAGGCAGGATCCGCAGGGGACCACGTCGTCGTAGGCGCCCCGCTGCCACTTGGCGGGAAGAGCAGGATCGGCCACCAGCGGTCGTCCCAGCGCCACCGCGTCCAGCAGGCCCTGCTCCAAGAACTTCCTGACGCGATCCATGTCCCCCATGCGGCCGGCGGCGATGAGCGGCAGGCGGCTGGCAGCGCCAAAGAAGCGTAGCGCCTCCTCTTGGGGCTTTTCTGGCAGGGAACCGTGATGGTAATACCACGGCGGGGCAGTGCAGGCGTCGCCCATGCCCACATGGAGGGCGACGGCTCCCATTTCTTCCGCCAAGGCCACCAGGGCCTTCAGCCGCTCGTCCACGAGGCGGACTCGCATCCAGCGGTCTGGTGACACGCACGAAAAAGGAAGCGTGGTCACGGCGCGGACGGCCTGAAACACTTCCCGGGCAAAGCGCAGGGGATCCTCGCCGTAGGCGTCCTTCCGCTTGTTGGTGTCGGGCAAGAGGAACTGCTGGAGCAGGTAACCGTGCCCCGCCTGGATCTCCAGGGCGTCGAATCGGGCTTCCTCGGCCTTGCACGCCGCCTGGTCATAGCCGCGAACGATGGCCGAGATTTCCTTTTCGGAAAGTTCCCGGGCTCTGAGTGCCTTTTGCCGGGCACGGTCCAGAGGAGGGAGCCACGGACGAAACACCCGTGACCTTGGGGTTGGCGGCTCGCCCCGCGTGATTCAAGTTGAGGCAGGCCTTGGCGCCCAATTCGTGGAGCACCACCGTGATTTTGGAGAGTTCCTTGACGCTGTATGAGTGGTGGACCGCGAGCTGTCTGGGGTGTTCACGGCCTTCTGGGTCACCGAGACCGGCTCGAGGATGGCCAGCCCCACGCCCCCTTCCGCCACAGCCCGGTAGAAGTGTAGATGGCGCTCCGTGACGCGCCCCGCTGGCGTGCCATAGGCCGTTTTCACGGGAGCCATGACCAAGCGATTGCGAAGGGTCATTCCTCCTAGAACCCACGGCTTGAAAAGCCAATCCATGAAAGCCTCCCCTTCTCTTACATACCCGCGGCCATGAGGGTGCCACCCAGTGCAAATCCCGCGAAAGCATTCACGGCCTTCACCTTCACGAATTCCCAGGGCGATTCCGCCAGGAGCGGCAGCATCCCGTGGCCGTCCTGGACGACCGACGACGCGGCAAGAACGGAGAAAGGCAGGACGCCCTGGGCGAAGAGCGTCACGAAGATCAGGTGGGGGCCCGATTCGGGAATGACGCCGATGAGCACGGCCGCCAACAACGAGAGTGCTGGATGGGTTTTGATCCACCCGCCCAGGGGAAGGTCGGCGGCATGGAACCAAGCCAATACCAGGAGGACGCCCAGCACCCAAAGGAAAACCCTGGGCGCGTGCTTTTTCGCCACGTGCTCGTAGAGGTGCTCCTTGAGGAAATGCTCTGGCACGGAGATGACGACGAAGAGCGCCAAGCCCGCGACAACAAGCAGTGTCCAGCGGATCCAGTTCCAGATTTCGGGACCGATCCACCCGAGCCCTGTGGCCAAGATGAACAAACCCAATGTGAGGCAGAGGGTCGCCCGTTGAAGGCTGCATGCTCTGAAAGAAGAGCGGAGAAGCCTCGTGGGATCCTTGGGAACCTCCCCTTCATGGAGAACGATTCCCTCGGGGCACGAGCCCTTTTTATAAAATCGCGGTTCTGAGAGCCGGTCCACCAATAGAGCCACCAAAACCCCAAAGCCGAACAGGAGGCCAAACAGCAGCAGGGCACTACCTGGGAAAAGGGCCAGCATGACAAAGGCCTCGTCGCCGCTGGCGGCGATCATGGCCCCGGCCAGCGTTCCGAAGCTGATCATGCCGTGGGTGTAAAGCGTCACATCCGTGAAGGCGCCGAGACAGCCGGGCACGGTCGCCACGAGGGCCACGGCCGCGACCCGAAAGACCCCGCCCCGTTGTAGCCACCTTCCCAGAAGTCCCGCCGAGAAGACCTGGAGGTACTCCACCAGGAGCATCATCACGAAGACGAATCCGGTGATCATCAAGGCATCGGCGAGCACGGCCTTGAAGTTCATGGCTGTTCCTTCTCTCGCCCATCTCTTGTGGCGTCAAAGAAATAGCGGCCGGAGCGCAGCACGCCGTGAACCTTACCCTCGTCGACCAGCGACTCCAAGACCTTCAACGCTCCCGGCGCGCTCGTCCCGAGGCCCGCGCAGATGTCCTCCAACGTGCATGGCCTCCGCCAGAGCATCTCCAAGATCGGGGCGGCCGCCTCGGGGCAGACGGGAGCGCAAATCCTACCCTTTGAGGGCTGCGCGATGACTTCGGCTTTTGGATCAAAGAGGGCGCGAAACTCCTCCAGCCGTTCCAGACCGACGGGGAAAACGAAATCGCTCGCGCTCGGCCGAATCGGAGTGTTCAGTTGAATCTTGTCGGGCCGGATGGTCTCGGCGCGTTCGGCGATGGCGCGCAGGTGGCGACGCTGCTCGGTGAGACCCTGGAGCACCATGACCTCTAGCCATATGGGTCCTTGGTAAGAGTTTCGGAATAGGACGAGCCCCTCCGTGATCTTTTCGAGGGTGAGGCCCTCGACGGGACGGTTCACCCATTGGAAAAAGTATTCTTCGCCCGCGTCCAGGCTTGGGATCACGAGGTCACACAGGGCTGCCTCGCGCCGAACCTCCGGATCCCCGAAGAGGGCCCCGTTGGTCAACAGCGCGACGGGAACCTTGGTTTTGGCTTTGATTCCCCCGATCAAGGCGCCGAGCGCCTTATAAAGGGTCGGTTCGCCCGAACCGGCCAGGGTTATGGTGTCAGGCTTGAAGGTCTCGGCTTTGGCCAGAATCTCGTTGACAAGATCTCGCACCGGGAAAAAAGTGGCGCGCGTCGCCGTAAGCCGCGTCGTGGGACCGAGCTGGCAATAAACGCAGTCGTAGGGGCACGCTTTGTACGGGACGAGGTCCACGCCCAGGCTTCGCCCCAGCCTGCGGCTCGAGACGGGGCCATAGACCCGCGAGACCATGGGACTGGGGTCCTGTCCCGATGCTTCGGCGATTCGCTCCGTGCCCATGACGCTCCTACTTCCCGAGAGCTTCCGCGATCATGGCCTTCTCGGCTCTCGCCACGCTTCCGCCCATGACCCGTCCCATGGAACCGCCAAATAGCTTGCCCATGAGCCGGGTGTTCATCTTGGAAACATGGACGGCGCCGTCATCGGCCTCGTAAACCGCGAAGGTGCAGGGCATGAGACAGGCCATCTCGCGGTTGTCCGTGAGGACCTCCGCGGCGTGGTGCGGCTCGCAAAGCTTGATCAAGTGCACTCTGTGCGGGAAATAGACCTCCGCCCTCTCCAAGCTGTCATTCAACCTCCTGGAGTCTGGGAGCATCCATCCGGCTCGGCGGATGGCCGCTTCCAAGGCGTGAACCGTCTCATCAAGGGGCAGTGGACTTTTGGTGACTTCCATCATGCGGGCACGCATCAGGGCGATGATCCAGCCGCCTGTAAAGGCAAGGCCGCAAACGAAACCAACCACGAACAGGACGGGGCTCATCGGCGTGTCTCCCGTCTAACAGCCTGCTGAATGTCGTCTATTCCGGCTCCAAGGGACGGGGCTGTGCCTCCCGGCTCTGCGTGGTTTCGGCTAGGCGTTGCTCCAGTGCCTCAACCCTGCGGCCCAGTTCATTCACCAGAGAGCCACGCGAGGAGTTCTTCCGGCCCTCCTGAGGCACCGGGTTGGTCTGGCCCCCGCCGCCCCAGCACCGACCGCGTCCACCGCCCCAAGGGAAACCGCCGACCCCCACGCCGCGGTTTTCGCCAACCTGGCTTGCCCACCGGAGGCATCCTCCGGGTCCGATACCACGCATTCCACCATCGAACTTATTTCTTTCGTCCATGGAGAACCTCCTGTGAAAGGCCATCGCTGGCCTCTTCGTCGCACCGGCAGGCACGACCCCGGCGCCGTGGACCTCCGTGAATGGGACACGAATCGTCCTGCTGGCTATGCAATTGGACGGGGCCATCTCCCACCAAGAGAGCCTTGCCTTCAACGAGCGCCTCGGCCAGTTTCGCTCTCGCACGAACCAAGATGCGGCCGAAGGTGACCCTGGAAACGCCCATCCGTTCCGCTGCCTCTTCGTGATAGAGCCCCTCGCGATCCGCGAGCCTCACGGCTTCGAGTTCATCGAGTTGCATCGTGATGATGTCAAGTTCGGTCATGGGAATGCCGAGAGGCTTGAGTCCGCGGATTTTTGAAGCGGCTCTGACGAAGCGGACTTGCGTGGGTCTGGGCATGGGATCTTCTCCTTGAACCAGCGGGGTCTCTCTCAAGAGAACCCTCCGACCATCGTATAGAACATATGTCCATTAGAAGCGATTGTCAAGGAGTCGGAATCCGGGACTCAAGTTTGGGACGTGTCCTGAAACTCCCGCCCGAACTTCTTTTGTCAGACCTGTTTGGCTGGTCTCATGACCAGCAGATCCAGACCTTGGATCTTCCCTCAGGCACTGCGAGTCTTTCCACGCGGCCGAAGTAATTTCCCAGGAGTTCCTGTTCGTGGCGGAGGATGGATGTTGCCCGTGCGGCCCCCATGGAGGCGAGGCGCAGGTAGAATAGAGCTCTTGCAAGGGGGTTTGCAGGAACATCGTGTTCCATCATGAGGAAGGCCCCCGCCGGCTTCAGCACACGACGAACCTCCAGCAGCGCTCGGTCTTGCGCTCTCCCCGCGAGCTCGTAAAAAGCGTGCGAGCAGGTGAGCGCGTCGAAGGTACCGTCGCCGAAGGGCAGGTTCTCAGCTTCGGCTTCCACGAGGTAGATGTTGGGGAAGTCCTTCGTCTTGGCCCGGGCCATCTCCAACATGCCCACCGAAAAATCCACTCCGACCACGCGTCCGCCAGGGCCGATCCTTCGCTGCAGGGAGGGAAGCAGGGTGGCCGTGCCCGTGCAGAGGTCGAGAACCGATCCACCCTCCGTTACGGGAACATGGTCCGCGAGAAACTTCCTGGCTGCGCCCTGCCTATCGCGGGAGTGGAGGGCGACGAAGGCGTCATAGCGCTTCGAAAACCAGTCGTAATAGGCTCGTCTCAGGCGTCCCATGGGCGTTCACCCGTTGCGGCCCTCTCGCGTTTCCCGCCTAGTAGGAATGGGTCCCGAGCAGTACCTCCACCCCGAACTTCTGGGTGAGGATCGCCTTCGTGGCCTCGAAATCGATGGGGCACGCGGCGGTCTCCATGGCGAGCTTCATGCAGGTCCCGAAGTAAATCGTGTCGATGGAGGTATCGAGGGCCTTGGCCGTCTCCATGAGCTGCTTGACCCTCGGAACGACTAGGCCCGGGCAGTCCCCGCAATGGGTCATCGCGACGATCTGGATGTCCTCCATCTTCGCGAATGCACCGTCCCTCTTGTCCACCGCCTTGAAGCACTTGGCGCAGGCCACGCAGGAGATATCCTTGATCCGCTTGCAGTAGAGAATCGCGATTTTCGCCATGGTCCGTCCCTCCGAGCGAAAGCCTGGTGCCTTCCAGCGGCGCCTGGCTGGTCACCCTCAGTTCACACGCTCTCCAAGGCCTGTTCCAGGTCCGCCATGAGGTCCTCCACATCTTCGATGCCGACGGCGTAGCGCACGAGGCCGTCCGTGAAGCCCGCGGCCTCGCGGGCGTCCTTGGACATGGAGGCGTGGGTCATGGACGCGGGATGCTCGATGAGGGTTTCCACCCCTCCCAAGGAGACGGCCAGGGTGGCGAGTTGGACGCGGTCCATGAGTTTCCGTCCCGCCTCCAGCCCTCCCTTGAGCTCGAAGCTGATCATGGATCCGAAGCCGCTCATCTGCCGTTTGGCCACCTCGTGCTGCGGATGGGAGGGAAGGCCGATGTAGCGCACGCTCTTGACCTTCGGATGGGCTTCCAGCCAGCGCGCGATGGCCATGGCGCTCTCTTGGGCTCTCTCCACGCGGATTCCCAGAGTCTTGAGCCCCCTGAGCACGAGGTAGGCTTGGTGGGGGTCCATGTTGCAGCCCGTATGGATCATCACATCCCTCAGGCGGGCGAGGACCGATGCCTCCTTGGCCACGAGGATGCCGCCCACCACATCGGCATGGCCGTTGATGAATTTGGTGACCGAGTGGAGGACCACATCCGCCCCCAGGTCCAGGGGCTTTTGGAGGTAGGGACTGGCGAAGGTGTTGTCCACCGCCAGCAGGCTGCCGTGTTCGTGGGCGATCTTCGCGGCGCCTGCGATGTCGGTGACCTGCATGGCGGGATTGGAGGGAGATTCGACGTAAACCAATCGCGTTTCGGGCCGGAGGGCTTGGCGCAGGTTGTCCAGGTTGGAGGTATCCACGAAGGAGGCCTCGGCTCCGAACCTCGCGAAGTGCTTCTCCATGAGCCCTCGGCTCGGCCCGTATACGGATGCGGTGCTCACCATGTGGGCGCCTTGGCCGAGGAGGGCCATATACAGCGTGTTGACGGCGCCGAGCCCGGAACTGGTGGCCACGCCGCCGGCGCCGTTTTCCAGCGCGGTCACGCTCTCCTCCAGCGCCGCGATGGTCGGGTTCCCGATGCGCGTGTAGATGTAGCCCTTCTCCTTGCCGGCGAAGAGGGCGGCGCCGTGGGCCGCGTCCCGGAACGCGAAGGTGGAGCTCTGGTAGATGGGGACATTAACCGCGCCCGTCGCATCGGGGTGGTACCCACCGTGCACGAGCTTGCTGTTGATGCCCAGTGTCTTCGTCGTCATCGGTGCTCTCCCTAATCCGCGAGCCCTGGCTGCCGGAGAAAAGGGTGAAAAGTGAAGAAGTGAAAAGCAAAAAGCGGGGAGCCGGGCCAAACGGTGCTTTGTCCACGGTCTTCCTGGTCCCCTAGTCACCCCTGTCCCCTAGTCCCGGCATTCCTGTCCCTATTCGCCGTGGTCGCCGCAATTGTGCAGGTGACCGCCGCTGCACACCTCGCCGGTGGTTTTCAGGGTGACCCGACAGGAACGCCTCGACGACGGCCGCGGGATCGCCTCCGGCCACGCCCGCGACCACCTTTATGCCGAACTGCTCGAACATCTGTACGGCCCGAGGGCCCATACCGCCCGCCAGGATGACGCTCGTGCCCTGGTCGCGGAGCCACACCGGGAAAGCGCCCTTCTCGTGGGGCGGGGCCTCAACCATGGTCTTGGAGACGATGGCCTTCTTGACTCTCGTCCACTTCGAACAGGCCGAAGGCCTCCGCGCCGCCGAAATGCTCCGAGAATTGGCCATCCACCATGGGTAGTCGCAACTTTCGTCATGAGAGACTCCTTTCACCGATGTGACTTCGTCGCGATGTCGTGGAGGCTTCCTTCCGCGAACCCTCCCGGATTGCTGTCCGCAAACCGGATCTTCTTCGTGACCAGGCCCGCGTTCCTCTGGTCCGTCTTGGCATAGCGTAGATGTCCGCGGCGGGCTCAAGTTAAGAGCATATGCCCATAATATCGGTGCAGTCAACACTCCCCCTTGAATGCAGGCGAGTCGCCTTCCAGCGGAGTGGCCCTCGGTCAGGACTTTGACTTGAGAAGGCGCAGGGCCTCCCTGAGCGCTTCCGGATCGGCGGTGCGGATCAGGTGCTCCAGCTCGCCCCGGACATCTCCCTCCGGCTCTGCCTCCTGCGTGGTTTCGGGCAGGTCGACGCCGAGGGCGGCCGCCACGGCCTGGACGAACTTCTCGGCCGTCACGGGCTTTTCAAGATAGGTGGCCGGTCCGGAGAGGGTGCTGTCGGCGAGGGCCGCCGCGGCGTCCATATCGCGCTTGACACGCTCGTCCTTGGCGTGGCCCGTCACGAACAGGACGGGAATTTTGGACCAGGCGGGATTCTTGTGAAGCTCGTGGAAGAGGACGATCCCCGATTTGCCGGGCATGATCATGTCCAGGGAAATGAAATCCGGGGGGCAGGCCCTGACCTTTTGGAGGGCCTCGTCGGCGCTCTGGGCCGAGTCCACCTCGAAGCCCGCATCCTCGAGGGCCATGGTCAGGAAGGTGATCACATCCTCTTCGTCATCCACCACCAGAATCCGCTTGTCACTGGGTTTCGCCATGGGAACCCCCCTCCTTTTGCCCCTCGCCCACTCCGGGGCCAGTCCCCGTCACCATGGGCAACCGCTCTCGCGGAAGCACGATGCGGAACCTGGTGCCCTTGCCCTGGTCCGATTCTAACAGGATTTTACCCCCGTGTTCCTGGACGATCTTGCGCGTCGTGAGAAGCCCAAGTCCGGTGCCTCCCGCCCCCTTCGTGGTGAAGAAGGTCGTGAAGATCTTGTTCTTCACCTCGTAGTCCATGCCGCAGCCGTTGTCGGACACTTCGTACTCCAGCGCGCCTTCCGACTCGGAGGTCTTGAGCACCACCTTGCAGTCCTGCTTCTCGCTCGCCTGGCAGGCGTCGATGGCGTTCGAGACGAGGTTGGTGAGGCACGTGTGGATCCCCTCGGCGTCCAGGGGCGCCGCCGCCAGGCTCTCCTGGAGGACTCCCTCCAGCGTGACGCCGGCCGTCTTGGCCATGGCTCCGTAGAGCTCCAGGATCTCTCTCGCGGGGGCGTTGGGATCCACCATCGAAACGCTCGGCTCCCTCCCCTTGGAGAAACTCAGCAGGTTCTTGACCAGGCTGGAGATCTTCTCCACGTTGCGCTTGAGCATCTGGACACCGCGTTCCACCCGGCCCATCTGGCTCTTCCTCATGCCGGATTCCATGACGTAGATGCCGCCCTCCACCCCCATGAGGATGTTCTTGATCCCGTGCGCCAGCCCCGCCACGGTCTGGCCCACGGCGGCCAGTCTCTCGGCCTCGAGCTTGTCTCGTTCCACCGTTCGAAGGTGCGTCACGTCGGTGGCAATCTCGATGACGAAATTCACCCTGCCGTCGGGGGTTCCTCCCTCGCGGCTGAGCGGTGAGGCGGTCACGATGTAGTGGGCCTCCTCCCCCGTGGTGGTGACGCCGATCTGTTCCGCCGTATGCTCCTGCCCGTCCTCGAAAACCATGAGGGCCGGGCACTTCCGGCAGGGCCGGTCGCGTCTCTTGTAGACTTCCCAGCACCGCTTGCCCCATGCCTTGCCGAAGGTTTCGCGCATGCGCCGGTTGGCGCGGACCACCTCCAAGTCGCGGTCCAGGACCGTCACATAGCAGGGCACGCGTTCGAAGAGGATATCGTTCTCGCGCTGGAGGCTGCTCGCCTCGTTCACATTGGAGGCCACCCAGAGGATGTAGGGGTTTGAGATGATTCCCTCGGCGGCCAGGGCCGCCACGCGCACCACGAAGTGAGAGGTGATGCCCTTGCCCACGATGAGGCGGTCGTCGCACACGCGCGGCTTGCCGTCGGCGAAGGTCCAGGCCGCCTGGCAGCGGTCACACGGGGAACTCAATCCCTTGAGCAGCTCGTAGCAATGCCTGCCCTCCCACGGTCCCAGCATGTTTCCGAACGCCGCGTTCGCGTCCACGATATGGAAATCCGGGTCCAGCACCGCCATCATGATGGGCGCCAGGTCGAAGAGGTGGTCGCTCAGAAGCTTGCGGACTTCAGGCAGTTCCGCTTCGGGTCTCATGGCGTCCAAGGAGCCTCCTAATGGTCGCCAGCAGTGTGGCGACGGCGATGGGTTTCTCCAGGTACCCTTCGGGACGAGGCAGGCTGCCCGACTCCAGCTCGCGCAGGTCCATCAGGGCGAATTCTTCCTTCCGGGCGTACCCGCTGATGATGACCACGGGGATATCCCTGGTGGCAGGGCTCCCCCGCATGGCCCGGTAGAGGGACAGGCCCGTGTGGCCGGGCATCATCACATCCAGGAGGATGAGGTCGGGCCTTTGGGCGACGATCTTCTCCAGCGCCCCGGAGGTCTGGGTCAACCCGGAGGCGGCGAACCCCTCGTCCTCCAGGACCATGGTGAGGTATTCCACGATGTCTCGCTCGTCGTCCACGATCAGTATCTTGGAGCGCCGTGGTTCGGTTTCGGGGGAATCGCTCATGTCCGGCCTTCTTCCTCCTGCGGGGTCGGGACTTCGGCTCTGTAGGCCTTCTCGGTTGCGGTCCCGCCGTCGTGACAGGCGCCGCACCTGCCGAGGTTGGGGAGTTTCACCTTCGGATCGGCGGCCTTGGTGATGTGGCAGGGGATGCACATCTTGTGCATGGCGTCCTTGTAGGAAGGAGCCCACTTCTTATCGAAAGTCGTGACGACGGGATTGAGGGCCATCAGGTCCTTGGTGTGGCATTCGGAACACTTCTTGGCGGGAGTCACCTGAAGGGGCTGGCTATCGCCGTGACACTTGGCGCAGGACGCGTTGCCGTGAAGCGTGGCCACGTGCGCGTCGTGGCTGAAAATATCCGAGGCAAGGAACATCTTTTCGTGACAGACCACACAGGGCGTTCCCACATCGCCCTTCTGGTGGAGGTGGTGGCAGACGGCGCAGCTCTTGGCCCCCCCCGACTCATCCTGGTGCTTCTTGTGATCGAAATACACGCGGCGCGGTCCCGGCCCCATGCTCAAGATGTTGGCGCCCACGGCTCTGACGGCCTGGGTCTCAAGGACGGGTTCTGTCTTGGGCGCCACGGTGAGGCCGAAGGCGAGCGCCGCGACGAAGAGAAACGAATAGACTTTGGCCGCCTTGCGCCAACCCTCGCCCAGCCAGACTTGAGCGAAAGGAGCAAATGCGGGCAACGCCTTCGCCTGCGTTTGCCGCGCGGCTTCCACGGCTTCTAGACCGTGCGGGTCCACGGGGAAGCGCTCCTCGATGAAGAGGAAAACCAGGACGCACGCCGCCACGATGCCGAGGCTGATCGAGAATTCGGTCCAGGCGGGAAAGTAAAACTGCCGCGTGGCCCACACCTGGCTCAGGCCGGAGGCGTTGATCCGGTCCAGGACGAATCCCGAGACGGAGCACGCGGCCAGGATCCAGATCCCCCTGAAGGACCGGCGAACCGCTGGAATGGCAAAGAGGACCATGGGAACCCATGCCGACATGAGAAGCTCGACGATGAAGAGATTGCTGAACGTGCTCCCGTCGAAGACCATGCCCAGCTTGCCCTGCCTGACGAGGTCTCCCAGCTTGAAGAGGGAGTAGAACGCCAGCGCCACACTCGCCAGCCGCGCCAGGCCCGAGAGCATCTCCATCTCGGGCTTTCTCTTGTAGAGCCAGGTGGTCACGCACGATTCGAGCATCACCATGGAGATGCCCAGGCAGATGGCGGACACGAAGAACAGCTCCGGCAGGAGGTGGCTGTACCAGAGCGGGTGGACCCTGAAGGGCATGATCAGGAGCATGGTGCCCAGGGAGGACTGGTGGAGGGTCGAGAGCATGATGCCCAGGACCATGATGGGCAGCGCAAGCCGGGTGAAGAACCGGTAGGTTTTTTGAAAGGGGGTCCGCTCGAGGATCGTGGGGGTCACCTCGAGGGCCAGCACCGTGAGGTAGAGCATGACGCACCACGCCACCTCGAAGAGCGGCGAGCGAAAATTCCAATAGACCATGGCGTGCCAGATGTTCCACGGCAGGCCGAGGTCGAAGAGGAGTCCCACCGCCACCGCGCCGTAGCCCAGGAACGCCGTGAGGATGGCCGGACGCGCCGCCGCGTGATAGCGGTCCCTGTGGAAGATGTGCACCACCGCCGCCATGACGAAGCCGCCCGCCGCCAGGGCCACGCCTCCCATGACATCGAAGCCGATCCAGAGCCCCCACGGGGTCGTGTCCGACAGGGCCGTGGCGGTTCCCAGGCCCAGGGCGAACCGGAGGATGGCCACCGCCGCGGCCAGCCCCGCCACGATCCACATGAGGCCTTTGAAGAGGAACAGGCGCCTATTTTCCATGATCGTCCTCCCCCCCGGCGACGCCGGCGGCCTTCTCAGCCATGAGCTTCTTTCGCCGCTCGATGATCCAGTAGAGGGAACCCATGAGGAGACCCATGCCCAAAAATTCGAAGGGAACGGGCTTGAGCGCCGCCCAGGTCAGCGTAGGCAGAGGCTGGTCGGTCAGCTCCTTCCCCCCACCCCACGCGAGGAAGTCCAGGGAAATGTCCGCGAGGTAGAGGACGGAGGTGCCACCCACTTGGGATTCGCCCCAGATCTTCTGGACGTACTTGGCGGGCTCCGCCGCGAGGCGCCGGTGGGCCTCCGCCAGCATCTGATCCCGCGTGCCGAAGAGGGTGGCGTTCGTGGGACAGGCCCCCACGCACGCCGGTTTGTCGATTTTCCCGGACTTGAGTGACGGATAGCAGAGGATGCACTTCCGGACGGAGGGGTTGGCCGAGTCCCACTCGTAGTGGGGGATGCCGTAGGGGCATGCCAGCATGCAGTACCGGCACCCCATGCAGATCCCCTTGTCGTAGATGACGGGCCCCTCGGGGGTCTTCTGCATGGCACCCACGGGGCAGACCGAGACGCAGGCGGGTTCCGCGCAGTGGCGGCACTGCTTGCGCACGAAGTGGTTGTCGGGCTGTCGGATGACGGTGGTCCACCGGCCGGCGTCGAGGCCGTCCACCGAATTGCCCGGACGCGGTGGCGCGTCGTTTTCGGGCAGGCCGTTGATCTTCTTGCAGGCGGTCACGCACTGCTCGCAGCCGATGCATTTCGTGACGTCCGTGAGGATGCAGGGATTTTCGATCATACGGGCTCACCTGCCTTTCCGAGAGCCTCCCGCACCCTGTCGCCGCCGCCGGGCACGAAGTGCCACCCCAACTCCCAGACGATCCGCGTGGAGGCGAAGAGCAGCGCGTGGCAGAGCTTGCTGAAGGGGATGAGGACGAGGACCAGTTCCGCGCTCAAGAGGTGCCCGAGGTACATGAGGGTGAAGGGGAGGGGGCTTCCTGCGGGGTGGGCCACGAAGTACCCGGTGAGAAAGACCAGGATGCACAGCGCGAGCAGGAAGTAATCCTGCAGCCCGCTCATGAACCGCGCGGCCTTGTCCACGACCCTGTAGAGGAATAACACCCCAAGCCCTGCTAGGGCCGCCAGGGTGAGGCCGTCCGCCACCGCAGAGGGCAGGGCGGGCCAGCCGATCCCCACACCCTTTTGGACCAGGGCCACGTGGCCCGCGAGAAAGATCGGCACCACGAGCATGCCCGCGTGGAAGACCACCGAAGCGAGAGTGAAGGGGATGCGCGTCCCCCGGAGCGCGTTCACGGGAACGATCCAGCCCAGGCTCTTCTTGAACATCCACCGCCAGGGGATCTTCTGGTCGCCCGCCATCTCACGAGCGCGCGCCAGTTCGCCCACGGCGAGCGCCCACTGCCGCAGGGCCCCCAGGATCAAAACCGCGAAAGCGAGGTAGAGGAAGGGACCGCGCGCGAGATCCAGCCAGCCGCTCATGGCATGCCCCCTTGTCCGTCCAGGACGAGCGCCTTGTAGAGGAGGTCGTGCAATCCCACCACCTCCACGCCCTTGAGGTCGTTGTCCTCGCAGACCTCCCTGAGCTGCTTCTTGCAGTTGGCGCAGGGCGCCACCACGTAATGCGCTCCCGTGGCCCGGATCTGATCGGCCTTCACCTTGCCGGTGATTTTCGTGCGGTAGGAGCGCACCTCGTCGATGGAGACCGTCCCGCCGCCTCCGCCGCAGCAGAAATTCTTCTCGCCGTCGGGAACCATATCCACGAAGTTCTTGCAAAACGCGCGGAGGATCTCGCGGGGCTGGTCCACGATCCAGCCCGTGCGGGCGATGTTGCACGGGTCGTGGTAGGTGACGCGCTCGGTGATGACGTTCGGGTCCAGCTTGAGCTTGCCGCGCCGAAGCATGTCCAGCGTCACTTCCATGATGTTGACCACGGGCAGCGCGCCTTTTGCGCCCGCGAAGGAGGGCACGAAGACCTTGGCGCTGCGCGAGGCGTGGCCGCACTCGCCGATGAGGATTTTCTGGCCCTTGAGCCGATAGGTCTCGTCGATTTCCTTGTTGACGATGCGCTCTGCGCACCAGTCGCTGTAGAAGAGGCCGTAGTTGATGCCGTCGAAGTATCCCGTGCCGATGGTCCAGCGGTCCGTCTCGCCCGCGGCGTGGAAGGTGAGAGCGATGCCCTTGAGCGTGTCGGCCTCCAGCAGGTAGTCGCTCACCGCGGGGAAGAAGACGAACTCCCGTCCCTCCTGGTCCACGGGGAAGACCACGTCCACGCCCTTCTCGTCCTTGATGTCGTCCTGGAGGAAC
>CAVYWK010000030.1:0-11802 GCA_963772255.1 uncultured Acidobacteriota bacterium
CGTAAAAGGCCTTCCGGTCCCGGGGCGGCACCACGGCGCGGGCCATCTTCTGCACCGTGCCCTGGAAGTTCCCCACCGTGCCCTCCATCTCGTGCCACCCCGCCAGGGGGATGAACACGTGGGCCAACGGCCGCCGTCTGGGTGAGGCCGTATTCGGCGACCACCACGAGGTCCATGGGGCGCCAGGGCCTTCCAGGGGCTTCCTTCTCGGTCGCCCTGCGCGTCCCCCACGGGGTCCTCCCGGACGATGAGGGCGGCCTTCTTGCCCTTGAGGAGGGTGGAGAGCGGCGCGTGCTCGTCGGTCACGGGAATGCCCAGGAGGGCCGCGCCCTTGAGGTTGGGCCGGCGCTCCTTGCGGATGAGGAGGTCGTCGTCCTCGCCCCGGCAGACCCGCGGCGACGCACCGGGGCGCCCCCCGAAGAGGCCCGCCGAAAGGGCTTGGCCGGCGGCCATCTCTTCCAGGGTCATGCGCCCCGACCAGACGAGCGCCAGGTCCTTGGCTCCTCGCCCGTGGAAGGGCCAGAGCTTCTCGTCGAGGACCTCGGCGAGCCAGGCCAGGCGACGGCCTGAAGCTTGCCGCCCTGCCTGACCTTGGGCCGGGCGAGGACCGTGATATCTTTCAGCCGCTCGGAGACGAGGCGGCCGTAGTCGCACATCCAGGGCCCGTTCACCTGCGGGTTGTCCCGCGGGACGAGGCGGAGGATCTCGCCCTTGTAGGTGTCCACGCGGACGCTGCAACCCCGGGCGCACTCCTGGCACACGGAGTTGCTGGACGTGAGGAACCAGACCCGCTGCTTGAAGCGGAACTCCCGGCTCGTGAGGGCGCCCACGGGGCAGATGTCCACCGTGCAGACCGAGTAGTCGTTGTCCAGCTCGCGCCCGGGAAGGTGTCCACGCTGGTGTGGACGCCGCGCTCCGAGAGGGTGAGCTCCCCCGTCCTCGTGATCTCCTGGCAGAAGCGGATGCATCGCGTGCACTTGATGCACCGCTCCACGTCGAAGACGACGTGGGGACCGATATCCACGCGCTTGGGCGCGTGCACCTTCTCGAACTCGAGGCGGCTGGCGGCGTTGCCGTAGGTGTAGGAGAACTCCTGCAATTGGCACTCGCCGGCCTGGTCGCAGACGGGACAGTCCAGGGGGTGGTTGAGGAGGAGGAACTCCAGGATGGCACGCTGGTCCTTCTTCACGGCGGGGCTCTTCGTGTCCACCACCATGTCGTACTTCCCGTCGACCTTCTGGTCCGGCGGCAGGGTCGGTCACGTTCGTGGAGCAGGCGGTCAGGGGCTTGGGAACGCCCTTCACGCCCACGAGGCACATGCGGCACTGGCCCACCACGGAGAGCGCCGGGTGCCAGCAGTAGTAGGGGACCGGAATGCCGTTGTTCAGGCATACCCGGAGGAGGCTCTCGCCTTCCTTGGCCTCGATCTCCCGGTCGTCGATCAGAATCAGCGGCATGAAAACCTCAAGAAGTTTGAACCACAGAGACACAGAGGCACGGAGAAAAAAGACTTCTTGCAAGAAAAGGCATGACTTGTTGTTTTATATTCTTGATTGGTTCGCCCTGCTTCATCGGCCATCACTCGCCACCCATTCTTTCGGTTTCTCTTTGGCCTCTGTGCCTCTGTGGTGAAAATCTTTCTAGACGGCGACGGTCATTTGGGTGTGGGCCATGGGGCAGCGGCCCTCCTTGATGTGCGCCTCGAACTCCTCCCGGAACTGCGTGACGAAGGAATGACGGGCATGGCGGCCGCGTCGCCCAGGGGACAGATGGTGCGCCCCATGATGTTGTTGGAGACCTCGACGATGAGATCCACGTCGCCGGGCCGGCCCCCCCCCTCTTCAAGGCGCTGGAGGATGCGCTTCAGCCAGTGCGTGCCCTCGCGGCACGGCGTGCACTGGCCGCAGGACTCGTGGGCGTAGAACTGCATGAGGTTCAGCATGCGCTTTCACCATGCAGACCGAATCGTCCATGACGATGACACCCGCCGACCCCACCATGGTCCCCACGGTCTTGAGGCCGTCCGGATCCATGGTCACGTCGATCTGGTCGGCGCGCAGCACGGGCACGGAGGAGCCGCCCGGGATGACCGCCTTCAGTGGGCGGTCTCCCAGCATTCCGCCCGCGTGTTCGTAGATCAGCTCGCGCAGGGACACCCCCGAGGGAAGCTCGAAGACCCCCGGGCGTTTCACGTGGCCCGAGACGCCGTAGAGTCTGGGTCCCGGGGCGCTGGGCGCGCCGATGGCGGCGTACCACGCGCCGCCGTTCTTCACGATGAGGGGCACGTTGGCGTAGGTCTCCACGTTGTTGATGTTGGAAGGCTGGCCGTAGACGCCGTACCCCGCCGGGAAGGGCGGCTTGAGACGGGGCTCGCCCCGCTTGCCCTCCAGGGAGTTCATGAGGGCCGTCTCTTCGCCGCAGATGTAGGCTCCGGCTCCGCGGGAGACATAGACCTCGAAGCTGAACCCCGAGCCCAGGATGTTCTTGCCCAGAAACCCGCGCTCGTAGGCCTGGTCCACGGCCCGCTGGAAGATCCGGTAGCCCTGGGGCATCTCGCCGCGGATGTAGAAGAAGGCTCCCGAGGCCTGCGTGGCGAACCCGGCGAGGATCATCCCCTCGAGGATCGCATGGGGGTCGTTTTCGATGAGGAGCCGGTCCTTGAACGTGCCGGGCTCGCTCTCATCGGCGTTGCAGACCAGGTATTTAACTTTCTCCTTGCCCTTGGGGAGGAAGGACCACTTGAGGCCCGCGGGGAACCCGGCCCCACCCCTACCCTTGAGGTTGCTGGCCTTCACCTCGCCCAGGACCTGCTCGGGCGTCATCTTGTGGAGCGCCGTCAAGAGCGGATCGTACCCGCCCGACGCCATGTAGGCGTCCACGTTGGTGGAGTTGGCCTTTCCCACGTTCCGCGTCAGGAGTTTCATGAGCTCAGCCATCCCGATGCCCCAATTTCGAATTTCGAATTCCGAATTTCGAATTTCCAGATTCGCAATTTACAATTCGCAATTCCCAATTCGAAATGATTCTCATTCCAGCTCCGCGAGGAGCCGGTCGGCGTCGGCCGCGGAGACTCGGCGGTGCAACATCTCGTTGATCATGAGCGCGGGGCCTCCGTCGCAACAGGCCAGACACTCCACGGTGACGAGGGTGAATTTCCCGTCCCGGGTCGTCTCCCCGGGCCTAATGCCCAACTTCCGCTGGAGGTGTTCCAAGAGGATGTCCGAGCCGGCGAGCATGCACGGCAGGGTCTTGCACACCTGGAGGAGGTGTCGGCCGAGCTGTTTCTCCGTGAACATCTCGTAGAAGGTCACCACGCCGCGCACGTGGGCCGGCGACATCCCCAGCTTGTCCGCGATGAAGGCCTGAAATTCCAAGGGCACGAACCGCAGTTCGGACTGGCACTGGTGAAGGGCGAGCATGAGCGCGGTGCGCTTCTCGGGGAAGGCCTGAACCGTGGCCTCCACTCGGGCCTGGAACTCCGGGCTCTCCAACATCTCCGCCACCGTAGCGTAACTCACCGGTCCACCTCACCGAGAACGGGATCGAGGGAGGCGATGGTGGCCACCACATCGGCGACCATCTGGCCCTCCACCATGAGCGGCATGGCCTGGAGGTTCACGAAGGAGGGGCTCCGGAAATGGCAGCGGTGCGCCACGTTCGTGCCCGAACCCACGAGGTAGAAACCCAGCTCGCCCTTGGTGGCCTCGATGGAGAAGTAGATCTCCTTGCCGCGCTCGGTCTTGGGGCCCTCGGTGGCCACGATGAACTGGTGGATGAGTTCCTCCATCTTGGTGAGCACCCGGTCCTTGTGGGGCAGGAAAACCTTCTGGGACTGGAGGTCCTGGGGGAAGAGCGGCAGGCTCGGGTCGTACTCTTTGAGCGCCTGCTCGATGATGCGGATGCTCTGTCGCATCTCTTCCATGCGCACCAGGTACCGGTCGTAACAGTCTCCGTGCTCGCCCACCGGAATCTCGAAGTCGTATCGTTCGTAGCCCAGGTACGGGTAGGCTTTCCGGATGTCCCACTCCACCCCCGCGGCGCGGAGGTTGGGGCCGCTCAGGCCCATGTCGATGGCGTCCTCGGCGGAGATGGGGCCCACATCCTGGTTCCGCTGACACCAGATGACGTTGCGGGTCAGGAGCTTGTCCACCTCTTCGACGCAGTCCCGCGTGGGGCCCAGGACCTTCAGGATGTCCTGCTCGAGGCCCGGCTCCCAATCGCGGGCGAGACCCCCGATGCGGCCGTAGGAGACCGTGAACCGTGCTCCGGACATGCGTTCGAAGAGGTCCATGATCCGCTCGCGGCCCGTGAACGCGTAGAAATAGACCGTGGCCGCACCCAGATCGAGGCCCACGGTGGCGAGCCAGAGCAGGTGGCTGGATAGCCGTCCGAGCTCCATGCAGATCACGCGCATGACCCGGCACTTCTCGGTGATCTGGAAGTCGATGAGCTTCTCCACCGCCATGGCCAGCCCGATGTTATTGACGACGGGCGCCAGGTAGTCCATCCGATCCGTGTAAGGGATGGCCTGATGAAGCGTCATGGTCTCGCAGATTTTCTCGATGCCGCGGTGCAGGTAGCCCACGTCGGGAACGGCCGCCACCACGGTCTCGCCATCGAGGGTCACGACCACGCGCAGAACCCCGTGCGTGGAAGGGTGTTGGGGGCCCATGTTGACCGTGACGAGTTCGGTGTTCAGGTCCAGGCGCTCTCGGTTCGATCTATCCATCAAGACATCCCAACGAAATACTCACCACAGAGACACAGAGACACAGAGGAAGACCAATCCTGGTTAGAAAGGACAAGAAAAAACATTCTAGGTTCTTGGTTGGTTCGCCCTGCTCCATCGGTCATCATTCGCCACCTAAATCTTTTTGGTTCCTCCGTGCCTCTGTGGTTCATCCCTCTTCAGGCGTAAGATAGTTGCGCCACTCGTCGTCGCCTTCCATGGGGTACTCCTTGCGCAGCGGATACCCTTCGAAATCCTCCGGCATCATGATCCGCCGCAGATCCGGGTGGCCCAGAAACTGCACCCCCATGAGGTCGTAGACTTCCCGTTCGAGCCAGTTTGCCGTCCGCCAGATGTCACAGACCGTCTCGATGGTCGGATCTTCCACGGGCAAGGCGGCCCGCACCCTCACCTGCTCGCGGGTGGTCAGACTACGCACTTGGTAGACCACGTCGATGCGCCCCTCCTCGGGCCAGTGGGCGGAGGAGACATCCACAAGGTAATTGAACCCCCGCTCGGCCTTCATGAAACGCAGAACTTCCTTGGCTCGCGACGCGTCCAACACCAGCGTCGTCTCGCCCTGCTTTTGGACCACCTCTTTCAAGGCGCCGGGGAACTTGTCTTGGATGTCCTTCACCAGATCAGCCACCGAAATAGCCCTTCCTCCAGGTTGGCGCGTTGGGGTCCTCCGGGTCGATATTCGCTTCCGTCTTGACGCCCAAGTCCAGGATGGGAAGCGCGCCGTATTTGGGGTCCCGGCCGCGGTAATGCCCGTGTCGGCGCATCTCTCCCGCAGGCCGCCATTTCTCGGACATGACCTGGTCCTGGATCTTCATGATGGCGTAGATCAGAGCTTCGGGACGGGGGGGCAACCCGGTACGTAGACATCCACGGGAATGATGTGATCGATCCCCTGGACCACGCTGTAGCTGTTGAACATGCCGCCCGTGGTCGTGCACACCCCCATGGCGATGACCCACTTGGGTTCGGGCATCTGGTCGTAAATGCGCCTCGCCGCGAAGGCCATCTTCTTGGTGAGGGTTCCCGCCACGATCATGAGGTCGCACTGGCGCGGGGTGAAACGCATGGCTTCCGCTCCGAAGCGGGCCAGGTCGTACCGACTCGCCGCGACGGCCATCATCTCGATGGCACAGCAGGAGAGCCCGAAAGGCATGGGCCACAGGCTGTTCTTGCGGGCCATGTCGATGACCTTGGACAGGGAACCCATGATGACCCCTTGCTTGAGCAGTTTGAGGTCGTCTTGGGTCTGCTTATCGACGGCGAGGGATTTAGTCTCTATTCCCATCGCAGGGCGCCTTTCTTGAGGGCGTACACGTAACCCACGAGGAGGATCGCTAGGAAAAGGAGCAACTCCCCGTAGACGAAGAGCCCCCACCCCGCGGCCACGCGCTCTCGATAGACGGCCGCCACGGGAAAGAGGAAGAGGGTTTCCACATCGAACAGGAGGAAGAGCAGGGCCACCACATAGTATCGGATGGACACGCGCTTGAACGGTTCGTCCATGGGGTCGAGGCCGCACTCGTAGGGGGAAAGAAGGGTCCTGGACTTGCGGACGAACCCCAGCAGCCAGGAGGCCAGCACCAACCCCACGGCGATACAGAACGCGGTGATGACCATCACCAGAATCGGCAGGTAGGTGTTCTGCATTGGAACCCTCGACCTTGAGCCTGTGTGGTCCCCCCTGGACCTGCGAAAGTCAGAAGGGAAGCCTACCACGGGGCTTTAGGGGTGTCAACAAGATGAAACCCTTGCTATTCCTGGGTTCTTTACGCCTGGACCGATGAATCGGGAAAGCTCCAGAGCGCTGGGCCATTTGCCCCAATCGGCAAATCGGAAGTCACCGAGTGCGGATCACCCATCCTCACTCCTCGCATCTCACTCACTGTTTCTCTCCTTTGCCTTTCTTTTCCCCTTTTCACTTCTTACTTTTCACTCTTCACAAAAAAAGGCGCGGGGCCCCTGCCCGTGGCAGGAACCCCGCGCCCCTGTTCCTGGCGGGTCACTCACCCGCCGTCGTCACCAGCCGATCAGGTGCATCCACCCGCGTTGTTGGCCGTGTTGTAGTCGGTCAGGGTCGAATACCCTCCCACGGGGCTCTGGAAGTACCCGGCGGCCCGCTTGCGAATGGGGTCGTAGGTAAAGTTCAGGTAGTCCGCGGCGCCCGGCTTGCTGTAGATCTTGGTCCCGCCGTTCACGATGTTGGCGGTTCCGGTGTAAGTCTCGCCCGCGTGGGGCCCGAGCAGAATCTGGTAGATGTAAGCCCCCGTCCTGGCATTCACGCAGAGCCTCGCCCGTCCAGCGTCATCGAGGAAGAAGAGGTTGGCGGAGGCGAAGGTGTAGGCCTGGGCGCTCGTGCAGCCCGCGGCGTCGGTGGCCGTCACCGTGAAGTTGTAGTTGAGAGTGCTTGTCGGTATCCCGGAAACGAGACCGGCGGCCGACACGGTGATACCCGGGGGCAGGGTCCCAGCGGTCACGGCGAACGTGCACGCACTTGCCGTTCCCGGCGTAGTTAGCTGCTGGCTATAGGGAAGACCAGTCACCGAGGGCGGGAGGACCGCCGGCAGGATGAAGAAGGTCGGGCAGAGGACGTTCGTCACAAAGGTCGCCGTGTTGTTGGCCGCATTGCCGTCCGGTACGAGGGACGCCACCGTCGCCGTGTTGGTGATGGGCGTGCCGTTGTGCACGTTGGCGGGCACGTTGACCACGAGGGTCAGCGAGAAGGTCCCCCCGGCGGGCAGGGCGTTGGCGGGCCATCTCGCAACCACCGTCCCCGTGCCGCCGACGCCCGGCATCGAAAGGACCGCCCCGGCGCTCGCCGCGGCCGAAACGAACGTCGTGTTGGCCGGAACGTCATCCTGGATCCAGGGGTGGAGGGCGTCGTCGGGGCCAGCGTTGGTCATGGTGATGGTATAGGTGATGCTGCCGCCGCTGTAGACCGTGGCATCGCCCGTCTTTGTGACTCCCAGGTCGGCGCTGCGGCCGACGCTGAACTGCGCCGTCGCGGTGTTGTTGGCCGGGACCGGGTCGAGGGGAGAGGTTGCGAAGACCTTGGCCGTGTTAACGATGGTCCCCTGCCCACTCACGGTGCAAGTGATGTGTAGGGTCGCCGCGGCGCCGCTTGCCAGGGCACCGATGGTCCACTGGCCCGTGGCGCTGTTGTAGGCGCCCGCACCGTCATCGGAAACGAAGGTAAGTCCAGCGGGGAGCGGGTCGCTGGCGGTGACGCCAGAGGCCGCGGAGCCGCCGTTGTTGGTCACCGTGAGGGTAAAGACCACGTTCTGACCAAAGGTTGGCGACGCGGGAAGGGCCGTCTTGGTGAGGGCAAGGTCCGCCGAGGCCGTGCCCTGGAGGGGGATGACCTGGGCGGTGTTTCCGGGGGCGTTGTGGTGGTGCAGGAGGAGGGCTCCCAGCGAACCGTTCGTGGCCAAGTTCGCTGTATTCCAGGTGACAGGGATAGTCGCGCCGTTGAGGTCGTTCCCGAGATAGGTCCCACCGAAGTTAAGTCCCTGGGCGGCGCGGTCCCAGAAGAACGGTCCCGAAATGGTTTCCACGGCGGAGCCGAGCAACGGGCTGGTGCCCTGCCGGACGATGATGCGGTACCTGAAGCTGGTACCTGCCATTCCCAACGAGGCGGGGCTCGCCGTCAGGAACATCACGTTGTTCTTGAAGAGAGCCGTATCTGCCGTATTGGCACTGACCGCATTGAGGTATTGCGTGGTGCCCACTCCGCTCGTGGCGATATTGAAGTAGGCGCAGAGGAAGGAATCCTGCGCGTAGGCGCCCGACGTGCCGAAGAGGTAGCCGGCCATGGTCCCCGGGTTGCTGTTGAAGAGGGTACGATCCCAGACCCCGTCGAGGTTGTTGTCGATGTCGATGCTGAAGGACACATCGGTCGGAGTGGCCCACGGCCCCCAGGTTGATACTCCAAACATCACGATGTTGTTGGCGGTGTTGTAGGCGACTCCGGCGTACTGGATATCCAAGTAGTCGGGAATCGATGGGTCTCGGGGATGGACCACCTGCAGTTCGAAAGGCGTCACGAGGGAGACCTCATCGTTCGGGAAGGTGCCCGCGCAGGTCCCCACTCCGGGCGTGCCCGTGCAGACCCCGGTCCCCGTCAGGGCGAGGGTGGTGGAGCCCGTGGGCGCACCGCCGGTGACGATGGAGGCCGGGCCCTGCATGACCGAGGCCGGTCGGGCCGTCATGTAGATCGGCACGCGGATTTTGGGCTGGCCGCCCTGGCTGAGGACGAGGTAGGCAGACTCTTCGGTGAGCCAGTGGCGGTAGTAGCTGTTCGCCAGAGGGGCCGGACCGGTCTGCGCGTTCGATACCGTCGCCTCTCGGGTGTGCTTCATCTGGGCGGGGTTGGCGGTCATCGTGACGGGGATCAGGATCGAGGCATTGGTTCCGAGGCCCATGCTGACATAGGGCTCGGTGAAGGTGATGCCCGGCGCGTCCAAGGTGGTGACGAGGGAGATGTCGTAGGTGGCGTATTCCGTCCCGTTGTTCATCACGCGGACGTTCTTGGTCTGCGTCGTGGGCGCCGTCACCGAGGCGTCGAAGGAGACGCTCACGAGCCCGCCGGGCTCGTCGTTGAAGGCCACGCATCCGTTCTTGGCCGAGATGACGGGGTCCACGCGGCCCGCGCCGACGCGGCCCGCGCCGTAGGTGAGGCTGCCCGCGCTGGGCGTCGTGGTCACGGTGTGGAGGGCGCCGTTCATGGCCGCGGCCTTGAGTTCCTCCACGGTCCAGCCGGGATGCTGCTGCTTCAGGAGGGCCATCTCGCCCGCCATGTGGGGGGCGGCCATGGAGGTGCCCGAGAGGTTTCCGGGAAGGTTCCCGGGATTGTAGCCGGTGGCATTGGGGAAGATGCACCCCGCGCCCGCCGAGTGCACGTCATGCCCGTCTCTACCGAAATGATCTGGTCGCCGGGCGCCGTGATGTCGGGCTTCAGCCGGGTCATGGAGCCACGGCTCGGACCCCGCGACGAGAAGGAGCTGAGCATGTCCCCGCCGTAGACGGGGTTGATGGTCACTGGGGTGCCCGCCGCGAGGGCCTTGAGGAGAGCCCCGTCGGACTTGGAGACCATGACCGACGGGATGGTGATGGTGGGATCGGTGCCGCCCATAAGATAGTTCCGGCGGCGTTGTTCGCCACGATGACCGCGATGGCGCCCGCGTCCTGGGCCGCCTTGACCTTGATGACGAAGGTGCAAGTGCCCCGGTCGATGATCGCGATACGGCCGGCCGTGAACCCGTGAGGGCCGAGCAGGCCTGGACGGGATTGGCGTTCTCGATGGTTCCCGTCAGAGGAGCGGTGAGGACGCCGCCGAAGGCCGCCGGCGTGGCGACGTAAGTGTTGGCGCCCTGGACCACCTGCGCCTCGGCCAAGATACCGCTGTCCATGCACGACGCCGTGCTGATGGTCCGGCCGGAGACGCCGGGGGCGCCGGTGATGAAGTAGGTGTCGCCGCTGTTCCCCGCGGAGGCCACCACGATGACGCCCACGAGGGCGGCGTTGTCGGAGGCCATGGCCGTGGTGTTGGCGGGACTGCCGAATTGGGAACCGAGCGACATGTTGATGACGTCGAGGTGGTCCGACATGTCGTTGTCGCCGTTCGGGTCCATGGCCCACTCGATGCCGAGGACCGTCAGGCCGGTGGACCCGCCGCAGCCAAAGACGCGGAGGGAGTAGAGTTGGGCCTTGGGAGCCACGCCGGGGCCGATGCGGAAGGAGGAGAAGTTGGTCGTGTCGTCGTAAGCGCCGGTGTAAGTGGTACCGTCGGCGTTCACGCCGTAGCCCGCCGCGATGCCCGCCACGTGCGAGCCGTGCCCGACGCAGTCGGTGGGATTGGGATCGGGCAGCGGGACGTTCCCGCCCGTGTAGGCGTCGCCCGCGAAGTCGATGCCGCCCACGACCTTGGCGTTCGGGTAGAAGGCGTTGGGACTGACCCGGTCGTTCGCCTGATAGTCGGCGAGGAGGCCCGTGCCGCCGAAGTCGGCATGGTGGTAGTCGATGCCAGAGTCGATGATGCCGATGCGGATGTTGTCGCCCTTGTAGGGACCGATGCCGCCCGGGAGACCATTCCAGACGTGCTGGGCCCCGATGAAGGGGACGCTCGTGGAGAGTCCCAGGTACTCGGGTTCCACGACGAGGACGGCCTTCACACCGGGCAGCTTCTTGAGGGCGTCGATCTGGCCAGGTCCACGATGATGGAGATCCCGTTCAGGACCTTCTGGACACGGTAGATCTCTCTGCCGTTGAAAGGCGCACCTTCGATGAGGGCGGCCAAGGGGCCCTGAGCCTGCCGGAGCCTCTCCACCTGCGACCTGGCCTGGCTCAACGCCAGGGCCTCCGAGGAACCTAGCTTCGATTTCACATCGGCGTATACCACCGCCGCCGGGGGATCGTTCAACACGACCAGGACCTGCACAGGCTCCTTGCCAGAATTGAGGACCGCCCCCTGAACCTCTATCTCCTGCTGCGGAAGTTCTTGCGCGAACATCCCCAACGAGAAAAGGACGGAAATCAACAACAGACACATGCACACCACTCGCCGCGTTCCCATGACACCCCTCCCTCGTGCGGGTCCTCTTGACAGGCGTACCCGCTGACCCGACCGGGCGCCTCAAGAGCCCGATTCGGCCAAGCATAGAGAGGAGGGCGTCCGATTGTCAATGGAAGGGGCCCACCCAAATTCAGCGATGGAATTGTCTTACCTTCGGAAACTGGGAGGCTATGGGATTAAACCGCTTGGCCTCCATGGCGGGGAGGGCCATTCCCTCCCCGCCCCGCGGGCAAAGCCCGCCGGGGGGACCCCACCCCACCCTTGGAGCTCCTCAGCAGGCTCGGAGGCACCCCCCAATCCCTTGATAGGTGCACGGCGGCTTGAAACGCAGTGGCCTTTCCTTTTTTCGCCGCTTTCACTTGCTCCCATAGCGGAATTGGGGCCCCTCGGCGCGCCAGAAAGAAAAGGCGCGGGCCCCCTGCCTGTGGCAGGAACCCCGCGCCCCCTGTTCCCGGCGGGTCACTCACCCGCCGTCGTCACCCTC
>CAVYWK010000031.1:0-14567 GCA_963772255.1 uncultured Acidobacteriota bacterium
ATATCCTTGGCAAACCAGCCGCGCTGGTAAATTCTCAGCGTCGCCAGGCCGGGGAGAAAACGCGGCAGGCCGCGGGGCTTGGCCTCTCGGGAGAAGGGGTTGAGCGGCGAGGCCGGGGTCTTCGTCACGCCATGTCCTCCCAAGCAGGCTGCCGAAAAAAATCACAGGCCCAAGCGGGATCCTCAGCCGCCCGCGGAGGACCATTCTAACTCCGAGAGCGGAACCTGATATCCCCCCCGGATCACAATCGCCCGAGGCCGGTCCTTTTGGGTCCGAGGTCCCCCCGATTGGCTTGTTGCTAAACGAGATCCTGATTGGAAAACTTATAGACCGGAACATAAGTCGCAGATGGGGGTTTCTCCGTCGCGCACCCCGAAGCTGCGAGAACGGTGTATACCCCAACGACGGAAAGAATCCCACTCCACCATGATTTCATCGCCATGGATTCATCCCCCCGCGAGAATTCCAAAGGGTTTCATAGCATACTTCTCGGAGGTCTTCTGGACAACGGAGCGCATGAGTTATGGACTCCGGAACGGGCAGCGCTAAAGGACGGCCGCGGCCTACCTTCGCTCGTCAGTTCCAGAGCCCCTCCCTCGCGAACGAGAATTGGCCATTTCCGCCAACGATGATGTGGTTCACAACGCGAACATCGAGATGCTGAAGAAGGGTCTTGAGGTCTTCCGTGAGGCGCAGGCGTGAGGCGCAGGTCATCGGGACTGGGACTCACCTGGCCGCTCGGGTGGGTGTGGACCAGGATGACGGCTGCGGCTGATTCCTTCTGTACGGCTTTCACAACTTACCGAGGATGGATCGGCCTGGCCTGGACCGGACCTCTGAAGAGTTCCCGGTACGCCAAAACGCCGTGCCTCTGGTTGAGGAAGATGACGGCGAAAACTTCAAGCGGCAGGTCTCTCAACCGGGGCTTCAAGAAGCGATAAGCCTCTTCCGCGCCGCGGGGGGTCTCGGCGAGGTGACCCTCCCCCGAGGGCCGCGCGCCCTCACCAGCTCCAAGTCACGGAGACCTCCCCCCCATCGGGGTTGGCGAACCGGAAAGCGGTCGGCACACCCTGGGGTACCAAGGCCTTCAGGTCTTTGCCTCCGGAGATTTTCAACTTGCCGCTGCTCTTTAAGGCAACTTTAGGCCACGGGCTCCCGTTGATGAGGACCTGGATGCCCGGCTGGAAACCCGACCCCGACACCACGATGTGGAACGGGGACCCGCCCTTTCGAAGGCCGGAGACGGACGGTGGGGTGGCGACGGCAATGGTCCCCGAACTGGAACAGCTGCCCCCGCCGGCAGAAACGGTAAGGGCCCAAGCGAAGGGGCCTGGGGCGGTGTAGGCATGTGTGGCACTCGGGCTGGCGGAAGTCGCGCCGTCACCGAAGCTCCAGAGATAAGTCATGGCGTCGTTGCATCCGCCCAATTCCGCTCCCTGAGCGGAAAAAACCAAGGGTGTCCCGACCTGTCCCACGGCCGGCACGAGGGCGGAACACTGAAGGTCGCACACGGTGACGGTCCCCGAGTCCGCGGAGGACAGTCCCCCCGAGGTGGCGCTCACGCCCCATGAGTAGACGCCGGGGGCGGCATAAAGGTGTGTCGGATTCTGAAGCGCCGACGTCGCTCCGTCACCGAAGGACCATGTATACATGGGCGCGTCCGCGCAGCTCGCCGGGAAGACCGTGGCGGTGAAGTCCGCGGAGAGAGGCGCCACACCCTGGGAAGGAACGGCGCTGGCCAGACAGGAGAAGGCTCCTGCTCCCGGCGTATAAATGCCGCCGTCTCCCGAGACGGTGCCCGGTGATAGGTAGTTGGCTCCCGATGCGCCGCCCCAGAGAATCATGGCTCCGCCGGTCCAGACCGCCGAGAAGGCAATGCGCCCCTGCGGACAGCCCGAGCCTGAAGATGTGGCCGTCCAGGCGTCGGAACCGGGATCGTACCTTCCGCCGAGTTGAGGATACTCTGCGCCTGTGGTTCCGCCCCACACGATCATCTCCGATCCCGTCCAGAGCGCCTGGTGAAGCAGGCGCCCCGAGGGACATCCCACCGCGAGCGAGGTGGCCTGCCACCCGTCGGCCTGCGGGTCGTACCGCCCGCCGTCATCGAATGCGACCACGGGCGGGAGGTTCGTTCCTTCCCCACCCCAGACCACCAGTTCGGTGCCCGTCCAGACGCCTTGCGCGCCTGCCCTGGGGGCCGGACAGCCTGCCCCCGCAGAGATCGCCGTCCACGTATCGGAAGCAGGATCGTAACGCGAACCCGTATTGAGCGGCGTCCAGATGTTCCGTGGAGCCACGTGCGCCCCGCCCCAGATAATCATCTCACTTCCGGTCCACACCGCCAGGTGCAAATTCCTGGGAGAGGGACATCCCGCAGCCGTGGAGGTGGCCTGCCAAGAGTCGGAGGAAGGCGCGTAGCGTCCACCGGTGTCCAGGAGCACGGTACCGTTGTTACCTCCCCAAACGATCATTTCGTTGCCGGTCCACACGGCGGTTTGCCACCCCCTCGGGGGCGGGCATCCAACGCCAGTCGAGGTTTTCGACCAGAGCCCGGTGGCCGGGTCGTAGCGGCCCCCGTCGTTAAAATAGCGTGCGCCTGGGTACGGTCCCCCGTCGGTGCCGCCCCAGACGATCATTTCCGTTCCCGTCCAGACCGCCGTATGGAATTCGCGGGGGCTCGGGCAGTCCGGTCCTCCAGGCAGGGCGGTCCAATTGTCCGTAGCTGGATCGTAGGCGGCTCCGTCCCCAAGGCGCGTGGTGGGGTCAGATCCTCCCCAGACGATCATCTCGGCCCCCGTCCAGACGGCGGTGGCGTTCATTCTCGGAGAGGGGCCATCCACGGCGGTGGGGGTCCACGAATCGGTGAGAGGATTGTACCGCCCGCCCGTCCTCGGATGACCGGCGGAGGGATCGGCTCCCCCCCAGACCATCATTTCGGTTCCCGTCCAGACGACGACGGCCCCCCAACGGCCGGTAGGGCATCCGGACTGCGTGGAAGTCGGGGTCCAGGCGTCCGAGTTCGGGTTGTATCGCCCGCCGGTATCGAGCGCCGCGGGGCCATCACCGCCCCACACGATCATCTCGGACCCCGTCCACAGGGCGCCGTGTCCAGACCGCGGGGCGGGGCATCCGGTCCCGGAGGACGTGGGAGTCCACGAGTCGGAGAGGGGGTTGTAGCGGCCGCCGCTGTTGAGTGCCGCGGGGGCGTCGCCCCCCCAGACGATCATCTGGGAGCCCGTCCACACCGCCGTGGCGTGAGCGCGGGCCGACGGGGCACCGGCTCCCGAAGCGATGGGCGTCCACGAATCGGTGTCCGGAGCATAGCGAGCGCCGTCGCTCAGGGGCGTCCCGCCGTACTCGCCGCCCCAAACGATCATCTCCGACCCCGTCCACGCGGTGGAATGGCCGGCGCGAGGAGATGGACAACCCGATCCGGTGGAGGTCGGCGCCCAAGTGTCCGAGGCAGGATCGTAGCGGGCACCCGAGTTGGTATATGGCTGTCCGCCTCCCCAGATCACCATCTCGGTACCCGTCCACACCACGGCATGGTCGGCCCGTTCATTGGGGCAGAATAGCCCCGTGGATGTCGGCGTCCAGGTGTCCGTGGTGGGGTTGTACCGGCCGCCGGTCTTCAGGTAGGTCGTCCCGCCCGACACCGTCAGCCCGCCCCAGACGATCATCTCGGTCCCCGTCCAGACGGCCTGCACGCTTCCGGCCGGGCCCGCCATCCTGGCCGAGGGTACCCCCGGGCCGGAGGAGATGGGAATCCAGGTGTCCGTCGCAGGGTCATAGCGGGCCCCGGAGCCGAGTTCGGCGCCGTCGTACCCTCCCCAGAGGATGACCTCGGAGCCGGTGTACACGTAGAAGGCGGAGTCTCGCCCCCGAGGCGCGCTCCCCGCCATGGGTGACCATCCTTCCGCGCAAGCCGAGCCGGCCAAACCCGGTACGATGTAGGACGCGGCGGCCTCGCCGGGAGTCTGAGACAGAGCCGGCATGGTGGGCGCGGTCCGGGACCACCATTCCTGGAACTCCCTCCCGGTCGGGGCGAGTGATCCGGAGGCGGGGTGCGTCGAACGAATCTCCTCGTCGAACCGGTGGGCGACCCACCGATCGGCCAGTCCGGGGCGTGCGAGGCACTCGGCGATCAGGACGGGATCGTCTCCCAGGGCGTCGAACATCTCCTGGAGTCTTCCTGGATCCTTGGAGTGGACCGCCATGCGGGAGATCTCGGCCTGCAGGTCGCGAGGCGTGATGGGCTTGCCCCAGAGGCGCGCCAGGGCTGCGCTCTTGCGCAGGTAATCGGTGACCCGGGCCTCGATGGCTGCCCTCGGCACCGCTTCGTCGAAGGGCGGCTTAGGTTCGTTGTTTTCCCTAGGCCAGATCCGGTGGGCGTAACGGACGCGCTCCAGCGCCTCCTCGGCTTTGACGCGCTGCGTGAAGGTCGGGGCCTGCTGGGCCGATGCGCCCAGGGCGGCCAGCGATAAGAGCGCGGTGCAGGCCACCCGTGTGAACCCATTGACGTGAATCATGGTCGACTCCTCACGAGGCCGCCCGACCCCCGCATGGGGAGAGGGGGATCCTCACAGATCTCCATCCCCCCACCCCGCGGTGCCGAACGGGCCGTGAAGCCGACGATCCCTGCCGTGGCGGTTTTCCAGAAAAGGCCGAGCCGTGTCGTGCCGTCGCCTTTGCCGGGGGCCGCGCCGGTATCGCCTGTAGCCCTCCTCCCGCTAACACGGAGGGCTGCGGGTCCATTCCCGCGGGGTCCGGCGATTACTGCCAGGTTGTTCCCTTGCTGTTTCTGGAAGGCTCGCGGCGGGAGCGGTTGTCCTCCCCGCGCACCGGGATCAGATGCGCCCGAGGCCGGTCTTCTTGAGCCCGAGGTCACCGGGGCGCTTACCTGGGACGACGCTCCACCCCTCCTTGAGGGTCAGGGTCCACCCTTCTCCCGCCAGCGGACGGGCAAGCGGGTCCTTGGGGGCGATCACCCTCACGCCGGAGATGATCCCCTCCTGCGTGAGCATGAGGGCGCCCTGCGTGGCTTCCAGGATTCCCCAGGCGGCGGAGATTCGGACGTAGGGGTAGACGGTGCCGATCCCTTCGAGCGGGACCTGGTTGGTGGGATCGAAGGAGTAGCTGAAGGCCTCCGTGAGGGGGAGGTTGAAAACGGGGGAGTCCACGAAGCTCCGGCGAATGGCAGCCTCTTGCTGGAGCTTCTTTGCGGCGCGTGCCTGCTCGGCGGCCATCAACTCCTTGCCTCCGTATGCCTGCGCACCACTCAGCGCGGCGGCCTTGAGATCGGGCGGGAGGGACATGCCGATGGCAGTGGCCAGGAGATCCCCCAGGTCGTCGGTCCCCTTCAGGGTCTTGCGCCAGCCTGGCCTGGCCTCATCCAAGAGAATCCCGTAGGCGGGCCCGGTCATATAGGCGAATGAGCGGACGAAGGTGGCCATGGATGCGGCGCCTTCCAATCGGGCGGCGGCATATGCTGCGGCTTCTCGGCTGCTGCTTGCGCACAGGACGATCCCCGTGTACTCGGGGAGCCCTTCGTGCATCTCCAGCGCCTGCTCGTGGGCCGCCGCGTCCTTGAACAGGGACCGGCGGTAGGCGCGGAAAACGAGGGCGTCCTGCTCGGCCTTCCTGCGGGTCTCCTTTTGCTGGAGCAGGGCCGCCCTCAGGGCACGCCACTCCAACTGAAGCCAGAGGCGGCCGTCCTCGGTGTCGAGGTGGTCGTTGGCCGTGTCCGGGCCGCCCAGGCCCAGGTCGTCCTGAATCCGGTGGAAGGACTCGTGGATGACCAGTTTGTCTCGCTCGAAGGCATTATCGGGCAAGGGCCAGAGGACCATGGTCCAGTCCACGCCGCCCCAGCGCTTGGAGGTGTTGGCCGCGTTCTCGTCCAGGGGGAGCCTACCCACGAAGACCTCCCCTTGAGGCTTGAGCAGATTCTGATAGTCGGGACGGTTGGCCACCACGTCGCGGGTGGTCTCGTCCACGAAGAGGGTGGCCCCGTAGAGGGCCTTCCCCCACATCCTCCCGCCGTCCTTGTCGGAGATGGCCTGGATCTCCTTGAACATCCGCCCGGCCTGGCTCGCATCGAGGGAAGCGGCCATGGGGGCGGGTTGGGCGGGCCGACCCGCCCATGCCAACCCGGCACTTGAGAGGAGGGCCCAAGCGAGCAGGGTCGCCGCGGGCATCGTGGAGCCTATTCTCTGGGAGCCTGGACGAAGGTCGCGCATGGATTCTCCTCAATTCATGGAAGGGCAGCAAGACGATAAGGTCAGCCGGTCCACCTCAATCCGCGGGAGGAAGGGACATGGCAAGAAAGGCCGCGAGTGCTTCCTGGGCGGCAGGTGCGGCCATAAGACCGCCGGTGTTGTGGCCGCCCACGAGTTCCGCGAAGGCCTTGGGCTCGGGCGCCGACGCGAAGAGCTGGCGTCCCATGGCGAAGGGGACCACGTCGTCCTGGGGGCTGTGGAGCACGAGCACTGGACACTTGATCGCAGGCATGCGGGACAGGGAATCGTAGCGGAAGCGCAGCAGGAGGCGGGCCGGGAGCCAGGGGTAGTATCGGCTGGCCATGGCGGGAACGCTGGTAAAGGAGGAATCCACGACGAGGGCCGCCGGTGCGCGCCGCACGGCTTCCTCGATGGCCACCGCGCCGCCGAGGGACTCGCCGTAGAGGACCAGGCGGGCGCTGTTGGTTTCTCGAACGGTGACCACGTGATCCACGGCCGCGGCCATGTCGGCGTAAGTACCCTTCTCCGTGGGCTTGCCCTCGCTCGCCCCGTAGCCGCGGTAGTCGAAGGCCATCACGCCGTATCCCAGGTCGTGGAACAGCCTGATCTTGTCGAGCCGGTGGGACATGTTTCCGCCGTTGCCGTGGGCGATCACCACCGCTCCCCGGGGCGTCTCCGCGGGCACCCACCAGGCGGCGAGGGCCACGCCGTCTTCCGTCTCCAATCGAACGTCCTCGTAGGCCAAGCCCACCGACGCGGGCGTGCCGTCGTAGCCGCGTTGCTGGGAAGTAGATGAAGGAGGCCTGACTGAAGAACATGTAGGTGCACACCCCCGCAAAGGCGAGGAGCATAAGTCCCGCGAGAATGGCAGCCGAAAGGGCAGTCCGCTTCATGGGCGTCAGGCTCGCTTCTTGGCGTCGAGCGTCCATGACGGCCGCCATGCCAGAGCCATGCTACTACTAAGCCCATCGATTGGGCACCATAACGCAAAAAAGCAAAGGGCCGGGAGCGATCCCGACCCTAGCCTGCGTTCGCTGAGGCTCCGGGGGTTTACCAGCCCCAGGTAGTGGTGAATTCGCCGCCGTCCGGATTGAGGAATCGGAAGGGCTTGGTGGTTCCCTTGGGCACGGCGGTCTTCAGCGTGGAGCCCGTGAGCTGGATCTTGGTGGACTTCTTATAGACCACCGAGGCCCATTCGACACCGTCGATGAACACGCGGATGCCGCTCTGGAGGTTGCTGCCGCTGACGACGATCTTGAAGGGCGGCGAGGCCTTCTTCATTAGGGTGATGACCGGCGGGTTGACGACCGTGACGGTGCCCGTCTTGGAACAGCTCACCTCTCCTGCGGAGGCCGTGAGGGTCCAGGTGTAGGAGCCTGCGGCTGTGTATGTGTGGGACGGATTCTGAATGCTCGAATGGGCCGAGCCGTCACCGAAATTCCAATCGTAGGTTACGGCGAGAAAGCATTCCGTGGCGTCACTCGCGGACGAAAACGCAGCGGCTTGGCCTGCCTGGGCGGAAGAGGGCGCCGAGGCGGAGCATTCGAGGGTACACTGCCGGATCTTGGCGAGGAAGGCGGTGCTGTTGCGCGGGGCGTTGTTCTGGCTCTGGCGGGGACTCAGCGTGGGGAGGTCATGCGCGACGGTGGAGCCCGAGAGGAGGATGTTCTCCTGTGCGTCGAGCGCCACGACCCCCGAGCTTTCGTACCCCGTTCCCCCGAAAAACGTGGAAAACAGCATGGACTGGCCGTCGGCGCTCACCTTGGACAAGAAGGCGTCGGATCCTCTCGATCCTGCGACGAAGATGTCCGCCGGGGCGGAGGGCGAAGGGTGACGGAAGAGTATGCATTCCACGCTGGTGCCCCGGATCCGCGTGGGGCTCCAGCTGTCGCCGCCATCGGCGCTCGTGTAGAGGCCGCCCTCACAACCCGCCCAGAGGCGGAGGTGGTCCTGCGGGTCGATGGCGAGGGCGTTAAGGTAGGTGTAGTCGAAGTCCGTCCATGTCCAGGTGAGGCCCCCGTCGGTGCTCTTGTGAAGGCCGCCGTTGCCCGTGCCGTCATAGACCACCTGGGGGTCGGTGGGGTCCACTGCAATGGAGGATACGTAGTTTGTAATCAGGCCGGCGCTGAGGTCGTTCCACGTGGCGCCGCCGTCGATGCTCTTGAACATCCCGCCGGGGTGAAGTCCCACGAAGATGATCTGGGGGTTGCTGGGCGCGAAGGTGATGGCGCTCACGGTGGCACCCGTCGGGAAGCCCGCCACGGGCGACCAGGTCGTGCCCCCGTCCGTGCTGACGTGGAACCCCTGGCCGTTCGTTCCCATGAAGATGCGGTTGGGGTTGGCCGGGTCGGAGGAGAGGACTTCCAGACCGCTCTTCGTGCCCGTGCCGGGCACGAAGGCCCAGGTGGATCCTCCGTCCGTGCTCTCGAAGAGGCCGCGGAAGTAGATGCCCGCGAGAATCCGCGCGGGGGAACCGGGCACGAAGGCCAGGCATGTGGCGTACGCGGAGGCCGAGGAGGGGGGGAGGCCGTCGGTGCACTTCGTCCATGTGGCGCCCGAGTCCTCGCTCTTGAAAAGCCCGTCGTAGCCTCCGGCTGCGAAGACCCTGCCGGGAGAGGTGGGGTCCGCGAGAAAATCGTTGAGTTCGGTGGCCACGAGGCCCGGGGAGCTCGAAGAGAACGCAGCCCCGCCGTCGGTGCTGTGGTAGGCCGGGGGACTGCCAATTTCGGCCTGGAGTGGTGACGCCGTGGGGAAATTGACGGAGCCGGTGGTGCCCGAGAGGTAGGCGTTCCCCGAGTGATCCACGGCGAGGCCGTAGACCCACTCGATGGCACTGCCGCCGAGGTAGGTGCTGAAGACGACCTGTCCCCCGCTGAAACGCGTGAGGAAGGCGTCGGAGTAGACGCCCGCGTAAGTGGGCTGCAGCGGATTCACCGTGGGGAAGTTGCCGGAGTAGGTGTAGCCCGCCACGAGGATATCGCCAGCGGGCCCGAGGGCGACGCGGGACCCGCGTCGTCACTGTTACCGCCGAGATAGGTGGAGAAGAGGAGCGCCGACCCGTCGGCGTTCACCTCCGAAAGAAACGCGTCGCCGTACCCGCCCTGGGTCGCCTGCGTGGGATTCATCGTTGGAAAATCGGTGGAAGGGTGGACCCCGCGAGAAAGACCCGCCCCAGGCCATCCACCGCCACGCCCAGGGCCTTGTCGTTTCCGCTGCCTCCCAGGTAGGTGGAGTAGGCCAGCGTATTGCCGGCGGGCGAGAACTTGGTGAGGAAACCGTCGTGTTTCCGCCGGCGTAGGCGGCCTGGAGAGGGGCCGCGGTGGGGAAGTCCGCGGAGTTGGTGTAGCCTGCCACATAGGCGCTTCCACCAGGGTCCAATGCGATGGCCTGTCCATAGTTGGCTGCTCCCCGTTCCGCCGAGGTAGGTGGAGTACACGAGGGCGGACCCGGCCGGGTTGAGCTTGGAGACGAAGGCCTGGGAATCGCTCCTAAAGGTCGATTGGTAGGCGTTCACCAGCGGGAAGCTGTCGCATTTCGTGTTGCCCGTGAGAAAGGCGTTCCCCGCGGAATCCACCGCCAGGCCGTACACGACGGTGGCACCCGAGGTGCTCGTCCCGCCGAGGTAGGTGGAGTAGAGCAGCGTGGCGCCCGTGGGGTCGAACTTGCTCACGAAGCCGTCCGTCCTGAAATTGCGGTGTGTGGTCTGGAACGCTCCGGCGGTGGTGGGGAACTGGTTGGAGCTGGTGTATCCCGCCACGTAGACGTTGCCCGAGGGATCGCACGCCACGGCGCTGGCGAAGTCCTGGTAATCGCCCCCATGGTAGGTGGAGAAGGCCAGGACGGGGTCCACCACGAGGGCGCGATGCCGGTCGAACTCGCCCAGTTTCAAGCCCACGCGACGGAGGCCGAGGAGGGCGTAAGTGGCCTCCACGCTGTGCCTCCCGGACCGGTCCTCCTGATAGACGACGGGGCGGCGTAGGAGTATTTCGCGCCCGGAGTTGCGGATCACCAGGTCGCCTTCCGGAGAGAGGCGGAGAGCGTCGGCGCCTTCCAGCTTCAGATTCACGGCCTCGGGCCGGGCGCCTGGGGAGAAAACGAGGTCGAACTCCAGGTGCTCGCCGTTGCCGTAGAGGAGGAGGTCCACCCCCCGGTACAAGCCGGAGGTCTTCACTCGCGAGAAGTGCGGGATGTTTTGGCGCCATTGGGTCGCGTCATCTGCCGAGGAGATAGTTGCTCACGCCTATCTGGCGATCCAAGCCCGCCGCCTTGGCGCGGGGGGCACCTCCCTCGAAAACCAGCCGGAGCGGTGCCGTCTCGCCGCCGGACTCCGATGTGGAGAGCCACACCAGTGACGGGCCCTCGACGAGCAGGGAACCCGCCTGGGTCCTGGCCAGGAAGCTCACCTCGGGGGGTGCCTGTCCGAGGTTCGGTTCGAAGCCGAGCGGGTGCATGCGGATGGCCTGGATGGCCTGCGACGAGGGGCCTGGCGTGCGGGGTGAGGGGGGCTCCGCGGCGAGAACGGTGAATGTCAGGGCGGGTGCCACGAGGGCGACATGGATCCAGGCTCTCATCATTGACCGCTCCTCCAAAGGGACGTGCACATCCGCCGGGGCCGGCGTGAGTTCGTACCAAAGTAACACGCGGACCCAGGATAGTATTCCCGCCCGTCCCTTGCAGTGACCGGAATCACAGGAGTCTCTTTTTCCGAAGTATCCGTCCGCCAGGGGCCGCGGCAGAGAGATCCATGAGATCGCAGTCGACCCAAAAGGGGAGGGACCCGAAGGTCCCTCCCCTGGTGCTGCGACGGGTTCGGACGACTCAGTTGTGGCTGTCGCTTCCGCTTCGTCTGAAGGAGCCCGCGGCTGAACCTCCGTCGGGGTTCACGACGCGGATCGCCACCGTGACGCCCCTGGGAAACTTGTTTCGCAGGCCGCTGCCGCCCAGCGTGAGGCTGCTACTGCTGCTGCGGGTGGTGTTCGACCAGGGGGTCGAGTCGGACCCGATGTAGACCTTCACGCCCGACTGGAAGTTGCTCCCTGAGATCCTGAGGCGGAAGGGGTTCGACAGTTGGGCGATCTGGGAAATCGCGGGCGGCGTCACCGTGGAGGAGATGGCGATCGTCCCCGACTTGGAGCAGGAAGCGCCGTTCTGGGTGGCCGTGAACTGCCAGGTGTAAGTGCCGGGAGCAGTGTATTTGTGCGTGGTGGTGCGGTCGCCCGAGGGGCCGGTCCCATCGCCGAACTGCCACTGGTAAAGGATTTCGCCCTGGCACGAGGAGGACGCGGAGCCCGAGAAGGACAGCTCCTGTCCCACCTTCCCCGTGGAGGGGACGGTGGCGGAGCAGGTGACCGTGCAAGAGGCTGCGCTCACGGTGATGGTGCCGGTCTTGTTGCAGGAGGTGGTCCCCGCCGAGGCGATGAAACTCCATGTATAGGTGCCCGCCGAGGCGTAGGTGTGGCTCGCGCTCGCCGTGGAGGCGTGGGCCGAGCCGTCGCCGAAGTTCCAGTCGTAGGTCAAGGGTCCGGCGCAGGCGCTGGCCGTGGCGCTTCCCGTGAAGGAAACGGGGTTCCCGGTCTGGGCTGAGGAAGGCGCGGAAGCACTGCACGTCACGGTGCAACCGGAGATGGCGCCTATGGTGATGGTGCCGGTCTTGTTGCAGGAGGTGGTCCCCGCCGAGGCGGTGAAACTCCATGCGTAGGTTCCCGCCGAAGTGTAGGTGTGGCTCGCGCTCGCCGTGAAGGCATGGGCCGAGCCGTCGCCGAAGTTCCAGTCGTAGGCGAGGGGGTCGGCGCAGGCGCTGGCCGTGGCGCTTCCCGTAAAGGAGACGGAGGTCCCAGCTTGAGCCGAGGCGGGCGCTGAGGCGCTGCACGTGACCGTGCAGACCGAACCGCCGCTCACGTTAATGGTGACGTGGCCGAGGTTGGAATCGGTCTGGTTGTCGTTGGCGGCGTAGGTGAAAGAGTCCGTTCCGCCGAAGCCGTCATAAGGGTAATAGGTGGCGGTCGTGCCCACGAGACCCGCCGTGCCGTTCTTGGGCTGGCTCACGACGCGCAGGACGAGGGGGTTGCCGTTGGCATCCGTGGCGTGGAGGGCGATGGCAACGGGGTTGCCGGCCGTGGTGGAGGCGGACAAATCGGTGACCACGGGCGCGGCGTTGGGGTTACGGCTCTCGCTGTTGGGCCCGTTGTGGCAGGTGTAGCAGCCGATCTGGAACCCGTTCCAAAACTGCTTGGTCCCAAACGAGGTGCTGAGCGTGCGGTCGGCGAAGGATTGCGAGAGTACCGTGCCGCGGTAGTCGACGCCGTGGCAGGCCCTGCAGGCGGAGGCGCCTCCCTCCGCGGCGTTCTTGTGTCCCTCGATCCAGGTCTGCCCCACGGGATGCATGCCGTGGGGGCCGCCGTTCACCGTGCTCACGCCGTTGGGGTGGCAGCTGACGCACTCCGCGATGGGGCCGGCGTGGCCCTGGACCTGCAGGCTCTGGATGTTGTCGTTGTCGTGCGAGGAGGGGAACTCGGCGTGCGTGGAGCCGTGGCAGGAGGAGCACTGGAGGCCTCCGTGCCCCGAGGAGAATCGGTAGAGGGACAGCCCCGGCCCCGGGGTGTCGGGAGTGGTGGCAAAGGTCGCGTTCACCGCGACCCTGGGCTGGCCGTTGGCCAGCAGGGCGGAGGTGTATCGGATCTGTCCGTTGTTGTTCACCGCCGTACCCGTGTGGCACCCCTGGCAGTTGGGTTCGTTGAGCCAGCCCGTGCGGTTGGCGGCGCCCACCGCGCTCATGGGGCCGTGACAGTTCTGGCACTGCATGGCCATGCTACCGTCCGCCGCCACGGAGTTGCCCATGACGCCGCGGAGGCAGCGCGTGAGGGAGCCGGGGTGGCAGCGATAGCATGCGGTCCGGTTGTCGCTGGCGTCCAAGGTCATCCCGTTGGTGGGGTCGGTGACGTTGGCGTGGCGCGAGTGCACGGCCTGGGTCAGGGGAGGCACGCCCGGATAGCTCCCCGCGCCGAGGGCTTCGGAGCCGTGGCAGCCGGCGCAGAGGATGGACTTGCCATCTTGGATCACCGTGGGATAGAGACCGGCGGCGTTGTAACCCTTGGCCGCGAGCGCGCTCGTGTAGGTGGGATTGCCCGTGTTGAGGTCGTCGTGAAGCTTGAGGACGTTCAGCCGGTAGTCATGCTCGGGGTCGGGGTCATTCACCCACCCCGCGAAGGGCATGGCCGGGGGTGAGGAGTTCGAAGCGTGGCATGCCTTGCAGTCCATCTCATCCGAGACGGGCAGGACGACGTCCGTGGTGGCCAGCACCGTGCCCGAAGCGTTCTTGGCCGTGAGCCGCATCAGCGGGTAGTAGTTCTTCGCGTGGGTGTCGTCGTAGGGCGTGATGGGGATGCCCGTGGCCTGGAAGAGGTTCTGAGCCGCATCAAAGGTCATGGGCTGGGGGACGTTCGCCGTGCCGGGCATGTTGCTTCCCGCCAGGCCCGCATCGGGGGCCGGGCTCGCCCCGAAGAGGGCAAAAACGTTTTGCCAGAAGTCCGTCTTGCCCACGGAAGTGGTGTTGATGGATCCCGTGGGGTCGGCCACCGCTTCGTAGGTCACCGTGACCCCATTGCCGCTCTTGACCAAGTTGCCCGAGGTATCTACGAGCTGGGCCTCGATGGTGTTGTAGGGGGGAAGGATGGAAAAGATGTTGAACTCCGAATCCATGCAGTGCATGCCCAGGTTGTTCCAGCCCACCAGCCGCCATCCCGCAGTGCCGCCCACGGCCGTGGCCGTGATGGCCGCCGTGATGGCCAGAATCGCCACCACCGCGAGGGCAGAGGACGCGACGAGCACTCGCTTCATCCGCCTCCCTCTCTCGATGACTTCACCGTCGTCCCACTTGGCCATGATCGCCTCCTAAAATTAAGGCCCCCCGTTCGGACGCCGGTCGCAACAAAGGAGCACTCCCCCGGCGATTGGGGCAGCCACGATTTTCGGTGCAACGGGACGGCGTTCAATTTCTGGTGTTCCTTGCCGCACCTGGGTCCATCCCAGCCGTTCACCTGAGCAAGGGCGGGGCCAAATCTGGGCGGAGATTAAGAATATTTATGATTTTAAAAGCCATTATGACTGCCGGTGTGCAGGCATTGGAGCCTGGGCCCTCGCGGAGTTGCCGGAGCTGGCACATGATCCTGTGCCAGCTTTGGCACATGATCGCTCTGGCAGGGACGACTGCGCAGGGCGCCGGAGGTGTATTCCTTTAGGTGGGGGAAGTCACGGACCCGACCAGCGCGCACGACACCCGTCCGGGCCCATCGGGAGCGCGATGTGACGCAGGTCACATCTTTCGCCTCGGTG
>CAVYWK010000032.1:0-117429 GCA_963772255.1 uncultured Acidobacteriota bacterium
GAATGCAACGAGGAGAGGTGGATGCCCCTACTTCGCGGCCGACCGCTTGGCGCCGGCGTACCGTTTGGCCATGCCTCGGATCTCTTCGGCGACGGAATCGCGGAACTTGGCGGGCGCCAGGACCTCGGCGTGGGTCCCGTACTGGAGGACCCACCGGAGGACGCCGCCGAGTCCCGATGTCTGGAAACGGAGGGTCAGGCCGCCGTCCTTGTGCTCGGTGATCTTCTGGCTGGCGTGCCACTGGCGCCCGCGGACATAGGGGGCCTGGTTGGCGTCGAACCGGATGGCCACCGCCACGGACTTCTCGCCCATGGAGACCTGGAACGCCTGGCCCAGGAAGGCGGCCAGGTCGAAGTCGCGCCGGGGGCCGAAGGGCTTGTCCAGGACCTTCACGCGCTCCATGCGGCCCACGTGGAAGTAGCGGTAGTCCTTGCGCATCTGGTCGTAGGCGATGAGGTACCAGTCGCCGTCGTGGTTGTAGAGGTGGTAGGGCTCCACGGTGCGGCCGGTCTTGGCGTTCCGATAGGCGGTGTAGTAGGTCATGCCGACGAGCCGGTGTTCCCCGATGGCCCGGTGCAGGTCCACCAGCGTTTGCTCGTGCGCGGGCGCGGCGTGCGGCGACTCGAAGGTGTAGTCCTGCGCCAGCGTCCGCAGGTCCACGCTCACGGGGCCCTTGAGCCCCTGGCCGATCTTGGCCACGGCGGACCGCAGGGGGCCCTCGAAGGCGGTGCCCAGGTAGCGCCGCGCGAGCTCGACGGTGAGGAAGAAGGCCAGCAGCTCGCCCTCCGTGACCATGACCGACGGGAGCATCCAGGTGGCGTTGGTGTAGTACCAGCCGCCGCTCGCGCGGTCCAGGGCGATGGGGGCCCGCAGGCGGTCGATCATGAAGGTCCGATCGTTGAAGATGACCCTCCGGCTCACTTCCATCTTCTCCGCCAGGCTCCTGGCGCTCGGACGGAGCCCCGATCGGATCTGCCGGTCGATCTCGATGATCCTCTCCAGCTGCTGCCGCTGCGACATGGCGTCCTTCCCCCTGCCAGGCAGTATAGACCAGGGGCGCGGAGGAGCGCCCGGCATGCCCGACCGGGACCGGGCATCGGCCTCGTGGCCGGACTCGCGTGCCCGCCGCGACCGCCGGCCGAGACGCTAGTTCACTGCCGGCGCGCCCGGGAGCACGAAGGTGTGGTCCTCCAGGTAGAGGGCCGCCAGGTAAAAGGCCGCCCTCGTCGCGACGACCGTTTCGGGAAGGACCCGGTCGTCGGAGATCCTCTTCGTGTTCAGGACCAGCATCGCGTCCCCGTCCCGGTCGATGTCCACCGAGAAATAGGAAGGCTCCAGGCACTCGTCCTGGCTGGCCACGAGCTGCTTCAGCAGGTCCTCCGCCGATTCGATGGCATCCTCCATCGCCCGGACGCTCAGCCCCTTCATCTTGCTTGCCACCTCCTGCCGGTCGAGTTCCCCGTGAGGGTCCGCCATTTTGACCCTCGTCACTTCCCGGTCGAACACGGCCTCGGCAGAATCGTGAACTTCGGTCTTGACGCGCCCCCTGATCAGCTCGAACATGAGACTCTTCACGGCCTTTTCCACGCTCGCTTTCACCGCGCCTCCTTTCCTGGCCCCTCGCGCCTCGAACCTACTGTCCTTCCCCGGACTCCACAAATCACGATCCGGTCATCATGGGGAAAGGTAACCCGGGACAGTGCAGCAGGCGTGCACTCTTCGCGTCGCCGGCGCGGGAGTCCGCCATCGGGCCCCGTCGGGGCGCCGCCTCTCGGCCTGCGTCGCAGGGGAGTTACGAGGGTTGGTATCCCCGGCGGTGCAGGAAGGTGTCCGGCCTCCCCGGGGGAGGCCGGACCAGCGTGGGGAAGGTTCGCGCCGTCATTGGTTCGGTAACCTTTCGCAGGTGACGCTGAGACAATCACCTTTGGCCAGGCCAGCTGCTGATGGAAGATCTCAGTAAGCCGTCTTGGGGCGGACACGCCACGCGTGTCGCCCCTCGCGGCGTCTCTGCCTGCCTGCGGCGGCACGCTAATGATGCCACCTCTTGGGCCGCGCTCACCGGCTCCTCGGTCCACATCGCCCCCCAGGGCTCATGCGTAATCGGCGGGGGCGATGAGTCAGAGTTTTTCCTTGGCCAGGAAGAGAGCCTTGTCCGTCTTGGCGAAGAACTCTCGGTAGGTGGCCTCGTCGGTGACTGGCTTGACCTCCATGAGTTCGTTCTTGTTGTTGATGAGGCGCACCTGGAAGTTGGTGCGCACGCGCGCCGCGGTCCCGAACTCACTGACGTTCACCGAGCATTCGATGATGGAGTTTTTCTTGTAGCGGGCGCTGCTGCCCCCCCAGAAGGTGGCCCAGAAAGCCTCGCCGCGCTTTTCAACGTCGACCTGCTTCTCGGCCGAGAGGAGGCCCAGGTCCAGATTCCCCTGTTTGATGATGAACCCCTCATCCTGCAGGACATTCATCATGGCCTTCATGGCGAGGCGCACCTCCGTGTGGTCGAACTGGCGGGTCTGGAACTCACGGATCTGGAGTTGGCTCTGCGGGGGCATCACAGTGGCGCACCCCACGAGCAGGGCAGCGGCGAGAGCGGCGGGCAACAGTTTCCGCATCATGGGGATCTCCTAGAATGTACTTGCGTGATAGGTAAACGTGGCCACTCGGCTCTGGTCGTCGAACTTGATGATAACGGTGAGTGTCTTTTGGGAACTGCGGGTTGTGGCGGTACTATTGCCGAAAGAGAGAATGAGGATGGAAGCCCCCGCGCTCGAGGAACTGTAAGTCGCCTCCGTGCTCATCTTGTCGTAGATCCAGGTCTCCTTCCCATCCGCATCCCGCGTGACGATATTGGGTGACCCCAGGGCCTCGGCCACTTCGGGTTGGGACATGCCAGCTTTGATCTGTTTCTGAACCACACCCACGGTCAGCGCCTGCTCCTTGGGCCCTTGCTGTTGGACCGCACAAGCCAGCAGGGAGGGAAGCAGGATGACTATAGGCAAAGCCATTCTCCATCTCATTGTTCCACCTCCGGATTGCAGGATGAGACAGGCGAGTGCACACACCGTTCACTCCGCGCGCCCCGCTGCAACCAGTCGGACTTGGGGGCCTGGGTCTTGGGTCTTTCAGTTGGGATGGGGGCTCTTCCCATGGGACCTCGGCCGGTCCCCTAGGACGGATGCTGCGCATCCTGTCACCCCTTGCCCTTGCGGGAGTTCAGGCGGACGTTACTCAGTACTTGCGATTTACTTGCGATGGAAATGGCCACGCAAGACGGCAAAACCCAATCGGGACAAGACAAAGAACCGGCCGAAGGCCCCCCCAGAAGAAGGGCCTCTAGTCCCATCGCAACCCACACGAGGCCAAGCCTGGCCAAATGAAAGGTTATGGTCCGGCTGAATGAAAGGTTATGGCTCTACCTAGTGCAACCTTTGGCCGCTGCTGAGGGGAACCGTGTTCATCTCGCCGGCGGATCTGAGCTACACCAGCGTCGATAAACTTCGCCAAACCCTGTGTCGGGATGGGCCCACGTTTCAAAAAGGGTATCCAGGATTGTCGCGGGAATTATGGGGGACTTGCGGGCTGCTCAGGCGCTCTTCGCGAATACCCGAACCTGGACCTCCTGGCCCAGCACGGCCAACAGGCGCAGGAGCTGGTCCACGGATTTCTTGCCCTTCGCCGGATTGAGAAGGCGATAGAGCTGGGGCGCAGAAGTATGCATACGCCGGATGGTCTCTCGTTTGGAAAGGCCCGATTCCGCCAGAGACCTTCGGGCCTCCAGGGTGAGCCGATAGGCAATCATTTCGCCCAAGTAGGAAGGATCCCGGTTGAATTCCAGGACTTGTTCAATGTGCACCGTGCCTTCCCGCCCGGATTTCAGGGTATAGGTGAAGGCCTCGCGGCCCAGTTCTGGGTCAGAGAACACGCTCACGACGCCGTCCTTCACGGAAGGCGGCGGGTCGCATTTCGCGAAGGGGAACACGAATGCTTTATTCCGCGAGCGCACCTCGAAGCACTTCCGTCGATTGTTGGGGTTGATGGAGAGGATCTTCATAACATTTCCTCCGATTGAAGCTGCCGGATGAGCTTCAACAAGCGTTCGGACGCCTCCCCCTTCATGGCCACCCAGTTATCCAGGTCCCATTTCACGATAAGAACTCCATCCCTATAAACATGCACATGGCGCGGGTCATGATCGCTCTTCCAGGTGAAAAAGACGTAGCCCCCTCGCCGGAACTTACCCATGAATATATGTTACCTCCTAAGGTAACACTTGTCAAGGGCGAACCCCTCGCCTCCTTTCATGGTGAAAGAGACCGCCGACTGTCGCTCGTGCTTGCTCCACCGAGAGCCAGACTGAATGGTTATGGCCGCAGAGCAGATCTGGACGCCCGAGCTCGCCGTTGCGCCCATCGGGCGCGCGGAAAGGATGCCCCCTTCCCCGGCTATCGGCCTCCCCATTCTGCCGTTGAGATAACTTCCGACGGCACCGGGGCTCGATCCTCAGGCGCCACAGTGCGGACTTCTCCTAGCATATCGCTCCGGATTCCCGCCCGGTGGGGCTCCGCACTGAGTCCGCCCAGGGGTTGAACTGCTGCCTGCGCCCACACTCCAAGCCAGCCTTTCAGACGACCGCCTAAGAGCCGATGGGTACCTGAAGTCCCACAAGTTCCGCACTAACACTCTGGTGGCACGGGGCTGAACTTGCGATTTACTTGCGATTGCAAGAATGGAATCACTGCCATAAAACCCTTGTAGCACAAGGGTCCGATGGCAGTTTACCTAGTGACTATTAGCAGTTTGGCTCGAACGCGAAATCCGCGTAAGTACTTGATTTTGTTGGCTCCCAGGGAGGGATTTGAACCGCCCTCCGTCGCGCGCAAAGCGCGCTCCCCCCAGAGGGGCTCGGCCGCCCCTCTAGGGCGCCTGCCATAGGCAGGCTGTGACTCCCTGCCCTCGCGCAGGCAGGCCTCTGGGCGGGGAACGTCCCTGTTCCCCGCACCCCTCCCCTTGGTCGGTGCTTCAAATCTCCCGAAAAGAAAAGCCGCCCGTTTGGGCGGCTTTCTTTCGGCTTCGTTTGGCTCCCAGGGAGGGATTTGAACCCCCGACCTAGTGATTAACAGTCACCCGCTCTAACCAACTGAGCTACCTGGGAGCAAGTAGCCAAGTGATTGTACCGAAAGGCTGGGGCTAGGTCAAGTAAAGGGAGGTGCGGCATCGGGCGCGGAAGCTTGCCTGGCGTGCTCTGAGGGGGCTGCGGATGAAGAGCCTAGGCGGACGTCCTGGCAGAAAATCAGGTTGAGATCCTTCCTGGCGAGCTCTCCGGCAATACCCTCAGAAGGACTTCGGCGACGCGCGCCGGGCGCGGCGCGAGGTGGCCTGGGGCGTCGCGGGCCGGGGGGCGATGAAAACGGCCGCCCGGGTGGGCGGCCGTCGGAGTGTGTCGGGTGGGGGCGGCTCCGCACTCGCGCCCGTGGTCGGTATTTCCGCGTCAGCCCTCCGGAACCTCTGGGGTCTCCTTCTTGTGCTTGTGGGCGGGCTTGTGGGCCGCTTCGCCGGCGGCTTTGCGGTCGCGGCTGCGCTGGATGAGGGTGTCGATGTAGGAGCCGGCGTGGTCGCGGCCGCCGAGGCCGAAGGCGAGGGCGAGGCCCAGACCGATGGTCCCGAGGCCGATGGCGAAGGCGTTGGTGACCACCGTGTGGGCGATGCGCAGCTCGTCGAAGGCCATGAAGAAGGCGAAGACGATGACGGCGTAGCGCAGGACGAGGCCCACGACGCCCGCCTCGAGGGTGGCGTCGGAGGCGAAGGAGCGCTGGACGATCTGTTCCACGACGCCGGACAGGTAGAAGCCCAGGCCCAGGATGGTGAAGGCCACGAGCACGTTGGGCACGTAGAGGATGAGCTTGTTGATGGCGTCCGCGATGAGGACCATGTTCATGAGCCGGAAGCCCTCCATGGCGAAGAAGAGGACCACCACGGCGGCCACGAGGTTGCCGGCCACGCCGGAGAGCTTGAAGAGGGGTTCCTCCCCCTCCTTGCGCTCGAGGTGCTCCAGGCCGATGCGGCTCAGGATCACATCGAACCCCACGTCGCTCAGGACCTTGGCCACCATGTCCCCGAGGTACCGCCCCGCGATGAGGCCCAGGATGAGCAGGACGAAGGCGCCGAGCACCATGGGGATGGCGGCGGCCACCTGGTTCATCATGGTGGCGAAGACGCCGGTGATGATGGGCAGGTCCAGGATCTGGAAGGCGATGCCCAGGATGGGCACCATGAGGGCCAGGAAGACCACGGTGCCGATGACGCGCGCCATGTTGAGGGACTTGAGCACGGTCTCGAACTTCATGCCCTCCACGAAGCGGTTGACGCCCGCGGCCAGGGCGAAGTTGGTGGCCACGCGCTCGGCGAGCCGGGCGAGGAAGTAGCCCAGCACCATGACCGCCCCGGCCACGATGAGGTTGGGCAGGAAGCACGAGGACCTTGCTGAACATGGCCTTGAGCGGGTCCACCAGGGCGTGGAGCTCGAGGGCCTCGAGGAAGGGCAGGAGCGAGAGCAGGATGATGAAGTAGAAGACGAAGTTGCCGACGGATTCGATGACGTCCGCCTTCTCCTTCTCGGTGGCGTCCGCGTCCATGACCTTCTCCAGCTTGTCGCCCAGCTGGAACTTGCGCATGGCGTTCACGGCCATGTACTTGGCCACGAGGGCCAGGATCCACGCGCCGGCCAGGATGAGGAAGGCCTTGAGGATCTTGGGGACGGCCATGCCCATCTGGGTGAGGATGTTCTGGAGCACCATGGAGATGGTGGTGTCGCCCAGGACCTCCAGGGCGAAGATGAAGAACACCAGGAGCAGGGTCCAGAAGAGGAGGATCTCGATGATCTGGGCGATGCGGCGCTTGGGTTTCTCGCCGCCGTCGGTGAGCGAATCGAGGCCGAGGGCCTTGCCGAAGCGCTGGTCGAAGTCGCCCGTGACGAGGATCTGCCGGACCACCTTGGCGGCGATCTTGGAGAAGATGTACCCGATGATGAGGACCACCACCGCGAGGAACAGCCGGATCACCCAGGCGGCCCCGGACCCCATGTAGTTCACCATGGTCTGCGTCACGGCTTCCATTGGTTTCTCCTTAATCGGCCCCGCGAAGGGCGCGTTTGACTCCCCGACTGGGCTTCTCTATGCTACAGGCGAGGCATGAATGTTGCAAGCGAAGGCTGAGAATGCCGTGAGTAGGAGAGTAGGTGATGAGGTGAGTAGGGGAAGAAATCGCCCCAGCCCCCCCGTGCTTTCGGGCCTGATTTCTGGGGATTCCCGCAATTCACCTTTCGCCTTTCCTCTTTCCGAATTCCGAATTCCGAATTCCGAATTTCCCTGTCCCTTCTCCCTTTCTCCCCTTCTCCCGCTCTCCCGCTCCGTCCTCCCCCATGGATAGGCGCCGGCTGCTGCAGTTCGCCTTCACGACGATTTTCGTCCTGTTCCTCATCCTCCTGCTGTTCAAATTCCGGCCCAAGTTCGATGCCCCGGCGCCGGTGGAGCCCGAGCAGGTGAAGCGCACGGCGGAGGGCACGCTGAGCGCGCGCGGCTTCACCTACCGGCAGGAGACGGCCGGGAAGGTGGAGTTCACGGCCACGGCGGCGGCGGTGACCGAGAGCACGGGGGACCTCAAACTCCTGACGGATCCCGTGATCACCATGGCCAGCGGCGCCAGAGCCTGGGGCAAGAGAGGCAGTTTCAACCAGACCGAGGGGACGCTCCGCATCTGGGAGGACGCCCACCTGGCCCAGCCCGACGGGTGGACAGCCACCTCCACGGGCTTCCGCCTGACCCCCGAGGGAGAGATCGTCTCCGAGTCTCACACGGACCTGGAGCGCGGGGACATCACGGGGGGCGCCGATCTTCTCCGCTATCACCGGCAGACCCTACTGGCCCACCTGGAGGGGTCGGTGCACTTCGAACAGGGGTCCAAGTCCATGACCTGCACCGCCGTGGACCTGGACCTGAGGAAGCACGGCGGCGTCATGGCGGGCCCCGTCGTCCTTGTGGCCGAGCAGGGCACGCTCAGGGCCCCTGCCGGGACCATCGTCATGGACGAGCAGAACCACCTGAAATCGGTGAGCCTGGGGAGCCCCGCCCTGGGGGACGGGCCCAGATTCTCGTGCACCGGGCGCTCGGTGCTGGCGGACTTCGACGCCCAGGGGCAGATTTCGCAGGTCCACCTGGTGGGCGAGGCTTCGGTGACCTCCAAGGCGGAGCCGCCCCCTGCGACCTCTCCGGCTTCAACCTCCTCCTCTTCCTCCACGGCCCACGCCTCGGACACTGTCGGATCTTCTTTCACAGCGAGGAGCGACCGGTTCGACCTCACGCCCAAGCCCGAAGACCTGTGGGCCTGGTCCGCCCCGGGGGCCTTGATCGTGGAGCGGGAGGGCGGGATCTCCCACGCCACCTCGGGGCGGGGCACCATGGGCGGGAAAGCCGCCGAAACGGCGGACCTGGCCGGACCCGTCTCGGGCAGCGACCGGCGGGGGGACTTCAAGGGCGACCGCGCCACCATGGTGGGCGGAGATTGGACGCTGGTGGGGCACGCGGAAGTGACGCAACCCGGCGAGCGCCTCACGGCGGACCGGATCACCTTCAAGAAGGACGGCTCCAGCGAGGCGGAGGGCTCGGTGCGCGGCTGGCGCAAGGGCAAGCGCGCCGGCGAGGCGGAGACCACTTACGCGGGGGACCGGTCCAAGTCCGCCGCCGGGGGCTATCCGGCCAAACTCGTGGGCAACGCGGTGGTGACCAAGGGCGGCATGGCCCTCAACGCGCCCACCATCAAAGTCTCCGACGAGTCGTCCGCCCTGGCGGAGGGCGGCGCCACGGCGACCTTCGTGCAGGAGGGTCAGGGCACATCCTCGGGCACATCCACGGTTACCGCCCCCGTCATCCGGTACGCGGGAAAGGACCACCGGGCAACCGCCGAGGGCAGTCCCCAAGAGCGGGCGAAGGGCCAGGGCAAGGACTACTCGGTCACCGGCGACCTCCTCCGCGCCGTCCTGGACGACAACGAGAAACCCGTCCGCTACGAGGCGGAGGGCAAGGCCGCCTTCACGGGGACCCTCTACGAAGGGACGGGAGACTTCCTCAGCTACGATCCCGCCACCCAGGCCGGGCAGGCCCGGGGGAAGGACCAGGCGGCCGTGGTGATCCAGAAAAATCCCTACCGGCGGGTGAGCGGCCCCGTGGTAGACTTCGCTCCCAAGCGCCTCGAGGTCCTGCCCGAGGCCGGTTCGCCCCGGCGGGGCGCCATCGAGGGCGTGAATCCCGCAAAAACCGGGAGCGGGGAGCCGGTAGCCGGTAGCGGGAAAAGCGAACAGGGGACAGGAAACAAGAAACCGAAGGGGGAAAAGCCGTCATGATGGGACTTCCCTCCTCCGCTCCCTGCTCCCTGCTCCCTGCTCCCGCCATGCAAAGGACGCCTCCATGCTGACCGAACCCCACGAACTGCGCGCCCAGGCCCTGACCAAGACCTACGGTCACCGGACCGTGGTCAAGGATGTGACCCTCAACTTCAGATCGGGCGAGGTCGTGGGCCTCCTGGGGCCCAACGGGGCGGGAAAAACCACCACCTTCTACATGGTCGTGGGGCTGGTGCCCCCCACCTCGGGGACGATCCTGTTGGACGGCGCGGACATCACGCGGATGCCCATGTACCAGCGGGCCCGCTCGGGCATCGCCTACCTGCCCCAGGAGCCGAGCGTCTTTCGAAAACTCACGGTGGAGGAAAACCTCCGCGCCGTCCTGGAGTTCACGAGCCTGAGCCCCAAAGACCGCGCGATCAAGGTGGAGGAGGCTCTGAGCGAACTCAACATCCTGGCCCTGGCCCACTCTCCCGCCTACACGCTCTCGGGGGGGGAGCGCCGGCGGGTCGAGATCGCCAGGGCCCTCGTCCTCTCGCCCCGATTTCTCCTGCTGGACGAGCCCTTCGCGGGCATCGACCCCATCGCGGTGGCGGACATCCAGGGCATCATCCTGCAGATGAAGCAGAAGGGCATCGGCACCGTGGTCTCGGACCACAATGTCCGGGAAACATTGAAAATAACCGACGAGGCCTATATTATCAGTGACGGGGCCATCTTCCGGCACGGCTCGCCGTCCGAACTGGCGACCGATGCCGAGGTCAGACGGGTCTATCTCGGCGAGGGGTTCACGCTGGATTGAGCGGCGGAACGGTCGAAAGGTTGATAGGTTGAGATTTCTGAGCGTGCACGGGAGGACAAGGCAGGGGTTCCAGGACGATCCGTCACGGCTGGCGGTGCCCGTCTGGCAATCGTTCCACCACGCCTCGCCGACCTCCGCCCTCCCCAGGCCTGCCGTCGCATTCCGGGCGCGGGTGCAGATACCATGAGCCTCCAGCAAAAACTGTCGCTCAGGCTCCAGCAAAAAATGGTCCTCACGCCCACCCTGCAGCAGGCCATCCGCCTGCTCCAGCTCACGCGCCTGGAACTCGTCCAGGAGGCGAGCCAGGAGCTCCAGACCAACCCCGTGCTGGAGGAGGCCACCACCATCGAGGAGCCGGCCACCACGACGGCCATGGAGTCCCAGGCCGCCGACGCGGTGGAGGACAGCCCCATCGAGCGGATGGAAGAGAAGATCGATGTGGAGTCCTACTTCCAGGACTACCTCGAGACCAACCTGAAGTACCGTGGGAACCGCCAGGAGGTCCCCGAGGACGCGCCCGACACGGAGCGCTACCTCTCGAGCCCCGAAACCCTCACGGAACACCTGGAGTGGCAGGTGGGCCTGAGCCGGCTGAACGCCTCCGAGCGGAACATCGCCGCATGCATCATCGGCAACCTCCGCGAGGACGGCTATCTGGCCTGCACGGTGGACGACCTTACCACCCTGGCCCAGTGCACCGCCGTGGAGGCGGAGCGCATCCTCGCGGTGGTCCAGCAGATGGACCCCGTGGGCGTGGCCGCCCGCGACCTCAAAGAGTGCCTGCGCGTCCAGCTCGCCGCCTACCACCCCAGCGAGGCGGTGGCCTCCAGGATCGTCGAGGAGGCCCTCCCCTTCGTGGAGCGGGACAAGCCGGGCCAGCTCGCGGCCCGCGTCGGCTCTACCGCGGAGCAGGTGGAGGCGGCCATGCGCATCATCCGCAACCTGGACCCGAAGCCGGGCTTGCGCTACAACAACCCCGTCAACCCGACCATCGTGCCCGACGTGGTGGTGGAGAAGGACGGCGAGGAGTATCGGATCCTGCTGAACGAGGACGGCATGCCCCGCCTGCGCATCAGCCCGACCTACCGGACCATGGCCGAGGAGGGGTCCCCCGAGGCGGGGGCCGAGGCCCTCACCTACCTGCGCGAAAAGGTGCGTTCCGCCATGTGGTTCCTCAAAAGCATCGAGGAGCGCCAGAGGACCATCTTCAAGGTGGCCAAGGAGATCGTGGAGTTCCAGCGCGACTTCCTCGACAAGGGCCCCTCCTTCATGAGGCCCCTCATCCTGAGGGATGTGGCGGACCGGGTGGGTGTCCACGAATCCACCGTGAGCCGGGTCGTCTCCAACAAGTACATGCAGACGCCCCGGGGCGTCCTTCCCATGAAATACTTTTTCGCCACGGGCATCGGCACCCTGGACGGCGGCGACGTGTCCTCCATGAAAGTGAAGGAGCGCGTCAAGGCGCTGGTGGACGGGGAGGACCCCCGCCGCCCCATGAGCGACCAGCGGCTGGCCGACCTCCTCAAGCGCGAGGGCATCCTGCTCGCCCGGCGCACGGTGGCCAAGTATCGGGAGGAACTGAACATTCCCTCTTCCGGTCGGCGGAAGGGGAGAACCGCCTCAGAGACCTATCCCCGGATCGGTTCTTAATAAGGAGAAGGCCATGAAGCTCGAATTCTCCGGAAAGAACTTCACCCTTACGGACGCCCTCAAGACCAAAGCGGAGAACAAGATCGGCAAGCTCGAGCGCTTCACCGGCCCCATCGTATCGTCGCACGCCTCCTTCGAGGTGGAGCGGCACCTGCACAAGGTGGACCTCGTGGTCCACTGCGCTCACGACCGGATTTACAAAGCGCGCGGCATGGCGGAGGACATGTATGTGGCCATTGGTTCGGCCACCGACGCCATCGAGCAGCAGGCGAAGAAAGAGAAGGACAAGCGCCTGGCCGGGCGCGCCAAGGCCTCGGGAAAGGACGCCGCTCCCGCCGCCGGCGAAGCCGCCGGAAGCGAGGAGGAGGAGGAAGAAAGCCATGCGGGACGCCGGCGAAGGCCGGCGGTCACCCAGCGCCCAGACCTCTTCAGCCCCAAACCCATGAGCCTCCCCGATGCGGTGCTCCTCATGGCCGAAGAGAAGCTTCCCGTCATGGTCTACCGCGACGGAGACACGGGGCGCCTGCGCGTCATCTTCAAGGACAAGGCGGGCAAGGTGAACCTCGTGGAGCCGCCTGTGAAGGGATAGAGTCAACGAGCCAACGAGTCAAAGAGCCAAAGAGCCAACGAGTGAACGACGCAACGAACAAGCGGGTCCGGCGGGCCACGGGAAGAGACTTGGGCGAAGGGCAGGAAGGGGAATACATGAGCCGCACTAGGGACATGGCGACGATTTCTTCCCCGATCTCCGCTCCCTGCTCCCGGCTCCCTGCTCACGGCTCCTGCTTATCCAGCTGTCGGAGCCGGCCATGAAAACCCTGGCGGGCCAAGAAGTCCACCCCCGGATGTCGGTCCGGCAATTCGTCGAGACCTTCGCTTCCCTGGACCTGGAGGTGCTGGCGGGATCCGCCGGGATGGAGCGAGAGATCGAAGCGCCCCGCATCCAGAAGCTGGGGCTGGCTCTGGCGGGCGTTCACGAGCACGTCCACTCGGGGCGCGTGCAGATTCTCGGCAGCACGGAGGTCTCCTATCTCGCGCGTCAGACGCCCGGGGAGATGCGGAGCAACCTCGTGCCCATCCTGGCAAAGGGTCTGGCCTGCATCGTCCTCACCAAGGGGCTCACCCCCCCCGTCCCCCTGGTGGAGGTGGCCGAGGAGACGGGGACGCCCCTCCTGCGGACGAAAAAGACCTCTTCGCTGGTCATCAACGAGATCACCGATGTGCTCCTCTCGGCCCTAGCCCCCACCCTGACGGTGCACGGGGTCTTGGTGGATGTTTACGGCGTGGGTCTCCTGCTCATCGGCCAGGGCTCCATCGGCAAGTCCGAAACGGCGCTGGATCTCATCGTTCGCGGCCACCGGCTCGTGAGCGACGATGTGGTGGAGATCCGGCGCCGCGGGGACGGGCTCACGGGCACCCCGCCCAAGCTCCTCCAGTACCACATGGAGCTTCGCGGCCTGGGCATCATCAACATCAAGGACCTATTCGGCGTGGTGGCCACGCGCGCCCGCATGGATATCGACCTCGTGGTGGAGCTGGAACACTGGAAGGAGGACGGCGTCTACGACCGCCTCGGGCTGGACGAGCAGACCATGGCCATCCTGGGCGTGTCGGTCCCCTACCTGCTGTTCCCCGTGGCCATCGGACGCAACATCACGATCCTCCTCGAGGTGGCCGTTCGAAACCTCCTGCTCAAGCGGAAGGGCATCTACACCGCGCGGACCTTCGCCCAGCGTCTCCAGGAAGTGCTCGAAGTGGACTCCGATGAGTAGGCGGGGATGAGCGACCGAACCCTTTTCATCGTCACGGGCATGTCCGGCGCGGGGAAGAGCCAGGTCATCCGGGCCCTCGAGGACACGGGTGTGTACTGCGTGGACAACCTGCCCATCGACCTCTTCCCCATCTTCATGGAGTTGCTGGAAGGCGCCAAGGGGGAGATGAGGCCCTTTCTCGCCCTGGGCCTGGACCTTCGCGAGGAGAAGCTGGACGAGCGGTTCCCCGCCCTGTACGACACCCTCCGAAAGTCGCCCCTGAAGGTGCGGATCCTCTTCGTCGAGGCGAGCGACGAAACGCTCGTGAGGCGCTTCTCCGAAACCCGGCGGCCCCATCCGCTGGCGCCCAAGGGTTCCGTGCAGGAGGGCATCGCGCTGGAGCGGAAGCGGCTGGCGCAGATCCGGGAGAAGTCGGACCGGATCATCGACACGACCAGCCTCACCGTGCATCAGCTCAAGGCGCTGGTGGAGCAGGAGGCGATCCAATTCGCCATCCCCAAGGAGATGACGCTCAGCGTCCTCTCCTTCGGCTTCGCTTACGGGCTCCCCGCGGAGGCCACGCTGGTTCTGGACGTTCGGTTCCTCCCCAACCCCCACTTCGTGCCCGAACTCAGACCCCTCGACGGCGAGGATCCGGAGGTTGCCGCGTTCGTGTTGGAATCGCCCGAGGGTTCCGAGTTTCTGGAGCGCCTGGAGCCGTTCCTCAAGTATCTGGTGCCCCTCTACCAGCGGGAGGGCAAGTCCTACCTCACGCTGGCGGTGGGATGTACGGGCGGGCGTCACCGGTCCGTGGCCGTGGCTCGGCGCCTGTATGACATGTTCCGAAGCGACCCTGGCCTCTCGGTGAAGCTCGTTCACCGGGACCGTACGCGGTGACCATCCGATGGAGGCCCGGTTCGGCCCCCGACCTGGAGCGAAGATGATTTCCATACTAGTCGTGAGCCACGGCGGTCTGGCGAGAGAGTTCCTGGACGCGGCCATGCGCATCCTCGGCGAGGAGGACCCGGGCGTGGTCCCGCTGTGCGTGGAGTGGACGGTGGACTCGGCCACGGCGAAGGAGCAGATCCGCAAGGCCCTTCGAAAGGCCCAGGAGGGCGGCGCGGGAGTCCTCATCCTGACGGACCTCTTCGGGGGAACCCCCACCAATCTGGCCATGACCTTTTTCCAGGCGGGCAAGGTCGAGATCCTCACGGGCATGAACCTGCCCATGCTCATCAAGGCCATGCTCCTGCGCAAGGAGGGCACCTCCCTGGTGGAGGCTGTGCCCATCCTCAGGGAGAAGGGCCAGAGCGCCATCGTTTCGGTCAGCGAAGCCCTGGATGCCGGCGAGGGGTTCCAGTCATGATGAAGCGTGAGTTGGTGATCAGCAACCGGCTGGGCCTGCACGCGCGGGCGGCCGCCAAACTGGTCCAGCTCGCCAACCAGTTCCGCTGCCAGGTGTTCGTGTCCACGGACCGGATGAGCGCCAACGCCAAGTCGATCCTGGGCGTCCTGACCCTGGCCGCGGCCAAGGACACTCCCGTCATGGTGGAGGTGGACGGGCTCGACGAGGCCGAAGCGCTGGAGAGAATCGAGGCGCTCATCCACGGGAAGTTCGGGGAGGAGTGATGCGCTTGCAAGGCGTGGCGGTCTCCCCGGGCATCTCCGTGGGGAACGCCCAGGTGGTTCTCGTGCAGGAGGTGACCGTCCTGAGGGTCACCCTTCCCGAGGAGGCGGTGGAGCCGGAGGTGGCCCGCTTGAAGGGCGCCATCGAGGCCACCATCGGGGATGTGGAGGCTCTCAAGGAGCAGGCCCGGGGGAAGCTCGGCGAGGATTTCCTCGCCATCTTCGACGCCCACGTGATCATCCTGAGGGATCCCTCCCTGGTGAACAGCGCCGCGGGGCGCATCCGCGGCGAGCGGGTGAACGCCGAATTCGCCTTCCAGTGCGCCATCCAGGACATCATCAAGGGCCTGCTGGCCACCGAAGATCCGTACTTCCAGGAACGCGCGTCGGACCTTGAAGATCTGAGGCGGCGCACCTTGGACCACCTGACGGGCGGGAGCCACGCCCAGCCCCAGTGGGCGGGTGAAAATCTGGTCCTCCTGGCGGACACGCTCACGCCCTCCGAGACCAGCGCCTTCCACCACGCGCCCATCCTGGGGTTCGCCACGGAGCACGGCGCCCGAACCTCCCACACGGCCATCATCGCCCGCTCCCTGGAAATTCCCGCGGTGGTCGGGGTCAAGGGCCTCATGGCGGCTGCCGCGGCGGCGCAGACCGTCGTCGTGGACGGATTGCAGGGCGTGGTGATCCTGGACCCGGAGCCGGAGGAGGTGGCTGAATACCGCGAGCGCGCGGAGGCCTACCGCGAACAGCGCAGGCAGATCTTGGCCCACGCCCGGGAGGAGGCCCAGACCACCGACGGCCATCGGATCCTGGTATCGGCCAATGTGGACCTCACCGAGGAGGTGAGGAGCGCCATCCAGGTGGGCGCCAACGGCGTGGGCCTCTACCGCAGCGAGTTTCTCTTCCTGGACTGCGCCCCCGAGATGCCCACGGAGGAGCAGCACCTGGCCTATTACAACCGCATCGCCGAACCCTTCTACCCCCACCGGGTGGTCATCCGCACCCTGGACCTGGGCGGCGAGAAATACTTTCACGCGGTGCTGGACCGGTCCGAGCGCAACCCCGTGATGGGCGTCCGCGCCGTCCGGTTCTGCCTCAAACACCCCGCCATGTTCAGGGATCAGCTCAGGGGCCTCCTGAGAGCCTCGGCGCGGCGCAATGTGGCCATCCTCATCCCCCTGGTCACCACGCTCGAGGAACTCGAGGAAGTGCTGGCACTTCTGGAGACCTGCAAGGGCGAACTTCGGGCCGAGGGCCTGCCCTTCGACGAGAGCGTGCCCCTGGGTATCATGATCGAGGTGCCCTCGGCGGCCCTTACCGCGGAGGCCTTCGCGCCGCTGGTGGACTTCTTCTCCATCGGCACCAACGACCTGATCCAGTACCTCCTGGCCATCGACCGCAACAACGACTCGGTGGCGCACCTCTACGATCCCATGCACCCCGCCGTGATCAAGTGCATCGGGCACGTCTGCGAAGCGGCGGCCGCGGCGGGCAAGCCCGTGGCCGTCTGCGGCGAGGTGGCCGCCGACCCGCGCATGACCCCGCTCCTCCTGGGCCTGGGCGCCAGCGAACTCTCCATGACGCCGTCCTCCATCCTGGACGTCAAGGAGCGCGTTCGGAACCTCTCGCTGAAAGCCTGCCAGAAGCTCGCCAAGAAGGCCCGCTCGGCGCGCTCGGGGAGGGAGGTTGGCGAGATGGTGGACCGATTCCTCGCCAAAGGCGAACGGGCGCTGTAGGAGATCGAGTCAGCGAGTCAACGAGCTCAGCGAGCCAGGAGGACGGAACACCTGAGAGAGCGCTGCCCTCGGCCAAGCGCGTCCCTGACCCGGGTCTTGTTTTTGTCCTGCTTCTTTCGTGGGCTCGTGGCGCGCGGACCCTGGCTCTCCGTCTCTCCGTGGGCTCTGTCTTTCAGGCAGCCGTGCCGAACGCGCGGACCGTCTCGCCGAGCAGGAGCGACAGGAGCCTGTCGGCGCCCAGGGCGATGCCCGCGCAGGGCGGCAGGTGGCCGACCGCCTCCATGAACTGCGGATCCTCAGGGTGGCGGGGCTTGCCGGCCGCGGAGCGCTCGGCCTGGTACCGCTCGAAGCGGGCGCGCTGTTCGGCGGCGTCGGTGAGTTCGGCGTAGGCGTTGGCCAGTTCCGCGCCCCCCGCGTACAGCTCGAACCGCTCCGACACTCCGGGGTCCTTGGGGTCGAGCCTGGCCAGGGCCGCCTGGAACGCCGGGTAGCCCACCAGAGCCACGGGGAGTCCCAAGGAGGCCAGGTTCGGCTCCACGGCGCTCACCATGAGGAAGGAGAAGCAGTCGTTCTCGGTCCAACCCGCGGTGGTTGAGGCCCCGAACCTTCGTGCGCGCTCCCGCCAGGCATCGGGCGTGCTCAACCCCCGCCAGTCCCCTCCTCCGAAGCGATCGAAGGCCTCGGACATTCGCATGACCCGGATCCCGCCGCTCAGGTCACACCGGGCGCCGTCCGTGCAGAGGTGCCCTCCGGGTAGGAAGGCCCGGCCGACTCGCTCCAGCAGGAGCGCGCAGTCCTCCAACAGGGAATCCAGGTCCTCCCCTGCCCGGTACCACTCGAGCATGAGGAACTCCGGGCTGTGGGCGCGGCCCGGTGCCTCGTCCCGAAAGGCCGGAGCGAGGGCAAAGCAGCGCTCCACGCCTGAGGCCAAAAGCTTCTTCAGGTAGAACTCGGGCGAGGTGGGCAGGAGGGCTTGGGCTCCGGTGGCCCAGCCGCGAACCTCGAAGGGGTCCAGGTGGGGCTCCATCCCCGCCGCGGGGACCAGAAGCGGGGCGTCCACCTCCAGGAACCCGCGGGAGCGGAAGAATTCGCGGACGAGGTGGAGGAACCGGGCGCGGGCTTCGAACAGCGGTCGGCGCGAGGCCAGGTCGGCGAGAAAAGGCGGGGTTCCCATGGTCCACTCCTGTGCAACATTGTGGGCCACGCGCGCCGGGCGGGCAAGTGAGTGGATTCAGGCGAGACGCGAGACGCGAGACGCAATGAGGCGAGACGCGGGCGGGTAAGGAAGTTAGGAAGTGAGGAAGTGAGGAAGTGAGGAGGTGAGGCAGTGAGCGGGTGAGTGAGAATAGAACCCCGCGCTCACGGCCATGGTCTTTCTGCTCCCTGCTCCCTGCTCCCTGCTCCCGGCCCTTCCGAATTCCGAATTCCGCTCACTTCCCCTATACTGATTGTCCATGGCCGATGCGATGAGACCGCCCCGCACCTTTGCCCGCACGCTGCTCCTCGCCACCTTGGCATGGCTCACTTTGGCCGCTGGCCTTGGCGAATGCGCCGCTTGGGCACAGGGCCGGGGTGCCTATATCCCGACGAAGGAGGGCCGGCGAGCCTGCATCGAGGGCGCGCTGTTTCTGCGCGTCCCGGTGCCCAGGAAGGGCGGGGTGGCCGCGGTGGCCAAGCGCTTCACGGGCGGCTCCGACAACGCAGGGGACATCCTCAGGGCGAGCCGCGTCTCGCCGAAAAAGCGCCCCGTCGAGGTGCGCATCCCCCTGGACCTGCTGATCCCCGCCTACCGGGACGAAGTGCTTGGAGCGCTCTTTCCGAAGGACGAGCGTGTCCCTCAGGGCTGGCGCCACGAATGGGGGTCCAGTCCCCTGGGTCCCAAGGAGACCTGGCAGGACATGGCACTGTGGTTTTGTGGGTCGTCCAAGCGCGACGCCGAACTGCGGAAGGCCAATCTCAAAGCGGGGACCCGGCCCAAGGTCGGGACCTCGATCCTGATTCCTGAAGGGATCCTGGCCGATGCGCTCGCCGAGATCGAGCTGCCCTCGCCCGAGCCTTCGGCCCCAGCGGGTCCGGCCGCGCCTCCGTCCCAGACGGCGATCGTACTCCGAGAGGTCGCCCCGGGAGTGCTGGGCATCGGCCCTCCCCTCCCGCCTCCGCCGCCGCCCCAGACGCTTCAGCCTCCACCCGCGGAATCGGTCGTCCCACCCGCGGGTGAAGAGGGAACGACGCCACCGCCCGCGAGACCCGTTGCCGTGGCCACGCCGCTCACCTATGGCCAGGACCCCCAGGGCGAGTACGCCGTCTATCGTCTCCAGGCGGGCGAGGCCCTCTACAGCGCCGTCGTCGTGCGCTTCACGGGAACCCTGGGCGCGGACGACGTGAACTCGCTCGCCATGGAGATCGCCCGTCGCTCGGGCATTTCCGACGTGACGAGCATTCCCGTGGGCTACGCGGTGAAAATCCCCCTGGAGGATCTGCTCCCCCAGTACCTCCCGCGGAGCAGCCCCCAGTACCAAGCGTGGGCCAAGAATCAGACGGAACTGGGAAAGGTGACCAACACTTACAAGAGCGCGGCCCTGGACGGGGTCGTCGTGATCCTGGACCCGGGCCACGGGGGCCTGGACCGCGGCGCCATGGCCCATGGCGTGTGGGAGGACTCCTTCGTCTACGACATCGCCTGCAGGATGCGCGAGACCCTCGAGAAGCGAACCAAAGCCCGCGTGCTCATGACGATGCTTGTACCCGAATTGGGGTACCGTCCCCTGGACAAGTCCGACCTCGCACCCAACAAGAACGCCGTGGTCTTGACTCACCCCTGGTTCAAACAGACCTCCTCCGTGGAGACGAAGGTGGAGGTGAACCTGAGGTGGCATCTGGCCAACCAGTATTTCGAGCGGCTTCAGAAGGAGGGCGTGGACCCTCAGCGCGTGGTTTTCACCTCCATCCACGCGGACTCCCTCCACCCCTCCCTGCGCGGCTCCATGTTCTACATCGCGGGGACCGATTACCGGCCCGAACGGTGGTGCTCCTCGGGGGAGAGCTACGAGCGGTTCAAGGAGGTCAAGGCCCGGGGTTGCTACCAGATGACCCAGAAGGAGATGAACCGGAGCGAGGGGCTGTCGTTGCAGTTCGCCCGGGGTCTCGAGGGCGCCTTCACCGATGGCGGCCTCACGCTGCATCCCTACAACCCCACGCGCGACCACGTGATCCGCGGGCGCCGGTCATGGGTCCCCGCCGTGCTTCGCAACTCCATCGTCCCCTGCTCCGTCCTCATCGAGGTGTGCAACCTCAACAACGCCAAGGACGCAGCGCCTCATCGCCGACCCCGCCTTCCGCCAGGCCGTGGCCGACGCATACGTGGACGCTCTGGTCCGGTACTATTCGTAGGTGAAGTGGTGATCGGGTGATCGGGTGAGGAAGCCAGCGAACGAGTCGATGGGGAGCAATGGATGGGATTGAAGGCGCTGGTCCGGATCTGGAAGCAGTACATGGTGCGCCACAAGGGCACCTTCCTGGCGGGCATGATGGCCATGGTGCTGGTGAGCGCCCTGTACGCCCTGGAAATTTACATGGTGCGCTTCATCTTCGACGGCCTGCTCAATCCCTCCAAAAATGCGAGCCTGGATGTCTTCACGCGCTACATGCAGCGGCTGCACCTCGACCTCCTCTTCCCCATGGACCAGGAGCGCCTCTTCCTTTACATCCCGGTGACCCTGATCCTCATCTTCCTGCTCAAGGGCATCTTCGGATATTTCGGCAAGTACTGGATCGACCGCGTGGGCCTCAGCACCATCACGGACCTGCGCAATGACCTGTTCGGACGCATCGTCGCCCACGGGCAGGACTTTTTCGCCCGGTATCCCACGGGAACCCTCATCTCCCGCCTCATCAGCGACATCGAGCTCATCAAGACGAGCGTGAGCGAAAAACTCACCGAACTCTCCAAAGAGATCCTGAGCCTGGTGGCCCTCGTCCTGAGCGCGCTCTGGCAGGATTGGCGCCTCACCCTCCTCTCGTTCGTGACCATCCCGCTGGTGGTGGTCCCGCTCTCCAAGTTCTCAAAAAAGCTCCGCAAGGCGTCCCGGAGGAGCCAGGAACACATGGCCCTCCTGGCCAACCGCATGAAAGAGAGCATCACCGGCGTCCGGGTGGTCCAGATGTTTCAGATGGAGGAGCACGAGAAGTCGGCCTTCAACAAGCTCAGCAACGAGGTGCTCCGGGCCAACCTGAAAGCCACGCGGGTCATGGCGCTCACCTCCCCCCTCATGGAACTCATCGGGGGCGTGGCGGTGGCGGGGATCCTCTACTATGGCCACTATCGGATCCTGGGCGGACAGACGAGCATGGGCGCCTTCAGCGCCTTCCTGGCAACGCTGTACGCCATGTATGTCCCCGTGAAAAAGCTCAGCCAATCCAACAGCATCATCCAGCAGGCCGTGGCCGCGGCGGAGCGCTCGGTGGATCTTCTGGACCGGCCCTTCGCGGTGGTCGAGCGGCCCGGCGCGCCACCCCTCGGCCCCTTTCAACATGCGATCACTTTCGAGGGCGCCACATTCTCCTACGACGGGGACAGAAACGTCCTGGACGGCCTAGATCTGGAAGTGCGAAAGGGCCAAATCGTGGCCCTGGTGGGATCTTCCGGGGCGGGCAAGACCACGCTCGTGAACCTCCTGCCGCGCCTCTTCGACCTGGGGCGCGGGCGCATAGCCATCGACGGAACCGACATTCGGGACGTGACGCTCTCCAGCCTGCGCGCGCAGATCGGGATGGTCACCCAGGAGACGGTCCTCTTCGACGAGACGGTGGAAGCCAACATTTCCTACGGCCGCCCCGGTGCCCCGAGGCAGGACGTGGAGGAGGCGGCGCGCCAGGCCCTCGCGCACGACTTCATCCAACAGCTGCCCCAGGGATACGAGACGCGCATCGGCGAGGGCGGCTTTTCCCTCTCGGGCGGCCAGCGCCAGCGCCTGGCCATCGCCCGTGCCCTCCTCAAGGACCCGCCCATCCTCATTCTGGATGAGGCCACCTCGGCCCTGGACAGCGAGAGCGAGTACTTCGTCCAGCAGGCCCTTTTCAACCTCCTCAAAGGCCGCACCACCTTCGTCATCGCCCACCGGCTGGCCACGATCCTCAACGCTCACCGGATCATCGTGCTGGAGGGGGGAAGGGTGGCGGAAGAGGGAACCCACGAGGAGCTGCTGGCCCGGGGCGGCCTCTACGCGCAATTGGCCGCCATCGAGTTCCGAGCCACGATGCCCCAGGATTTGCACGGCTTGGCTTGAGCGTCACTGATGAGAGCCGGGGGAATCTCACAAGCCCAGCCCATCTTGAAGATCGAACCCCGCCGACCCGAATCGCCCACCGGTTTGAAAGTGAGAGACGTCCAGGTGGGCTTAAATACTTGCAACCTAAAACCAGGCAATGCTATGTTTGGGCTACGGAGGTCCCTTGGACGACCATCCCAAAGAGCCTCTCAAGGTTCTCGACCGGCGCAAGTTCACGGCTGACGGGGATCGGCGAGAGGGTATCGATTTCTCTCCGCCCGAAGCCGCCCCGCCGCGGGAACCCGTGCCAAAGGCCGCGCCGGACGCCGCACCGGGCGCCGCCTCGAAACCGGAGGGCGGAAAGTCTGGCGGAGAACCCTTACCCGCGGTGAACCAGGCCTTCGCGCTTCTCGTCCAGGAACTTGCCCAATCCTGCGCCATCGCCCTGGGCGTTCCCGACCCCGTGTCGGGCCGGGCCAAGGTGGACCTTCAGGCCGCGAATCTCTACATTGACTTCCTCGAAGCGCTCCAGGAAAAAACCACCGGCAACCTGGCGCCCCAAGAGAAGAAGTTGCTCAACGAAGGCCTCTTTCAGCTGAAAATGCTTTATGCTCAGGCGGGTCCCAAGCCGCCCCAGTGAGGCGAGACGCCCCGATGACGCGAACAACGGCCACAGCCATCCTCGCGGTCCTGCTTTCCCTCGGTGTCCTTTCCCCCTCGAGGGCTGTGCAGCGCCAACCGCGGCGGACGGCCGAGCCCCCCGCCGGAGTCACCATCCATCTCGACCCCGCCGAGGTGGCCAAGCAGATGACCTCCTCCCGCGAGGAGGTCGTGGGCGTGAGCAACGAGACCACGCTCATCCGGTATCTCAAGGCCTTCGAGGCCGCCCCCGCGGCCGATGACCGCGGGCAGATCATCACGGAGCTGACGGATTTCTGCATCCAGCGGGGCCTGCGGCCCTCGCCTGACCTGGCGGAGATGTTCCTCGCCGCCGCGGTGGAGACCCGAATGCAGGGCCGGTCCACCGAGTATGCCCAAATGTGCCGCTACGCAGAATCCTTCGATCCCGAGCACCCCCTCGTCCACCTGGCCCTGGCCGACGCGGCGAGAAGGGATCATGGCCTGTTCTCCACATCCTATGCCTACGAGGTGGGCGCGGCGTTCTTCTTCTCGTTTAAGAATATCGAGACACGATGGTTGGCCCTCTCCAACCTGGCGCTCTGGCTCCATGTGACCATGCTCCTGGTCCTCGCCGTCTTCGCCCTCGTGCTCCTGGTCCGATACCAAGCCCAGTTGCGGCACGATGTTCAGGAGTGGCTAGGAGGGGGCGAAAACGCCCTGGTGTCCGCGGTGGGCATCCTGGTCCTGTTCCTGCCCAGCCTCCTCTTCCTGGCTGGGTACTGGTGGATCATCTATTGGGCCGGCGTGTTCATGCTCTACGCGCGCTGGTCTGAACGCGCGGCGACTTTTCTGGTCATTGCCCTCTTCGTGGGATCGGGGAGCTTTGCCGTCCGCTGTCAGCAGGAAGCCTACCTGAGCATGAGCCAGCCTCAAGCCTCCAACCTGCGGTGCCACGCCAACCGCATCGGCGTGGGGCTGGACGCCTCCCTGGCGGCTCACATGCAACCGGGTGACACGCTCCAACGAACCTACACCTTCCTCCTGGCGAGCCGGTACCTCCTCCACGGCAGTTACTCGAAGGCGGAAAACCTCTTCAAGCCGCTGCTGGCAGATAACGCTGGGGACGCCGATGTGCACAACAACCTCGGGTGCATTCTCTTTTATGAAAATCGATACCAGGAGGCGATCCAGCAGTTCTCCAAGGCGGCCGAGTTCAAAGGGAACATGGCCAAGGCCTACCTGAACCGCTCCCTGGCCGAGACCAAGCTCTTCGATTTCACCGGCGCCCAAGAAGATCAGGACAAGGCCAGGAGCCTGGACAAGTCGCTCTTTTCTGCCAGCAAGCTCAAGCAGGCCGAAGACTGGGGCCCCGTTCCCAGCTGGCTGCCCCTGGAGGTGACGAGGCAGACGGCCCTGAAGCTGGAGACGGCCCGACCGGGGAGCCTGAGCGGAAGCCTCCAACTCTCGGGGTCCCCCCTGACGCAGGCTTTCCGCCCGGCGTTTTCGCTTTGGGTGGTCCTCTTCTGGCTGATCTTCACGCTCCTGGCGGTCGTGAAAAAGGCGGGATTCTTCGCCCGAGCCTGCTTCAAGTGCGGCAGGCCCTTTTGCGGACGGTGCAAGACCTCCCTTGAGTTCGAGTCCTTCTGTTCCCAGTGCGTGCACCTGTTCATCAAGCAGGACGGGGTCTCACCGGAAGCCAGGCTCAAGAAAAATTACGAAGTGGAGCGTTACAACCACTGGCAGCGGCTCCAGAGGGCCATCTTTTCGCTTCTGGCCCCCGGGGCGGGGCATCTCATGGAGGGCAGACCCTTCGCGGCCCTGTTCATCCTCTTCCTCTGGTGCGGCGGACTGGCCGCCCTCGCCCTGAGAGCCTACGCTCTCCCGTTCGCCTATCCGGCCCTGGTGAGTTCGGCCCCGCTCAAGCTGGCGTGTTTGGTCGTGGCATTCCTCGTCATGGCCCTCGTCTGGGGATTCTTCGCCCTGCCCGCGGCACTGAGGCGCGAGCCCCCGAGGCTCGGAAAGGCGATGAGGGGGTAGGCCATGGCACTCGCGGGAACCCTCAAGGACTTCAGCCTGGCGGATATTTTCCAGCTCATCGCGCTTCAGAAGAAGACGGGCTACCTGACACTGAGAAACGAGAGCGACGTAGTGACCGTCACCTTCCAGGAGGGTAGCGTGGTGGGGGCCGAATCCCTCAACAAGCGCCTGGAAGATCGCTTGGGACACGTGCTGGTCAAGACCGGCCGCATCTCGCGGGAAGAGCTGACCCGGGCTCTGGAGATCCAGAAGCAGACCCTGCAGCGTTTGGGTTACATCCTCGTGGCCGAGGGTTACGTGGACGCCCAGAGCCTCCGGGCCGCGCTCACCATCCAGATGCAGCAGACCATTTTCCGCCTCTTCCGCTGGAAGAACGGCGACTACAATTTCGAGCCGCACGACACCGTGGAGTTCGACCGGGAGAACGTCACCCCCATGGCCGCCGAGAGCATCCTGATGGAAGGGATAAGGATGCTCGACGAGTGGCCCATCATCGAAAAGAAGATCCCCTCCTTCGACAAGATCTTCGAGAAGATCCCCCTGCCTGCGCCACCGACGCTCGATACCCGCGCCGATGTGCCGGCCCTGGACGACGTGGCACTCTTCGGAACCGTGAGCCCCAAGTCCTCCCTGCCCAAGATTCCTCAGCCCGAGAGCGCCGCCGTAAGGCTCTCCCAGGAGGAGATGGCGGTCTACCAGAACGTGAACGGCGTCTTCACTGTTCAGGAGATCATCGACCGTTCCGGGATGAACGAGTTCGAGACCTGCAAGGGGCTCTTCGAGCTCCTGAACCGCCAGATCATCCGGCCCGTCTTGCCGGCCCAGGCCGAATTGCCCGTGGAGGTCAAACGCCGGGCCGTGTCTCCGGACGCCCTCGGCCGAGTCGTGGGAATCCTCTTCGGTGTCTGGCTGGTGATTTCGGTCCTGCTGCTGCCCGTACACCCCTTGGATTACCTTCCCCGGGCCAACAGCCCCTACCAACGCGACCGGCTTGTGCTCGAGTCGCGCCTGAGGCTGCAGGAAGTGGCCCGGGCGATTCACCTCTTCCAGCTCAGGTCGGGGCGCCTGCCCACCGCTCTGGACGAGCTGGTCCGCGTGGGATTCCTGTCAACCAGCCACACCGCCGACCCCTACGGGAACCCCCTCATTTACCAGGTCACGGATAACGGCTACACCCTCGCCGCCCGGGACAAGAAGGGAGAGATCCCCGAGGACCTCATGGTGTCTTCGGCGGAGAATTAGCCGCCTGGCAAGAGGCGATCAGGCGAGGCGCGATTAGGTTAGACGCGAGACGCTAGACGCGAAACGGGACAAGGAGGACGGACCGGCGTCGCGGTCCCTTGTCCCGATCACTTGATCACCTGATCACTTGATCACCCGATCACCCCACCCCCGATCACCTCACCGGCCGCGGGCCCGCTTGGTAGGGCGCCGTGCCGGTTTGGTCTTTGCTCTGGGCTTGGGCTTGGGAATGACGCGCTTGAAGACGTCGGAGACGGCCTTCACCCAGACGAGCTCGAGGTTCTTGAGGACCGACGCGGGGAGTTCGCGGCGCTCGTGGCGGTTGCCCGCGGGCAGGAAGACCGTCTTGATGTGGTAGCGCTGGGCCGCGAGGAGCTTCTCGCGCAGGCCTCCCACGGGCAGGATCGCGCCGCGCAGCGTGATCTCCCCGGAGAAGGCCATGTCCCTGGGGATGGCCTTCCCGGTGAGCGTGGAGAGGATGGCCGTCGCCATGGTGACGCCCGCGGAGGGGCCATCCTTCGGGATGGCTCCCTCGGGAACGTGGATGTGCAGATCCATCTTGGCCAGGGCCTTGGGGTCCAGTCCCCATTCCCGCATGTGCTCTTTGATGTAGGTGAGGGCCGCCTGGGCGGACTCGCGCATGACCTCGCCCAACTGGCCCGTGAGCGTGAGAACGCCTCCACCGGCGATGGCGGTGGCCTCCACGTGAAGGATCTCGCCGCCCGACTCGGTCCACGCCAGGCCCGTGGCCACCCCGGCCCGGTCCGAGGAGAGGCGCGGTTCCTCCTGAAACCTCGGCAGGCCCATCATTCGAGTGAGGTCCTTGGGCTCGATGAGGAAGGGGCCCTTGCCGCCCTGGGCGACCTTGCGGGCCACCTTGCGGAAGAGGGATTCGATACCCCGTTCGAGGTTCCGGACTCCCGCCTCCCGCGTGTAGCGGCGGATGAGGGCCGCCAGTGCGGCATCGGAGACCTCCACCTTCACGTTCGCGAGGCCGTGGGATTCCACGAGCCGTGGGAGGAGGTGGTTCCGGGCGATGGCCAGCTTTTCCTCCTCCGTGTAGCCGGGCAACTCCACCACCTCCAGGCGGTCCATGAGCGCCGGATGGATCCCGTCGAGGGTGTTGGCCGTGGCAATGAACATCACCTTGCTCAGGTCGAAGGGGAACCCGAGGTGGTGGTCTACGAACTCCCGATTCTGCTCCGGGTCGAGGGCTTCCAGGAGGGCGGAGGAGGGGTCCCCCCGCCAGTCGGAGCCCATCTTGTCCACCTCATCCAGCACGAAAACCGGGTTCATGGTCGCGGCGTTCTTGATGCCCTGCACGATGCGTCCGGGCATGGCGCCCACGTAGGTCCGTCGGTGCCCGCGGATCTCCGCCTCGTCCCTCACGCCGCCCAAGGACATGCGGACGAACTTTCGTCCGAGGGTCCGGGCCACCGCCCGGCCGAGGGACGTCTTGCCCACGCCCGGGGGCCCCACGAGACAGAAGAGTGTGCCCGGATGAGCGCCCTTGAGCTTGGCCACGGCCAGGTATTCGAGGATGCGCTCCTTGACCTTCTTGAGGCCGAAGTGGTCCCGGTCCAAATCCCGCTGTGCCTTGTGAAGATCCAGGTTGTCGGGAGTCGTGGTCCCCCAGGGAAGGTCGAAGACCAGGTCCAGGTAGGCCCTGAGCTGGCTCACCTCCTCGGAGAAGGGGCCCAGGCGGCCGAGTTTGGTCAGCTCCTTCTCCAGAACGGCCTTGACCTCCTCGGGTGCGGGCAAGGCTTCGAGGCGCTTGCGGTAGCTGTTTTCGGCGTCGCCGACGCTCCCGTCTCCGCCCGAGAGTTCGGACTGGATGGCCTCCATCTGCTGTCGGAGAAAGTACTCCCGCTGGCGCTTGTCCATCTCGTCGCGGGTCTGGCGGTTGAGGCGCTCCTGAAGCGCCTGGATCTCCAGCTCGGTCCCCAGAAACCCGAGCAGGAGCTTGAGGCGGCTCTCCGCGTCGGCTTCGGCCAGCAGCTCCAGGGCCTGGGCGTACGGCAGGTCGAGTTGGGCCGTCACCAGGTCCGCCAGACGGCCCGGGTTTTCTACGGACGTCAGGAAGTCCCTCACCTCGGGGGTCACCCCGCGAGGTGTTCCTGACAGCTGATCGATCCGCTCCAGGACGGCCCGCCGAAGAGCGGCCGTGGCCAGATGGACTCCCGGGGTGGAGATCTCCGGGATGACCTCCACCTTGGCGTGGCGGGCGGCACCCCCCTTGCGGCCCAGGATCAGTCGCGCCCGGCATACGCCCTGGACCAGGAGCAGCCCGTTTCCCCCGGGACCTGCCCCGAGGCGGAGGACCGAGGCCACGACGCCCACGCCCGATCCGGGCCGCCGGCCCCCGCCGGTTACGGGGAAGATGGCCAGCAGATCGGAGGCCGTATGGGCCTCCTCCAGGATGGAACGGCTCTGGGGAAGTGAAACCGTGAGCGTGGTGAGCGCGTAGGGAAAAACGACGCGCTCCTCCACTTCCAGAACGGGCAAGCGCCCGGGCACGGCCGGGGGCGCGGGGCTCTCTTTAGGCATGCAAGGCTACCTTTTGATGGTGAGGGGCAGGTCCACCGACCGCCCCCGCTGATCGGAAACTCGGGGAAAGCGCAGGGTGAGCACCCCGCGCTCGTAAGTGGCGTCTCCCTTGTGCATGTTCACGGCGCCCTCCACCCGGAGGCGCCGCAGGAAGGGACCGCGGTCCCGCTCCATGAGGTGATAGGCCACGATGCTCGGCGCGACGCTCCGCTCCCGCTCTCCCTGCATGGTGACCGCGCCGCCCTGGACGCTCACCTTCAGCGTCTCGGGACAGACCCCGGGCAGGTCCACCATGACCACGATGCCCTCGGGCGTTTCCAGGATATCGTAAGGCGGTGCAAAGCCCACATCCTGTCCCGCACCCGCTTCATGGAGGTCCTGAAGCGCTTCGAAAACCTTGTTCATCTCCGACTGGAGATGAACGAGTTCGACGAAGGAGGAGAGCAGGTTCCGCATCATCCGGCCCCCTTCTTTCGCGGCTCGAGAAGATGCCGGACCTCCTCGAGAAACTCGCTGATATCGCCGAACTGACGGTACACCGAGGCAAACCGGACGTAGGCTACCTGATCCAGCTCGCCCAGTCGCTCCATCACGAGGTTGCCGATGTCCCGCGTCGTGATCTCCCGGTCGGGGGAGTTCTGGAGCAGGCTCTCCACCTCCTCGGCGATGGCCTGGAGGGCCGAGGTGGACACGGGACGCTTCTCACAGGCCTTGAGCAACCCGTTCATGAGTTTGTCCCGGTCGAATTTCTCCCGTCGGCCGTCCTTCTTCTCCACGCGGTAGGGCACCGTCTCGATGCGTTCGTAGGAGGTGAAGCGCCGGTGGCAATCGAGGCACTCCCGGCGGCGGCGGATGCAGTCGCCCATGGCGACCTCCCGGGAGTCCACCACTTTGTCTTCGGCGAAACCGCAGAATGGACAGCGCATGAAGGCCTCCTCCGGGCAGTTTAAGGGATGTGTGCCCCCCCATCAAGGGCAGGGGGGGCAGCGGTTGCTCACGGCCCGATGGCCGGAGCGGTCTCCGATTCCTCCTTGCTGGCGGCGGCCTGCTTCAATTCCGTGAAGCGAACGCGGCCGAAGGCCACATAGAGGAGTCCCCAGAGAATGCCGGGAAAGAACATGACGGCGTGGCCCAGGATTCCCGCGGTCACCCCCATGTCCTCAGGCACTTCGTAGAACTTCACGAGGGCGAGCTGGATGGCCGCGTGCACCGACCCGACCCCGCCAGGCGTCGGGATGGCGGCTCCGAAGGACACGAACATGAGCAAGAGGATGGAGGCGCCCAGGGGCAGCTCCAGGGCAAGCGCCTTGATGATGGCCCAACAGGAACCTCCGATGAGGAGCCAGATGGCCAGCGACATGAGGAACACGGCGAGGATGTCGCGCTTGCGCTGGAAGGTCCCCAGCCCTCCTGCGAATCTGAGCACCAGGCGAAACGCCCTGAGAAGGAGCGGGGAGCGGGCCAGGCGGACGCTCCTGCGCGCCATCCTGTCCAGGATGCGGCGCCGGGGGACGAGCCAGAAAAGGAAGACGCCCACCGGCAGGGCGGCTCCTAGAAATACATAGGATATCTTGCTGAAAATCTCCATGTACGGCTCGGCATCGGGCGCCACGCCCGCCGTACCGAAGAGGATGAACCCGAGCCATAGGATGACCAGGGCGATGAGGTCCATGCCCCGTTCAAGCACTGCGGATGCCAGGAGCGGGGTGAAGGGAAGTTTCTGCCACCGGGACAGAAAGTAGGGTTTCGCCACCTCGCCCACCCGCCCCGGGATGAACCCCGAGAGGGTGAAGGAGAGCACCGTGGCCTTCAGGACCGGGGCGAAGGGGATGTCTGCTTTCACGGCCCGCATCATGTAACGCCACCGGTAGGCGCGAAGAAAGACCGAGAGGACCTCGAACCCCAGGGCAAGCAGGATGAAGGGGACGGAGGCATCGCGGGCTTCCTCCAGCACCGTGGCCAGATGGGCTTTGCGCAGAAAGAGGTAGAGAAGCCCCGCCGTGAGGGCCAGGCTGACGGTCCAAGTGAGCCAGCGCTTTTCCCGGGAGGTCACGCTCCGCCTCCAACCAAACGCTCGGGGTGGTCCGTACACAGAAGATCGGCGCCCGCGTCCAGATAGGCCCTGGCTTCCACCGTCCCCGAAAAGGATGCCCAGGCGGCGATGTGAACCGCCTGGGTCAGGCGTGCTCGGAACCAGGATACCCGGCCGGGGCCGCAAGGCGGGCCATAGACGCCTCCGGCGGTCACCACGTGGGACGGCCTGGTTTCCTTGAGCACGCGCGCGAAGACCGTGGCGGCGGCGTCGGAGAGGAGGGCCAGGTCCACCAGGAAGCGCACCTGAAGTTCCGGAGCGGTGGAAAGTAGAGCACACATTTCCCTTTCCAGGGCCGAGGCCTCCGCAGCCATCACCAGCCCGGGAGTCAGCACCACCGTGGCGGCCTTCGCTCCCAGGCGGACGCACTCCAGGAGTTCCACGCGCTTGTTGGTCAGGGTGGCGCCGCCCGCGGGGAAGGACACGGCCCCCGCCACCTCCACCTCTTCGGACGGCTCGCCGGCGAGCGAGTCCAAGAGCCATGGGAAAACCAGCACGCGCCGCACACCCAGCTTCCTCCAGGACGCGACCCGCGCCCGCGCCTCGCCCGGGGTGAGGTACGGATCCAGTAGCGCCCCCTCGACGCGGGCGAGGATGTCTTCCGTGAGGGTCATTTTGTTACATGGCCCGGCTCGGACCAGGGGCGGGCTTCCAGGGACTCGAACTCCTTGGCCGTGAGGATGGTCTGGGGTCGGAGCAGGAGATAGAGCTGGCCCGGAGTCCTCAGGACCGACTCGATGAAGGCGAGTTGGGGCTGGCGGACGGCTTCGGGAGGGGGAAGGATGTCCTCGGGCAAGGCCTTCAGGACCTCCGTGGCCGCGTCCACCAGAAGTCCCAGGGGCTGGCTGCCGCCGGGGACCATCACCACCACCCGCCCCTTCTTGAGATCCACCGTTCCCAGTCCCAGGCGTTCCCGAAGATCCAGCACGGGCAGGATGGCTCCCCGAAGGTCGATGACGCCCTTCACAAAGTCCGGCACCTTGGGCAGGGAGGTAATCTTGGGGATGCGCAGAATCTCCCGAACCGAGGCCACGTCGAGCGCGTAGGACTGGCTCCCCGCCGTGAAGCCCAGGAAGAGCCGCTCGGGCACTTCTTGGGCGCGCTCGCGCCGGAATTGAAAGAGGCTGGCGAACTGGGCCACTTAGCCCTCCTCGGTGTGGAAGCGCCCCATGCCCCGGCCCACTTCTTCCGCCTTTTGGGCCAGCGCCTCCACCTGCTCCGCCGCCTCCTGGATGCTAAGAACGCTGGCCCGGTTGGCGGAGCGGAAGACCTGCATGTTTCGCTCGACCTCCCGCCCGGCTTTGGCCTGCGACTGGGTCTGCGCCATCACATCGGCCACGGCGGCGGTGAGCCGGTCCATGGCCTGCCGGATGAGTGCCGAGCCTTCGCTCTGTTCGCCCGTGGCACGCTTCATCTCTTCGGAGAGGAGCCGCATGCGCCCGACGGCGTCGAGGATCTGCTCGCTGCCGATGGTCTGCTCCTGCGTTCCCCGGCGGAGGTGGTGGGCCAGGTCGCTGAGCTGCTGGGTGGCTTTCACGATGCCCGCCGCCCCCCGGGCCTGTTCGGCCGTATTTCTGGCGATCTCTTGCACCATGCGCAGGGAGGGCCGAACCGCGCCCTGGATCCTCCCGAAAACCTGCCGGGTCTCGTGAGAGACCGCCACGGTCTGGTCCACGATGGCCCTCTGGGAGGCCACGGCCTCCACGGCCTGGTGGACGTCGCGTTGCACGGCGTCGATGAGGGCGGCGATCTCCCGGGTGGAGACGGAGGTCTTTCCCGCCAGGTCCTTGATCTCCCCCGCCACCACGGCGAACGACTTCCCGTGCTCTCCCGCCTGGGCCGCGATGATGGCCGCGTTCAAGGCCAGGAGGTGGGTCTGCTCCATGACCTCGTCGATGACCGAAAGGATGTTGCCCACTTCCTCGCTGCGCTGGCCCAGGAGCTTCATCACCTCATGTGTGGCCTCGAAGGAGGCCTGGAGCTTCTGGATGCTCGCGGAGGCATGCTCCATGGACCGCGTGCCCGACTCCGCCTCCTCGGCCACCTGCTCGGTGGCCTTGCGCGTCGCCGCGGCATTTTCCTCGATCTGGCGGATGCTGGCCTCCATCTCGGTCATGGAGGAGGAGGTCTCCTCCACGAAGCGGTTGAGGTTCTCCGCCGAGGAATCGATCTCCCGGATGGCGGCCACATTTTGGGTGAGCGTGGAGGCGACCGTGTTCACGGATTCCGTAAGGCCCTCGGTGTGCGCGGCGATCTCGTCGATGCTGGCGATCATTTCCAGCACCGAGGAACTCACTTCTTCCGCCAGCCCCGAGAGGCCTTCCATGAAGTGCGTCACCTCGCCCACGGCCTTCTGGATGGACTCCATCTGCTCGGTGACCCGCTGGGAAGACGTCTCGTGATCCTTGGTGCTGTTCAGGGTCACGGCGAGATTCTTGCGGACCGCCTGGGTGCCGTCTTCCACCTGCTGGAAGGCCTCGCGGATCTCCCGGATCATCTGGCCGAGGTTGACCGCCATGCCTTGAAAGGAGGTCACGAGGCGGCCCAGCTCATCCTTACGGCGCATCTCGCCCTGGAAGGAGGACAGGTTGCCGGAGGCCACCTGCCCCGCGTACTGGGTGAGCTGGGCGATGGGCCGGGTCAGGTAGCGTGTGATCACCACCGAGACCAGCGTGCCCGCGACCATGGTCAGGAGGATGGTCAGCGTTCCGGAGGTCGCGTAGTTGCGCAAGAGGGCGGCCAGGGGCTTCAGGCTCACCGCGAGGCGCAACTCGCCGATGGCTTTGGCGGGCGCCGCCGGCGTTTCCGTGCCCAGCTCTCCAAATCCTGCTCCACCGGCGGCCACGGCACCCCGTATGGGAGCCCTGACGAGCAGTCCCCGCCCTGCAGGGGTATCGATCTGCGTGACCATAGGTGAGCCCGCCGCCTCGCCGGGCTTGGCGTAGGGGGCCTCCTTGAGGGCGCCCCCGGCCTGGAGAACCTTGCCCGAGGCGTCCGTGAACTCCACCCAGAGCAGGTTGGAATCGGTGGCCACCATCTCGTCGATGGTCTCCTTCAGCCCCGCCTTGTTGAATTGCATGTTGTACGCCGACAGCCCCGCCACCTGAAGGGCCAAGCCGCGGTAGGATTCCCGCATTTGCCCGATGGAAACGGAGCGGGCCTGCAGGTAGAACACCAGGCCCTGGACCAGAGAACCCAGGAAGAGCATGCAGAGCAAGACCACGAGGATCTGGCTCCGGATGCTCCCCCGCAGCGGGGCCATCAGGCGCCCCGCCAGGCTCCCTCTACTCATAGGTGATCTCCCATCGCGAGTTCTTGGGCACCTGCGCCTTGAGGGCCTGGGCCGTGCTCTTGTTGAGGGCCAGCCCAGACTCCGTCGGGCTCGACACCTTGTCCGCCGGAGGCTGACCCGTTTTCAAAATCTCGGCGGCTACCCGTGCCGCCTGCCCGCCCACGGCCTCGGGCGACACGAAGGATGCCAGGAGAGCGCCGCTGGCCACGAGGGGCTCGGCCAGGGAGACGGGAAGGATCCCCGCCTCCACGCACTGGGAGATGAGGAACCTCATGGAGTCCGGGTTTGAGGTGATGCCGTCGGGCAGGAGCAGGACGATCTTGCACTGATCCTTCACCGCATTGAAGGCGGCCGGCAGGTCCGCGGCGGTCGCAACGGCACGGTCCTGAGCGTCGAACCCCTCGAGCCTCAGCCGGTCCTGAATGGCCGTCACGGTCGCCGATTCCGCTTGCGCGTGAAGCACGGTGAGGGCCTTGGACTTGGTGAAGATCCTCACGGCTCCGGCCAGGGCCTTGGTGGACCCCAGCGAAGAGATGCCGGCCATCCTGGCGTCCTGCGTGAGCCCCTCGGCCTCGGGATAGTAGACCATGCCGTACACGATCCAGACGTCGGGCATGGCCTTTCGGACGCGCTTGGTAGCCTGGCTCCCCAGGGTGAACACGAGCGACGGGTTCTGGGCCGCGAGCGCCGAGAGGGCCGCGTCGTCCGCGGCCGTTCCGTCCAGGTCTATGGACTTGGCATTGAACCCCGGCAGCTGTGCACCGTAGGCCATCTGGATGAAGCCCGCCTTGGCGCTATCGAACGGCTCGACGCCCTTGTGCGACACGATGAAGACACCGGCCGCCCTGGCCGATACCCCGGCCAACAGCGCGCCGACGAGCCCGAGCGCCGTGAAAACAGCCCGCTTGCGCATGTACACCTCCCCGACCCTATCATTAAACCATATCACCGGGCCCTTGGAAGGTCAACGAACAGGGTGCGGTGAGAGCCCATCATCACGCGCCCGGGCGATCCTTTGACGCGGCGCAGATACTTGCACCGGCTCAAGGCGACGGACAGCCTGTTCCCTGGAGGGGCTCCGCTATGGGCCGCCGCATACAGCGCCGCGGCCTGCTCCACCTCGTAGGGAAGCGAGTCCACACCCGGCGGACAACGCACCACCACGTGGCACCCCGCATAGTCCTCCGCGTGGAACCAGAAGTCCCCGCCCCGGCCCAACCTGAACGTGACGGTGTCATTCCCCTCCGCGCTCTTCCCGGCGTACCCGATGAACCCCTCGGGAAGGGGCACGGTGGCAACGCCCGGAGGAAGTGTTCGCCGGACTTGAGGGGGCACGGCGCGCGTGGCGCGACGTCCCTCGGGAAAGAGCGCGGCCAGCTGGGTGCAGGATTCGAGTCCGGCCCTCCTTTCCGGGAGATCTTCCAGTTCTCGCCGAGCGGCCTGAGCGTGCTCCTGGGTCGCCGCCATCCGTGCCTTCCCACGACGCACCTTGTGAAAGAGGTCCTCGGCGTTCTCCCGCACGCTCTTGGCGGAATCCAGCGGAACGGTGATCTCCTCGGGAGGATCCCTGGTGTAATCCCAGACCCGGCGCTCCGACTCTCCGCGGCGGCCGAGGTCTCCGCTGGTGAGCAGGGACTGCGCCAGCGGTTCGAGTGCCGCCCATGCGGCCCCCTCGCTCCGGTCGCTCTCCAGCGCCTCGATCTTTCGGCGAAGCGCCTTCGCGCGCTGGTCCAACCTCGCCAGCGCCGCTGCACGCCCCCGGCTCAGCAGGCCGTTCAAGAGCCGTTCGGACCCGTCTGCCAGACAGTCGGTGCCGGCCTCCGCCGTCGCCGCTCGGGCATCGGTGGTCCCGGGCCTGTTGGGGGGAGGTATCCACGGCTCGCCCGTGCGCCCGGTCCTGATCGGACCTTTGAGGAGGCGGCCCGACCAGAGGATGAGGTCTCCCTCGTCCAGAAGGAAGGCGTTGGCCGACCGGCCGATGGCCTCCCAAATGAGCGCCCGCGCCACATGGCCGGAAAGCTCCAGGCGAAGGATGGGCTCGCCGGGCACGGCCCGGACACCCTCCACCCGCGCTCCCTGGCCGTGCCGAGCCAGGATTTCCTCGGGCGTTCCGCGGGGCCACCGCCAGGCGCAGAGACCCGCGGCGAGTGAGGCCGGCTCCCAGCAGAAGCCGAGCGTGAGGCCGCCGTTCATTTCGAAGCCGAGGGTCCAGGCATCGGGCCTGCAGACACGGCCCAGGTAATTCCCACGCAGACGAGCGTCGAGGGCTTCCGCGAGTCTCAGAACCGCTGTGGGTGTCATTGAATGCGCTTGAACCTGCGCCGGCGCCAGCGGTAGCGCAGGTCTTTGAACACGGGGACGGGGCGCCAGAGCCTCAGCGTATAGGCCAAGCCGAACACCGCGCCGCCCAGGTGTGCGAGATGAGCGATGCCTCCGCCCGTGCCGAAAACCGAGTAGAACAGGCTGATGCCCACCCAGAGGGTCACCAGGACCCACATTTTCATGGGCAGCAAGAACCAGAGGAGAACCTCCGTCTGGGGGAAATAGACGGCGTAGGCCACGAGAAGGCCATAGATGGCCCCGCTGGCTCCGATAACCATGGTGTTGGCAGGAAGGAGGAGGGCCGCCAGTCCCCCAGCCAGAGCGGATCCCAAGTACAAGGTGAGGAATCGTCTCCGTCCCAGGAACAGGTCCAAGTCGCCGCCGAAGAAATACAGGGTGAGCATGTTGAAGAAGATATGCCCCACCGAACCGTGCAGAAACGCATAGGTGAGGAGCGTGTGGAGGCGGTAAGGCCATACTGCGCCCGGCACGAGTCCCAGCCACGCCGTCACGAGGGGGTTGAAGGCCTGGGCCAGAAACAGCGCGACGTTTGCGCCGATGAGCCATCCGATGGTGGGGGTCCAAGTTCCCCCGAGCCTGATCTGCCGGTTCATGAGTCCACTCCGGGGATCATCCTACCACGCCGCGCCGGCGCGGCCGGGCTTTGATCGATCCGTTTTCGGTTCTCCGATCCCTGCTCTTTTCGCGAAGTTCAGGACCGGAGAAAAAGTCCCACCACGGCCGTGGCGAGGATGATCCAGATGGGACTCATCCGAAAGCGGATGAGCAGGAGGGCGCAGAGCGCGGCGATGGCTGGGCCGGCCCAGTGGTGGAACCCCGCGCGGCCGAGCACGATGGCGGCGCCTCCCATGAGCCCCACCACGGCGGGTTGGACACCGCCCATGAAGGCGGCCACGCCGGGATTGGACTTCCAGCGCTCGAGGGAGTACCCGAACCCCAGCGAAAGGAGATAGGAGGGCATGAACACGGCGGTGGACGCCACCCAGGCGCCCAGGAGCCCCGCCACCTTGTAACCCACGAAGGTGGCCGTGATGACCACGGGCCCCGGCGTGAGTTGGCCGAGCGCCATGCCGTCCGCGAACTCCTTGGCCGTGAGCCAGTGGTGCCCGTTCACCACCTCGCTTTGGAGCATGGGGATCATGACGAAGCCACCGCCGAAAGTCACCAGCCCCACCCTGAAAAAGAGGAGCGCCAGCGCCCACAGCACGGCCAGGCTCCCAACGGCGCCGAGAAGAAGCGGCGCGAGCGTCTTCAGTCCTCCTGCCACCGCTGGAACTGTTCTGGGGCAGGCAGGACCATCGCTTTCCCCGGAGTGGTCCGAGGCGCAGAGGAACATGCCGGCCACGCCGCACCCCAGGACGATCTCCACCACCCCTACCCCGAGGAGGGTGGCCAGGAAGGCCACGGTGGCGATGATCCAGCCCCGCCGACATCGCGTGGTGCCCTTGCCGGCCAGGTCCCAGGCCACCGCCAGGATGATGCCCACCACACCCGTCACCATGCCGTGCATCATGCTGGAGGCGACGGCCAGGTGGCCGAAGCTTTCGTAGACCATGGAAAGCACGATCATGATCAGGAAGGAGGGGAGCATGAAGCCCCAGCTCGCGAGGGTGGCGCCCCAGAAACCTCTCATGGAAAGACCCAGGAAACACATGGCGTTGAAAGAGATGGCGCCGGGGAGGGCCTGAGAGAGGGCCGCCGCGTTGAGGAAGCATTCCTCGTCGCAGGTCTTTTTCCTCTCCACGAACTCGCGGTGCATCAGGGACAGCACCGCCATTCCCCCCCGAAGCCGATGAACCCCAGCTTCAGCGAGGCGAGCAGGAGGCTGGTCCTTGAAATGCGGGGTAACTCGGTCATCGGCCACTCCTAGCCCAAGATCGAAGCTGTGCAGTGCGCGCTCAGGATTCCAGGATGACCACCGCGGCGGCGATTTCGCCCTCGTGGGTGAGGGTGAGGTGTGCCCTGGTGGCGCCCAGAGCGCCGAACCGCTCCAGGGCCTTGCCGTGGAAGGCCAGACCGGGAGGACCCTCCGGGAGACGCAGCACCTCCACGTCCCTCCATCCGATGCCGCCGCTCCAGCCGGTTCCCAGGGCCTTCAGCGCGGCCTCCTTGGCGGCAAACCTGGCGGCGAAGCAGGAAACGGGGTCCCTTCGGGCCTGACACAGGGCCGCTTCGCGCTCGGTGAAGACGCGCCAGGTCATGCGGGGGTGCCGCTCCAGCGCCCGTCGCATGCGGGCACCGTCGCAGAGGTCCAGACCCAGGCCCAGGATCATGATCGGTTCACGGGCATCATTTGGCCGGCAGCGGCCCCGGGTCCTGCTCCAGCCATTTTCGGAGCGTGGGACGGCGCACGCCGAGTTTTTCGAGGTGGCTCAGGGCACCGCGCATGGAAACCTGCGTGTCCCGGCAGATGAGGAGACGCGTCTTCCAGGCGTTGACGGCCGCCTCCTTGAAGGTGGGGTCCACCCGCATGATTTTCTCGTACAGGTACCCCAGGTTGTTGGCGGCCCAGCGGTGGCGGGGGTCCAGCTCCAGAGATTTCCGGTAGGCCTTTTCGGCGTCGAAATAGCGCCGGTTGCACTCCAGGGCAATGCCCAGGTAGTTATGCACGTCGGCGTCCTGCGGCGCGATCCTCAGGGCGCGCTGCACCTCCTTCAACGCGTCCACCGTATTCTTGGTACGCCGGTGGTACTCGGAGAGGCCCAGGTGCGCCCAGTACTCCTGAGGCGCCAGGGCCAGCGCCCGCTCCAGCGGATCCCGGGCGGCCTCCAGGTTCCCCTGCTCCAGCTCCAGAAGCCCGAGCTGACATGCGGCCGAGGCCTGCTGGGGGTCCGCCTTGAGAGCTTCTTCATAGCAGGCCCTGGCCTCGTCGTGCCGCTTGAGGTGAAAGTGCAGGTTGCCGAGGTTCACGCGCGCGACGGCGAGCTGGGGGTTGAGGGCCAGCGCCTGCGTGAAGGCGGGATGCGCCTTGGCAAAATCGCCCTCCAAATAGTGGAGGTACCCGATGTAGTTGTAGACTTCGGCGGCGATCACGCTCCGCGGCTGGAGCTCCAGGACGTCCTCCAGGATGGAGAGCGCGCGCTCGAAATTCCCCTCGTCCAGGTGGTGGTCGGCGTAGGCGAAGTAGACGCCCCAATCGCGAGGGTTCACGGAGAGGGCCATGCCCATGGCCTGGCGCGCGCGATCCTCCTGGCCCTTTTCGAGGTGAATCTGGCACAGGGCATTCCACGCCTGGACGAAATGCCGCTCGCGAGAAACCACGCCCAGCAGGGCCTTCATGGATCGGGCATCGTCCCCCAGAGCGTGGTAGGCCTCGCCGATGTGATAGATCAGGTGCAGGTGTTTGGGCTCAAGCTTTCGGGCCAGCTTGTAAGCCGCCAGGGCCCTTCGAAAGTCGTGCCCCGCCATGGCGTAGTGGCCCAAGACCTCGTGGTACCTGGCCCCCCGCTTGGCGGAATGCACCCGCGCCATCCGGGCCGAGCCCTCCCCGTCGCGCTCCTGGTAATACTCCACCAGAGCCAGGAGAACCTCCCGCTCGGCGGGAGGGCGCTTGGCCTGGCTGAGACGCTCCCAGGCTTCCTTGAGCTTCTCCGCGTAGAAGGCCACGGCCTTCACGTGTTCCATCCAGAGACGGTCTTCCCTCGGATAGAGGGCGAGGCCGGCCTCCGTCACCTCGGCGGCCAGGTGAGGCAGGGAGCGGTGGTTGAGGGCGACGGCCGCATCCACCCACGCGGAGGCCTGGGCGCCCTTCACGGCGGCCGCCAGTTTCCGGGTCAGGTCCCGGTCCATGAGCAGACCCTTTTCCTGTGCGAGCGTGGACATGCGACTGACCTCCTGGACGGCGCGCAAAGGCCCCGGGTCCCGACTTAGACCGTCCTCCCGATGAGGGCGGCCATGCGTCCGGCCCGGTCACCGTCCCTTCGGTAGGAACAGCATAGATCAACCTCACAGGCCGTACAACGCGCCTCCGTGTGGATGGCGGTCAATGGCAGGCCGACCTGGACGAGTTGCCGGGCGTTGATCTCCTGCAGATCCAAGGACGGCCGGTGACCCGAAGGGGAAAGCCATCCCGGAAACTCCGATTCGAAAAGGGCGTGCCGAGCCTCGTCCACGGCGTAGCAGCAGGGGCCCACGGCGGGGCCGATGTAGGCCGTCATGCCGGAGGGGTCAGCGCCCATGGACCGAACGGCCGCCTGGACGATGCGAGCCAGCGTCCCCTTCCATCCGGAGTGGACCGCCGCGTACCGCGAACCATCCGCTGAGGCGAGCAAGATCGGAACGCAATCCGCCGTCACCACGCGCACCGCCTCCCCCCGGGCCGCACCCACGAGTGCGTCGGCCGCGCATGGCGCCAAGGCGCTGTCCACGACGGTGGCCGAATGCACCTGCTCCACCCGGTGAACGGTCCGCACGGGACGCCCCATCTCGCCCAGGAACTCCCGCAGATCTTCCGGATCTGTGCCTTGAAACCCGCGGAGGGTCATAAAAGCGAAGATGCCCTCCGGGAACAGGGGCGAGAGGTCCAGGTGGGGACCCCGCGGCGAACGGAGGACCTCACTGAGCATGGGCCGCCTCGAGCGCCAAGCCCCAGGAACACCCCCCCGCGGCGAGCGCCACGAGGACGGCGCGGCGCGACCGGCCAGAGGCAAGATCCCGAGCCGCAAGTGCGGCGGCCCCAGCCCAGCTCGCGCCGCAGGCGCCCAGGACCCGCTGGAATTCCAAGGTCCGTGCCCCTGGCAGGCACCGGGCAGCAGCGAGCGCCGAAGCCTCCCGGAGGCCGGGCGTGTCTTCGGGCAGGACGCAGAGGTCCACATCGCCGCCCCTCCATGCCGCCCTTCTCAGGAGATCCTCCAGCGTCCGGTCCAGCAGCCCGGTCTCCTGGGGAAACCGGTGAGGGGCGCAGGAGACCGAGCACCCGGTGCAGGCTGCGATTCGGGCCAAAGCGGTCGCGGGTATCGCATCGCACCGCTCCAACTTGAGCGCGTAAGCACCCTCGCCGGCGGGCACGCCGGCACCCCTCCGGAAGGGCCTGAGCACTTTGCGAAGAAGGGGATCCAGGTGGTCCACACCGCCCGCCACGCAAGTTTCGCAGGCGCCCGACTCCAGGTATTCCGACGCCTCCACCACAGCGGCCAGCCCCGCGGCGTCTTTGGCGCAGAGGGTCACCGCCGCGCCCCGGAGCTTGAGGAGAATGCCCGCCTGCGCCGCGGGCGCGTTACCGACTGAGTAGGGAAAGTGCGCCGGAGCCATGGCAGAAAAACCCTGCTCGCGAACCTGATCGATGAGCGATTGAACGGGCGGGGTGGACCCCCATCCCAGGCCCACGAACTGCGCCGTGGCGGGGTCGGACTCACCATCGCCCAGGGCCTGCCTGGCGGCATTCAACCACCAGAGCGAACAGACATCCAGCCAGCGCAGCGCTCCGGCGGGAAAGCCCTCTTTCAGCGGAAGCCCCTCCGGCACGCTTCGGATGGACTCCACCGTGTGAGGCTCCAGGGGATTGGACGGGATGGGGCCGAGCAGGCTCAGGCCGAGTGGTCCCACGGTGCCCGTGCCCGTGATCCAGATAGCGCTCACGGGGACCTCCCGAAGAGGAGGGCCGAGTTGTTGCCGCCGAAGGCCATGTTCACGCTCAGAACGTTGCGCAGGGGCATGGCCGCCGCCTCGCGGGGTATCCACGGGGGAGCCGCGGGATCGGGGTCCGTAAGCCCTGCGCAGGGCGGGACCCGCTGGTGCAGGAGGGAAAGCACCGCCGCCGCCGCTTCGACCGCCCCCGCGGCGCCCAAGCAGTGGCCCACGGCGCCCTTGATGGAGGTCACGGGGACCCGGCCCGCGCGGTCGCCCAGCAGGGCGAGCAGGGCCTTGGCTTCCGCGGCATCGTTGGACGGTGTGGCGGTGCCGTGGGCGTTCACGTGGTCCACGCTCCCCCGGGCCGATGCCCGCCATGGCCAGGGCTTGGAGCATGGCCCGCAGGGCACCTTGGCCCTCGGGCTGGGGCGCCGTGGCGTGAAACGCGTCCGCGCTCAAGCCCACGCCGTCCAAGGTGGCCAGCGGCCTCGCGCCGCGGGCGCGGGCCGACTCGGAGGACTCCAGGAGCAGGAAGGCCGCGCCCTCGCCGATGACCATGCCCGTGCGGTTCCGATCGAAGGGCTTGGGACGGTCGGGGCTCACCACCCTCAAGGCGTTGAATCCCCCCACGGTAAGGCGGGAGAGGACGTCGCTGGCTCCCGCCAGCACGCACTCGCACCTGCCCGAGGCGATCCAGAGCCCCCCCATCCCGATGGCCACGGCGGAAGAGGTGCACGCGTTGGCCACGGAGATTCGCGGCCCGCCGCCCCCGAACTCGGCCCCGAGCACATCTGCCGTCGTGGAGGGCATATGGTTGGCCAAGACTCGTAGGCCCCCGGCCAGGCGGCCGGGAACCGGATTTCCCAGGTAGAAGGCCTCCGATTCGGGCAAGCCCCCGACGCCGGCCCCGAGTGCGATGCCCGCCCCCTCCGGGAGGCGAGCCAATCCCGCTCGAGTCAGGGCCTCCCGAGCCCCCATGAGGGCGAGGTTGTCGGCGCGGTTGGGGCACGGCCCCCCGGGATCGGGGCATTCGAAGACCCTCGGGCAACGCATGTCCCCCGCGGGGAACCTCGTCAGATCCCCCACGCCGCTCCTGCCTTCGGAGAGAGCGTCCCAGAAGGAAGCGGCGTCGGTACCGATGGCGCTGAAGACTCCAACTCCCATCACCCACACGGGCCGCTTCATCCTCCGCCCTCCCGCAGGGTCAGGACGCCACGCGCCACGAGCACGCCCTCCCGACGGGCGCTCACCCGGACTCTCATGACGGGCCCCATGCGTTTGAGCAGCTCCCCCCGGACGAGCAGCACATCGCCCGGCTTAACGCGCCGGGGGCAGCGGTAGGCGGACACCTGCACCACGGCCCCGCCCCGCTCACGACCCGAGGCGCAGAGCAGACCCGCGGCCTGGGTCATGGCCTCCAGAACGACCCACGGCGGCAGGGCTTCCCCTCGGCTCGCCCCATCGTTCCCCGAAACCGAGAAGGAGATCTCTCCCTCTCCCGCCTCGCGAGAGATGAACCGAAACGGGTAGGCGTGCGGCAGGCGTGCGGGTTCGCTCATGCGGGCAGGATAGCAGGGCGGCGGCGGAGAAGGAAAGGCAGGTGCCTTTCGGGACCAGGGGACTAGGGGGAAGGACAATTTGGATTTTCTGATTGAAGATCGTCGCGCTTGTGCTTTCCTCATCACCCGATGACCTGATCACTTGATCACTTGATCACCCGATCACCTGATCACCTGATCACCCGAGCACTTGATCACCCGATCACCCGATCACTTGATCACCTGATCACTTGGTCACCCTTGCCCCTCTCCCGCATCTCGCGTCTCGCGTCCTCCCTCCTCACTTCCTTCATCCTGGAGTAAACTGGGTCCCTTCAAGGAGGGTGCCATGCTCATCGAGGTGATCCTGGGGCGGGAAATTCTGGACTCGCGCGGCAACCCGACGGTGGAAGCGGAGGTCATCCTCAGCGACGGCACCGTGGGACGCGCATCCGTGCCTTCGGGAGCCTCCACGGGCGAGGCCGAGGCCGTGGAGATGAGGGACGGAGACAAGTCCCGCTACGGGGGCAAGGGCGTCCTGAAGGCCGTGGAGCATGTGAACGGTCCCATCGCCGAGGCCCTTGAAGGAGAGGACTGCCTGGACCAGCGCGCCCTGGACCTCAAACTCCTGCGGCTCGACGGCACGGGAAACAAGAGCGCCATGGGCGCCAACGCCCTGCTGGCCGTGTCGGAGGCCGCCGCCCGCGCCGCCGCCAACTTCCTTCAGATCCCGCTCTACCGTCACCTGGGCGGAGCCTATGCCCACCGCCTGCCCGTGCCCATGCTGAACGTTCTGAACGGCGGCGCGCACGCCGACAACAACGTGGACGTCCAGGAGTTCATGTTCGTCCCCGTGGGGGCCACCTCCTTCCGGGAGGCGCTGCGCACGGGCACCGAGTGCTACCACGCGCTGAAGGGTCTCCTCAAGGAGAAGAAGCTCTCGACGGCCATCGGCGACGAGGGCGGCTTCGCCCCGGACCTGCCCAGCGACGAGGAGGCCCTCAAGTTTCTCGTGGGCGCCATCGAGAAGGCGGGTTACGAACCCGGCAAGGACGTCTACCTGGCCCTGGACGTGGCCGCCAGCGGCGCCTGGGATAGCGTGGCCAAGGCATACAAGATCGGAGAGAACCGCTCTTGCGCGACCCTGATCGAACCTCTACGGGGAGTGGTGCGCCAAGTACCCCATCCTGTCCATCGAGGACGGGGTGGGCGAGCACGACCACGAGGGTTGGAAGGCCATCACCAGGGCGCTCGGCGCTGGAACCCAGCTCGTCATGGACGACTACGTGGTGACCAATCCCGAACTCATCCGAAAGGCCATCGCGGACGGCGTGGGCAACGCGGTCCTCATCAAACCCAACCAGATCGGCACCGTCACCGAAACGCTCGAGGCCGTGGAGCTGACCAAGCGCGCGCGATACGGCGTGGTCATCAGCCACCGCTCCGGCGAGACCGAGGACCCCTTCATCGCCGACCTCGCCGTGGCCTTGAACGCCGACTTCATCAAGACCGGGGCTCCGTGCCGCATGGACCGCCTGGCCAAGTACAACCAGCTCCTGCGCATCGAGGAGGAACTCGGCGAAAGCGCACGCTTCGCCGGCCACGAAGTGGTGGCGCGGCTTCGGTTACGATAGTTGAAGGCTGAACGATGGCGGACGGCACCATGACCCCCCCCACCGCGGGAAGAACCCAGGAGAGGCCCAAGCCCAGCCGATCCCAGCTCGCCTGGACGCTCATCGTCCTGGTGTGGTTGCCCATGGCGGCCTTGCTCGTATGGGGCAGAGGGGGCCTCATGGACCTGGCGGCTCTCCGCAAGGAGGTGGGCCAGCTCAAGGCCCAAGTCTCAAAGCTCGAGGAGGAGAACGCGCGCCTTCGGGGAGATATCCAGAAGCTCCAGACCGATCCTTCCTCCTACGAAACCCTGGCCCGCGAGCGCTTTTTTCTGAAGAAGCCCGGCGAGCGCGTGCTGTATCTTCCCGAAAACCCTGCCCGGCCCGTGCCCCCGGCCGTCTCCACGGGCGTCCAACCCGCCGCGGCGGCGCCTCCTGCGCCAGAGCCCCCACCCGACGAAAACCCGTGAACGCTGTCCGCCTGGCCCGACTCGCGGCGGAGTCGCTCCTGCCCTCGGGTCCGTGCGTCCTCTGCGGGGCCGACAGCCGCACCGGGCCCGCGCCGGGGCTGTGCCGAGCCTGCTGGCGCGAGCGCCTGAGGCCCCAGGCCCCGGCCTGCCCCGTGTGCGGCCTCCCTCTACCCCCGGTGGAAGGCCAGGACGCCCATCCCTGCGGAGAGTGCCTGCCGGGATCCTCCCGCCTTCGAGGCACACACCAGCGCCTTCGTCTACGACGGCCCCGTCCGAGCCCTCGTCCTCCTCTACAAGGATCAGCGGCGATACCCGCTCGCCCGTCTTCTGGGGCGCGCGGTGGCCAGGCGCGTGAAAGCCTCTGGCCCGAGGCCGTCTGGGACGCCGTGGTCTTCGTGCCCAGTCCCCTCAGGCGCCGCCTGGTGCGGGGCTTCGAACCCGCCGGCCTCGTGGCTCGGGAGGCGGCGGCCATGCTGGGCATCCCCTGCCGCCGGTGGCTCACGCCTCGGAAGGCGCCCCGGACGCAGAAGGGGCTCAGCAAGGCCGCGAGAAGGCTCAACCTTCGCGCCGCGTTCGCCGCGAGGAAGGCCGATGTGGAGGGGCAAGCGCCTGCTCCTGGTGGACGATGTGCGCACCACCGGCACGACCCTCCGCGAAGCCTCACGAGCCCTCGCGCGGGCAGGCGCCGTCGTTCACGCCGCCACCTTCGCCATGGTCTTGACCCGCCATCTCGACCTGATGGGTGCGCCGGGCGGGGAAGGTGGATGCGAGGGTGGGGAGACGGGGCGAGGGCCTGAAGCAAGGCACAAGGCGCGAGACGCGATTAAGCGAGACGCATAGACGCTAGATGCAAGACGCAAGACGCAGAGAACAAGGCTGATCGTCGCGCGGCTCTCCCTTTTCCGGTCCCCCAATCACCTCATTCCCTAAACACCGAGAAGGATCCCTACCTTTGAAGCTGAGCCTTCGGGGCCTCGGGTGTATACTTTTCTCCTTCGGGGGACGCATGGGCGTGAGACCGTACACGGTATTGGCCAACGATCGACGGGGGCCGTATTGCACGCTCACCCTCGGGGGCGTGGTGGAGCCCTCCGAGCCCGGGCAGTTTTACATGGTCCGCGGGGACTGGGGCGCGGATCCCATGCTACCGAGGCCCCTCTCCATCCTGGGCGACGATCCGGACGGACGGACGCTGCGCTTCTTGCTGAAAGTGGTGGGCGAGGGCACGCGCCGCCTGTACGATCTGGAACCGGGGCAGAAGGTGACGGCGCTGGGGCCGCTGGGACGGCCCTTTCCTCGCGCTCTCCCCCGGGGGACCGAGCCGGCCGTGCTTGTCGGGGGCGGCGTAGGCGTTCCGCCCCTGGTCTGCCTCGCCGAGGCCTTCGTCAGAGAGGGTACGCCCTTCACGTTCCTGCAAGGGGCCCGCTCCGAGGCGGACCTGGTCTGCCTGGAGGATCTGGCGCGGCTGGGCGTCGCGCCGGTGGTCACCACCGAGGACGGCGGTGCGGGCGAGAAGGGCCTGGTGACGGCGCCCCTGCTCAGGGCACTGAACGAGGGCGCGTCGGCGGCCTATGCCTGCGGGCCGGAGGGCATGCTCAAGGCCGTGGCCAAACTCTGCGCGGGCCGCGTGCCTTCGCACCTGAGCCTGGAGGCACGCATGGGGTGCGGCTACGGCGTGTGCCTGGGCTGCGTCGTGCCCGTCCTGCGAGACGGCGCGCGCGTCTACGAGCGCGTGTGCCAGGAGGGGCCCGTGTTCGACGGGGAGGTGGTCCTGTGGGAGTAGACCTGTCCGTCTCCGTGGGCTCCATCCGGCTCAAGAACCCCGTCATGCTGGCCTCCGGGTGCTGCGGCTACGGCACCGATATGGAGCCGCACCTGGATCTCAACCGCCTGGGCGGCGTGTGCCTCAAGGGCCTTTCCATGGCCGGCAGCGAGGGCAACAGACCGCCGCGCATCTGGGAGACCCAGGGCGGCATGATCAACGCCATCGGCCTGCAGAACATCGGTGTGGCGAGATTTCTGCGGAGAGAAGGCGCCCAAGCTGAGGACCTACGACACGGCCTTCGTGGCCAACTTCTACGGTCACACGGTGGACCAGTATGTGGAGGCCGCCAGGGCCCTGGGCGAGGAACCCGCGCTGGCGGCCCTGGAGATGAACATCTCCTGCCCCAACATCCAGGAGGGCGGCATCCAGTTCGGCACGGACCCCGCCTCCGTTTACAGGGTGACCAGGGCGTGCCGTGACGCGACGACCAAGCCGCTGTGGGTGAAGCTCAGCCCCAACGCCGCGGACGTGACCGCCACGGCGAAGGCCGCGCAGGACGCGGGTGCCGATGCGCTCACGTGCATCAACACCATGCCCGCCATGGCCATCGACGTGGAGAGGCGGGAGTTCCGCATCTCGAACAAGATCGGCGGTCTGAGCGGCCCGGCCCTCAAGCCCATCGCCGTGCGCATCGTCTACCAGGTGACCAAGGTCGTGACCATCCCCGTGGTGGGCATCGGCGGGCGTCGCCACCGCCGCGGACGCGCTGGAGTTCCTCCTGGCGGGGGCCAAGGCCGTGCAGGTGGGGACGGCGCTCTTCGTGGACCCCCAGTGCCCCTACACCATCCTGAGCGGCATCGAGGATTACTGCGTGCGACACGGCTTCCCCTCGGTGGAGTCTCTCGTCGGCCAGATCAAGGACGGCGCCCCCATGCCGAGGTGTCATGAGTGACGGGAGAAGCGAGAGCGAGACGCGAGACGCAAAGGACTGAGAAGCGAGAAGCGCGAGGTCGGCTCCATGCTCTGCTCCCTGCTCCCTGCTCCCTGCTCGCCTCGTCGAAGGCCCACTTCGGAGGAATCCATGCCTGAGTTAATCATCGCCGTGGACGTTCGCGAGGAGAAGAAACTGGAAGACCCTGCTGTCCGCCTTGAGCGGCCAGCCAGTCTGGATCAAGCTGGGGTTCGAGTCGCTTTACGCCTTCGGCCTGCCGCTGGTGGAGCGGGTCAGGTCCCGCGGGTTCAGGGTCTTTGCGGACGTGAAGCTGCACGACATCCCCAACACCGTGGGCGCCGCCTCTCGCGTCGTGGCGCGTTCGGGAGCCCAGCTCTTCAACGTGCACTGTGCCGGGGGGCAGCGCCATGTGCGCGGCCGCGGTGCAGGATTCGTCCGACGAGGCCATCCGGCTCGGTCTGCCCAGACCAACCGTCGTGGGGGTCACCATCCTCACCAGCCTCGCCGCTGAAGATGTGACCGGCGTGGGCTATCTCGGCACGCCCGCCGAGGCGGCGCTGCGCCTGGCCCGCGTGGGTCAGCGGCGCTGGCCTGGACGGGGTGGTATGCTCGGTGCAGGAAGCCGCCGGCATCAAGGGCGCCTGCGGCGCGGGGTTCCTCGCCGTGTGCCCGGGAATCCGTCCGGCGGGGGCCGATGTGCAGGACCAGAAGCGCGTCGCTACCCCGCGCGGGGCCATCGATGCGGGCGCCGATTATCTCGTGGTGGGCCGCCCGGTCACCGGAGATCCCGACCCCGCCGCCGCCTGCGCCCACATCCTCCGCCAGATGCAACCCTAGCACGCTGCCAGCTTGGAACCCGACGCCAAAAGGCCGCCCATCGCTGGGCGGCCTCGGGTGCAAACCTGGTGGACCCGTCTCGACTACTTGGCGGGCGTGGCCGCGGGAGCTGCAGGTGGCGGGACAGTGTACGCCGCGTTGAACCGCGCCAGAACCAGTTCCGTTTGATCCACGGCCTCGCTGGTCCAGAGCAACCTGTCGGCCTTGTTCAGGATCACGTCCCAGCCGTTCTCCTTCGCCACGGCGTCGAGCACGGGTTCAAAGGCCGCTCGCAGACGCTCATCGGCGCCCTGCTGTCGCTGCTGATAGTCCTGCTGGGCCTTCTGCTGGAGCTGGTTCAGCTCGAGCTGGAGGGTCGCGATCTCCTTCTCGCGCACCTGTTTCTGATCGGCGGTGAGCTTGGCCCCCTCGGTCTTCAGGGCCTCCTGCTTGGCACGAAGGGTTTCGCCCTTGGGCTGCAGCGTCGCCTTGACACCGTCACCCCACGCCTGAAATTCGGCCTGGACTGACTTGGCGAGGTTGGACTCCCGGGCGATGCGGGAGATATCGACGACCACCACCACCACGTTCTTCTTGGTGGGCTTGACGGCAGCGGACTGCGCCGGGGGAGTGGAGGCGGGCACCCGCGTATCGGTTGCCCAAGCTGCGGACGCGGCGAGAAGGAGGCACATCGTGGCGGTCATTGCTCTCATGAACATCTCCTAGAGGCGCCGCCGCATGGGAACGGGGACGTTCCCCGATCGGCCAAGGCCCGGCGCACCAGCACTTGACTTCTTGCATTATAAAGGATTTTACCTCCAGCGCCAAACCGTCGCCTCGGCCCATCCACCGGATGTCAGACCGATGACCGCCGTTGACTTTCTGCCATGGGGCCCCTAAGTTAGACGCATATCGCTGAGGCTTCCATGCGCGTGCCGTCCAGTGTCTCCCCTATGGACATGATCAACGGTCTCTCTACCGCGGTGGACCTCGTCAACCCGGCACTCCACGGTCATCATCGGCGCACGGCTTTCATCGCCGTCCAGATTGGCGAGGCCTTCGGTCTCACCGCATCCGCGCTGCGGACCCTCGCCCTGGCCGCCATGATGCACGATGTGGGCGCGCTCTCATTGGCGGAGCGGCTCGAGACCCTCCACTTCGAGGCGTCCGAGGACGCGAATCCTGGCCGGGACTGGCACGCCGAGGTGGGCTTCCAACTCCTCCGAGGGTTCGGTCCTCTTGCGGAGGCGGCCGACCTCATCCGGTTCCACCACGTCGAGTGGTGGGAGGGACGGGGGCATCAACACCGCGGGGAGGAGGTCTCCCAGGGCAGCCATCTCCTTCACCTGGCGGATCGAGTCGCCGTTCTGGTTCATGATGGCAGGGAGGTCCTTGGACAGGCCGCCGAGGTCAGGCGACGCATCCGCGGGCAACGGGGGAGGATGTTCGTGCCCGAACTCGTGGAGGCTTTCCTCGACGCCGCCTCGAGGGAGAGCTTTTGGTTGCGGATCGCCACCCTTCCCGAGGAAGCCGGGATGCCATTTGTCTTGAACCCCGTTCCTCTGGACATGGAGGGCATCGACGCCTTCGCGGCGCTCTTCTGCCAAATCGTGGACTTCAGGAGCCCGTTCACGGCCACCCACACGAGCGGCGTGGGCGTCACGGCGCCGGCGCTGGGACGAAAGGCCGGCATGTCCCTGGAGGACTGCGGTGCCCTGAAAGTGGCCGGGTATCTGCACGACCTGGGCAAGCTCGCCGTCCCGGTGGAGGTCCTGGAGAAGCCCTCCCCCCTCACCGCCGGGCAATTCAACCTCATCAAGAGCCACAGCTACCATACCTTCCGTCTGCTGAGGGCATCGGGCATGGAGGCAGAGCTCACGGAGTGGGCGGCCTATCACCACGAGCGGCCCGATGGCAAGGGTTACCCGTTCCGCCGATCCGGCGCGGATCTCACCCTGGGGAGCCGAATCGTCGCCGTGGCGGATGTGTTCACCGCGCTCACGGAAGATCGACCCTACAGGAAGGGGATGACCCCCGAAGCCTCCGGGGCCCTCTTGAGGAGGATGGGTGACGGCGGGTCGTTGGACGGGGGCCTCGTCTCTATCGTCCTGTCCGGGTTCGACGAGCTCAACGCCGCGCGAGCCCGGGGGCAGGAGGACGCCCGGCACCGGTACCGGGCTTTCTGGGAGCGGGTGGGCACCGCAGCCAGCTGAGGCCGGCCGAGGTCACCCCTACCTCCAAAGTACTCGGGACTTTCGGGACGAGAAGAAGCGAAGGCTTCAGCCCTCGGACTCCCTTGGGAAGAGCTTGCGCATGATGGGTCGCGTCTCGGAACGGCGCGCCACCTCCGCGAACCCCGCCTTCAGCGAAGGCCGCGGGAAGACCGGTCCAGACGAAGGGGGCCGGCATGTCCTTTCCCTCCGGGGTCGGTGGGGTAGCCCTCCACGATCTTGGCACCCTGGGAGAAGGCGAATTCCGCGGCCGCTCGGAGGATCATGGCGGAGAGACCCTTGCGGCGGTGTGATTTGGTCACGAAGAGACACGACACGGACCATACCGGCCGGTCGTCCACGGGGGCGAGCACCCTCGAATTCGCAAGGCGGGGGTACTCGGCCCTCGGAGCCACGGCGCACCACCCGACGCAGGCCTTGCCGGCGTACGCGAGCACGCCGGGCGGAGGTCCCGCCTTCACGAGCGAGCGCAGTGCGTTCCGGTTCCCTGCGCCCTTCCCGGCCCGAAAGTCCCGGGGCGCCAACCGCCAGGCCATGCACCAACAGCCGCCGCAGGCGCCGCGGGCGCCGAAGAGTTCCTCCAGGTCCGGCCAGCGCCCTGGCGTGAGCGGCTCAAAGGTGTACCGGACGGGTCGGGGTGAGGCGGAGGGAGACATGGGCCCTCAGACGGTGGCCGGCAGGACGGAGACCACGATGGCGAAGTAGTGGAACACGCTTCCGGCAAGCACGAAGAGGTGCCAGACCACATGCCGGAAGGGCTTGGCGTCGCGCAGGTAGAAATAGCACCCGAGGGAGTAGGCCAGTCCCCCCAGCAGGAGGAAGAAGAGGCCCAGGTCCGGCACCGACCGAAGGAGGGGGTTGATGGCGATGACCACCAGCCAGCCCATGCCCAGGTAGAGGAGCGTGGACACCACCGTGAATCGCCCCGCGAAGAACGCCTTGAAGACGACCCCGGCGATGGCAAATCCCCACACGAGGCCGAAGAGGGTCCAGCCCCATCCGCCGCGCATGTTCACCAGGACCAGGGGCGTGTAGGTTCCCGCGATGAGCACATAGATGGACGCGTGGTCCAGAGACCGGAGCCGCTTCCTGATTTTGGGGTCGCGCGAAGCGTGGTAGAGCATGGAGGCGCCATAGAGGAGGATGAGGGAAACGCCGTAGATGGCACAACTCACGATGTGCCACGCGGTCCCGTGGAGCGCCGCCATGACCACGAGAACCACCATGCCTGCGGCACTGAGAGCCAAGCCCACGCCGTGGGTGGCGCTGTTGAGGATCTCTTCCAGTTTCCAGTGCCGATGAGACGCCAGTTCCAAGGCAGCTCCTAACCCCCGGCGGACAAATCACGCCAGGTTCATATTCTACACCCGCGGGACGCGCGGGAGTCAGCCCTTGGTTTTCTCGAAGGTCTTGCTGCCCCGCCTGTAGATCCAGGTGTCCCCCGACAGGTCGGTGATGAGGGCGTCTCCGCCCACGATCTGGGTGCGGTCGGACTGCCCGCGAAACTCCGTCCAGGTGCGGTCGCTGCTCGTGTAGACGTAGACCTTGTGCCGCGGCCCGAGGCCGATGGCCACGTCCCCGTACACCTGCACATAGTCCACGGGCTCCTTCAGGACGACAAATTCGCCGGCCCGGATGTCGTAGGCCAGGACGTTGGTCCCGGGAGGGCCGTAGAAGACGACCAGGTCCTCGCCGAGGGTGCATCGGCCAAAGGAGGAGATGTCGGTCCGCCATCTTCCGCGGACGGCGTCGTAGATGCTCGTGTTGGAGGCGCTCCCGTAGAAGGCCACGAGGCTCGCCGACAGGGCCACCTGCTCGCCCGTGATATTAGGGGTCTGCCACCCTCCGCTGGCCGAATCGTAGATGCCCACGCGGCCGGGGCCGCCGAACCCCACGGCCAACGTTTCGCTCACGGCGCCGCAGTGATATCGGTCGAATTGGGGGATCCACGCCTTGCGGGATGCGTCGTAGACGGCGCTGCCCGAACCGCCCGGGCCGTATCCGAAGACGAGGTTCGAGCTGGCCGATACCAGGGCGAAGTCCGACGGGGCCGCGAGCCAGGCCCGCCCGGCGGACTGCCACACTTCCAACTTTCCGTCCTTGTGCCGCCACGCCGGAGCAGAGCCCACGTCGGCGTATACCTGCGTCCCCCCCGCGCTCTGATCCGTCACCAGGATCTTCCCGTCCTGGCTCCGCTCCACATGGACCTGCGCGGCCGCGCCCAGCGAGAGCGTCAGGAGGATTGTCGAGGCCAGCGGACCCAGGCCTCGCCCGTTCTTTCGCTGGCCGCCAAGCGTCATTCTCATGGTTTCCTCCATGCTAACAGGCTGCTGAGCCGGTCCTGCCCGGTGCCATCCGATTCCTATCTAGCCTAACGGCCGGCGGTGGGAAATCCCCCGGTGGGCGGCCGTTCGGCGGGCCCGGGGAAGGGCGTCTTTCCCCATCTCCCCTGCCCCCCCATCGCCGATTCACCTCTCCGTGTCCAGGTTCCGGATGAGACCGGCGAAGGCGGGATAGGTGGCGGCGAGGGCACGGGCGTCGCCGAGTTCGAAATCCTCGGTCTCGAAGCCGGGCGCCACGGTGGTGCCGAGGAGTGCGTAACCCCCTCCATGCAAGACCCGGCACCCCTGCCACACACCTCGGGGCACGGCGTGCTGGAGGCGCTGTCCCGCCGCCAGGTCCTGTCCCATGAGAAACGCCTCGCCCGTTCCGTCGGGCCGCAGGTTGAGCATCTGTACGGGATCGCCCAGGCAGAAGTGGTAGACCTCGTCGCTGTCCAGGCGGTGCAGGGCCGAGTGGCTCTCCGGCGTGAGGAGGTAGAGGATGGCCGTGGCGTGGACCCGAGCCGCTCCGTAGCGCGGGGGCAGCGCGCCGGCAGGAATGACCTCCGCGGCCCGGTAGGTCTCGGCGTAAAACCCACCTTCGCGCGGGAGGGGTTTGAGGCCGAGTCGGCGAATGAGGTCTCCAGCTGTGGGCCGTGTCAATCGTCTCCTCCCCCCCGGATCCTTCTTCCGGCCCTTCGCCGGGCTGGGTCTCAGGCGGAGGCGCCACGAGCACCTTGTCCACACGGCGTCCATCCATATCCACCACCTCGAATCGGAACCCGTTCCAATGGAAGTGATCCGACGCCTTGGGGATGCGGCCGAGCTGCATCATCACGAAGCCGCCGACGGTGCGGAAGTAACCCTTCTCCTCGCCCTGAAGCCGGGCGATGTGAAAGGCCTCTTTGAACTCGTCCACCGGCAGCATGCCATCCACGAGGGAGCTCCCGTCCTCGCGGCGCACGACGCCGGGCTCCTGCCCCTCGGCGGCCGCGTCCAGCTCGCCCACGATGGAGGCCAGGAGGTCGTTGAGCGTGACGAGACCCTTGAATCCGCCGTACTCGTCCACCACCAGGGCCATGTGCATGGGCGAACTCCGGAAGCGATCCAGAGCTTTGAGGGCAGGCGTCCCCTCGGGCAGGTAGAGCGGGGGCCTCAGCGCGCCCTTCAGGTCCAGGGGCTCCCCCGAGAGGCTCGGCGCGAGCAGTTCCTTAGACTGTACAACCCCCACGATGTCGTCCAGGCTTCCGCGGCCCACGGGGAACCGGGCATGAAAGCGCCCCGCGATCTTGCGCTGGACTTCGGCGGGAGGGTCATCGATGCCCAGCCAGACCACCTCGCTGCGCGGAGTCATGAGCGCGGACACCTGGCGGTTCCCTAGACGGATGACGCGGTTGAGCATGTCCTGCTCGGCCGCCTCGAAGGTGCCCGCTTCGGTGCCCTGCTGGATGAGAATTTTGAGCTCCTCCTCGGTGACCGGCGGCTCCATGGAGGGCTTGACTCGGAGTAGCCAGAGCGCCAGGTCGGAAGAGAGATTGAGCACCCATGACACGGGCGCGGCGATCCAGCAGAGCACCCGCATGGGCAGGGCCGTGAATACGGCGATCCTCTCCGGGTGCGTGAGGCCGATGCGCTTGGGCACGAGTTCGCCGAAGAGCAGCGTGAGGAAGGTGATGGCAAGCACCACCAGTCCGAAACCCAGCGCGTTCGCATAGGGCGCCAGGAGGGTGAACCGGGTCAAAAACTGGGAGAGAGGCTCGGCCACGGTGGCCCCGCCGAAGGCGCCCGCCAGAATGCCCACCATCGTGATGCCGATCTGGATCGACGGGAGAAAGCGCCGGGGCTCGGAGGCGAGTTGGAGGGCCGAGCGCGCCTTGGAGTCTCCCTCGTTGGCCCACTGCTGGAGGCGGGCTTTCCGGGAAGACACGAGCGCGATTTCGCTCAGGACAAAGACCCCGTTGAAGAAGATGAGGAGGAGAACCAGGAGGATCTCCATGGTCGTGGGCGACATGCGTCCCTTCCCCGGCCCGACGGCTCAGCCGATCTATTTTTACAGTTTACCACTGGCGACGCGAAACCTCGCGACCTCAGCCCCGTAAGCCTCTAAGGGCTATACTCTCTTTGCGATTGCCGCGGCCCGATCGCTGTGGATAGTGGAGGACTTCGATGCACACCGTCTGGCGCTTCGTCCTGTTCATCGCCATCGTCCTGACCGTATGGACCGGCATGCACGCCTACGTCCTTTGGCGTCTCTGGCCGCTCCTCCCGGGATGGTTGGGACGACGCGCCCTCTTGAGCGGTTTCGCCGCCCTCTGGGTCCTTTACCCCCTGGGCCGCATCCTGGTCCATTTTGGTTTCGCGCGGGCGGGGGCCTTCGTTCAAGCCCTGGGAGCGGCCTGGATGGGGGCCCTGTTTCTGGCCCTCGCGTGCCTCCTGCTGGCGGATCTGGCCACGGGGTTCGGCCGGCTCTTGCCCAGCCACACGTCGTTCCTGCGCCTTGGGGCGCTCGCCGCGGCGGGCCTTCTCACGGTGGCGGCTCTTGTTCAGGGCTTGCGGGCACCTGTCGTCTCGGAGGTCCAGGTCCGCCTGGCGAGCCTGCCGCAAACCTTGGACGGTACGGTCGTGGTCCAGCTCTCCGACCTGCACCTGGGAGGCATCCTGGGGCGTGCCTGGCTGGAGCGTCGCGTAGCTCAGGTACAAGCTCTCCACCCCGATGTGATCGCCCTCACCGGAGACCTCGTGGACGGAGATGTGGAAGAGGTGGAGTCCCTCTTGCCGAGCCTCCAGAAACTTCGCGCACCTTTGGGCGTCTGGGCCGTCACGGGGAACCACGAGTTTTACGCCGGGGTGGACCGGTGCGTGGCCCTCATGGAGCGCGCAGGATTCAGGGTCCTGCGTGACCGGGCGCAGGAAGCCGCCCCGGGGCTCGTGCTGGCCGGCGTGGACGACCTCACGGCCAGACGGCAGTTCAAGCTCGATGGCGACCCGGTAGGTCGTGCCCTCGGAAGCCATCAGGGGGGAGCGACCATTTATCTGTGCCATTCCCCCCTTCAGGCCGAGCAGGCTGCAGCCCTCGGTGCCGGCCTCATGCTCTCGGGCCACACTCATGCCGGCCAGCTCTGGCCCTTCGGGTATTTGGTCCGGTTAGCCTATCCGCGCGTTGAGGGACGCTACGATCTGGGTGACATGACCCTCCTGGTTTGCCGGGGTACGGGCACCTGGGGACCCCCCATGCGGCTCTTCCGCCCCTCGGAAATCCTCCGGATCACACTCCGCACCTCAAGGTGACACTCAGTGACACCTTTTGGGGGCATCCTGTGACAGTGTGGTGAGAATAATGGGCTCGGAATCCAGCAAGACAGGCCTCTGCGATATTGGCACTCCTTTTGCTCGGAGGGTGACGGACCCTGGGGATAGGGAGGTCGGGCCATGGTGCGAAGACCGCGGGGGTTTACGCTCATCGAACTGCTCATCGTCGTGGCGATCATCGGCATTATTGCGGCCATCGCCATCCCGAACCTGATGCTCGCCATCGAACGAGGCAGGCAGAAGCGCGCCATGGGCGAGGTGCGGGGCGTGAGCACGGCGATTTACTCGTTTAGCACGGATTACAGCCGCTTTCCTTTGGGTAACGGCGCTTATGCTCCCGTCGCATCGATTTCAGAATACCAACAACTCGCCCCCGGATTCATCAAGAGCGTTCCCGACAAGGACCCATGGTCCGTTGAATACGAATATGGTTCCGAAGACACGGGCCTCAATTTCGCCCTTCGCTGCAAGGGAAAGGGTGGCCTGGGGGACCCGCCGGACTTCCCGGACGTCCTGAGTTCCACGGTATCGGGATTCCACTGCTTCGAATGCGACATCGTATGGGTGAACAGCAGCTTCATGTTCTATCCCGAAGGCAAACAAAGAGTCTGCGAATGATCGGCCGGGGCACCCCCGTCTTGACAGGTCGCCCCGCAGCCTTATAAGTTGGCAGGCACCGCGGGGGAGGGGTCTTGGGGGCAGGATCTGTTCGAGCGCTCTGCAGCAGTTCCCACCCTTGGGCTCGTCTTGGACGGAGCCGTCTTCCTGCCCTGTTGTCCCGATGCCTTCTCACCCTTTTTCCCTGACGCACTGAGCGTGGAACCGTGGCCCTGCGGACTGACCCTTGGGACCCGTGCGCTGGCTTGGCTGGCCGGTGCCTTCGCTCACCGACCCCTGCTGGGTCTCACGAACCGACCGCTGAGGGATTCCGATGGCATGCCGGTGCGCGGATTCTCGCCCCTGGGAAGTGGCGTGGCCCTGGTTTCCACCCAGGGCCTCTCCCGGAAAGAACTCCAGGGGGTGGTGCGACACGAGGTGGGCCACGCCTTCGGGATGGATCATTGCGAGTGCTGGGACTGCGCGCTTAGCCCGCGACCCCACCCTCTCTCCGTGCACGACAGGGCCAGCTCCTTTTGTCCCGCTTGCCAGCGTCGGTGGGACGCCCTCTGGCCGGGCGGGAACCCGTGAGCGCCGCCAGGTCCGCCCTTGCGTGTCTCGCAGCGTTCCTCGTGGCGGGAGCCGCGTTCGCCGCCGCGAGACCCCACTTGAATTCGGGCGCCTGTCTCTCCTGCCATGCCCAGCAACTCGCCACCCTCCCGGCCGACCCCTGCGTCTCGTGCCATCTGGGGAACATGGATTTCCTTGCCCGCCACGACGGCGCCGGGCATGCCGGCTCCCTGTGGGTCATGGGTGCCGCGGGTGGCGGAAGCGTGGCGCTGCTCCTTCTCCTCGGCCTGTCCGGTGTGCGGCGCTTGGCTCCCGCTGTGGGAGTGATGGCGCTGGCGGTTCTGGCCTCTCCCGGCGCTGGACCGACCTCCGAACGCGCCTTTATCTGGCGCCATCTTGGCCGCCCGAGGATGGGCCTGCGACCTCTCCCCCAAGGTCTCCCCCGATGGGGGCGCCGTCCTGTTCGCCCGGCGGGGGCCGGACACTTCCGGCGACGCTCGGGTCGACATGAGGGACGGGTTGGCCCTATTTCTCCTTCGTCGGGAATGGACTTCTCCCAAGCGTCTCACCCCCTACGAGTTGGATGCCCATGCCGCTATGGCCGCTTGGGCTCCGGAGGGAAACGCCTTCGCGGTTCCCGTGCCTGGCGGATTGGCATCGTTCGACACGGCGGGCCGCAAGCTGTCGCGAATGGCTTCGCTGGGCGGCGAAGTCGGCTCTCCGGCCTTCTCGCCGGACGGCGCCCGGGTGGCTTTCGTGGAGGGTTCGGGCATCGGGGTCTGGGACCTTTCGACGGGGCATCGCGCATGGGCGCTGAATCCGGTCAAGGACGGCACCTTCCCCCGTCTTTCCGGGTGGTCGCCCTGGGGCGATAGCCCTCTGTTCACCCGGGGCGCCGACTACACCCGGCTGGAGCGCAACGGCGAAGGCCGTCTCATGCTGGCCGAAGAAGTGCCGCTGGAAACCGCCACGGTCGGCGTGGCTCGGACCCTCACGCCGCGAGGCCCGAGTCCGCTGCGGCGATTCAAAGCCCAGCCCGTGCCGGGCGGGATCTTCTACCTGGCTCTGCATCCGGGCGGTGCACCCGGCCTGTACCTCTTCGACGGCACGGAGGAGCGGTTGTGGTCCGGCGAGGGAGATTCGGTCCTCGGATTTGAAGCCCTCTCCACCCGCGATTGTTTCGCCTGGGTTTCCGCGCCGAAGGGCAACGCGCGCCTCGTTCGCTACTCGGGACCCCGTCAGGAACAGACCCTCGGCCCCGCCCTGAAGGCCAGCCTTCTCGCCCTGACCGTTCAGGGTTCGGGTGAAGCATGGTTCTCGGGCGCCCGCTCCGAAAATTCTCGTCGCAAGCTTTTCCACGCCGGCCCGATCGTCGGTGACCCGGTGACCTGCGACTGCGACATCTGGGGGATCTCGGCGGCAGGCGGCACCCTCGCCGCGGTGGCGGCCCAGAGAGGCCCGGACGAAGAGGGGAGCCACCCGTCTTGGGGTCGCGGGGAGCTTTGGATCTTGTGGAGGACGCCGTGAGCGCCACACCTCCGAAGGGGCGTCCGCCGGTCCAGCGCGGGCCCTCACGCAATCAAAGCTCCCCCCAGGGCCTGGCCCAAGGAAGGCCTCAGGGCAAAGTGTCCCCTGCCGCCCCGCGCCCCGCCGAATCCCGGGCGACCCGGACCCAACCGCGTCCCGCGCAACCTCCCCGTGGCTCGAATCCAGGGTGTCTGGGCTCGCTGTTCCTGGATCTGACGGGCATCGGCTTCCTCCTCCAGATGAAGCGAAAGCTCGGTGGCCCCCTTTTCCTCCTGGCGTTCATCGGAGTGCTGGGCCTCATGCTTTTGGCAGGTCTCAAGATCGAACGGTACGGACACCTGGGCGAAGCGCAGTACGTCTTGCAGATATTGCCTCTCACCTCCTGCTTTTCGCCCGTCCTGGCATTCCTCATGGCCATCGTCTTCGGCATCGGCGACTGCCTCACCACCGCCACCTACTGGCTGTTCCCCCAAGACTCCAACCTGAACATGTTCCACCTCTTCAAGAAGGCCCATCCCCTGCTCACCTTGGGCGCCTACGCCCGGATGGACTTCATCACGCTGCCTCTTTATGCCATCCTGCCGGGCCTCGGCTCCCGCGTGGCCTATGGCATCGCCTCGCGACTCTTCCAGGCGGGGCGCGCCAAGATCATGAAGGACGGAGGGTCTGGAGACCCCGCGGCCCTTAAGCGGCAACTCGGCCAAGCGGTCCAGGACCAGCAGGCCGCGGCCCAAAGCGAGCGCGCCGCCTCGGGGCGATTCGAACAGGCGGACGCCGAAGCGGGTGCGCGCGCCGCCGAAGCCCGTGCCGCCCAGGGACAGGAGCGCGCCGCCGGCGGTGCCGTGCAGGCCGCCAACGCAGACACCCAAAACTACAACCGGGAAGCGGGGGCGGCACACCAGGAGGTGGTCAAAGCTGCGGCTGAGGCCGACGCGGCGGGAAAGGCGGCGGAGGGATTTGAGCGCACCCGCGACCGGGCCGACGCCGACCTGCGCCAAGGCAGCCTGAAACAGGAGGAACTCCAGAGCCGGCTCGACGGGGCCGACAAGCGCCAGGAGGGGCTGGAGCGGCAGGTCAGAGAATCGCAAAAGACCATGGCCAAGCTCGACAAGGACCGGGCGGAGATCCAGAACGCCCTGGACACGGGCGTGGACGCCCAGGGCCGGCCCATGACGCCCGAACGGATGGAGGCCGCCAAGAAGGCCCTGGAGCAGAACCTTTCGGCGCGCCACCTTGAGGAAGCCCGCGTGGACTTCGCGCGGGGCGACATCCAGAAGGTCAAGGCCGAGAAGATGGCGCTGGACCGCAGCCTTGCGGCGCAGGCCAAGGAAAACGACGCCCACCTCAAAGCCTACCGCGAGGCTGAGGCGAAGGCGGAAGCCGCCCGAAAGAAGCAGGAACAGCTTCAGGATCAGATCCGCTCTAAGGAGGCGGCCGAGGAGGAGGCGCGTCGCAACGCCGCCGCCTCGCAGGCGAAAGCCAAGGAGGAGATGGCCCGGCTGGAGCAGGCCCGCCAGGATCGCGCCAAGGCGGAGCAGGCCTTCCAGGCCGCAGCCCAGCAGCGCAACGCCGCCACGGCCCAGCTCAACGCCGCGCGGGCCAACCTCGACGGCGCCAACGGCAAGGTGGCCCAACTCCAGTCGGCCCTCGGCGTCCCCGTGTCGCCGCCCATCCCACCCGCCAACCCGAATCTGGGCCAAGCCCCGCCCGTCCAAGCCCAGGTGCCTGTCGCCGAGATGCCTCCGGGGCCTGCCGCGGCCGAGGCGCCCTCGGGGGCCCGCCACCGGAAGCGCCCGGACCCTTACCAGGATGTGATCCGCCAGTACGATCAGGCCATGTACGCGCACATGGCGGAGCAACAGCGCTGGCGCGACCAACTCGTGCGGGACTGGCAGGCCAGGAACCAGGGGCTGCTGCCCTCGGGCGTGGGACCCGCAGACTTCGGGGGGGCGGCGCCTTCGCCGGCCAGAGCATGGCGGCGCTGGCCGCGGCGGCCGCCGGCGGCGTGGCCGGTTCGGTGGTGGGAGCCGGACTCCTCCACGGTCACATGTGGGCCGAGTACAACCCCATCCGCGTGGCGCTCCATCCCTCCCACACGGCGGACGTGGGCTGTTTCCGGATGGATGTGGGCTACCTGGACACGAACATGCTCGGCGGGGTCGGGAACGCCGCAGTCACGGGACCCATCGGCGTGATGGCCGCGGACGCATCGGGTGCCGGGACGGGTGCCACGTCGCCACCGCCCCGCCACCCGAACCACCTGGCGGCACGGGGCCGCAGCCACCACCCATCCCCGGCGGCGGATCGCCGTCCGGAGAATCGCCGGAGGAGCGCGCCGCCCGCGACGAGGCCGAGAAGGCCCGCGCGGAAGCCGACAAATACAAGAAGCAATGCGAGGACTCGGAGGCCTCCGCCGACAAGAGCGACCCCAACTACGAGGCCAACAAGAAGCAGTACGACGACTACATCAAGTCCCAGGAGGACAAGGCGGCCCAGGCCGACGCCCAGGCCGACGGCCTCAAGACCCAGCGGGAGGCCGACGCGGCCGCCGCCGCCGAGGCCAAAGCCAACAAGGAGGAGTGGGTCCGGAACCGCCAGGACGACCTGAAGGCCGCCGCGGAGGAGAAGGCCCACCTGGAAGCGGTCATGGCGGGCGCCCAGCAGGCGGGCCTGAACACCTCCGAGCACCAGACCCGGCTCAACCAGCTCAACGACCGGCTCGGGCGAGCTCCACGGGCAGCTCCAGAAAGAGGGCGGCGACATCGACTACACCGCCCGGGACCGCGGCGTCATTTCGCCCGGCAAGGAGTTCCTCGAAGCCCCCGAAAAGATGCGGCAGCAGCAAGGCCAAGTTGGACTACCTCCAGAAGATGCAGAAGGCCGCGTGGGACCACAACATGCTCGAACCCGGCGCGGACGGCACCAAGGGGGACATGTACGGCCGCGTGGGGAAGCAGATCGACAAGCTCCTCGAACGGGCGAGAAGCTCGACCCGGACATGATCAAGCGGATCCGCGACAGCATCGGCCACCGCATCGACGGCACGACCGCGGACACCTCCCATCTCCCGCCCCCGGAGAAGCCCTGGTACGCCGACGGGGACTCCTGGAAGCAGGCCCTCAACGAGACGGGCCGCAACATCTCCACCTGCCAGACGAGCGACGGCAAGATGTCCTGGTCGGGTCTGGCGGGCCGACTCGGCATCGGCATCCTGACGGGCGGGACAGTCCGAGTGGGTCTTCACGCCCACGGGCGCCCTGTACACCACTAAAGACGCTATCGACAAAGGCGCGAGCGGCGCTCGGCGCGGTCTACGAGGGCATCAAGGAGACCGTCAAGCAGGAGATCGGCGGGGCCCTCATCGGCGGCGTGTTCAAGACGGGCGCGGCAGGCGTCAAGGGGATGGTCAAGGCCGAGCTCGCCGGGCAGAACATCCTCACAGGGGGCGCCAAAGGCGCATGGGGCGGCCTGAAGGAAGCGGCGTCCGAAGGCGCCAAGGGCGTCACCGACGTGTTCAGCGGGCAGGCGTGGAAGAACACCGCCAAGGAGCTGACCAGCTCCCTGGGGAGCGGTCTCAAGCGCACGGGGAACATCCTCACGGGCGAGGAGGGACTCACGCTCGGCAAGGGGGCGGGTGAGGGTGCGGAGGCCGCTGCCAAGACCAAGAGCCCCCTCATCGGCACCCCCGAATGGGCCAAGCAGCAGCAGATCCGAAGGGCCGCCGCCACGGGCGACCCCGATGTGGTGGCGGGGCTCTACAAAGACGGCGGCATGAAGGACCTCATCGACATGCAGAAGAAGGGGTTTGTCACCGCCGGCGAGGCGAAGCAGATCAACACCATCCTCCGTGACGAGGTCAACCAGTCCATACGGCAGGGGACCAAGGACGCCATCGAGGACTTCCAGAGCCAGACCGGCGTCAAGGTGAAGGAGGTCCTCGTGGGAGACAGCGGCTCCAGCGCCCAGGGGGCACCCACACGCTTCAAGACCGACGCGGACCGGACCCTGATCACGACCTTCGACGATGCCTCCGTCTCGGCCTATGCCCAGAAGCGCGGGATCTCTCAATGCGAGGCCTACGACGAGCTCTCCAAGAAGATGGCCTCCACCCACGAGGCCAACGTCGACCAGGCCCTGAGAAACCGCACGGGGCTGTCCACCAACGACGTGGATTACAAGACCTACGACCGCATCGGCGGCGGCTCGGGCAAGGGCGATTCCTACGCGGAAGGGTTCACCAACTCCCGGCAGGCCGGACAGGGCTCGGGCGAAAAATACACCGTCAATCCCGACGGCACGGCCAGGGACCCGGTGAAAGTCTCCGGGCAGACGATCACGGACCAAAACCAGCTCACCAAACAGAAGTATGATCCGGACTACAAGTTCCCCGAAGACCCCACCAAGATCCCCCCATCGGAGATCCCGTCGGTCCTCGAGCAGCAGAACGCCTCCATCGCCAAGCACCCCGACGACCCCCTCACCATCGCCAAGGCCGTGGGGAGGACGGAGAAGGTCGCCAACACGGTGGGCGAGTCTCTGGGCGACCAGCGCCTGACGAAGGCGGCCAAGGAGATGTACGACAATCCCGGCAACACGGACCAGGTGCTCAAGAAATACGGCTACGTGGACGCCCACGGCAACCCCGACCCGTCATCCTTCTGCGCTCAGGGCCAGGGAAGCGTGAACGGCTACGCCAGTTCCTTCGATTCGGTCACTTACGATCCGAACTTCAATGTCAAGCCCGATTTGAAGAGGTAAGACATGCTCGTCGACCAAGGTGAGTGGATCCTGAACGAGGGCGAGATGGCCGCCGTGGCGGCCGGCTTCGGGCTGCGGAACGGCACGCTGGGCGCGCTCCCCGACCAACTCCCCGCCGGGCAGGCGTCGGAGGACGCCGTCCGGGCTTTCGGCGAACTCGATCCAACCTTCCGGGCCCTGGCCGAGCGACTTCTGAAAGCCTTGGCAGACCCGGGCAAGGTCGTGCACTTCCACAGCGCCGTGGCCGACGAGCAGGTGAGCCGATGCCTGCTGGCCTGGCACCCCGACCTGGGCGGCGCTTGGGTCTCCCTGGCACGGTCGGGGGACCTTCGGCGCGTCAGCCTCCGCTCCGAGGCGGAGCTGAGGCTCCTCGTGGCCGACACGGTCGCCGCCGACGCCTCCCTGCGTCCCGACCGGATCGCCGTGAACCTCTCCACCCCTGAAGCCCTCGCTCTCCTCGCGGCCTTCGACGAGCTCCGACGCGCCCGGCTCCTGTCCCTATTGAACCACAAGGAGCCCGTCACGCTATTCGCCGCGGAAGATGTTCAAGCCCGCCTGGCCGAGGCCTCGGTGGAGGACTTCCGTTGGACGCTCCCCTTCCTCGAGAAGCTCCTGCCCCTGCCCGTAGGCGATCTCGCCGTGACGAAAGATCCCCGACCTGCTCTGCTGGCCATCGAGAAGGCCGGGCTGATCGAGCGTCTGGGGATTTCGGAGGACCGAGTCCTCTGCGAGCTGACGAATGCCGGGGCCTTCCTGGAGGCGGGTTTCCGCGAAAGCAGCGCCAGGGCCGGGCTCTCGGTGACGGCCAGGGTTCCTGGCGGAGTGGGGCACGACGTCTTCCTCTTGGTGCGGTCCGTCTTCGACCTGTTCCTCCTCTCCCTCAGCGGTGGCGACGCGGCCCTTTCTACGATCCTCGCGGGCGATCTCGACGAGATCTCCAAGAACATCTTCGCCCCGCCGCCGCCCGTGCCACCGCCCGAGCAGCACCCGAGCCAGGGCACGGAGGCCACGGTCATCCTCAACGGACCCACCCTCGCCCTGGCGTGCCTCGTGGTGGATTCGGGGCCCCTGGCGGGCAAAGTCTTCACGCTGACCGACGGCCTGGGCCTGGGACGGCAGGCGGACAACGACATCCTCATCAACGACCCGGGCGTCTCGCGGCGGCACGCCCGCTTCACCCGAGACGCCAAAGGAGTCTGGTTCGTGGCGGATCTGGGCTCGAGCAACGGGTGCTTCGTGAACGAGGCGCGCATCGAGGGACCCACGGCGCTGCAGCCCGGGGACCACATCCGGGTGAGCAACACCATCATGACCTTCAACCCTTCGGGCGACTGAGCGGGAGAGCGGGAGACCCATGGCGCGAGAGACCTGGACCGGAAACTGGCAAGAGGGCGCCTTCGGGCGCATCCGGGACTTCGTGGGCTCCTCGCCCGCGTGGTACGAGAACGTGTCCCCCTCCGATGTGGCGGAGGACGCCTACCTGCTCGGCATCGCCTCGACCCTCTTCCTGCGCGACGAAGACTCGGGTGTCAGGCCGAAAAACCGGGCCGGAACGGTGGAAGGGGCAACCACGAGGCTGCCGGCCAAGCCGTTGGGGATCCCCCCCTTCACCTACGAGCGATGTCTCGCCGCGGGTCCCGAGGCGGCCGCCGCTTTTGCCTCGGCCACCTCCGGCGCTTTCGGCGCCTTGCACCGGGAATCTGCCGCGGGGGCCGGTTCGGCGGAGGCCTGGTCGGAGGCCATCTCCGCCCTGCGCCGGGGCGGGGCGCTGCGTTCCGAGTGGCCCTCCGACGAGTGCCGGTGCGATCCTCCCCTGGAGACCTTCGGCGAGGACCTCAGGGCCTGTTCCGGCGCGGTATTGAGAAAGTCCTTGCACGCCTTCAAGATCGGGTTCGGCCTGTGGGGCCGGTGGGAGTCCCCATGATCGAAGCGCGCCTGAGCCTCTCGGAGGCCCGCTGGATGCTCCAGCTCATGAACCTGGAACCCTCCCCCGACTCGCCTCTTCGCGATCCGCTCGCCGTCGTGGCGGAGGTTCCCGGGGGCAGCACGGTGGAGGCCAAGCTGGCGGAGGCCCTCACGACCCGCGGGCTCCTTCTCTCGGGGCGGCGCGTCAACCCCTTCGCGGCGGCGGCGCTGAAGTGGCTTGCCCAGCCGGAGGTCGTCTGGAACCTGGCCCTCTTCGGCCGCGGCGGTGCCGAGTCCGTCCACCTGGCCTTCAGGGAAGGGGCCGCCGTGGAGTGCCGCCGGGAGCCTTCGGGGCTTCGACTGCGCTTCCCCCTGCCCGAAAGCGAGGCGAGGGCGTGGCTCGCGCTCCAGGTGGAAGGAGGTCGCCGTGGCGCTTGAATCGGTGCCTCTGACCGCCGGCTCCATCGTGGCCTTCGTCTCCAAATCCGCCATGTTCCTCGTGGTGCTCTTTCTCAAGCTGTGCTACTCCACGGCGCTGTACGCCACCCTGGCAGAGGTCAATCGCCGGATCACCGTGTTCCGGCAGGGCCGCCGGCCGATCCTGAGGGCCCTGCTCCTTCTGCCCACGGTGGTGCTGTTCTGTTCGGCGGTCCTCTTCGCGCTCAATTTCTTCCGCGTGGTTTTCGGCGGCACGGGCGCCGCGAACCTCAAGGCGCTCTTCAACCCGGCGGATTTCATCTTCGTGTTTCTCAGGGTCGGGTTTATCTTCGCCGCGGTGGCCTTGGGATGCGCCCTGGGCATCATGACGGGGCGCGCGGTCCCCGTGGGCCGCGACCGGTTCGGCGGCCTCCTCTACCGCAACCGGGGGCGGTACCTGGGATTCTGGCTCTTCACCTTCACGCTCTGCGGATTCTTCAGAATCCTGCCCTGGGGCTTCGTGACCTACTGGACCATCTGGCTCCTGGTCCTCGCCGCCTGCGTCGTGACGGCCGCCCACTGGACGCTTTACGGCCGCTGCCGCTCGGTCGTGGCTGCTCCCGGCCCGGGCCTGCCTCCGGGGGATCCTCTGGACCTCTCTCTTGGCAGCGCGGACGCGGTGGTCCTCTCGGCCCTTCTCCAATCCCGCGGGCCGCTGACACCGGAGGGGTTGGGCCGGGCGCTCGCCCAACCCGACCCCTCGTGCCTGGCGCACCCCGCATGGACGGAGACCTGCGAGATCCTGCGGATCGACCCCGCGGCCCGCACGGATGCCCTCCAACGGCTGGCATCCCAAGGGCTCGCCGCCCAGTCCGCCGGGGGGTGGACGGCAGCCGGAGCCGCCTTGCGCCTTCGTGCCATGGGCTTCTCAGAGAAGACCGCGAGCCTCACCGTGAAGCGCGGGGGCAACGCCCGAACCGCGATCCTCCAGCGCCAGGGGGCCACGGCGCTTCTGGTCGACCCCGGACCCGTCACGCTCACCCTCCGCGAGCTGCCCGAGGGGAATGACCCCGTGGCCGCTCTTGCGGAGTGGGCGGAGGGCTGAGCGGCTTTCCGAATTCCGAATTCCGATTTGCTCGGCTCCCTGCTCTCGGCTCCCTGCTACAACCCGTACACTTCGGAAAACTTGGCCGTGAGGTACGCCATGGCCGGGTCGGCGGAGAGGGGTTTGCCGGTGACCCGCCGGCAGAGCTCTTGGGGCAGGAACCGGCGGCCGCAGATGTGGATGTTCTCGTTGAGCCAGGCCTTGATGCCCCCGAGTTCGCCCGCCGCAACCTTCGCGTCCAAGTCCGGCATCTCCTTGCGCAGGACTTCGGCGAATTGGGCGGCGTAGAGGTTGCCCAGGGCGTAGGTGGGGAAGTACCCGATGAGACCGGCGCTCCAGTGCACATCCTGCAGGACGCCTTCGCGGTCGGTCGGGGGCACGATCCCCAGGAAAGACTTGACCTTATCGTTCCAAGCCGCCGGCAGGTCTTTCGCCTCGAGCCTTCCTCCGAGCAGGTCGCTCTCCAGCTCGAAGCGCAGGATGATGTGCAGGTTGTAGGTCACCTCGTCCGCCTCGACGCGGATCAGGGAGGGTTGCACCACGTTGACCGCCCCGTAAAAGGCGTCCTCGGACACGCCGTCCAGAACGCCGGGGAAGGCTCGCTTGAGTTCGGGGAAGTAGTGCCTCCAGAAGGGCCGCGACCGGCCGATCATGTTCTCCCAGAAGCGGGACTGGGATTCGTGAATCCCCAGCGAGCAGATAGGTCCCCGCCGGGTCCCGGTAGCGCTTCGGGTCCAGGCCCTGCTCGTAGAGCGCGTGGCCCGCCTCGTGCATGGTGCCGAAGAGGGCCATGTTGAGGAAGGTTTCGCTGTAGCGCGTCGTGATGCGGACGTCGCCGAAGGTGCCGTTGGTGAAGGGGTGGGCCGAGACATCCAGGCGTCCGGCTTCCATGTCGTAGCCCATGTCGGCGATGATCTTCCGCCCGAAGGCCTCCTGGGCGGCCACGGGAAAATGCCGCGTCACGGGCTCTTGGGAAGGCTTCTTGGGCGCTCCCTGGATCTTGTCCAGGAGAGGGACGAGGCGGTCGCGCAGGTCGGCGAAGGTCACCTTCAGTTCCGCCTCGGTCATGCCCGGCTCGTACTCGTCCAGGAGGGCGTCGTAGGGGTTCTGGTCCCCGCCGATGGCGCGGGCCGTCTCCCGGGTCACCTTGAGCACGGCTTCGAGGTGGGGCCGAAACGCGGCAAAGTCATCGTGCTCCTTGGCATCCTCCCACGCCGCCTGCGCGAGTGAACACACCCGCGCGCGTTCGGCCACCAATCGCCCCGGAATTTTCACGGCGCGGTCGTGGGCTCTCCGGGCCTCCCGAACGTCGGCGGCCTGGTCGAGCGACAGGTCCGTCTTCACCGCGAGTTGAGCCAGAAGCTCTCCCAGCGACGGCTCGGTGAGTTTGGCGTGCACCGCGGTGGCCAGCGCTTCCTGCTGGTATCCCCGCTGTTCCACACCCTTGCGGGGCATCATCACCTGCTGATCCCACTCCATGATCTGTTGGATCTCCTGGAGGTCATGGATCGTCCGGCATTTGTCATAGAAGGTTTCGATGGCGCTCTGCATGGTTCCCTCCCGAAATCACCGCATGGATCGGCCAGCCCTAGTGAGTGGAGGAGTATATCAGACCGGCCCCGCCCACCCCCAGAGAGGAGGTGCGGAGCGCTCAGGCCTCCGGTTAGGTACAATGGCGAAGGCTCCCGGGAGCCATGGAGGATGACGATCATGAAGGGATTCGCCAGACCGTTCGCCGCCGCCCTGATCTTGATGTTCGCCATGAGCGCAGCCGCCGCGACCCGCAAAGACCTCACGCTGGCGGACGCGCTGAAGCCTGGTGCTTTCGGCGGCACACTGCCCCGTCAGGTCAAGTGGATGCCCGACGGGAAGGCATTCTGCCTCTACGAGACCGCCGACGACGAGGAGGCCTCGGATCTGGTGGCGGTGGACCCGGACACCCTTCGGCGCCGCGTGCTCCTTTCCCAGGCGTCCTTTCGGGAAGCCTACGGGAAGCTCACCGGCCTCAAAGGGGAGGCCCTGACGAAGGTCGCCTTCCGCTCCTATGCCTTCAGTCCCAAGGGCCGATTCCTGCAGATTGACCTGCCCGATGGAACCTTCCTCTGGGACCTGAAGACCTCTACCCTGCGCCGCCTCACGCTAGCCACAGACGAAGCCGCAGGCTTCACTTTCTCCCCCGATGAATCCAAGCTGGCGTTCACTGTGAGGGGCAGCCTCCTCGTATCGGACCTCGCCACGGGGACCAAGACCCTCCTGGCCGAGGGCCGGGCGCCCGCGGTGACCTACGGCGAGGTGGACTGGCTCTACGGTGAGGAGCTGGACCTGCACCGGGGCTTCTGGTGGAGCCCCGATGGATCCAAGGTGGCCTATCTGCGCTTCGATGAGACGGGCGTTTATCAGGATCCCATGGTGGACGAGAGCGAGGACCACCCGGTGGTCCAGCCCCAGTTTTATCCCCGCCCCGGAGACGCCCTCCCCAAGGTGTCCCTTTTCTGGATCGGCGTTTCGGGCGGCCAGTCGCACGCCGTGGCGGGGGCCGATTCGGGCGAAGGCTACCTTCCGCTGGCCGGCTGGCTCCCCGACTCCAAGGGCATCACCTACGGCCTCTACAACCGCGCCCAAGACCGGTTGCTGCTCCAGTGCGCCCGCCTGGATGGAGGACCTCCCGAAATTTTGCTGGAAGAGCGGTGGCCCACCTGGGTCAACGTCCTGGAGGCCCCGCGTTTCTTGAAGGACGGCCGGTTCCTCTGGATGAGCGAGCGGGATGGATTCGCGCACCTCTACCTCTGCGCCACCGACGGCAAGCCACCGCTGCAACTCACCAAGGGTCCCTGGGTCGTGGACTCGCTCTTGACCGTCGACGAAGTCAATGGCCAGGTGTACTTCCTCGCCAACAGGGAGAACCCGCTCGGGTGCCAAGTCTTCCGCGTGGACCTGAGCGGAAAGAAGCTGGAGCGCCTCTCGTCGCCCACGGGCTGGCATGCCGCCGATCTATCCCCGGACGCGCGGTGGTATCTCGACGACCACTCCACGGCTTCCGAGCCCGGCACCCTTTCCCTCGTGGACACGCGAAACGGCAGGACCCGGCCCGTGTCCGAGAGCCGGCCCGCCGACTTGGGGGAATACGGGTTCGTGCCTCCGCAGTTCATGGAGGCGAAGTCGGCGGATGGACAGACGCTGCACGCCATGGTCATCAAACCCAGGGACTTCGACCCGGCCAAGCGCTATCCGGCCATCGTGGAGGTGTACGGAGGTCCCCACGCCCAGGTGGTTCAGGACCGGTGGAGCCCGCGATGGATGCCCCTCTACCAGCTGTGGGCCCAGAGCGGCTTCGTCGTCTTCCTCGCCGATAACCGGGGAAGCGCGCGCCGCGGCAAGGGCTTCGAGGACACCCTGTTCAAACGCCTGGGCAAGATCGAGCTGGAGGACCAGCTCGCCGCGCTGGACGCGCTCAAGCGCCTTCCCTTCGTGGACGGCGCCCGCATAGGCCTCTGGGGCTGGAGCTATGGCGGATACATGACCCTCTACGCCCTCACCCACACGGACGCCTACGCCTGTGGTTTCGCAGTGGCCCCCGTGAGCGACTGGCTCAACTACGACGCCTGCTACACCGAGCGGTACCTTAAGCTGCCCGAAGGACAACGCCGACGGGTACAGGGAGAGCTCTCCCGTGACATGCCGCGGAGCGATTGAAAGGACGCCTCTTCTTCGCTCACGGCCTCATGGACGACAACGTGCACTTCGCCAACAGCGCCATGATGGTGGACGCGCTCCTCAAGGCCGGGAAATCCTTCGGCACGGCCTACTACCCTCGCATGAACCACGGCATCAAGGAGAAGCCCGCGCGGACGGACCTTTTCTCCAGGATGTTGGAGTTCTTCAAGGCGAACTTGAAGCCTTAGCAGGCTGCTGAAAAACTCCCGTAGGTCGCGTTGCCTGCGCCACGGCCCCGGATGCAAGGCGTCGCGACGCCGTCGATGCCTTGCTCATCGTCTAGGAGCGACAACACCGCAGGCGGGGCCGTGCCGCGGCAACCCAGAGGGCGCAAGGGATTGGGGGCCACCTGCTTTGTTCCGGCTCCTAGAAAGGGGGCCTACCCTATCGTCGTCGCCGCGCCTCGCATCCTGGGGTCTGACCCGGGGAGGGCTCTCGGCGCGTTGCGCCCTGGGCCGGAACAGATTCGCGAAGGCGCGACGATCCCGTGCCTGGAGCACGGGGAGGAGGGCCGACAAAGAAGCCGACCGGCCCAGGGGCAACCCGGAGGGCCGCAGCGCCTGGGGCGCCCCGCTTTGTTGGGTCTCGTCGCAGATGGCACCGCATCGCCTCCTCGCCCCGCCTCGCGGTGCATCCCCAGGCGCGGGCGGCGCGCCAGGGATCCTCCCTCGGGTCCGACCCCTACCCCCAAGCCTCTTGCGCGCGACCCATGCGAGTTTCTCAGCCGCCTGCTAGGGATCGGTGCCGGGCGGCCTGGTACGAGTTCGGAACGAAGACCCGGAGAGCCTCCCTGCAAATCCACTAATTCCGCGATTTAATTCTCTGCCTTCGAAGAAGGGGTGGTTTCGGGTGTATTCCGCTCGGCCTCCGAGACGGGGAGGGCCTATTCCATCTCCTTCTTCCTCCGCGGGCAAAGCCCGCCGGAGGGAGAGAATGCCCTTCGGGGCCCCGCCCCACGGGCAAAGCCCGTTGGGGACCTCCTCCTTCGCCTTCTGCGGGCGGAGCCCGTCAGAAGGTGAACTCGCCCTCCGGGGCCCCACCCTTGGGGCTTTCCTGCCCCAGAGGCATCTAACTCGAAGATGTCCCCAGGCACCTACCGGGTGTGCGGGTCGTGGAGATCGAGCTCATGTCCTAAAACACCTCCAGCCCGTACCTTCTGAGCCCATCGCGAAGTTTGGGAAATCCAACCCCTTTGCCCCCCTTTGCCGAACGCCTTGGGTCCCTGTACACTCGGTCGGATTACCGAGGGGGTGTTTCGGGGGAGCGGTAGGCCTTGGGAGGCGTCATGCGGGTTTGGCGGGGATGCGCGGCGGTTGTGCTGTTCACGCTGGCGGTGCTGGCCCCGCTGGACTCACATGCCGAAGACGACCCGTGGTCGCGCTACGAGGCCGAGGGGGCGAGAATCGGCGCCCTCCGCATCCTGACCTCCGACGTATTCGATACGAGCAAGCCCCAAGAGAGCTACTGGCTGGCGCGCGCCGCTAATGCAGTGCATATCACGACCCGGGAGAGCGTCATCCGCAGCGCCCTGCTGTTCAAGATGGGCGATCCCGTGGAGGTGGCCACCCTCCACGAGACGGAGCGGCTCCTGAGGTCTCTGCCGTGGGTCCAGGACGCCTCCATCGAGCTGGTGCCCGCCGGACCGGGCTCGGTGCAGGCGGTGGTCAAGGTCCACGATGGCTGGAGCCTCAAGGCGGGCCTCAAGTTCAACCACGCCGGGGGACAGACCGATTGGCGAATCCGGCTTCACGAGGTGAACCTCCTCGGCTATGGGAAAGAGGTGATGCTCGGCCACGAGCGGGGGATCGAGCGGACCACGGACGAAGTGGCCTACAAGGACCCCCTTCTCTTCGGAAGTCGCTGGACCCTCGAAGCGGGCTATTCTCATTTCTCCGACGGAAACGGCGGTCTTTTCAAGCTCATCCGCCCCTTTTACCAACTCTCGGTTCCCTGGTCCGCCGGAGCGGAAGCGACGAGGAGCTCCCTGGTCGAGACCCTCTATCAGGACACGCAGGAAATCTACACCTTCCCCGCCACGATCACCGACGCCAGCCTCTACGCCAGGTGGCGCTACCACTACGGGGACCGCACCGCGTGGCGCGCCGGAGTGGAGTTCCGCGTGGCGCAGGCCACCTACGGGGCCCTCGACGTGCGGGTACCTGGCGTCCTATCCTCCCCTGACCTGGCGCCCCGGCGTTTCCGGGGTCTTCTCGGATATTGGGCCGTGAGCCAGGACCGCTACGGGACTTTCGAAGACCTCCAGGGCATCGGCAGAACGGAGGACCTGAACCTGGGATGGGACGCGGAGGTCCACGGGGGATACTTCGCGAAGGCCTTCGGCAGTGACGCCAGCGCATGGTACCTCGAATACACGGTCGACAAGGCGTGGCGCCTGGGGAGCAGTTCCCTCGCTCTTCTCAAGTCCAAAGGACAGGGGCGGCTGCAGCACGATGGCGGCTACGACGTTCTCGGTTTGGTCGAGGGAACCTTCTACAACCAGTCCCTCCCCTACCAGACGATTGCGGCGGACCTCCAGCTCACGGGAGGGTACAGGTTGGACCCGGAGCACACGCTCTACATCGGCGGATTCGACGGGTTGAGGGGCTATCCCAACTACTTCCGCACGGGCGACCGGCGGTGGCTGCTCTCCGTGGAGGACCGGATCATCACGCCCTGGAAGCTCTGGGGCCTCGTGCAGGTGGGCTTCGTGGCCTACGCTGACGCCGGCGCCATCCGCACCCCCGACGGCCATTTCACCAAGACCTACGCCGACGTGGGTGCGGGCCTGCGATTCGGCAACCTGAAGAGCGCCTTCGGCCGAGTCCTTACGATCTCCGTGGCCGTGCCTCTCGTGAAGGCGCCCGGAGCGGACAATTACCAGATCGTCGTGGGGAATGTGATCCGGTTTTGAACGGGAGCAGGGAGGGAAGGCAGTCGGATTTGGATCGGGATTGGGATGCGGGATGGAGGAACCCGTCCCGCGATGTCCCTGATCCCGATCACCTGATCACCGATCACTCGATCACCTGCTTGCGCCCTGGCCTCGCGCTGGCCTATGCTGAAAGCGCGAGGCACTCACGGGAGGCTACCCATGGAGCACATGGCCGTTCTGAAGGGCATGGACCTGTTCGCCGGACTGGACAGCATGGAGTTGATTCAGGTCTCCAAGCTCGTGAAGAACCGCAAGTACGACGCGGGTGCCACGGTTCTCAAGGAGGGCGAGCCAGGCTTCGCGCTTTACGCCGTGAAATCGGGTCTGTTCCGCGCGATCCTGGAGCATCCCGGCGAGCCCAAGGAACTCGCCAGTTTCGTGGCGGGGGACTCCTTTGGCGAGATGGCCCTCATCGACCACGCTCCCCGCTCGGCCACGGTGCAGGCCGTCACCTCCGGCGAGCTCCTCGAGTTCGACGACAAGGCCTTCCAAACGCTCCTGGCCCATAGTGAGGTGCTCCGCCTCAAGCTCCTCCAGAACCTGGTGGGGAGCCTCGCCGCCAAGCTCCGCCACACCAACGAGCGCCTGGCGCAGATTCTTTAGAAAAGAAGGGAGTTGGAAGCAGGGAGCGGGGAGCAGGAGAGACTCTCTTCTCTCTCTGCCGCCGACTCCCATCTCCCTGCTCCCGTTTCCTTAGAATTTCACGGGCGTCGCCTTTCCCGTTTCGAAGTCGTACCGAACGAGCTTGCCCTTGTCGTCGGGGAAGAACCATGAGGTGACCCCGCCACTCGGCCGTTGTTCCGCCTCGGCGCCTTGCCACCAATAGTGGCTGGGCCGAAGGCCGGGAAGAACCTGAAGGTCGCCCGTGGCCGGATCGAAGAGCCGGACCTCCTTCGCGTCAAGCTGCTTCGTCCTGCGCTCCCAGATTTCGAGCACGACCTTGCCGCCGCGCACTTCGGGCCCCGCGACCACGATTCGCGATCCGCTCAGGGTGCAGGTCCGCTGGAGCTCGCCCTCGCTGGAATAGACGCGCAGGAAGGACTGTGCGTCTCCCCGTCGGGCCACGAGGATTCGTCCGTCGCCCAGAAAGGAGCCATGGGACGCCGGGTCTCCCACTCGGTCATCGCCTTGATCACGGCGCCCGTTCGAGCGTCGCACAGGGCGAGCTGGAAAGTTCCGTTCTGCGAGTGCACGGCGAGCATCCGCCCGCCCGTGGAATCCCACCGAAGCATATAGCGCTTGAGCGGGCACATGGCCGGTTTGCTGGAGCGTCTTGCGCGCCAGGTCGAATTCGAGGATGGAGGTCCCACCCGAGCTGGCTTCCGGGCCATCGGGCTGCCCTTGAAGATGCGCACGTGATCCCTGTCGAGGAACAGGAGCCGCGGTGACCCCTTGAAGGACGGAAGGGAACCCAGCTGTTGCGACGGCGACGAGCTTCCAGGAGGGCAGGTCGTAGACGGTGAGGGTCTCGTCGGAAAAGAGCGCCAGGCGAGAGCTATCCGGCGAGAAGGCCGTCCTCGATTCCCAGGCCGAGGAGATGGTGATCGCGTGGCGGGCCGGTTGAGGAATCCCCGGCCCGCTCAAGTCGTAGGACACCAGCTCCGAGGGTCCGTTGTCGAAGGAGAAGGGCGTTTCGAACGCCACGGCCAGCTTCCCGTCGGGGGAGAAGGCGACTCCGTTGCCCCCCACCGAGCTCCTCCCACGCTCCGGTAGACACCCGTCTGCGTGTTCGCGAGGAAGCTCGCCCATGCATAGGGACCTCTGTGTTTGAGGTCTCCTTCCATCACGATCCACGGGCCGGCGGGACCTGGGCGATGGTCGCCACGGAGTGCAAGTCCTTGGGCGAGACCGCCGTGGCCCAGAGGGCATATCCGTCGGCGGCCAGCACGCATGCCACGGTCAGAATCGCCCAGAGCGTGAGCGACAAGCGCGCGGTGGCCGCGCCGGAGGTCCGCCCGTCCCGCCACCGTCTGCACGGCCCCGGCCGCGAGAAGCCCCACGAGCAAACTCACCGCGAATGCGACGATGAGGACCATGAACAGGAGCGGCGTCTGGAAAGTCATTACGCGCCGGAGGGCCCACCACGCCAGGGCGGGTAACACGCACCACCATGACCACGTCGAGAATGAGCCAGGGGGAACTGGGAGCGGAACATGACGCTCACGGCGTGCGCGAAGGCCATGAAGAGGAGCGCGGCCAGCGCCAGCGAGGACGAGGATCGTCCAGAGGGGCGAGAGGGTGCTGCGGGCCGACAGTCGTAGGTCCAGAAGGGGTTGTCGGAGACCTTCAAGTTGGCGAGCCCCCCGCCCATGAAGGTTGCCGGGCAGGAGACACACGAGCATGGCCCCGAGCACCACGAGCCACGCCGCGGCGAACTTCCCCGCCCACAGGGCCAAGCCCGAGAGGGGCCGGGAGAAGTAGAAGCCCAAGCGGCCTCGCTCAGGTCCTGGCAGAGAACCGTGGCGCCCAGGTAGAGGGCCAGCAGCTCGCCGCCGATGAGGGCGAAGGCGAAGGCTCCCGCGTTGAGCGCCTCCGAGAACCCGAAGTTGCGGCTCATGATCCAGGCCATGGGGATGGGGATGATCCCGGCCACGAGGGCGGCAGGGAAGACGGCCCTGCGCAGGCGGAGTTCCAGCAGGAACACTTGAGCGAAGCCGCTCATGACAGCCCTCCTTCTTCACCCACCAGGGCGATGAAGAGTTCTTCCAGGGAAAGGGAGGAAGCCTCGACCACGCTCGGGGACATGTCTTGCGCGAAGCGCGCCAGGGCCGCCTCATCGAAGGCTCGGACTACGGTCTCGCCGCCCCACGCATCGCTCCGGATATTCAGGGGCGAAAGGGCCACCAGAGAAGGGAGGCCCGATGGCCTGGGGGCGGCCCCACTCCAGCGCACGGTGCGGAACCTTGATTTGAGGGGTTCCATGTCCTCATCCAAGAGAAGGTGACCGGCCTTGAGGATGCCCACCCGCGTGGCGATGCCCTCGATGCCCTGAAGGTCGTGCGTGGTGATGAAGACCGTGGTCCCACGATCCGCCAGGTCGCCCACGAGTTCCTCGAAGAACTCCTTGCGGGCCACCGCGTCCAACCCGAGGGTCGGGTCGTCCAGAATGAGGAGCTCGGGCATGGGTGCGAGCGCGAGCGCGAGGGCGAGCTGGTTCTTCTGTCCCCTCGACAGCCGTCCGAAGGGAACCCTCTCCGGAATGCCGAAACGTTCCATCCTGGCGGTGACTCCCTTGCCGTCCCAGCTGGGATAGAGCCGCGAGCAGAAGTGCGCAAGTTCCGGCGCGGTGAGGGCCGGAGGCATGTCTGGCGATTCGGGAACCACGCCCACCTTCCGCATGGCCGCGCCGCGGTCTGTCCCACGCATCCAGGCCGAAGAGGCCGCGGAACCCGCGCACGGCCTTCATCTGGCCCAGCAGGCACCGGATCATGGAGGTCTTGCCCGAGCCGTTGCGACCCAGGAGGGCGTAGACTTCGCCCTTCTGCACCGATAGGGATACGCCGTCCACGGCGATGGTCTTCCCGTAGCGAACCGTCAGCCCCGTGAAGGCCGCGACGGCGCCGTTGTTGTTGTTCTCAGGGCTCATGGTTGTCCCCCCTTCTTGCCGGCGCCCAGATTCTCCCAGGCCCGGTCCAGTTCCTCCGCCGCGTCCTCGCGGGTGGCGCCGAGGGTTACACCCAGGCTGGCATAGCGTTCGGCGCCCTCGCGCAGGGCTTCACGCCGCTCGGTCTTTCTCATGGCGGGCGGCGCCTCCGCCACGAAGGTCCCCTCGCCGCGCCGGACCTCCAGAAGGCCCGCATCGGTGAGGCGCTGGTAGGCCTTGGACACGGTGGCGGGATTCACTCTCAAGTCGCGAGCCAGGTCCCGCACGGAAGGCACACTCAGGCCGGGCCGGAGCTGGCCCGAGGCCACCAGGCGCCGCACGCCCTCCTCGATCTGCTCGCCAGATGGGGGCCGCCTCCGAAGGGTTCACCCGAACCAGGGGCCTCACGGCCCGTCCCCCTCATCCCACTCTCGCTGACAGAGCCCCATGGCCGCCTCCTAGTGTATCAGTGTAGTAGTACAGTAATGCCCTCGAACGCGTTTGTCAAGGGGGGCTCTTTGACGAGATGGGGGATGGGCCTTGCGAGATTCGTGAAGCGCCGACAGCCGTGCTCATGCGGGACAGGGTCCACGCGCCCACGAATCCATGAGCCCGACGAGATACCAAGATGAGAGCTCATGCTCGGCGCGTAGAATCAGTGCGCCGTGATTGGTTCTCGGAATAGCCGATCAGCTCACTGGGCTACCAGTGGGTTCGTGGATTCGCGCGGCCTCGCTAGTCTCGTGGACTCGTCGGTCTCATGGACCCGTGCGGCTCTATCTTCACCCAGTGGTTCACGGGGCCGTGGCCGCGGCCCAGGCCGGGCGCGGTGCGGATGGCCTCGGTGATGAAGGCCTTGGCTCGGCGCAGGGCCTCGTCGGGTGGCATGGCCCAGGGCGAGGCAGGCGCAGACGGCCGCGGAAAAGGTGCACCCCGTCCCGTGGGTGTTGCGGTCGGAGTGGCGTGCTCCGCTCAGGGTCCACCAGTCGGTCCCGTCCCAGACGAAGTCGCAGGATTCGCCGTCGGGGTTCACCGGGCTGTGGCCCCCCTTCATGACGACGATGCGCGGACCCATGTGGCGGATGGCTTCCGCCGCGCGGCGGAAGTCGGCCTCCGGTGTGAGGCTGAATCCCGCCAGGGCCTCGGCTTCCGGAACGTTGGGCGTCACCACGAGGGCCAGGGGGAAGATCTCCCGGACGAGGGTCTCCACGGCCTCGGGGGCGATGAGCGGGTCGCCGCCCTTGGCCCGCATGACGGGATCCACCACAAGGTTCTCGACGGGGCGCTCCCGGAGTATGGCGAGCCACGGCGGCGATGGTGGAGGCATCCACGAGCATCCCCGTCTTGGCTGCGTCGGCCCCGATATCGACGAGGCACGACTCCATCTGCATGGCCACCGTTTCGGGTGCGATGGCCTGCCATCCCTGAACTCCCACGGTGTTCTCCGCCACCACCGCCGTCACGGCGCTCTGGCCGAAGACGCCGAAGGCCTGGAAGGTCTTTAGATCCGCCTGTATGCCCGCACCGCCCGAGCAGTCGGAACCCGCGATCGTCAACGCCCGTGGGATCTCGTCACGGTATTCTCCTCTCACTCGACGTGATGTCTCATGGGCGTGGACTCTGTCACCCTGTTCGTGACTGCTGGGGGCTGGAAGCTTCGCGCACGATTCGTTCCATTCCCTGCAACCTGTTCCCCTACTTGTACATCTCCACCAGCGGCCTGAGAGCCTCCACGACCTCGGCGCGCATTTCCTTCAGACGGTCGCTCGCGTCCCGCCGCAGGCCCAGGGTCACGGTGGCCGAAACCAGGTGCACGAACTCGCTCCTGAGGGCGTAGTATCGCATGGCCCATAGACCGCAAGGGCGCGCCAAGCGCCACCGCGAGCGCTGCCCACCAGGGACCGGCGGCCCGCCACATCATCGCTCCCTGGCCCAGATAGAACAGCGGGAAGAGAAGCAGCCCTGCATAGAGCTTGTAGGTGGCCACCACATCCCGCTCTCCCCCCGCCGCGAGGGCCAGCCGCCCGGTCAGGAAATAGGGCAGGAAGTTGAACAGCCATCCGTAGAGGGCCGGCGGATAGCCCGCCAGGACCACCGCGAGCCGCTTCCAGGTGTGGATGAGCGCCGAGCCGAATTGGGTTTCGCCGGCCACGTCTCCGTCCCTCAGTCGGAGCAGGTCCAGCATCCGGACATAGGCCTTAGCTTTCACGAGTAGCGCGTGCAATTCCGTGGGGTGTTCGAGGCGCGCCCTGTAGAACTCCTCCAGAAGGCGGCGCGTGACCTCCACGCGGTCCAGGTCCTCACCGGCAAGGCCCGCCAGTTCCAGGGCCATGCTCCGCACCGCGTCCACGAAGCGCAGGTCCTCCCATCGCTCCGCGTTGACGGTGAGAGACTCCAGCGCCGTCCTGAGGCGCTCCGTCAGGGCCTCCACGGCGGCCGGATCCTCCCCCGCGCCCCAGGGGAGATCCTCGTAGGGAACGGGGAGCCCGAAGGTGATCGGTGACGTCGCTCCGAAAGGTGGACTTGGCCGAGTAGTTCAATCCCACGGGAAGGAGGACCGGGCGGGCGCCCCTCTGGCGGGCCCGTCCCACGATCCGCGCGGCTCCCGTTTTGAGGGGCTGCAGCCGGGAGAGGTCGTGGCTGATGCCCTCGGGGAACAGGGCCAGGGCGCCCCCGTTCAGGAGCAGGTGCTCGCAGGCCTCGAAGGTCGCCTCGTTGCGCGACATGTCGCTCCCCTCGTCCTTGCGCCGGTAGATGGGAAGCGCCTTGATCAGGCGGAGCCAGGGCGCCACCATCGGGTTCCTGAAGAGGGTCGCCTTGGCCAGAAACCGCGCGGACCGACCCGACACGCCAGAAGAGCAGGAGCGGGTCCAGGAGGCCGTTCTCGTGGTTTCCCGCGAGGACGAGCGCGCCCCTGCGGCGGCACGCGCTCCGCGCCCACCACCTCGATCCTCCGGAAAAAGATGTGCAGGACCAGTGCAAAAAACCGCCGGATTCCCTCATCCCTCGTCATGCTTGCATTTTCGCAGACCTCCATCCCTCAAGCCAAGGGTCTTTGCGTCGCCCGATTGTTGACGGGAGAGCGCGCGCGTGGTGAACTGCCCGCATGCCGGGCGACACGCTGCCTTCCAAGTCCTCTCACGAAATGACCCTCGCCCGGTCGGCCCGCCTCGGGCTCATCATCCTCACGGGCATGAACCTCCTGAACTACCTGGACCGCTTCGTGGTCTCGGCCCTCGTGGAGAGCCTCAAGGCTTCCGAGCTCCACCTCACCGACACTCAGTGCGGGGTCCTGGGGACGGCCTTCATGGTCGTGTACATGGCCACGTCCCCCGTCTTCGGTGCCCTCGGTGACCGCTGGAAGCGCCCCCGGCTCATCGCCTTCGGCGTGGCGCTCTGGAGCGCCGCCACGGCCCTGGCGGGGTTCGCCCGAGGCTTTGCGGGGCTCTTCGTGGCCCGTGCCACCGTGGGAGTGGGCGAGGCGGCCTACGGGACCATCTCCCCCGCCATGCTCGCGGACTACTTCCCCAAGGAACAGCGGGGCCGGGTCTTCGCGGTCTTTTTCTCGGCCATCCCCATCGGCTCGGCCCTCGGCTACGTCCTGGGCGGGCTCGTGGACCGGCACTTCGGATGGCGGGCGGCTTTCTTCGTGGCGGGGGTGCCGGGGGTGATCCTGGCGGCCCTCGCCCTGCTCCTGCGCGATCCGCCCCGGGGAGCGCACGACGAGGACCTCCCCGCCGCCCACCCCGCGAGCCCGGGACTCCTCTCGGCCTACCGCGACCTCGCGGGGAACGCCCCCTACCTCCTGACCATCCTGGGCTACGCCGCCTACACCTTCGCCTTGGGCGCCATGGCCTTCTGGATGCCCGCCTTCCTCGAACGCGTGCGGGGCGTCCCCAAGGAGGAGGCGACGGTGACCTTCGGCGCCATCGTGGTGGCGACGGGTTTCGTGGGGACCTTCGCGGGAGGGTGGCTCGGAGACCGCCTCCTCAAGCGCACCCGCCAGTCCTACCTGTGGGTGTCGGGCGTCGCCACCCTGCTGGCGGTGGTGCCGGCGTTCGTGGCGCTCACCTCGCCCCGCCCCGCCGTATTCTTCACCGGCCATGGTGGTGGCGGAGGTCCTGCGTCTTCATGTCCACGGGCCCCATCAACTCCGCCATCGTCAACCTCGTGGCCCCGGGCGAGCGAGCCACGGCCGTGGCCATGAGCATCTTCACCATCCACCTCCTGGGCGACGTGCCCTCCCCGCCCCTCGTGGGACTGCTCTCCGACGCGAGCTCCCTGGGCCGGGCGGTTCTCATCATCCCCGCCGTGTTCGTGCTTGCGGGCATCATCTGGTGCTTCGCCGCCTGGAGAGGAGGCAAGGCTTGAGCCGGGGAGCCGGAGCGAACGGAGCGTCGTCCTAGCTTTCCTAGTCCCCTAGTCCCCTAGTCCCCTAATCCCCTAGTCACCCTAATCGCGACAAGCTCCCACCGCCGTCCTTGCCAAGATGGCCCAAGCCCGATAGACTCAAACCTTGGAGGCACACCATCCCGGAACAGACCCTCGGCGCACTCGCGGCCCTGCTGACGGCCCTCGTCTGGTCGTTCACGGCACTCTTCTTCACCCTGGCCAGCGACCGGGTGGGGGCCCTCGCCGTCAACCGGACGCGCCTCCTCTTCGCCGTGCTCCTCCTGGGCAGCGCCCACTGGGCCATCTACGGCATGCCCGTACCCCTCCAGGCGCTCCCGCCGAGCTGGCTCTGGCTGGGCCTGTCGGGCGTCATCGGGTTGGCCCTGGGGGATACCTTCCTCTTTCAGGCCCTGGTGGACCTGGGACCGCGAAAGGCCATGCTCGTCATGTCCTCCTGGCCCATCGTCTCGGCCTTCCTCGCGTTCGTGTTTCTGGGAGAGGGCCTCGGGCTGAGAGAGGTCTTGGGCATCGGCCTCACCGTGGCCGGCATCGCCTGGGTCGTCCTGGAGCGCAACCCCCCGCACCTGGGTTCCGTCCGCGAGGAGCGGCTCGTGCGGGGGACCCTCATGGCCGCCGGGGGTGCCGTCTGCCAGGCCGCGGGCCTCGTGGCCGCGAAGCAGGGCCTCACGGGCGGACTCCCGGCCCTTTCCGGAACACTCATCCGCATGCTCGCCGCCACGGCTGCCATCTGGCTCATCACTGCCATCGCCGGTGGCGTTCGGGAAAACTTCGGCAAGTTCCGGGACCGCCGCGCCCTTCTCTTCACGGTATGCGGCTCCGTTACGGGGCCCTTCATCGGCGTGTGGATGTCTCTCTTCGCGGTAAACCACGCCAAGGTGGCCGTGGCCTCCGCGCTCATGGCCACGGTGCCCATCCTGCTTTTGCCCATCATGTTCATCGCCTTCAAGGAGCGCGTTTCCGCCCGCGCCACCCTGGGCACGGTGGCCTCATTCGTGGGCGTGCTCGTGTTACTCTGGAAGTAGGAGCATGGAGTTCGGGGGCCGCATGTCCGAAGGGAGCAAGAACAAATCGCTGGCATGGGCCGCCGCGGCTCTGGTGGTGCTGATCGTCGCTTCCCTCGCGGCGGCGGGCTATTTGATGCACGCCGGCGCCAAGTCCCGGCGGGGTCCCGTCCTCCCCGAACCTCGCCCCGCCCCCCTGGCGACGCCCTCTGCGCCGAGGGCCGCTCCTGGCGGTCCCGCATCCACGCGCCCCCGTCCGCAGAAACCGCCGGCTCCGAAGCCCGAGGCTCCGGCCCCTTCGGAACTCCTTCCGGCGTTCGACGGCGCTCCCCTCGACTGGAGTTGCACCCGCCAGCAGCGGATCCTCTTGAACGAGCGTCCGGCCCCGGAAAGCCGCATCGTTCTCGTCATCCTGGGAACCGACTACTCGATTCAGGGGACGCTCTTTCTGAGCGATTCGGAAACGACCCTCCCCTCCAACTTCCTCGTGAAGGACGAAGCGTGGGGCCAGGCCCGCCACTTCGGCGGACAGGACATCCTCCTGGGTGTGGTGGCGTTCAAGGGCGGTTACAGCGAGCCCGCGCTCAGGCGCGCCGCCGCCGTCGCCGGCTGGTGGCAGGGCAAGGTCAAGCCCGCGTTTCAGATGAACTTTTAGGGAGCGGGGAGCAGGGAGCCGGGACAGGAAACGAAACCTGGGAAGGCACGGAACCGCCGGCCGATCTCGACGTCGCACCTCTTCCGCACTCTGCTGTTCTGACCGAGTACGGGTGAAGCGAGATTCGCGCACTTACCTCTTCCTTGCTTATTCCCCGCTCCCCGCTCCCCGCTCCCCTTCTCCCGGCTCCCCTATGTTATTGGCAAGACCGTCCATCAAGGCTAATCTATCTGTTTGGAGGTTCGACACATGCCCGACCGTTTCCAGCTCGTGGCTCCCTTCGAGCCTACCGGAGACCAGCCCGCGGCCATCGAGGCGCTCTCGCGCCGCCTCGGTGCGGGCGAGCGGCACAACGTCCTGCTGGGCGTCACGGGGTCGGGCAAGACCTTCACCATGGCCGCCGTGGCCGAGCGCCTCAATCGCCCCACGCTCGTCATCGCGCACAACAAGACCCTCGCCGCCCAGCTGTTCACCGAGTTCAAGCAGTTTTTCCCGAACAACGCCGTGGAGTACTTCGTCTCCTACTACGACTATTACCAGCCCGAAGCCTACATGCCCGCCACGGACACCTACATCGAAAAAGAGTCCACCATCAACGAGGAGATCGACCGCCTGCGGCTGAGTGCCACGCGCAGCCTCATGGAACGGCGGGACGTCCTCATCGTGGCGTCCGTCTCCTGCATCTACGGCCTGGGCGAGCCCGCGAGCTACTACGGCATGACCCTGCCCGTCACGGTGGGCGAGACCGTGGACCGCCAGAAACTCCTGCGCCGGCTGGTGGACATCCTCTACACGCGCACGCCGTCGGTGCTCGAGCGGGGCCGGTTCCGCGTACGCGGCGACGTCATCGAGGTGTATCCGTCTTACGATGAGAGCGTCCTGCGCATCGAGCTCTTCGGCGACGAGGTCGAGAAGATCCTGAAGATGGACCCGCTCACGGGCGAGATTTTGGAAGAGGTGGGGTCCGCCACCATCTTTCCCCGGACCCACTACGCCACGCCGCGCGAGCAGGTGCTGGCCGCGGTGGAGTCCATCAAGTTGGAGCTCAAGGGCCGCCTGGCCGAGCTGGAGGGCATGGGCAAGCTCCTGGAAGCCCAGCGCTTGGGCCAGCGCTGCCAGTACGACATCGAGATGATGGCCGAGATCGGTTACTGCAACGGCGTGGAGAACTACAGCCGGCACCTCACGGGGCGCGCCCAGGGAGAGCCGCCGCCCACCCTCATCGAGTACTTGCCCACGGATGCCCTGGTATTCTTGGACGAGTCTCACATGACCGTGCCCCAGCTCAACGCCATGTACAACGGGGACAGGTCCCGCAAGACGACCCTGGTGGAGTACGGTTTCCGTCTCCCCTCGGCGCTGGACAACCGGCCCCTCAAGTTCGAAGAGTTCAACGCCCTCGCGCCGCAGATCGTCTACGTCTCCGCTACGCCGTCCAGGTACGAACTCGAAGCCGCCGGCGGCGTGAGCGCCGAGCAGGTGGTGCGTCCCACGGGGCTCATGGACCCGGAGGTGGAGGTGCGCCCCGCCACGGGCCAGGTGGAGGACCTCTACAAGGAATGCCGCGAGGTCACGGCGAAGGGTCAGCGAGTTCTGGTCACGACCATGACCAAGAAGATGGCCGAGGAGCTGACCCAGTACTTCAAGGAGCTGGGCCTCAAGGTGGAGTACCTCCACTCGGACATCGAGACGCTCGAGCGCGTGAAGATCTTGCGGGACCTGCGCAAGGGGACCTTCGATGTCCTCGTGGGCGTGAACCTCCTGCGCGAGGGACTGGACCTGCCCGAGGTGAGCCGCGTGGCGGTGCTGGACGCGGACAAGGAGGGGTTCCTCCGCAGCCGCGGCGCCCTCATCCAGACGATGGGGCGCGCCGCCAGAAATGTGGAGGGCAAGGCCATCCTCTACGCCGACCGCGAGACCGAAGCCATGCGCCTGGCCCTCGCCGAGACCCGCCGCCGCCGCGAGAAGCAGGCCGTCTACAACGCCGAGCACGGCATCACGCCGCAGAGCATCATCAAGAACCTGGACAGCGTCCTCTCCAGCATCTTCGAAATGGACTACTACGCCATCCCCGAGGTGGCAGAATCCCCCGGTCCCTACCTGACCCCCGAGGCGCTGGCCGAACAGATCGCCGAGATCGAGGGGCAGATGTACGCCGCCGCCGCCAGCTACCACTACGAGCAGGCCGCCGAGCTCCGCGACAAGGCCGCCCGGCTCAGGGAGCGGCTCCTCAAAGAATAGGAAAATTCACCACGGAGACACGGGGGACACGGAGGGAGACGAGGCAAACGTCAATGTTCGGGCTAACACGCCGAGATTGCATCGTTGCCCTGTCGGGCGCACGCAATGACAGAGATTCGCGTCCTGAACGTTCTCCGCGACAGCAGTCTGCGCGCGGTGCCTCGCGGTCTCACCACTGTCGGCGCGGGAGAATCGAAGCGGCCGCTTGAGGACCCGGCAGCCAAAGGCTGACGGGCGTCCCGCCCGGATTGGGCCTTGGGCTAGGAAGGCAAGCGGGCCGCGCTGAGGCGTACTCATCCCGTACGCCGCAGGCGCTGGACCGCGTAGCCTGACAACGCTCAAGGTCCGAGACTGGCGGCGCGGCGCGCCTACAGGTAAAGGTTCCCCTCCGCGATCTTGACCGCCCTTCCCCCCGCCACGGCTTGCCCGCCATCCGCGTCCCACCGGGCGGCGATGAGGCCGCCGCGGGTCACGAAGTCGCCCTGGTGGACTTGGAGGCGGATGGGCGGGGCTTCGGGGTGGAGGGCGCGGAGAAGACCGAGGATGGCGGCGGCGGCGCCCCCGGTGGTGGAATCTTCGGCGCCCTTGAGCGACCTCGTGAAGACGCGGGACCGGACATTGCCCGGCTCCTTCGCGTCGCGGGCGAAGAGGACCAGCCCGCTCACATCGAGGTCGGCGCAGAGCTTGAGCACGTCCTGCGGCCTGAGCCGGGCATCTTCCAATGCGGACGGGGAGGTTTCCACCAGGAGCCGGCTGCGGCCCACATCCACGATGCGCTTCCGGCCCGAGGCCACCTCCCGCCCCAGGAGGCGGGCCAGTTCGGGGGGCTCGCTCGAAAGTTGGGCTGACGGTGGGAAGCCCGATGGCCGCGTAGGCCACGGGACCACCCTCTTCCTCCTCGATCCAGACGGTGCGCTCGCCGAGGGCGATCTCGACGGCGTAGCGGCCCGGCCCGATGGCGCCGTCGTCCAGCAGGGCGAAGAGGCCGGACACCATGCCCTGGCCGCAGACGGCCAGCTCCTGGTGAGGCGTGAAGGTCAGGCTGGAAAAGAGGAGGGACGGATCGTTGGCGGGCATGAGGAAGAAGGTGTCGCGAAAACCCAGCTCGCGGGCGATGCGGTGCATCCGCTCCTTGTCCACCACTCCGCCGTAGTAGACCACCGCCGTGGGGCTCCCCTCGAACCGGCGCGAGGCGAAGGCGTCGAAGACCTTGAACCGGAGGGCGCTTCCTGCCGCCTTCCTCACCCCGATCCCTTGGAGAGGAGAAGCGCCTCGGCGGCGTCCCGCTCCACGGGACGGGAGAAGTAGTATCCCTGTCCGTACTCGCAGTTGAGCGAGCGGAGCTTCTCCAGCTGTTCCTTCGTCTCCACGCCCTCCGCCACCACGTCCATCTTGAGGTTGTGGGCCATGGTGACGATGGAGCGCACGATCTCCAGGCTTTCCTCGTCGGTGCGTGATTTTGGCCACGAAGGACTGGTCGATCTTCACCGTGTCGATGGGGTAGCGCCGCAGGTAGCTCATGGAGGAGTATCCCGTGCCGAAGTCGTCGATGGCGAGGCGCACGCTCAGCGCCTTGAGCTGCTTGAGCATGTCCATGGCGTACTGGGCGTGCTCCATGATGATGCTCTCGGTGATCTCCAGCTTCAGGGTGCGCCCGTCCAGGCCCGTCTCCCGCAAGAGCAGGTCCGTCTGCATGATGAGCTCGGGCTGGAGGAGCTGGATCCCCGAGAGGTTGACGCTCATCGTGAGCGGCGGTGTCCGGCGGGCCAGCCCCTGCCAGGCGCGGAGCTGGCGGCACGATTCCCTCAGCGTCCAAAGGCCGATGGGGACGATGAGGCCCGTCTCCTCGGCAAGCGGGATGAACTTGGCGGGCGGAATCTCCCCCTTGGTGGGGTGGGACCATCGGATGAGCGCCTCGAAGCCCACGATCCGCCGGTTCTCCAGGGAGACGATGGGCTGGTAGACCATCCGGAAATCCATCCGCTCCACGGCACGCCTCAGCTCCGTCTCCAGTTCCAGAAGCGCCACGGCGCTGGAGTGCATGGCCCGGTCGAAGACCGCGGAGCGGGCTTTGCCCATGGACTTGGCCCGGTACATGGCGATGTCCGCGTCCCGGAGCATGTCTTCGGGCCGCTCGTAACCCAGAGTGCTGAGCGCGATGCCGATGCTGGCCGTGGTGAACACCTCCCGCCCCTCCAGGTTGAAGGCCGCCTTGAGGGCCTTCTGGATGCGGTCGGCGAAGAGGGTGGCGTCGGTGGCCGTGCGGATGTCTTCCAGGAGGATGACGAACTCGTCGCCCCCCAGGCGGGCCACCGTGTCCGCCGGGCGCAGGCAGGAGGCCAGGCGCTTGGCCATGCCCACCAGGAGCTGGTCCCCCACCATGTGGCCGAGGCTGTCGTTCACCACCTTGAAGCGGTCCAAATCCATGAAGAGGATCGCGAATTCGTAGCCCTCGCGGCGCTGGGTGCGGGCGATGGCCTGGGTCAGACGGTCCACGAAGAGCGCCCGGTTGGGCAGATCGGTCAGGCTGTCGTGCATGGCGTCGTGGAGGAGCCTCTCCTCGGCCACCTTGCGCTCCGTGATGTCGGTCTGGGAGCCCGCCATCCGGTAGGCCCCGCCGCCGGCGTCTTTAACGGCCAGGCCGCGGGTGAGCATCCACCGGTAACCTCCGTCCCTGTGGAGGATGCGGTGCTCGTCTTCGAAGTGGGGCGTGTCCCCTCGCAGGTGGGCCTCCAGCTTGGCCCTGAAGGTGCGCACGTCGTCGGGATGGATGCGGTTGAGCCACTCCTCGGGGGAGTCGTCGGACTCCTCCTCGCTGGACCCCAACATGGCCCTCCAGCGGGGCGAGAAGAACACGCGTTCCGCCCTCAGATCCCAGTCCCAGAGCCCGTCGTTGGCGCCGGCGGCGGCCAGCGCGTAGCGCTCCTCGCTGGCCCGGAGTTCCTCCTCCGCCCTCATGCGCTCGCTCAGCCCCTTGCCCGTGGAGACGAATCGGGTGATGGTTCCCTCGGAATCCATCAGGGGCGTGATGACCTTCTCCTCGTAGTACAGGGTGGAATCCTTCTTGCGGTTGGCCATGAGGGTCCTCACGGTCTGTCCCGCCAGGAGCGCCTTCCAAACTCCCTCGTAATGCGCCTGGTCGTAGTGTCCAGATTTGAGAATCCTCGGCGTCTTCCCGAGCGCCTCCTCCTGCCCGAAGCCCGTGTAGACCTCGAAGGCCGGGTTCACATAGGTGATGACCCCCTCCCGGTCCGTGAAGAAGACCATCTCGCTGCATTGCTGCACCGCGCGTACGAAGGGGGCTGCGTCCCCGCTGCACAGCGAGTTCGACAGGCCGAAATAGAGCAGGTGGGCATGGTTTTCCTGAGGAATGCGCAACACGGCGGCCAAGGTTTCACGCCAGGTTCCCTCCGAGGTCATCAGCCGACACGGCACCAGCGGCGCCGATCCGGGGGCATCGTCGTAACGGGCGAGAACGCGCTTCAGACCCGGCCAATCTTCGGGGTGGATGGAAGACTCCAGAGACTGGCCCTTGGCGCTTTTTCCGGAAATCCCCAGGAGCGCGGAGCAGTGCGCCGCTCGTGAATACGAAGCGGCCGTCCGGCAGGACGAGGGCCAGAGGATCGGGAGAGTGTTCCACGAGGGCCTGCAGAACCTTGGCGCCCCCTTTGCGCAGAGCCATATCCCCCCCACTAAACCCCGGCCGTCAATTCCGGTGCGAACATGGTCTAAGGACTGATTGCCTTTTTGCGCCTCCAGTATAGCGCAAGGATGCGTCCTGTCAACGAGGGGCGCCGCACGAGGGAAAAGCCACGCGCTCCCGGATGGGCGCCGGCCGGAAACTCGCCAGCATCAGGGTCAGCGGTAGTTCCCGTACTCCAGCTCCACGCCCAGGTCCTGCTGCTTGAGGAGCACGATCACTTCCTGGAGTTCGTCGCGGGAGGGCGAGGAGACGCGCACCTTGTCCGCCTCGATGGCCGCCTGGACCTTCTTGAACTTGGCGTCCTTGATGGCCTTGACGATCTTCCGGCAGATCTCGATGTCCAGGCCCGAGACGAGCTTGATCTCTTGACGGACCCGGTCTCCGCCCGCCTTCTGGACGGTGCCCCGCTGACAGTTCTTCACGGGGACCTGGCGTCGGATGAGCTTGCTCAGCAGCATCTCCCACATGGCGTTCAGCTTCATGTCATCGGGCGCGTCGAAGAGGATCAGGTGGTCCGCCTTTTTCAGATCCATCTTCACGTCCAGGCCCTTGAAGTCGTACCGCTGGGCGATTTCCTTGTGGGCCTGGTTGACGGCGTTTTCCACCTCCATGAGGTCCACGCCGGTGGTCACATCAAAGGATTCCGTCTTGGCCATGGTTTCTCCTCGCTGGGCGGGTAAAAGTATACCATTTGGCAGGAGTTTTCGGGAGGAGGCGTCGAAGAAACGAAGAAGGCGGAGCCCCCCCGCTCCGCCCGGTGAAACAGAATCCCCCGCTAAATCCCTCTGGGCGGGTTTCCCACACCCAAGACGTCATGATAAGCACTGAGCGAACGGTTTACCAGGGAAAGGCGCGACTCGCTGAGGTGGTGAGGGATTTGCCCCTATCTTATGCCTATGCCCTTCTATCTAAACAACATCGCCGAGACGACGATGCCTGCACCGACGACCCAGAGCGGCGGAATTTTCGCCCTGAGCGCCGCCAGAGCCGCCGCGGTGACCAGCCACCCCCGCCAATCCCCCACGGCCGCCTGGGCGACTTGCCAGAGCACGTACACCAGCATGGCCACGAAGGCCGCCAGGAGACCGCGCACCATGCGGTGGACCAGGACCAGCGAGCGCATGCGCTGGAACTGCGGGGCCAGGAGCGCCAGGAGGAGCCAGGAGGGCAGGAAGATTCCGAGTGTGGCGACCAGGGCCCCGGCCATACCCGCCACCTTGTACCCGACGAAGGTGGCCGTGATCATCACGGGCCCCGGAGTGATCTGTCCGAGGGCGAGACCGTCCAAAAACTCCTGGCTCGTAAGCCAGGGATGGACCTTGACGACCTGGTCGTGCATGAGGGCGATGGCCGTGTACCCGCCTCCGAACGCGAGCATGTCCACCTTGACCATGGTGAGCGCCAGCCCCGGCAGGGCTGGGTTCCAGGACCCCGACAGCGCCACCGCACCCGAGAACAGAAGGGCAACCGAGAGGATGGTGGCGATGGTCGTCCAACGCTGGGTTGGGCGGGCGGCTCCCTCTTCCCGTCCCTCCTTTACCTCGGGAGGCTTGATGCCCCAGAGGAGGAGGGTCGCGGCGAGGGCCGACCCCAGAAGCACCAGGAGCGCCCCCGCGCCCAGGAGCAGGGCTGCTGCAGCGGCCGCGGCCATGAGGACCCCCCGCCAGTCCTTGAGCGCGGGCCGGGCCATGGAGAGGATGGAGTCCATCACGATGGCCACCACCACCGCCCTCAAGCCCTGCAGGACGGACACCACCGCAGGGAGTTCCCCGAGTCGGACGTACAGCGCCGAAAGGGCGAGCATGAAAACGAAGGTCGGAAGCACGTAGGCGACGGTCACGAGAAGGGCACCCAGCGCCCCCCCCATGCGCCAGCCGACATGGGCCGCCGTCTGTACCGCAATGGGACCGGGTAGCGTCTGGCAGAACGCCAGGGACTCCTGAAACTCGTCGTCCGTGAGCCACCCCTTTTTGTGCACCGTGACCGTTCGAATCTGAGCCACGATGGCCGGGCCCTCCGTAGGAGGTGAGGCCGATGAGGAAGAAGGTCTCGCACCAGTTCGCGAAGGCGAACGCGCCCCGTCGGGCAGTCGGCTTCGGAAGGACGCTCGTCGGCCTTGGCGTGCGGGTCCACCTCAGGGATCCCCGCCGGACCGCAGGAGGCCCGCGGTGGCGCGGGCCTGGCCGAAGCGAATGAGCAGTTCCGCCATCCGCTCCGCCGCCGTACCCGCCTCCGAAGAGAGCGCCCCCGGAGCGTAGATGACCCCGAGCACGCGAGTGGTGGCCGGGTGGGTTTTCGTGGCTTGGCTGTCCTTGACCGGTGTGGCGCAGGGGGCGTCCGAAGGTGAGCGAGAGAGCAGGAGCAGGTCGCGCAGGTCGAGCACCTGCCCCGAGGGGTTGAATGCGTAGGACTCCCCCTCCCGGCCCCGTCGGCAGAGGAAGCGGTCTGCTTTCGCGCGATCCAGGTCCACGAGAGAGATGGGCAGAAGGCTCTCCACCGAAACGAGGTTGTTGATGTCCACGAGCGTGTTCACGATGGGGAAGGTCCCCTCGGCCGCGGCGTTGAGGAGGTACTCGCTGGCGGGTTTGCCCCGTCCCGTGGGCTTATAGGCGCCAAAGCGCAGGAGGTTCCGGACCGCGGCCTTCAGAGCAGCGCTCCGGGGGCTGTCCCGCCGCGCCGTCGCGGCCTCCGCCGCCGCGCGAATTTCTTCAAGCAGGCCTGCAGATGACGGCCCCGCACAGCAACCCTCGGCCACGACCCAGCCTAATACCACGCCCGACACGCCGAGGTCGAGTTGGACCGAATCTCCCATCGCGCCATCCCCCGAACCCGACCATGGTAACCCAAAGTGAAAAGTGAGAAGTCAAAAGTGAAATGAGACCGCACTTCGGCAACACCCATTCTATAGCCAGCCGCTGCCCGAAAACCTCGATCCGCAATTTCGCAATTCACGGTCAGCTGGCCTTCCCACCCCGCTCACCGCTTACCACCAACTGCTCACTGCTTGTTTTTCACTTTTTACCTCTTACTTTTCACTTTTTACTTTTCACTATCTCTTCATCCCCCGTGATACCGTTAACCTCGGAGGAATTCATGCGCTTTCTCGCGACGGCATCCAAGGGGCTCGAGGAGGTGGTGGCCGGCGAGCTGCGGTCCCTTGACCTCTCGGTGCTCGATGTGGCGCCCGGCCTCGTGGGATTCAAGGGGCACATGGAGGACGCCTGGCGGGCGTGCCTCTGGCTGCGGGCGGGACGCCGCGTCTTGCTGCCGCTGGGCACCTTTCCCGCGCCCGATGCTCAGGCGCTCTACGAGGGCGCCCTGGGATTGCCCTGGGAGGACTACCTGGCCACGGACCGCACCTTCGCCGTGGAGGCCTCCGTCCGAGATTCGGCCTTCAACCACTCGGGCTTCGTGGCCCTCAAGGTGAAGGATGCTATTGCGGATCGCCTGAGGGAGAGGCTGGGGAGCCGGCCCGACGTGGACCGAACGGACCCGGATGTGAGGGTGGTGGTCCACGTGGGCCGAGGGGAAGCCGACGTGAGCCTCGACGTGGCCGGCGGCCCCCTCCACAAGCGAGGCTACCGGGCCAAGTCCGTCTCCGCCCCCCTCAACGAGACTCTGGCGGCGGGGATCCTCCTTCTGGCGGGCTACGACGGGCAGGTCTCCTTAGCGGACCCCTTCTGCGGGTCGGGCACCTTCTGCATCGAGGCGGCCCTCATCGCCACGAACACCGCTCCCGGTCTCCTGCGCAGCAAGCCCTTCGGCTTCCAGCGCTGGCCCGGGACCGACGAGGAGGCCTGGCGGCGAATGGTGGCCCAGGCCGAGGAGGCCCGGCGTCCCGCACCGCGACCGATTTTCGGTTCCGACGTGGACCCCGAGGCCGTTCGGGCCGCCGATGCCAACGCCGAGATGGCGTGCATGGAGCGGTGGGCGAAATTTCGCAGGGCCGACGCCCGGGCTTTTACCCCGCCGCGAGGGGCTCCAGGACTCGTCGCCGCGAATCCCCCCTACGGCGATCACGCCGGAGCCGGCGAGGACCTGCCGGAGATCTACCACGCCTTCGGCGACGCCCTCAAGCAACGCTGTCCGGGCTGGCGCGCCTTCGTCCTCACGGGCGCCCCCGCTCTGGCCAAGTCCATCGGCCTCCATCCCAAACGAAAGATCGCCCTTTTCAACGGCCCCCTGCCCGTCAAGCTCCTGGAGTTCGAGATGTACGAGGGCACGCGGAAGGGATCGAGCCCACGAGCCCACGAGCCAAAGAGCCCATGACGGAGTGGCCCACCGTGAGCGATGTGCCCCTATGTCGCATCTTCCTCGCCAGTCCCTGCTTCCTTCATCACTAATCCTAAAATCCCAAATCAAGAATATCCTCCCAGCTCTAGCCCTTCGCCTCTCGCGTCTCGCGTCTCGCGCCTTTCTCCCCTGTCCCCTGCCCCCTGTTTCATATACACTTCATTCTTGGGCGTTCGGCCCGGATTGGAGCATCATGACCAACTTCCGCATCGCCAAGCTGGCCCAACTCGTGAACGGTTGGAAAGAAACGAGCCAGGTCAAAGCCCTGATAGAGCAGGTGGATGACCGCGCCATGATGGGCAAGATCCCCTTCGCGGGATCGCCCCTGCCCGATGGTCTGACCGCCGGGCGCTTACCGCCGGGCATCCGAAGCGCCTGGGTCTTCGTCCAGCGCCCCAAGGCCTCCCCACCCCCCCACAAGCACCCCAACTCGGTCCAGCACATGGCCGTCATCGCGGGGACCGGCATGTGCCGCATCGGCCGGAGGGCATCGGTCATCCAGCCTTTCGACCCGGCCTACCCTGATCAGAGCATCTATGTGATCCCCGAGAATACGCCCCACTCCCTGGAATCCTTCAACGAGCCCCTTGTTATCCTCTCCTTCCACACGGTGCTCGCGGAGGACCTCGAAGAGGTGGACGCAGACACGGGCGACCGGCGAAAGTACATCTGATGCGCGGTTCCCCTCGCAGAGGCTGACTTGGCCCACACGCATTCCCCTACCGACATGGATCGCAGGCTCCTCTGGAGCGCCCTTCTCAACACGGTCATCACGGCTGCGGAAGTCGTCGGCGGAATCCTTTCGGGAAGCCTGGCGCTCCTGGCCGACGCCCTTCACAACCTGAGCGACGTGGTGGCCCTCGGCCTGGCCATCGCGGCGCGCGCCCTTTCCCGGCGCCCCCCTTCGGCGCAGCACACCTACGGGCTCAAACGGGTGGAGGTTCTGTCGGCTCTGGCGAACGCGCTCGTCCTTTTCGCCATCACGGGGTTCATCGCCCGAGAGGCCCTCTTGCGCCTGCTCAAGCCGGAGCCCGTCAAATCGGGGATCATGCTGGGAGTGGCGCTGGTGGCCCTGGTGGCCAACCTGGCGTCGGTCTTTCTTTTGCGGCATCACCAAAAGGACGACCTCAACGTGAAGAGCGCGTTCTTACACCTCCTCCAGGACGCGCTGGCCTCCATGGCGGTGGTACTTGCGGCCCTCTTCTCGGGCACCCGGTTCGGCCCCTACCTGGATCCCGTGGCCTCCCTCGTGGTGGGATTTGCCGTACTGCACAGCGCCCTGTCCATCGTGTGGGAGTCCCTGGGAATGCTGGTGGAAGCCGTGCCCCGAGGCCTGGACCTGGGCGAGTTGGTGAGGTCCACGGAGTCGGCCTTCGCCCCCGCCCGCGTGCACCACGTGCACGTGTGGGAGGTCGGGCCGGGGCAGCGGGTCTTGACGGCTCACGTTTCCGTGCCGGAAATGAGCGTGGCCTCTTGCGAAGGACTCTTCCAGGACATTCGGTCTTTTCTTCACGACCGGTGGTCCATCGAGCACACCACGCTCGAAGCCGAGGTCAACGGGTGCGGCCACGCCGGCGAGTGCGGCGCACCCGAAGGAGTGAAAAGTGAAAAGTGAAAAGTCAGGAGCGAGGCAAGGCGGTTTTTGCGTCTTGCGTCTCGCGTCTCGCATCTGGCGTCTCACCACGTGTTCTCTCTATCCCCAATCCCCAATTCGCAATTCGCAGTCTCCGTCCCCTGTCCCCCGTTTCCCTCAGAAAGGATCTTCCATGAAAAAGACCGCCCTCATCCTCCTCGCCGCAGCGGTGGCCGCAGCCGCCATCGCCCAGACCGAGATGCCCGCCCCCAAGCCGCTGGGGGAGAACAAGGCCGCCGCGCAGAAACAAAACACCACCCCTCCGAAAGCCCCCGTCACCGAAGTCACTACGCCCTCGGGCCTCAAATACGTGGACCTCAAGGTCGGCACGGGCGCTCAGCCCAAGCCCGGGCAGACCGTGTCCGTGCATTACACGGGAACGCTCACGGACGGCACCAAGTTCGATAGCTCGTTGGACAGGGGCGAGCCCCTCGACTTCAAGCTTGGTACGGGAATGGTGATCAAGGGATGGGACGAGGGCATCGCCACCATGAAAGTGGGTGGCAAGCGGAAGCTCACCATTCCTCCGCAGCTCGCCTACGGAGAGCGCGGCTTTCCCGGAGTCATTCCTCCCAACGCCACCCTGATCTTTGACGTGGAACTCATGGGCGTGAAGTAGGCGCCGGCGGCGGACACGAAAAAGGGGAGGGCACCACGCCCTTCCCTTTTTCTCTCTTCCACCCCTGAGAATATCGCCTCCAGGGGCAATCCCCTCGCGGCGTCCCGGCAACGCTAATGCGCTCTGGGGAGTTCCACCAGGACGTTGGACCCGGGTTCCATGTTCTCGATGGCGATGACCCCGCCGTACTTGGCCAGAACCTCCTTCACCAGGAACAGTCCCATGCCGAGTCCGGGGGTCTTGTAGCTGGGGACCTGGGGCTTGTCAGGCTCGATGGGTTCCAAGAGGCGCTCCTGCTGGTCCTTGGGAAATCCGGGACCGTAATCGCGCGCCGCGAATATGATTTTCTTGGGATCCTGCAGGAGATAGAGCTTCACTTTCACGCCCTCGGGTGAAAACTGGACGGCGTTGTCAATGATCTGGCGGAAAAGGACCACGGCATCTTCCCGGTTGATTTCGTAGAAGAGTGCATCTTGGCCTTTCTGGACCTGGACCGTGAGGTGCTTTTCCTCGACCTTGGGAGCCACCGCCTGGAGCACGTCCTCCAGGACCGCCGCGAGGTCACAGAACTCTCCCCGGGCAGGCTCTTTGACCTTGGTGTAAGAGAGGAGATCGTTGACCATGGTCTCCAGGTGCACCGTCTCGTCGTGGATGATCCCCAGGTATTCGTCCAGGTTTTTCTCCCGCTGTTGCGGGTAGCGCTTGAGAAGGTCGGCGTAGGAGCGGATGTTGGTGAGCGGCGTCTTCATCTCGTGGGAGACATTATTGAGGAAGGCTCGCTTGAGCTGATCCAGTTCGGTGAGCTGGGCGAGGGCGTGCTGGAGGTCTGCCGTACGGTCTATGACCTTGACCTCCAGGCGCTCGTTGGCCTCTGCCAACTCCTGAACGAGCCCCAGGGTCATGAGCCGGGGCGTGACCAGCTGCTCCAGGAGGGACAGGAACCGGTCCTCCTCCTTGGAGAAGGGCTGGTCGGGCGGGCAGTAGACAATGAAATAGCCCGCGGGCGCGCCGGGCGGGCCCAGAGGGATGGCCAGCGCTTCCCCCAGGTCGGGCGGGGGTGCAGCCCTCAGCTCCTGAAGGCGGCCCTGGAGATTGTCCAGGCGCATCCGCTCGTTCCGTTGGAGAAGGGAGAGCGCCAGATTGCCCGCGCCGGGAGCGTCCGCCTCCCAGAGGGGATCCGACTCCTGGCCCACGCATTCGATGAGTGCGGGCGTCCCCCCCCTGGGCGCGAAGACGGAGATTCTCCAGCCCGGACGAGCCTCCAGAAGGTGCCGGGCCGTCACGGTCAGGGCTTCTTCCATGCCAGAGGATTCGGCGAGGCTCCGGCCGATCTCGAAGAGAGAGGTCATCTCCTTGAGGCGGGCCTGGTACATGCGGCTTAAGAGATGCGCCTCCTGGAACTCCTCCGCCAGCTGGGTGCTGGACTGGAGGGCCGCAACCAGTTGCTCCTCCTCGGAAAGACTGTGGGAGGGAGCGCTGGCGGCCACGGCGACCCTGCTGTCCGCGGGCCGATAGCTTTTGCGCCGGCGATCCAGGAAGGGCGTAAAGACCTCGCGGATTCCCGCCGTGAGACGCTCCGGGGTGGCCCCCTTCTGGTCGAGCTTGAACCGCTCGGCAAAGAGCACGAGGGACCGTTCCACGCAGATCATGAAGGTCTCCACCACGCCCTCACCACTGAGGGCGCTGGCGAGGGTTACGGTGGGGTCGGTCACGCGCATGGCCGCGAGGACTTCCTCCGGGCTCATGATCCCGGGGAGGTCCCGCTTGTTGCACTGGACCACGGTTGTGGTCTGGCTGAGGTCCATCTTGTTGGCCAGGAGGTTCGCCTTCATGTTCTCCCACGAGATGAAGTTCTCCTGCGCCCGGTCCGGCTGGGAGTCGGCTACGAAAATTATGGCGTCGGAACCCGCCAGGACGACCTTCCGTGTGGTGTTGTAGTGGACCTGGCCAGGCACGGTGTAGACCTGAAAGCGGATGTGGTAACCCTGGATTTCTCCCACGTCGAAGGGCAGGAAATCGAAGAAGAGGGTGCGGTCCTCGGCGGTCTTCAGGGAGACGAGCTGCGTCTCCGCACTGGGGTCGGTCAATTCGTGGAGGGCTTCGAGATTGGTGGTTTTCCCCCCCAGGGCGGGACCGTAATAGACCACTTTGAACTGGATTTCTCGCTGGAGATGCTTGAACTGCACCATCTCAGCGCTCCAGGACTTTGAGGAGGATCTGTTCGGGTTTCACGGGCTTGAAGAGCACCCCGCGCGCGCCGAGCTGGCGCGCCTTGTTCGCGATCTCGGGTTCCTCGCTCCCCGTGAGAAGGTAGACGCGCCCGGGGCAACGCCCGCCCCACTGCTGGATCGACCGGAGCACCGCCAGGCCCTCGCCGTCCGGCAGGTTCTGATCCAAGAAGCAGACGTCGGGATTCACCGTCCTGAGCGCGGCCAGGGCAGAGGCCACATCAGAAGCCTCGTGGCACTCCAGGCCCTCCTCCTCCAGGACGGCTCGGATCATTTTCCGGATGAGCGCGTTGTCGTCCACCACCAAGACCCGCATGGTTCTCCCTGCGCCAATCAGCCCCGCGATCGCACTGTGCCCCCAATGACGTGGGTTTGAGTATACAGGTTCCCCAAAGAACCGCGCAAGCAGTCCGATCGCCCCGTGGAATGCGCGCGGCTCGACAACGGATGCGGCATGGGTCACACGCGCGGGAGACCCTTGCTAACTGTGCCATTTTGCTGTAGATTGCAGACTCTGCGCACGGGTGACGCAGTGTATCGTGGTGACGACCGGGAAAGGCCTCATGGAGCCACCTAGTAGTGCCAAAATTCGAATGAGCGGGGACGCGGTTTCCAGCCGCGCCCTGGGACTGGACGCCCTCCCGCGATAGTGTCGTCGGACGCGCCCGGGACCAGAACCCTCACTGGTTGCGGGAGGTGCGCCATGAATCGCTTCACCCTCCTTTTCCAAGTCCCGCCCCCCTTCCTGCGAGAGGATTTCTCGCAGGAAACACGCCATGCCTGATAACGGGGGCGGCCCATGTACTGGATCAGCAAGGGAATCCACCTACTGAACCGGTGGCGCCGACAGGCGCTGGTGTTTCTGGCGGTCCTGGGGCCGGGCATCATCGTGATGGTGGCCGACAACGACGCGGGCGGCATCTCGACTTACGCCGTGACGGGGTCCAAGTACGGATTCAACGTCCTGTGGCTCTTTTTCATCCTCATCCCGATGGCCTACTTCGTGCAAGAGATGGCGGTGCGCCTGGGGGCGGTCACCAAGCGGGGGCACGCGGAGGCCATCTTCGAGGGGTTCGGCCCATTCTGGGGTTGGTTTTCCATCATCGACCTGATCATCATTAACTGGCTCACGCTCATCACCGAGTACATCGGCATGACGGAGGCCATGACCCTCTTCGGCGTACCGCCCTTCATCACCTACGTGGGGGTCAGCGCGATCCTCATCGCCGTGGTCATGTCCGGCAAATACTGGACCTTTGAGAAGCTCACCCTCGTCTTCTGCGTTTTCAACCTCGTCTACATCCCGGCGGCACTTTGGGCCATGGCGACGCCCGGCGCCCCGGGATGGGGCGAGGTCTTCCACGGGTTCTACGCGCCACGCTTCCCCGGCGGGATCACCTCGGACCTGGTGCTCATCCTGCTGGCCAACGTGGGGACGACCATCACGCCCTGGCAGATCTACTTCCAGCAGAGCGCGGTAGTGGACAAGGGCCTGGACATCCACGACATCCGGTTCGGCAAGTGGGACACGCTGGCGGGCTCCATCCTCACGGGCGTGGTGGCCACTTTCATCATCATCACCACGGGCGCCGCGTTCTACTACAAGGCTCATCCCATCGTGATCGAGGATGCCAAACAGACGGCGGAGGCCCTGGTGCCGCTCCTGCCAGCGGGGCAGGGCGACCTGGCGAGACGCCTCTTCGCCATCGGCCTCTTCGACGCTGGATTCCTGGGCGCCCTGTGCATCTCCCTGGCCACCTCCTGGGGCGTGGGCGAGGTCTTCGGCTGGGCCCACTCCTTGAACAAGAGCGTCCGGGACGCGCCCTGGTTCTACGTGATCTACCTGGGCATGCTGCTCACCGCGGGCGGCGTGGTCCTCCTCCCCGGCGCGCCCCTCATCCAGATCACCATGTATGTCCAGGTCGTGGCCATCACGCTACTGCCGTGCTCGCTCATCTTCGCCGTCATCCTCCTGAACGACCGCGCCTTCATGGGCGACCACGTGAACACGCGCGGGCAGAACGTTGCCAATATCTCTATCATCGTCGCCGTGATCCTCATATCCACGCTGTTCGCACTCACCACGCTGTTCCCCAGCGCCTTTGCTTCATGAGGGTAGGAGGCTCCCATGGTTGTCCGGCCTAAAGCTCCGCCGAAGGTGCCCGATCTGCCCGCGGGTTTTGGCAGCTACCGATTTCTCTACTTCTCCGAGCTCCTCAAGCGGCATGTCTGCGCGGGCAAGATCGGCGACCGTATCGGGAAGGTCTCGGACCTGGTTTTCAAGCTCACCGAGCCCTACCCCGAGGCGGTGGGCATCTACATGGAGTACGGCTGGGGAAAGCCCACGCAGTTCGTGCCCTGGGAAAGGGTCCTCAAGATCGAGGAGGACGCCATTTTCGTGAGGCCGCCCGAATCCGGTGGAACCTACCCGCCGTTCGTGGATCAGCCGGGATGGATCCTCCTGGAGAGCCATCTGCTCGGCAAGACCGTCCTGGACATGGACGGCCGCCGGACGGAGGTGGTCAACGACGTTCACCTCCTCGAATCCCGCGGGCGCATGCTCGTGGTCCACGTGGACATCTCCTTCAACGGGTTCCTGCGACGCTGGGGGCTCCGGAACGTGCGCTGGATCAAGGACCAGCTCATCTCCTGGAAGTATGTCCAGCCCCTTTCCGTGGAAGATGCCGTGGCCACCGACAAGGTGTCCCTCTCCATCACGCGCAGGCAGATTCGAGAACTTCCCGGAGAGGACCTGGCGGACGCCCTCGAAGAGCTCTCGGGTAAAGAGCAGGAAGCCCTTTTCTCCGCGTTGGATTCTGAGAAGGCCGCCGAGGCGCTGGTGGAGGCCGAGCCGCGGGCCCAGCGCCAGATCATCGCCAACCTCCGAATGGAGAGGGCCCGGACGATCCTCACCGAGATGACCGTGCCTCAGCTCGCGGACCTCTTCTCGGTCCTTCCCCACGACGACATGATGGAACTGATGGGGCTGCTGTCCGACGAGCAGAAAGGACGCATCCGGGCTATCCTGAGCGAGCGGGAGGCGACGGCGAGGACGCTCGTCTCGTCGGATTTCGTCGCCGCGGCGCCCGGATCCCAGGTCGGGCCCTTCCTGAACGAGCTTCGCCGCGGCGGGAGAGAGCCCGACGCCCTGGCCTACATCTACATTCTGAACAACGGGGTCCTCCAGGGTGTGGTGGACCTGCGGGAGCTGGTGCTCGCGGGGGATCACATGAAGATGGGCGACATCATGGTTTCGCCCGTGGTGAGCGCCGAGGAGGACGACCTTCGGGAGGACCTCGTGGAACTCTTCGCCAAGTACCACTACCGAATGATTCCCGTCGTCGATCCCGGTGACCGGATGCACGGCGTCATCCACTACAACGACATCATGAAGGGCGTCACGACGAGGGTGAAGGCGTGATGCGGACCAATAGGGAATTGCGAATTGGGAAAGGCGAATTGGGGGCCGCGAATTGCGGATCGTCGCGTGTTTGCGACCCACCCAGTTGCAAGAGCGGTTTTCAATTCGAAATTCGAAATTCGAAATTCGAAATTGGCCGTGGGGGTCCCCCATGCCGCGCGTAACTCTCGGCCGCTGGTCCAAGCTGGCGCTCTACTTCCTCGAGTTCTACCTCGTGGTGCTCCTCGCGCTGCTCGTCTACCGGTTTCTCAACGATTTGAAATAGGAAGGTTAGGCGAGACGCGAGACGGTAGCCGCGGGGCAGGGCGCTCTATCTTCTTCTCCTCACTCCTCGCCGCCCCTCAATCCGGCACGGTAAAGGCGAAGGCCCGTTTGAGGTTGGGCGGCTTTCGGTCGGGATCGAAGCCGGTGTCGAGCCAGATGAACCAGCCCTCCACCGCCGCGGGGTCGAGCTTCCCCTCTTCCACGATGACGGCGCCGTAGGCGAAACGGTCGCGGCTGAAGGGGATCTGGCTGCGCTTGTAGAAAAACGCCGCGTAGCGTTTGGGGCCGAGGGGAAAGACCTTCATGAGCCCCCTGTTGGGGAGGCCGCCCACGGGGGACACGCCCGCCAGTTCCAGGTGGCTCGCGTCGGGTACCAGCCTCAATGCAAGACCTGACCCTGTGGCCGCCTCGGCCACGGCCTTCATCAGCGGCACCACGGCGATTTCTTCGAGCCTGGTCTTTGCGTTCGGATCGTCAGCGTTGGTCAGCATGTTTTATCGGGAGCGGGGAGCAGGGAGTCAGCCCACTGCTCGAAGTCTCTCCCCAGTCCCCTAGTCCCCCAGTCTCCTAGTCCCCTTCTCACGACTTCTTCCACCGGACGCCTTTGGGGGAATCTTCCAGCAGGATGCCCCGGGCCTTGAGGTCGTCCCGGATGCGGTCCGCCTCCTTGAAGTCCTTGGCCTTCCGGGCTTCCTCGCGCTTCGCGATGAGGGCCTCCACCTCCGCTTCGAGAGACAGTTCCTCCCGCAGGGGAATCCCGAATACCTCCTCGAAGTCCTCCAGAAACCTAACCATGGCTACCTTGGCCCCGGGCCCGAGCGCGCCTTCGTCCATGGCGGCGTTGCATGCGCGTAGCGCCTCGAACAGGGCCGAAAGCGCCACGGCGGTGTTGAGATCGTCCTCGAGGGCGGATTTGAAGGTTTGTCTCTGTTCCGCGAGAGCCGCCTCCAGGTCGCCGGGGGCCGACGCCTCGGGCTCGGCCTCTTGCAACCGCCTGTCGAAATCGCGAATCCGTCCCAGCGCGGCCTTCGCCCCGTCCAGGGCCTCAAAGGTAAAGTTGAACTGCTTCCGGTAGGAGACGGAGAGGAGGAGGTAGCGGAGGACCATGGGGTCCACGCCCTTCTCCAGAAGGTCCCTGAGCGTGTAAAAGTTGCCCAGGGACTTGCTCATCTTCTCCCCGTTCACGAGGAGGTGCTCCATGTGCATCCAGTGCCGCGCGGGGGACTTGCCCGTGGCGCCCCGGCTCTGGGCGATCTCGTTCTCGTGGTGCGGGAAGACCAGATCCACGCCCCCCGTGTGCAGGTCGAAGACCTCGCCCAGGTACTTGGCGCTCATGGCGGAGCACTCCAGGTGCCATCCGGGACGGCCCCTGCCCCACGGGCTCTCCCACCCCGGTTCGCCCTCCTTCCAGCCCTTCCAGAGGACGAAGTCCTTGGCCGACTCCTTGTCGTAGTGGTCGCTGTCCACGCGCGCGCCGTCCAGGTTGCCGCTCAGGTCCACGGTGCACAGCGCGCCGTAGCCGGGCAGGCTGGACACGCGGAAGTAGACGGAACCCTGGCTCTCGTAGGTGTGGCCGTTCTTCTCCATGCGGGCCACGAGGGCGAGCATCTCAGGGATGTGGTCCGTGGCGCGCGGGTACTCGTCGGCGGGGAGGCAGTTCAGCGTCGCCATGTCCTCGAAGAACAGGTCCGCATATTTATCCGTGAGGTCGCGCAGGGTCACGCCCTCGCGGTTGGCGCGGGCGATGGTCCGGTCGTCGATGTCCGTGAGGTTTTTCACGTGGTGGACACGGAGGCCGCTCCACAGGAGGAACCGCTTGAGGAGGTCCTCGGCGAGGAAGGTCCGGAAGTTGCCGATGTGGGCCACGTCGTAGACCGTGGGGCCGCAGGTGTACATACGGACCAGCCCAGGCTCCAGGGGCTCGAAGGGCTCCACGCGCCGCGTGAGCGTGTTGTAGAGGCGCATCACGCCGGCACCTGGAAGGAACGGCCCACCACGGGGAGGAGGGCCGAAAGGTCCGCGCTCAGCCGGATCAGATCCTGAGGAAGGATGGCCTGGGGGCCGTCGGAGAGGGCCCTGCCCGGTTCGGGGTGGACCTCCAGGAGGAGGCCGTCGGCACCGCAGACGGCGGCCGCGCGCGCCATGGGGAGCACGAGCCGGTGCTGGCCCGTGGCGTGGGAAGGATCCACGAGGACGGGCAGGTGGGTCATTTCCTTGAGCAGGACCACGGACGCCAGGTCCAGGCTGTTGCGAAGGCTCGGGTCGAAGGAGCGGATGCCCCGTTCGCATAGGATGACGTCGCCGTTGCCCCCGGAGAGGATGTACTCCGCGGCCAGGAGGAACTCCTCCCGCGTGGCCGCCAATCCCCTCTTGAGCAGGACCGGCTTGGCCTGCCTGCCCAAGGCCTTGAGCAGGGGGAAGTTCTGCATGTTCCGGCTCCCGACCTGGAGGATGTCGGTAATCTCGGCGACCTGCGCCAGATCCTCCCGGTCCAGGACCTCGCTCATCATGATCAGACCGTGGCGGTCCGCCGCGGCGCGGTGGACGCGGAGCCCCTCGGCGCCCAGGCCCTGGAAGGAATAAGGGCTCGTGCGGGGCTTGAAGGACCCGCCCCGCAGGACCCGCCCGCCCGCCGCCTTCACGGCCGCCGCGCAGGCCTCCATCTGAGCTTCTGACTCCACCGCACAGGGTCCAGCGGCCAGGAGGAACGCCTCGCCACCCACCGCGACGCCCTTCACCGTCACCAGAGAGCCCTCCGGGTGAATCTCCCTGGAGGCGTGCAGGTACCCCTGCCCGTCCGGGACGGCCCTCGAGACCCCCGAGAACCCGAGGGCCTGATCGGTAGTCACGCCCTCCGGGTTGGCCGTCACCACGACCAGCTCCCCCTGCGGCGTGCGCTCCCCGCACAGGACCGCGTTTCTGTCCCGCAGGAAGCGCTCCAGCGCTTGGCGCTCCTCCAGGGTGATGCCGGGCTCCAGGACGATGATCACGAAGGCCTCTCCCGCCGGAACACGAGCGTTCCGAAACAATTATGTTATCCCCAAGCCCCCTCCCAAGGCAACCGGGGGAAGGGGAAATGGGGATCGAGGATTTCGGATTTGGGATTTGGGATTTGGAAATTAAGGGAGCGGGGAGCCAGAGCGGCAACCTATTGAAAGCCGTCATTGCGAGGAGGCCGCAGGCCGACGCGTCAATCTCCGTGTTCTGGCTCACACACCGAGATTGCTTCGTTGCCCTGTCGGGCGCCTCGCAATGACAAGATCCGCGCTTCGCGTCTTGCGCCTCGCCCCCGCCGCATTGCGCGCCGACCCTTCCCTGTCCTATGCTAGGCATCTATGCGGAAGCAACAGGCCCTTTTTGCCGCAGCCCTCGCCGTCTTGTCCATCCTGAGTACGCTCGCCTATGTGTGGTGGGTGAACCCGGAGGTGAACGCCCCCCTGGGGCTGGACCACTTCGACGAAGCCCTGGTTCGGGCTCGGGTTCAGGCCACGGCGCAGCAGCTCCTGGAGAATGCGGGTCACTTCGACCTGCGCCTGAGCCAAAAGCTCGACACCGAAAAGATCCAGCGGATGCAACAGCTCTTCGGCGTCCGGGCGACCTCCTACTGGACGCGCAAGGAGGTCCCCATCCAGCGGTGGATCTACCGAGCTTATCTGCCGCAGAAGCTCTCCGAGGTGAAGCTCTTCAAGGAGGTGGAGGCCCCCCTGACCGTGGAGGTGGACAGCTCGGGTCAGATCCTCGCCCTCGCCATTCCTCCCCGAAAAAGCGCGCCCGGAAACAAGCTCGCGGCGGAGCAGGCTCGCTCGGTGGCCGAAGATGCCCTCCGATTTGCCGGCGTGGATGTGGACCGGCTGACGCTTACGGCCACCACCCAGGGCGACACGGAGGGCCAGCAGACCTTCGACTTCGCGTGGAAACAGTCCGCCAGCAACCTCCCTGGGCTGGTCTATCAGTACACGGTCAAACTCCAATCCGGGTACCTGACGAGCTTCAGGAGGGAGATCCTCTTCGCCGAGGAGGCCCCGCCCAGCCTCCTGCAGGATCTGATCCTGCCGCTGCTCACCGGGGCGGCCTGGTTCTTCCTCGTCCTCGTGTTTCTGGCCCTCTTCATCCATCGCCTGCGCAGGGACGAACTGGACTTCCGGCGGGCCCAGAGGGTGGGTCTGGCGGCGGGGGGCCTGGCATTCATCAAAATGGTCAGCGAACCCTCGGGCAGCCTGCTCCAGTCACTCCTGGGGGCGGCCCTCTTCGGCATCCTCGCGGCCCTCTTCTTCGGGATACTCTGGGCCGTCGCGGAATCCCTTTTGCGGGACGCCTTCAGCGAAAAGCTGCGATTCGTGGACCTGCTCTTCGACGGCCACTGGCGAATCAAAGAGTCCGGTCGCCAGGTGCTTTGGTCCTGGGGATGGGCCGCCACCCTCCTCGGCATCCCCGTGATCCTTCTCGCCGCCGCCACGCAGTGGCGGAGCCTTGACTTCGTCCTCCTGCCGGTGGATCTCCAGCTGAACAACCTGCGGTTCCCCGGGGGGTTGGTGGGCAATGTGCTGTTGGGACCGCTTCCCCAAGTCGCGGTGCTGGGGTGCCTGTTCCTCGGGGTGATCTACCCCCTGTTGCGCGTGCGTTTCAGTGCCGGACGGACGAGTCTCCTCTTCTGTGTGCTATTCGCCGCCGCCACCGCGCGGTTGCTCCCGGTGGGCCCCGCCTGGGTGGCCCTCCTCCTGGCGCTGCTCATCGGCGAGGGGTGCTTCCTCCTGATGGAGCACGGCAGCCTGCTCTCGGCGCTGGTTCTGCTCTACGTGCCCCAGGCGCTGAGGGGAGTGACCCTCCTGCTGACGGCGCGCTACCCCGCGGTTTCCATCCAGGGATGGATTTGCGTGGGGATCTTGGCGGCGTTCCTGGCCCTGGCTGTCTATGTGGCCATTTTCGGACGGCCGCAGGCGGGGCTGGAAGGCTACGAACCCGAGTACCTCAGCCGCATTCGGGAACGCGAGCGGTTCGCCCGGGAACTGGAGATCGCCAAGGGCATTCAGGACCGGTTTTTGCCCAAGGAGACGCCCGCCATCCAAGGGTTCTCCGTGGCTACCCGATGCGTTCCCGCCATGGAGGTGGGAGGCGACTACTACGACTTCCTCCCCCTGCGCGACGGCCGGTGGGTGCTCCTCCTGGGGGATGTTTCGGGCAAGGGCGTCCGCGCGGCCTTCTACATGACCCTCACCAAAGGAATCCTCCACGCCATCGCGGCCTCCGAGAGCGACCACATGGTCATCCTGAGGCGGCTCAACGGGATCTTCGGGAAGCTGGGCGAGTCGGGCATCTTCCTCACCCTGTGCGCCCTCGTTCTGGATCCCGTGACCCGGCAGGTCCAGATCTTGTCGGCGGGACACAACCCGCCCTTTCTGATCCGCCCCCGCTCGGTGGAGATCCTGGAGCCCAGGGGACTCGTCCTGGGCGTCATGGGCGACGACTTCTTCACCAAGAGCCTGCGGGTGGTGGACCTCACGCTCGCCCCCGGAGAATCCCTCGTCCTCTACACCGACGGCGTCACCGAGGCCATGGACCGGCACGACCAGGAGTTCGGCATGGAACGGCTCCAGGAGTCGCTGGAAAGCGCGCGGTTCTCTGGGGCACAGGGCGTGGCCGAGGCCGTGCTCGATTCCGTGGCCCGGTTCCAACGGGGCGCCCGCCAGACCGACGACCTCACCCTTCTCATCCTGGAGGCCCATGAAGCCTGACGCCGTGCGCGCTCTGCTGTCAGAAGTGGCCTCGGGACGGCTTTCGCCCGCCGAGGCGGAGGAGAAGCTTGCCTTCCTCCCCTTCGAGGACCTCGGCTTCGCGCGGGTGGACCACCACCGCTCCCTGCGCCGGGGATTTCCCGAAGCCATCTACGGGGAGGGGAAGGAGCCCTCGGAGATCGCCGCCATCCTCCGCGCTTTCCGGGCTCGCGGCGTGCCCGCCCTCGTGACCCGCCTGGACGCCGGCGAAGGCCCGGGGCCTCAAGCGGTCCCTGCCCAAGCTGGCCTACCACGCCAAGGCCCGGCTGGCCTATCTGGGGGAGCCTCCGGGCGAGGGCGAGGGACTCGTGGTCGTGGTGTCCGGCGGCACGAGCGACGCCCCCGTCGCCGAGGAGGCGGCCTGGACGGCGCGCTACCTGGGTGCGCGCGTGGAAGTGGTGGCGGACGCAGGCGTGGCGGGGCTCCACCGGCTCGCCCCCGCCCTGCCGCTCTTCCGCGAGGCCCGCGTCATCGTGGCCGTGGCCGGCATGGAAGGCGCCTTGCCCTCGGTGGTGGCGGGCCTCACCGGAGCCCTGGTCATCGGCGTGCCCACCTCCGTGGGGTTCGGGGTCCAGGACCACGGCAAAACACCTCTCTTCGCCATGCTCGCCTCCTGCGTGCCCGGGCTCCTCGTCGTCAACGTGGACGCGGGCTTCTCCGCCGGCTACGCCGCCGCCGTCGTCAACAAGATGAAGAGCAAGGACAATTCACCGCAAAGAACGCAAAGGTCGCGAAGGAAGATCAACATTCTGGGTTCCACACCTTGACGGATTGTGAGGGACTAGCGCCCTTCGCGTCTTGGCGGCAAATGGCCTCCGATGGACACTGAAACTACGCTGACGCCTTTCCTGCGGGGCAAGATCCATGTCCATCAACCCAGGCGCGGCTACCGCTTCAACGTGGATTCGGTGGCATTAGCAGGCTTTGCCTGGCCGCGGGACGGCGAGCGCGTGCTGGACTTGGGCACGGGCTCGGGAATCCTCCTCCTCCTCCTGGGGCACCATCACCACCCGGGATCGCTCACGGGCGTCGAGCTCCAGGAGGAACTGGCCTCCTTGGCCTCGCGAAACCTTCGGGAGAACGGCTGGACAGAGCGGGGTCGGGTCGTGCATCGGCGACCTGCGAGATCCGGATGCGCTGGAACCGGAGACCTTCGACCTCGTGGTCTGCAACCCGCCCTACCACGAGGCGGGGCGCGGCCAGACCAGCGCCACGCCCCAGCGCGCCCTCGCCCGCCAGGGATTCACGGCGGAGTTGCCCGACGTGGCCGCCGCCGCCGCCCGGGCCCTCGCCCCGGGGGGCCGGTTCTGCACCGTGGCGCCGGTGTCTCGCCTGGAGGATCTTTTGGCCGCCCTGGCGTTCGCGGGGCTCCATTCCCGGTTGCTCCGCACCGTGCAGGACCGCCCCGGGAGAGAGCCCCATCTCATCCTTCTCCAAGCCTTCGTCGCTCCCGGCAAGGGACCCATCACCCTGCCTCCACTCATTCTCAAGGACGAAGCCGGCGCTTATGGCCCGGAAATGCGCGGGTGGCTGGGTCACGATGTCCCTCCGGGACCCCGGTTCTTCTGCGACTGTATGCTCGGCACTTTGTCCCGGTACCTTCGTCTCACGGGCTGCGACGCGGCCTATGACCGCAGGGCGGAGGATTCCTGGCTGCTTGGCGAGTGCGCGCGAAGCGGCCGTATCCTGCTGACCCGCGACCGCCCCCTCCTGGCTCGGTGCGCCAAGGCCGGAGTGCCCGCCCTGGATCCGGCCAGCGACCGGCCCCGGGAGCAGTTGGCCTTCGTGAAGGCCACCGCCCCGGCCATGGCCGAGGCGTCCCCCCGCTGCCTGCGCTGCAACGCTCCCACAGCGCCGCTGACCGGGCCGGAGGCGCGCGGCCACGTCCCGCCCTACACGTACCTCACCCACGAACGCTTCAACGCGTGCCCGTGCTGTGGCAAAATCACCTGGGAGGGATCCCACCTGGAGAGGTTTCGAAGGGATATAACGGGCGAATTGGTGATCGCGTGACCGGGTGACCAAGTGATCGAGGGGTCGCGCCATTCGACAACGACACTGGCTTTCGATCACCCGATGACATGATGACATGATCACATGATCACCTGATCACCTGATCACTCTTCCCCATCGGCAACCCAACGGAGGCAACCATGTCCAACGACCGTGACCGCCTGAAGGAACTCCTCAAGACCCGCTCGTTGAAGATCGGCGATTTCCTCCTCGCCTCGGGACGGCGCAGCAAGTACTATTTCGACTCCAAGCTCACGACCCTTACGAGCGAGGGCGCCCACGCCACGGCCAAGTGCTTCCTCGAGGTGGTCCGCGAGAAGGGGATTAAGGCCGACGCCATCGGGGGCATGACCCTCGGCGCCGACCCCATCGTCTCCGCCGTGGCGGCGCTGAGCCACCTGGAGGGCCCCGCGCTGGACGCCTTCATCGTGCGGAAGGAGCCCAAGGGCCACGGTACCATGCAGTGGATCGAGGGCCCCGTGAAACCTGGCCAGAGGGTGATCATGGTGGACGACGTGGTGACCACGGGCGGTTCAACGCTCAAGGCCATCGAGAAGGCCCAGGAGTTCGGCCTCGAAGTGGTGGCCGTCATCGCCCTCCTCGACCGCGAGGAAGGCGGCACCGAGGCGCTCTCGGCGAGGTTCCCCTTCTACCCCGTCACCAAGCGCACCGAAATCTTCGGGGAGTGAGGGCTTCGCCCGCGAAGTCGCCGCCCTCGCCTCCTTTTCTGGGGAACTTGATCATGGAGAGCGGCCGCCGAAGCGGCCGCTCTCTCCTCATGCGGTGGGATGGGCCGGAGTGTTAGCGGCTAGTCCGTTGGGGGTCCCTCGGCGACATGTTCTGCAGCAGTCCGTTCAGGTAATTGCCATCGCTCCCCATGGGTAGGACGGCGATCTGGACCTTGGACGCCAGCTCTCGGTTGATCAGGAACGACGCGTAGGACGGGTTGGCGGCGCAGAGCTGGGCGCTCGCCTTGTCCTTGTCGAGGGCCACCAGGTCGAGCTCCCGCTGCTTTTGAATGTCGAGGTCTTTGAGGCTCTTCTGCTCCTCCAGCCGGGCTTTCGCCAGACTGCGTTCGCGGTCGGCTTCGACCTCGGCCAGGAGACGCTTTTTCGCCGCCTCGGCGCGGGCGTTCCTCTCGGAGATCTGGGCGTCGGTCTCTGCCTTGGCCAGCAGGCTGGTCCTGCGCTTCTCCTCGGTCTTGGCGTTGATCTCCGCCACCCTGGCCTCGATGTCGGCGTTCTTGATGGCGACCTGCCCGTCCGCTTCTGCCTTCTGCTCCTCGGCCTTGGCGTTGGCCACGTTTACGACGCTCCTCTCCTTGATGGACTCCAGCTCACGGTCCTTAAGGGCGGTCTGCTCCATGGCCTCCGTGAACTTCTGGGGGAAGAGGACGTCCGAGAGGATGACCTCCTTGATGGTGATGGCCCGATCGCCCAGCCGGTTGGCCAGGGCGCCCTTGACGTCCTGCACAAATCGCACCCGATCGCTGCTGAAGACCGCATCCACGGAGGGGTAGGAATTGGCCACGCGGTTGGCGGCCTCCTTCGCTCGCGACTTCATGACGAGTTCGCCGTACTTTTCGGCCGTCGGGAACTGTTTGAGAAACTCCTTCGGGTCCTCGACCCGCCAGCGGACCGTCAGGTTGAAGCCGAGGGGAACTCCGTCCCCGAGCCGAACTTCTGCCAGGGACGCCTGAAAGACTTGGTCCACCTTGAGGGCCTCGGCAGCGCCCCCCTTGGTCTGCCCCGATCCGCAGCCCACCATCGCGCTCATCACCACCGCCAGGAACACGCCTTGAGTTGCTCTCATGTTCTGCCTTTCGCCGCACCTTCCCAGGTGCCTACCCCATGCTAATGGACGTTTCCACCGTGACGGCCTCTGATCCTCTGTCCGAACACCGGCGATTCCCGCCCGGATGCGGTGGCGTGAAGAGGTCCCCCTTCCGGGCCCTCCGGGGCCGGCGGGAGGACGGGGTGTTCTCAGCGTCTGGCGTGGACCGGCGTGGCCTGCGGCGTTCCCGGCCGTCTACGGCTTGGACAAACACCCCTTTGACCTCTTCGCGCGGGCATCCCTTCAACCTCCCCAGGCCCCTTTGAAACTGCTTTCTCCACTGGATGGAGTTTTCGCGATCCGATGTGCCGGCACGAGTCCATGCATCCCTCGTGCCTGTTTTGTCGGAGGCGAAGGACGTCCGTGGCGCAGTCGCGCGTGGACCGTGGGGCGCAAGGGCGACGTGCCCGCCGCGGGGAGAAAACCAGAAGCTGACATGCACGGAGGGATGGGGACTCTGCAGGGAGCTGCTCCCTGGCCCGGGAGATTTTCCCTTCGGCGGGTACGAGACGGGAGATTCGGCCTACGCGGTCAGGGCCACGCGCGATGGCGGGTTCATCCTTAGCGGATACACCTCTTCCTTCTCGCCGGACGACACCTGGGGAGGCGTCTTGCTGGTCAAGCTCGACGTCGCAGCAAGCTTGGGCGGGGCGTGCTCCATTGAGTCCGTAAAGCCGGTGTCGCCTTCGCCGGTGAACATGGTAATGAGTGTTTATGCCATGACCGCCGCAGACACCGGAACTCCTCAGACCTCCGCGGCAGTCTCTTGCGGAGGCCCGGCGGCGAGCGCGCTAGCCTCGCGTGTCGTTTGCTCACCGCCCATCGCCGCCAATGCTTGCAAGATGCAGAGCCCTTTCAGGGTGGGCATCATGGGGATGAACCTTCAGGCGGGCATCCACCTCATCGTCAACGGCGAACCCTGGCCCCAGGTCTCGTGGAAGTCGGCGACCAGGGTGATTCTCAAAGGGGGAGCGGCGCTAAAAGCCAAACTCCCGAAGGATCAGACGAGCCTCCGACGGGGACGCGAATCACCGGGGAGCCGGCGAGCACTGCCATTCGGGATCGCTGGTCGGCGGCGCACCCTCGGCCGCCTTCTCGTCGCGCTCCCGCCGTTTCTCTTCCAGAACGTGACGGTGACGGGGCTCAAGCTGGTGTGAAGATCAGGAACGCCTGTGAGGCGGTCCGAGTGCCCAGGCTTCTTCCGCCAGTAGATCCATTCCCGGCTCCTCTGCCTCGAGGAGGCCCCGGTCCACGAGCCAGATGAGGACCGCGAGCGCGCAGAGGATCAGGAGGACGAGGACGGTTTTCATGGCGCGGGGGGGCTCGAGGGCATCACGCGCCCATGACGCCGACTTCTTTGCCGCGGCCGGTGACGCCCAGGAGCTGGGCGGCGGAACGGGCATTGGCGGCGATCTCGACGAGCCCGGAGGAGCCCACGAGGGCGAAGAGCGGCGCCTGCTGGGCGTACCCTCCCGTAACCACGGGAATCTCCTGGCCGCCCACCAGGACCTTGAAGCGCTGCCGGCCCGTCTTGTAACCGAGCTGCTCAAGGGTGGCGGCGCGGATGTTCGTGATGCAGTTGCCGAAGCGGTCCACCGCGCAGATCTCACCCTTGGCCAGCGTGTCGCCCACGATGCGGTCCACGGGAACGGGGATGCGGGTGTAGTCCTGCACATCCTCGCCGAACCGGTCCGTGAGGACACCCTTGCTCAGCCCCGCCGCCACGGGGGCGAAGATATCGCGCCCGTGGAAGGTTTCGCTCACGGGACGGCGGAAGTAATGGTCCGCCGTGAGGTGGATGACCCGGTGGACCACGTCGAACTCGTAGATGAAGGAGAACACCCCGTTGTCCGGCCCGATGAAGTAGCGGTCGTCCGAGACCACCAGGATGGGCCGTCGGAGCCCCCCCACGCCGGGGTCCACCACGCAAAGGTGAATGGTCCAGGAGGGGTAGTCCCGGTAGCTCCGGTAGAGGGCGAAGGCGCCCGCGAAGACATCGCAGGGCGGGACCGCGTGGGTCATGTCGATGATCTTCGCGGCGGGCTGGATCTGCCAGATGACGCTCTTGAGGCTCCCCACCCAGGGATCCTCGGTGCCGAAGTCGGTCAGCAGGGTGATGAAGGGCCCGGATTCCCCCGCCATGGCTCACCTCAGCGCTGCTTGGTTTTCCTCACCCGGATCCACAGGAACAACAGGTACGCCGCGAAGATGACCCCGATGGCCAGGTACCCCATCGTGAGATGGCCCGTGGTGTCGGGGGTCTTGATGTCCACCGCCTGAAGGAGGCCCAGGGCGGCGGTCACGGGGACACCTGCGAGGCCAGGTGGTCCTCCTCGGCTCTGCCCACGGCCCACCGCGTCAGGGTGAGGGCCGCGGCGAGGACGAAGACGGCCGCCATGGCGACGAAGTACGTCTGCCTCATGGCCGGCTCCAAGACCACCTTCTTGGGATGCACGACGGACCCCCACCACTGGATGGCCTTGTGGACGATGGGCACATCGAAGAAGGCGATGATGGCCACCACGGCGGCGATGCGCGCCGAGCGAACCTCGTGGCGGGAGAAGAGGCGCAGCAGGAAGTAGGCGCTATACATGAGCCAGAGAATGAGCGCCGAGGTGAGCCGAGGCTCCCATACCCACCATTTGCCCCAGGCGGACCGGCCCCAGATGGGCCCCGTCACGAGCACCACCGTCAGGAAGACGAAGCCCACTTCGGCGGTGGCGTAGGCCAGCACGTCGTAGGAAGGGTCTTCCTTCCAGAGGTAGAGGATGCTGAACACGAAGGCGAGGAAGAGGAGCACGTACCCAGATATGGCCGAGGGCACATGGTAGTAGAACACCTTCTGCACCGCCCCCATCTGAATCTCCACGGGGGCGTAAAAGAACACCAGATAGAGCGCCAGTGCGTTGAGCGCCACGGCCAGGCCCCACAGGGCGCGGGTCCAGGTGCGAAGGTTCATCTAGGGGATCTCCATTACGCGAGACGCGATTAGTCGCGATGCGAGACTCGAAAAGCCATGTATTAATCCCTTATCCGTCATGGTCGTTCTTTCCTCTTTCCTCTCTAAAGCCTCAACTCTCAACTCTTGACCTTCATCTATTCTTCCACCGCATACTCGAACAAAAACACCGACGCCGTCACGAAAAGCGTATCAAACAGAGCCACGAGCCGCAACCACTGGCTCCCGAACACGGGGTGCCCCGCGAGGGCGTCCTGCGTGAGCGTGGCCGCGGCGATGAGGAGCGGGATGAGCACCGGGAAGAGCAGGATGGGGTAGATCACCTGCCCGCCGTGGACGTGGGCGATGAGCGCCGAGAAGAGCGTGCCCAAGGCCGCGTACCCCACGGTCACGGCGAACCAGCTCACCGCAAGGGGCACGAGGGCGGGACCCGTGCGGAAGTCGAGGAGGAGGTAGGAGAAGAGGAGCAGGAGGCCCTCGAGGAACAGGAGGAACACGAGGTTCACGAGGAATTTGCCCACATAGATAGCGCTCCGGTCCACGGGGCTGAGCAGGAGAGCCTGGAGCGTGCCGTTCTCCGTCTCCTTCCGGAAGGAGGCCCCCATGAAGAGGCTTCCCGCGAAGAGGATGATGAGCCAGAGCAGGCCCGAGCCGGTCTGGTTCAGGTTCACCTGGGTGGGGTCCAGGGCGAAGGCGAAGAGCACCAGCGAGAGGAAGGCGAATAGGAGCGAGGAGACCACGTTCTCCTTACGGCGGATCTCCTCCCGGAAGTCTTTGGCGAAGATCAGCGCCACCACCCGCAGGTAGTTCATGTGCGGTCCCCGCCGCCCGTGGCCTCAAAGTACCTCCGGCGGACCTCCTCCAGGGAGAGCCCGGCCACGGGCGCTTCCCAGGCCACCCGGCCCTTGTGCAAAACCGCCACCCGGTCGGCGATGGGCAGGCAGTCCTCGAGCTCGTGGGTGATGAGAAGGAGGGTTCGGTGGTCGGCCTTGAGCCCTGCCAGGAGTTGGGTCAGGGCCCTGCTGCCCGCCGGATCGAGGCCCGAGTAGGGCTCGTCCAGGATGAGTAGGGAGGGATCGGTGAGGAGCACGCGCGCCATGCTCAGGCGCTGGAGCATGCCCCGCGAGAAGGTGGCCACCGGCTTGCTCCGGGCGGAGGCCATCCCCACCTGGGCCAGAAGTCGGCCGATGCGGCCCTCCACGTCGTCCATGCCGTACAGGCGGCCGAAGAACCGGAGGTTTTCCTCCGCCGTGAGGTGTCCGTAGAGAAAGGTCTGGTGGCTGAGGTACCCCACGCGCCGGAGAAACTCGGCCCGGTTTTTCTCCCCCAGGGGCTCACCGGCGAATCGCAGGGTGTCCTTCGCGGGCCTGAGCCCGCCTCCGCCGGGGCGCGTGAGCGTGGTCAGCACCTTGGTGAGGGTGGTCTTGCCCGCCCCGTTGGGGCCCAGAAGGAGCGTCAGCTCCCCCGGCCGCAGCTCAAGGGATACGCCGTCCAACACCGTGACATAGCCGAACCGCTTCTTGAGACCGGTGACGGAGAGGATGGGGGCAGGTTCGCTCATGCGGCCTCAGTGTAGGGCCCGTGCGCGCTGGCGTCAAATGCGCGGAGGGTTCTGTGATGAGGGTGTAGCGGCGGGGAGCGGGAGCGGCCGACGGAGTGTGAGAACCCGGGATGGGGGAGGGGGGACCGTGCCAGCAGTAACCTGGGCCCTCCCCGCGATCCGTGCCACGTCTTGGGGCCGCCCCCGAGACGACCGTTGACCCCCCTCCCCTTTTACCCTATGATGACTGCGGCGCGGAGAGATGTCCGAGTGGCCGAAGGAGCACGCTTGGAAAGCGTGTTTACCCGAAAGGGTAACCGGGGTTCGAATCCCCGTCTCTCCGCCAATATTATCAACTACTTACGAGGCTTCGTTCAAGCACTTTTCCACAGCTAATCCGCACCCCCAAGTGCAACTTAAGTGCAACTTCGAATTTTGGAGGTTGCCCTAAAAGTGTCTTCGGCGCTTGGTCCAAAGGCCTATGCCCACAGCGTCTCGGCGATCACAAATCTTCTCAAATCAACACGCTTTTGCTGCAACTTCGAAAACACCCACACGCTTTTCATATAACACCCAATTAGGCCCCCCCAGAATTCGGCTTAAGGCGCCGCTCCCCAAAAGCAATCTTTGAAGGGGCTTCTATTTCTATTGGGATGGGATTCCAGCCTCTGGGGGATGCCTTGAGACCCCGGGTGGCGTTCGATGGCCGTCCGGCCACCCCAACCCGAGAACCTGTGCCATGAAAAAGGAACAC
>CAVYWK010000033.1:0-54406 GCA_963772255.1 uncultured Acidobacteriota bacterium
GGTGCGCCCGGCGGGACTCGAACCCACAACCTCCGGCTCCGTAGGCCGATGCTCTATCCAATTGAGCCACGGGCGCACCGGTCCAAATAGTATACGGAAAAAACCGACCTATGGCAAATTCGCCAAGTACTTCGGCAGGGGACAGGGACGGGCGGTATTCGGAAAGCGGAATGGGGGGCGCGGCGAATGGAGAAGGAGCGCTGTCGGGCCCCTGGTCGCATCCTCACGGATCTTTACTCTCTTCCTCGCGCTCCGACTTCTTCGCGTCCTCGCCTTCTCGCCCCCCGCCGCCGGGATTGCCAGGGGACGGCTCGCTGGGCTATTCTTTCCCTCCACGGAGAGCCCATGGCAACTGAGAATCTCTTCACGAGCGAGGCCCCCGAAAGTCCGGTGATCTTGTCCTTTTCGGCACCTTCGGGCGGCCTGGGGACGACCCTCTTGGCGGCGAATCTTGGCCATCCAGCTCGCCAAGAAGGGGAGGAATGTTCTCGTGGCAGACCTGGCGCTCACGGAGGCTTCGTGCCACTTGGCCCTCGGAGTGCTTCGGCCCGAGAGACATCTGGGAATGGTGCTGAGCAAGGAAGTGGCAGTCCCTCAAGGACGCGCTCATTCCCACGTCGGTCAACAACCTCGCCCTGCTGGCGGGCTGCCCGGAGTCCTCGGACGTGGCCAACATGGCCTACCTGAGCAAGCAGAAGGTCCTGGCTGACCTCAGGGAGCTGGACTACGATTACATCCTCATCGACGCCGGATCGGGCACGGGGGCCGACACCCTGGATTTCTTCCTCGCGGGGAACTACTCCATCGCCATCGTTCAGGCGACCTCGGTGGGGCTCGAGCCCTTTTACCGTTTCTTTCGGGCCACCCTGCACCGGCTCCTCATGGAAGGGCTGAACAAGAAGCGCTACCAGGCCCTCTTCGCCGGCCTTAATCCCCGCTCTCCCCTCTCGGGTCTCTGGGACATGCCCGAAACCCGCGAGGACGATCTGGCCGCCGTGGAGCGGGCCATCGAAGCGCGACGGTTCACCTTCGTGCAGACGGGGCTGACCTCCGAGAAGGATCAGCGGATGGGTCACCAGCTCGAGGCCCTCCTGCGGCGGAACTATCTCTGTCCCGTGCGCTTCCTCGGGGGAATCGACTGGGACGCCCAGGCCGCCTCGGCGCACCGGGCGCTGGAGCCCATCAGCAAAGCCTATCCCATGTGCCCCTTCAGCCTGGCCGTAGAACGCCTGGCGAATGTCATCATGAAGGAGGAGAAGGAGCCCCTGCCGGCGGAGGGCCACCTGAACCCCAGAGCCATGGGAGAGATGGACGCCTACGAGCTCCTGGAGATCCCTTACAACGCCACGGTGAAGGAGGTCCAGGTGGCTTACGGCAAACTCCTGGAGCCCTACCTGGAAAATTCCCCCCTGACGCTGAGCCTCTACAGCAAGGAGGAGCGCGAGGGTATCCGAGACCGCCTGGAAGAGGCCTACAAGCGCCTCATCAACACCGGGCTGAGGCAGCGCTACGACGACGACCTCATCGGCAGGGGGCGCATGAGGCCCGAACAGCGCGTGGAGGAGTACGGCGAACCGGCCTCCGAGGCCTCGGGGGCCTTCCCCATCCCCGGAGGGACGGCGCATACGGGTGAGGATGCCGCCGTCCGGGCGGCGCGAAACGTAGAGGCCATTCTCGAAGAGGTCAAGCAGATCGACGGAAAGGCCCTCCGGAGGATTCGAGAGGCCCGCGGCATCTCCATCGCGGAGATCGTGTCCGAGACGAACATCCGGACCTGGTACATCGAATGCATGGAAGCGGAACGCTTCGACGCCCTGCCCGCACCCATCTACCTCAACGGATTTCTCAAGCAGATCGCCCAGTACCTCGGCCTGGATCCACAACGCGTCCTCACGGATTACCTGACCAAGCTCCAGGCCTGGAAACAGGCTCAGGGGAAGCCATGATGAATTTGGAATTGGGAATTCGGAATTCGGAATTCGGAATTCGGAATGGGGGAGTTGGAATTTCTCGCGTCTCGCGTCTCGCGTCTCGCATGTTGCGCTTTTCACTTTTCACTTTTCACTTCTCACTTTTCACTTCTTGCTCTTTGCTCCTCACTCCTCACTCCTCACTCCTCACTGCTGCATGAGCACCTACCAGCCGGGGGACCAAACCCCCATCCGCTCCCGCTCCCAGCTCGTGGACTACTTCGCGCCGCACGCGCCCGGTGGAAGGTCGTTTGGGGGTGGAGTGGGAGCTTCTGCCCGTGAAGCCTGACAGCCGTCTCGCCGCCTACGACGGCACGGGGGGCGTCGAGGAGGCCCTGGCCCGCCTCGCCCCGCCCCACGAGGCGATATTCGAGGCCGAACGCCTGACGGCCATCAAGCTGAAGGGCGGGGGTATGGTGGGCCTGGAGCCCGGCGGACAGGTCGAGTTGGCCACCCTCCCGTCGGGCCGTCTCGCCCGGGTCCAGAACGCCCTGGAACGACCGCTGGCCCTCGTCGAGCGGTCCGCCGCGTCCTCGGGATTTTCCCTCGCGCCGTGGGGTGTTGCGCCCGAAAACGGCGAGGAGGATCTGGCCGATGTGCCCAAGGCCCGGTACGGCCTGTTGCGCGACCACCTGCGCGCGGCGGGGACGCTCGGCAGGCGCATGATGAAGCTCACGGCGTCCACGCAGGTTTCCCTGGACTACCGCGACGAATCCGAGCTTACGGCCATGACCAGGGCCGCGCTGACGGCCGCGCCCTATCTTGTCGCGTTCACGGCCAATGCACCCGCCTACAGGGGCCGCCGGACGGCCTGGGCCACGCAGCGGCCAAAAATATGGCGGGGCACCGACCGGCGCAGGTGCGGGCTGCCCGCCTTCCTATTCGCATCCAAAGTGACCTATGCGGGAGCAGCCCGCTGGGCCCTGTCACGCCCGGTCCTCTTCCTGGTGCGTGACGGCAAGTTTCTCCCTGGAGACGCCCGGACCTTCGCCCAAATTCTCGCGGGGCCGGGACCCCTGGGTCCTGTAACCATGGAGGACTGGGACCTCCATGTGAGCACGCTCTTCCCCGACCTCCGGCTGCGGAGCTACCTGGAGATCAGGGTGCTGGATTCGCTGCCGCTTCCTCTGGTCATGGCCGCCACGGCCTTCTTCAAGGGGCTGCTATCAGAGGCGGGGCGGCGGGCCCTGTCCCGATCGGGGCTGTCTTGTCCGGATCGGGCACGCGCCGGCCGCTCCCTGCTGGGGGCCGGGCGCATGGGTCCCCGCTGGATCCCGGAAGGTGGTCCCTCCGCCCAGGTGGCCATGAAGCTCTTGATCCAGGCGGCTTCCCGGGGGCTCGGCTCTTTGGGCGAAGAGCCTTCTTATTTGGATCCCCTGAAGGACCTGGTCGCTGCCAACCGCTGCCCTGCCGATTCCTGGACGAGGCGCTCGGAAGGCGGCTGGATGGGTCCTGGGACACGGTGGCCTTAAAATTTAAACCAAACTCGGGGACTATGGTCCCTTTCCCTCTCGGGTTCCAAGAGAAAACCTCTCATAGGGCAACCGGGCCAGGTTTACGCCTCCCGGCGTCCCCCGGGGGGCAGGGTGCGGCGATGGAAAGGGGCAAGAGATACGGACCCATGAGGGGGAGGTCGCGGCTCGGAGATAAAGGCCTGGAGGGCCTTTGGGCCAAGATTACGGGGAAGAAAAACGGGGGCAGAATGGACTCTCGGTGGGCGATCTCTCGCACTGAAAAGGGGTGCCTTAGAGGTATTGACAGGCCTCTTCCGTGTGCTATACTTCTGCCGGGAGGGTTAGAACGTCTACTCAGAGAGGCTGGACGACGCTTCCGGAAAGGGAATTTCTCGGGAGGGCTGGGGCTTGACTTGGCCTTGGCGGAGCGGTTATGCTCTTGGGTGATGTAGTGTTGAAGGATGGGAGAAGAGCGGTCCATAGCAATCTTAGGAGGCGGTCGTTCCCATGATGGAACCCGCACGAATCCAGAAGGGGGGTGGTTCGGTCGTTGGCCAAACCCGAGGGGAGATCAACGAGTTGATGAGTTTCATGAACGCTTCGTGTTCGATACGGACTTTTGAAGTTGACGGAATAGGAGGTTGAGGATGCAGAACGCGTTGAGAAAAGGGCTTGTAGGGATCGGCCTCATGGTCGCCCTGCTGGCGCTCGCGGTGCCTGCGCTCGCCCAGAACCAGTGGATGAGCCAGACCACCCCCGCGACTTTCCCCTCGCCCGTGCAGACCATGTCGCTGGATGCCGCAGGGCGTCTCGACATCGGCACCGCGGGTGGCGGGTATCCCGGCGGGACACTGGGCCAGCATTACGCCGACGCGGCTTGGCCCGCAGATAACTTCGTGGGTCCCGATGCGGCTTTGCCGGCTCCCGTGAACGATGACATCACCGGCATGCTGTGGGATGGGACGTACCTCTTCGCCGGTACGTTCAACACCAACACCACGCCCGCCAACGGCGGTTTCTACGTCTGGAACGGCGCGGTGTGGGCCAATCCTGCCCTGCCCGCCTTCGTCAACAAGCACGTCCAGACCTTCGCCGTCGACCCCACGGTGGCCGGCGTCGCCGGCCAGCCCCACATGCTCTACGTGGGCAGCTGGGGTGACGGCCTTTACACCTACGACGGTGCGACCTGGACCAAGATCGCCAACTATCCCACCAGCGTGGGCGCCCAGTTCATCCGCAAGCTCCTGGTGCTTCCTTTCACCGGCGCCTGCGGCGGCGTGCACACCGATCTGACCGTCTATGCCGCCACCGATGGTTACGGCATTGCGAAGGGTGTCCAGAACTGCACCAGCGGCGTCTGGACCTGGACGCAGGACTTCAACACCGACCTGTTCGTCCACGCCATTGCCATGGACGGCTCCGGCAACATCGTGGCCGGCACCCGGACCATGGGCATCTTCGTCCTCGACGGCGGATCTTGGTACCCCATGTCCTCCACGCCCGCGATCACAACCTCCGTCAACGACATCGTCTCCGACGGCGGCACGGGCTTCTTCGCGGGCACTTCGGGCCAGGGCATGTTCCGCTACTCCCCCGTCCGCGCCTCCTGGTTCCAGATCAACACGGGATACGGAGTGGGCTTCAACCTGGGCGACCTCTTCGTCAACGCGGTGGCCTACGACGCGGTCAACAGCTACCTGTACGCCGGCACGGGCAACATGGTCCCCGGCGCCCTGGGCAATGTTTACCGCATCAACCTCGTACCCCTGGTCAACTGCGAACCGGCCACGCGAGCCGTGGTGGCTGGCACTTACGACACCAACGACATCTGCCTGACCCTCGCGGCCACGGGCAATACCAAGAATTGGTTTGCCAGCGTCACCGCCGGCAGCCTGCCCCCCGGCCTTACGCTCGGCGTGAACAACACGCCCTATCCCCCGGTCGTCAACATCGCCGGGACGCCGACGGCGGACTGCGTCTATCCCTTCACCGTCACCGTGGAGGACGGGCTCCTCAACAGCACCGATGTGCCCATCACCTACACCGTGCAGCTCGGCGTGTCCTTCACGGTCAACACGACCCCCACGCCCCTCGGCACCGTCATGGGCTTCACCTCCAACGTCATCGGCGCCCAGGGCACCGTGAGCTACGCCTGGAACTTCGGCGACGTGCTCCCGCTTCCCGCGGTGGACAGCACCCTGCAGAACCCGACCCACATCTACACCGTGCCGAACCCCTACACGGTGACCCTGTGGGTGAGCGACAGCGCCTGCCCCGGCGGCGGCGGCACCCTCGTCTGCCCGGCCACGAGCCCCGACAACTGCGCCTTCAAGGACGTAGAGGTTTACGGCCCGATGACCGTGGATCCCAACGCCACCATCGTGGGTTCGGGCTCCCAGTTCCAGTTCCATCCCACGCCCTTCGGCTCCGCCATGGGCGGCCTTCCCGTCTGCTCCACGCCCGACGGTTACACCTACGACTGGCGGTTCTATCTGGGCATCCCCACGGACACCTCCAACGAGCTCGTGTGGGCGCGCAGTTCCATGGCCGAGCCCATCGTCACCTTCACCACCACGGGCGCCTTCTGGGCCTCGCTGACCGTGACGGACTGCTCCGGCCACACCGCCTACGGCTACTGCACCTTCAACTACAACGGCCCCATGTCCGCCACCCTCTCCTCCAACACCAACCCGGCGGACACGCTCACTCCGGTGGTCTTCAACGGCACCGCGGTGGGACAAGGCGTTTTCACCAACTACCTCTTCTCCATCGACTTCGGCGATGGCTCCGCGCCCATCGTGGACGTGGCTCCTACCCTCATCGTGCCCGTGCCCACCTTCATCCCCCTCGGCCATACCTACACGACGCCGGGAACCTACACGGTGACGATGACGGCCAAGGATGACCCGGCCTCCGGGCACACCACGGTCGTCTACTACAAGCAGGTCATTTACGCGGCCTTCACGGGCATCACCGTGACCCGCCAGGACGGCTGCACGCCGGGTTACCCCGGCGGCCATGTGGCCCAGACGGTCAATTTCACCGTGACGCCCATCGGCGGCCTCCCGCCTTACCTGCTGTCCGTGGATTGGAACGACGGCTCGACACAGACCATCTCCGGCCTGACCACGTTCCCCTACAGCATCGGCCATACTTACACCACGGCGGGCGCCTATACGCCGGTCTTCTACATGACCGACAGCGGCCACATCCCCGTGACCCAGTCGCAGGCCAATGGGCCCTTCTACCTCGCCAACATCACCCAGGGCCACATCACCGTCAACGGCGGCACCTGCGCCGAGGTCTCCACGCCCCTGGCGACGAACATTCTGCTTTACAACGACACGGCCGGCATCCCCGGCCCAGGATTCAACGAGGTCGACTTCACTTACAACTTGAATTTCGGTGATGGCACCCCTAACGCCATGGGCAACTTCGCTGCCGGCCAGCCACCAGCTGCGCTGTTATTGACCCATAACTACACCGTGCCCGCAGGCGAAGTCACGCACACGTACACGCTAAGCTACCAGCTCTACAACACCAAGACCTGCGAGTATGCGGGCCCCTACACCGTCACGGTCATGGCCTTCAATCCGCTCGTTCCCCTGGCGCCGCCCACCTGGACGCAATCCTGCGGCTCGCGCCTGGTGACCTTCTCCGCCATCGCGCCCACCACTGGCGTGCCGCCCTACACCTACAAGTGGGACTTTGCAGACGGCACCGTGCCCTACACCACGTCGGGCCCCAACACCACCCACCTCTTCGCCGCGAACGGCAACTACAACTGCCAGCTCACGGTGAACGATTCCTACTCCGCCAACTGCGGCGCGGTGACGATCCCCAACACCGTGAACACCATCTACCTCGTCCGCGTGGTTGAGCCCATCAGCGGCACCATCGCGCGGGACCAGCGGCGACCTGGGCTGCGCGCCCGCGTCCGCCTACTACACCTCGGCCATGGCCGGCGGCGCCCTCGTGGCCCCCGTGCCTCCGTTCCAGCCGAACCCCGCGCTGTTCTACAACTGGTCCGTTTCCCCGTCGGGCGGTGTGGTCATCGGCACCCCCAACGCGTGGGACACCTGGATATCACGTTCAACAATCCGGGCAACTACACGATCAGCCTGAGCGTGACCTCCACTACCGTTCCCTATACCTGCTCCGCGTCCAACACGATCAGCGTGACGGTCTACGCCGGCATGACGCCTGGGTCCATGTCCTTCACCCAGACGGAGACCTCCGGCTACCTGCCGCTGAACGACACCTTCACGACCACCTGGGCCTTCGGCGGCACGCCTCCGCTCCGGTGACGCTGGTCTACCACTGGGATGACGGCACGCCGGACACCACGGTCAACAACGCCGTTTCCCCCGACTACACCCAGCACACCTTCAACATCGCCTCGGTTCGGCCCTGGGCTACCTGGTTGAGGACGGCCCTCACCGTGACCCTGCGGTGCGGACAGCTGCGGCAGACGTTCAGCCGCCGGCCATCGTGATCCTCGAGCCGCCGGTTCTCGCCGTCACGACCTCGGTCACGCCCACCGCGGGCACCGCGCCCTTCACCGCAGCGTTCGCGTCGCTCCCCACGGGCGGTGTGCCGGCGCCTCAGTACACCTTCGCCTGGACCTTCGGCGACGGCGACACCTCGACCCAGCAGAACCCGACGCACATCTACGCGCACGGCGCGGCCCCGGTGTCTATACGGCAAGCCTGACGGTGACCGATTCCTACCCGGCTGCCGAACGCCCCCAAGACCGCCTCGGCCAACCTGGCAGTGACGGTGTATGACGCGCTGACCGTCAACGCCACCGGCACGCCCACCAACGGGTCCAAGCCCCTCACCGTGAACTTCACCTCGACGCCCACGGGCGGCAACGGGACCTATAACTACCTCTGGTACTTCGGCGACGGCGGCAACAGCGCGCTGCAGAACCCGACCCACGTCTATAACACGGCCGGGACCTACTTCGCCTACGTGGTCGTCTCCGACACCGCTTCTCACACGGGGACCTCCAACCAGGTCGTCATCAGCGCCTACGACGTTCTGACCATCACCGCCAACGCGGTTCCCAATTCGGGCACCCTGCCCCTGGGCGTGACCTTCTCGGCCCAGGCCAACGGTGGCGACCAGAACTACACCTTCTCCTGGGCCTTCGGTGACGGCGGCACGGCCTCCGGCGCCCTGGTCAACCACACTTACACGACCATGCCCGCCAGCGGCTACATCCACAACGCCATGGTCACCGTGACCGACGGCGTGGGCCACACCGCCAGCCTCAATGTGCCGGTGACGGTCTACCAGCCCCTGACGGCCTCCATCTCCGCCAGCGCCACTTCCGGGACCACGCCTCTCGCGGTGAACTTCACCTCGACCGTGGCCGGCGGCAACGGCACTTACACCTACCTGTGGAACTTCGGTGACGGGACCACGGCCAACACGGCCAATCCCACCAAGACCTACACCACCGCCGGCAACTACAGCGTGACCCTGCAGGTTACCGACACTGCGGCGCACACGGTCATGTCCAACACCATCAACATGACGACCTGGGCGCCCCTGACGGTGTCCTCTTCCGCGACGCCGACGGTCATCATCGTGGGCAGCTCCATCACCTTCAACGCCTTGGCCCAGGGTGGCAACGGCGTGTACACCTACACCTGGACCTACGGTGATGGCACCACGGGCACCGGCGCGAGCGTGAACCATGTTTACGCGGTCGGCCCCCGCCCGAGCTTCACCTGGACGGCCTACGTGACCGTCACGGACACGGCGGGTCACACGGTCACCGGCGCCAACATCGTCCTGACCGTCAAGCCCGTTCCGCCGACCATCCTCACCGCTACGAAGCTGGTTCCCCCGCTACGTGCCCTCTTGGAGGCTCAAGCTCATGGGGACCAACTTCCAGAACGGCATCACCGTTACCATCAGCGGCGTCCCGGTGACAGTCACCTTTAAGAACGGTGGCGAAATCATCCTGAAGGACTGCAAGAGCCTCTGCCCCAAGGGCGTGCCCGTCCCCATCGTGGCTACGAATCCCGACGGTGGCGTCTCCGCAACCTTCACCTACACGCGTGGACCGCAGCCGTAAGGCTCCGGTAGTTTGTGAACAAAGGGGCGGGCTTCGGCCCGCCCTTTTTTTGTGCTCGGCCCCGGGCGATGAGGCTGGGCGAGAGCCGTACTCCGGTTATACTGAGGCCATGACGATCCTGAGGAGGTCCACCTGGGTCTTGGCATGTGTGCTTCTCCTGCTGGAGGCCTGCTCTGCCGACGACCCGTTGCACAAGGCAAGCATCCGCGTTGCCGTCCCGCCCGTACTGGCGCCCGCGCTTTCCTCAGTGACCGGCAGCGAGCGAGGGGATTCCGTCGAATTCGTGGAAATGCATCCCTATGCACGGGCCAGGGACCTGGAGGTGCTACTTTTCGCTAGCGATTCCATGGCCTTTCAGGGCGTGGTGATCCCGGGGCGCTCGGTTCCGCTGCTCCGTCCCTGGCTTGTCAAGATGTCCGTGAAACTGCCCGGGGAAATCCGAGGGGACATCGCCCGCACCATGGATTCCTCGTCCCCGCTCGCGTTTCCGCTGACGACCGACTTCGGCGTCCTCGTGACGCGCTCGGACTTGTGGCGGTCCCTCGCGCTTCCACCTCCCACCAGCCTGGCGGGCCTTCGCGAGGCCCTGTTGGCCCTGCGCTCGAGGGAGGCGGCCACACGCTCGGAGATCGTCACGGACCTGCCCATAGACGAGCTCTTTTGGGACCTATCCTGGAGCTTCGAGGAGAGGGCCGATCCCGGCCTGTACACCTTCCCGAAGGTCCACGTGCTCGAGTTCATTCGCGAATTCAGGTTGGACCGGCAACTCGCTTCCGACGATGAGGTCGCCGAGGAGCTCCGGACAGGCCGATCCGCCGCCGCATTCACTTCCCTTCAGCGCGGCCTTCGGCTTTGTGCAAAAGACTCGCGGCTGTCCGTGCTACCTCTCCCATCGGGGCGCGGAAGGGCACTCGCTCTCTACAATGGATGGTGTCTCGCCAAGCTATCCGCAGACGCCGAGGTGGAGCGGAAGATGGCGCGCTTTATGACACCGTCCGTCCAAAGACAGCTGGCGGCCGGCGGCTGGGTATCCGTGCTCAGCACGGTACCCGTTGCCGCCTCCGGCCGAGATGCGTGGGCGTCCACGGAACTTCACGCGGCACCGGACCTGGGCGCTGCGGGGGATGAAATCGTGCTGGGCGCCCTGCTCGATGCCACTCAAGGTCCCATGACCGCCGAGGAGGCCCTCCGTCGGGGCGCCGCCAGGTTGCGGGCGCAAGGGAGGCCATGATGGGCGCTCGCAAGCTGGAGGCTCGTCTTCGTGTCTGGGGATGGGGCGGATTCGCACTGATCGCAGGGGCCTATTCCGCGGCGCTGTTGGTCCTTTTCCTCGTGTGGCAGCGGCAGGCCCAGGATGTGAATGGGGACCTGGATACCTACACCCGAACGGAGGCGATGGTTCTCGCGCGGCTTTTCCTTTACGACCTATCCTCGGACCCGCGCATCGAGGAGATGCACCGCCTGGAGACCCTGCTGGCAGCGAACGAGGCTCCTGTGGCGGAATCACCCCAGAACGCCTCCCTTCTGGCGCTCGTCCGGGAAAATCTCACCTGGCCCGACACGGAGATCTGGAAGAAGAGCCGTGACCAAGGTCTTCAGGCTGGGTTGGACGACATCTCCCAAGCCAGGAACCAGGTTTACCGAGAGATGCTTCAGGATCGATCCGGGGGCATCCGCGATGACCTGTGGGCTCGCGTCACGTTCTCGGATAACCTTCGCGGCGTGACCCTCATCTCCGTTCGAGGATCGGTCATTTCCGTCGGGGAGCCGCTACCGGAATCTGTTCTGGCGGAGCCGACCAGGCCCTCGCGGGAGCTCGGCAGGAGCCGGCTTTTGGTGACGCTGCCCCTGACGGTTCAGGCCAGCCGTTGGGGTACGGCCTACTTTCTCATGGACCGGGCCATCGTTTCCCGATTGGCCGATGGGCTCCTCGGAACCTTGGCGCGCAGCATGTGGGCTCTTGCGGGCCTCATGGTACTTCTCGTGGGCGCATGGAGCCTGTGGTGGACTTTGCTGCTTCGCCGCGTTCGCAAAGACGTGGTCTTGCCCATCGTCAGCCTGGCTCGGCGCATGGAGGGGGACTCGGACCGCCAGCCCCCAACCTCCTTCGAAGGGAGCGAGCCCGAATGGCTTTCAGAGGCGTTCGACCGGCTCATCCGGCGGCTGACTCAGCAACAGGAGCAGCTTCTCTCCGCGCAGAAGCTCGGGCTGATGGAACGTGTGGGGGCCGGACTGTCCCACGAACTCAACAATGCGCTCAATCCCGCCCGCCTGAGACTCGATGAGTTGTTCATGGAGGGCCGTGCGCCCAGCCCGGAGGACGTCACGGTATTGCGCGAGTACCTCAGTCACGCCCAGCAAGTCCTCAAGGACCTGGCCTTTGCGGTAAAGCGCCCGTCGGGCCCCCTGAGTACATTCGCGCCGTCAACATGGCTTTCCGTCGCCCGCCGGCTCATCGAACCCGCGCTGCACGAGGCGGTAACCCTGGAGTGGGAAGCGGGCGAAGACCGACCGGAGGTTTACGGGGAACCCCAGTGGCTCGTCCAAGTCGCCGTGAACCTCCTTCTGAATGCCAAAGACGCGGCAGCTTCGACGGGAGCCCACGGGCACATTCGAGTGTCGCTCTCGGAGGAGAACGAGGGCGAGGTCCTCCTGCGTATCGTGGACGACGGGCCCGGCGTCGCCGCGGATGTGGCAGGGCACATTTTCGAACCCTTCGTGACCTCCAAGCCTCGGGGAAGCGGGCTGGGCCTGTTCGTGGTCGATCAGCTGGTGCGGAAAATGGGTGGACGCGTGCGGCTCATCTCCAGGGGTGGCGGGGGGCACGGTGGCCGAGGTGTGGCTGAGGCGGAATCCGCCCGAAGAACCCTGATCTCGCGATGGGGAATGGTCAAGGAGGAGATTCATGGCCGAGATTGAGCGCGGCAGGGCGAGGCTCTTCATCGTGGAGGATGACGAGCGAACCCGCGACGAGCTGGCGCGCATCCTCGCCCGGCACGGCGAGTTCGAGGTCCGCGCCTTCGCGACCCCCTCGGATGCCCTGACAGCCGCGACGGAGGCGCCGCCCGAAATGGCCTTGCTGGACTTGCGCCTGCCCGAGATGGACGGGCTGGCACTCCTGGAGCGGTTGCGGGCGAAGGCCCCGGATCTCATGGCCATCCTCATGACGGGCTACGGCGATGCGGCCACGCCGCGCCGAGCCCGAGAGCACGGAGCCGTGGACTTCGTGGAGAAACCCCTGGACCTCCCCTACCTCATGGTCAGCTTGAGGCAACAGGCACGAGAGGCGCTCTTGCGCCGAAGCCTGCGCGCATCCGCCGAGCTTTTTGGAAAGCTCGTTGAAATGCTCCCGGACGGCATACTCATGACCGACGACCAAGGCCTGACGCTGTTTGCCAACCGGACGGGGCGGGCGCTCTGGGATGCGGGATTTCGAGAGCCGGCCACCCGGGCCGTGTTCGAGGGGCGCACCTTCGCCGTGGAGCGTACAGCCTCCGGTGAACGGGTCTTATGGCACTGGCAGGACTTGACCCAGGCGCTGGAGATGGAACGCCTGGGCGGCTACAGAGAGATGGCACGCCTCCTGGCGCACGAGGTGCGGAACCCCCTCACCCCCATGAGGCTTTGGTTGCAGGAACTGGCCGCCATGGACCCCGGGGATCCCGACTACCCCAGGTCGTCCAAAGAGGCGCACCGGATCCTCCTCCAACAGGTGGACCGCATGACGGCGCTCGTGGAGCGGTTCAGGACCCTGGGCCAGGATCTCCCTCTCCGGCTCCAGAGCGTGGACGTGGGAGGCGTGGCCCGAGAACTCGCCGAGGCTTTGAACCCCTTCGCGGAACAGGGCGGCGTGGTCCTCCGCTGGGAGATTCCCTCAGAAATCGCCGTGTGCGGGGACAACGGGGCCCTCTACCAACTTCTCTTCAACGTGGTGCGAAACGCGGTGGAAGCGTCCGCGGGGAAGAGGGCGCCCGTGACCGTGCGCGCCATTCGCACCGGGGCGGTGGTGCGGTTCGAAGTGGAGGACGAGGGCGGGGGCCTTCCCGAGGCCGTGGCCGCCGCGCCCTTCACGCCCTATCTGACGACGAAGCAGGGCGGGACCGGCCTGGGACTCTTGGTCTGTCGAGAGCTTGCCCTCCGGATGGGAGGAGAACTGGTTTTGGAAAACCGCCCCGGCCAAGGAGTCCTCGCCCGGTTCACCCTGCCCGCTTTCCCATCCTGATCGCTACGAAACCGGCGCCCTTGCCCGCCTGCGCCCCGAGCTACTCCCCGTTTGCAAGGTGGGAATCTTCCCGCGTTGAATCTTGGTCCAACGCAGGCTCGCTCAGGTCGGGAAGCGCCAGGAGTTCAGCGAAGGAATGGACTTCGGGGTGGGTGGGGTCCGAGACCGTGTCCGGATTTCTGAAGGTGTGGGCCTTGATGGGATGGTTCATGCAGAGGGTGTCCATCCCCAAGTCACGGGCCGCGTCCAGCTCGCGGTTGGCGCCGTCCCCGACGAAAAGCGCGCTCCCGGGCGTGGAGCCCGCCCGGCGGAGAGCGATCTTGTATATGGCGGGATCGGGTTTGGCGAAGCCCACCTCGTACGAGAACACCAGCGTGTCCAACATGGTTCGAAGGCCTAGCGGGCCGATGGCGAAGGCGGTCGTGGCCGTGGCGTTGCTGATCAGGCCCAAGAGGAACCCCCGCTCGCGAAGGAGTCTCAGGGCATTTTGGGCCCCCTCGTAGTAGAGAACGCAGGCCTGAATCGTCTCCACATCGAGCCGTGCCACCTCCGCCACCGCGCGACGGTCGCTCACGCCGAGCTCAGCCAGGGCTTGCTCGGCCCTGGCGTAGGGAGTCTTCAGTTTGCCCACGCTGGCTTCTTGGGAGGTGGAGTTCCAGGCGGCCATGAAGCGGTCGTACTCCAGCCCGGCGGCTTCCGCGGCCGTCCGCTTGCCCGCGTAGTACACCGCCTCGTCCACGGTGCAAAGGGTGTCGAAAAGGTCGAAGAACACCCAGCGGTAGCGACCCATCAGAAGCGGCGGCGGAGGATGTACTCGGGGAGGAACTGGAGGAGATCTCTCGCCGGATCCGCCGGAAGACTCGCGAGGGCATCCTGGGCTCGGAGCGCATACTGGGCCGCCACGTCCTCGGCGGCGGCCAGCATGCCGGACTCGGTGACCCTACCCGCCACTTCGTTGAGCGTGTCGGGGTCGAACCGCCGAGCGGCGATGACCGCCTCGATGAAGGCCCGGTCCTCCGGCGTGCCCCGTTCGAGCAGGAGAAGCAGAGGCAGGGTGATCTTGCCTTCCTTCAGGTCGTTTCCCGCGGGCTTGCCCAAGGTCGCCTCGTCGGATACGAAATCCAGGCAATCGTCAACCACCTGGAAGGCGATGCCCAGATTTACACCGAAAGACTCGAGAGCCTCCAGGATGGGCGGAGGCGATCCCGCGAGGTGGGCGGGGGTCATGGCGCAGGCCGCGAAGAGGTAAGCCGTCTTGTCTTTGATGATTTCGAGGTTGTCCTCTTGGCGAAGGGTCAGATCCCACTTGCGATGGGATTGGATGAGCTCTCCTTCGATGAGCTTGAGCGTGGTTTGGGAGATCAGTGGGAGGACGGGGCTCCAGCCCTCCTGGACGGCCATGTTCATGGCCATGATGAAGACCCGGTCGCCCATGAGCACGGCCAACTCGGCGCCCCAGCGGCTGCTCAGCGAGGCCCGCCCACGGCGCAGCAAGGCCTGATCCACGATGTCGTCGTGGATGAGCGTGGCCGTGTGGACGAACTCGTAGATGGCGGCGTAGCGCACATCCTGCTCTCCTTCGTAGCCGAGCATCTTGGAGATGAGCAGGAGGAGCGTAGGGCGCAGGCGCTTGCCGCGGCTCGCGGCCAGATAGATCCCCATCTCGGCCACGGGGGAATAGGGAGCCTGGAGATTTTCAGAGATGGTCTTCTCGACCCGGCCCAGTTTTTCACCCACCAGGGACTGGATGCGCCGGCTGAGGATTCCCAGGTCCGCGTTGTTCTGCAGCGCCTTGAGACGCTTGGGTGCGCCCACGCTAGGCCTCCACGAAAGCTCACAGCATACCGCAGAACGGGCTCGCCCGCCACACGCGGGGATCCCAGTCCCATCAGGCTGCCTCGGGCTCCTCGGCAATCCAGAGGCCGGCGATGATGACCCCCGCCGCCATCACCTTGTGCAGGGGCACCGGCTCGCCCAGAAAGACCCACGCCAGGCCGAGGACGTAGACCGGAACGAGGAAGATGAACTTGGCCGTGGCCACCGCCCCGATGACGTGGATGCCTTTCATGTATGCGAAGTAGCCGATACCCGTGGCGAACAGCGCCATGTAGGTCACGCTCGCCCAACCCAGGAGCGTTCCATGGCCGAGGCTGGCCGCGGCCCCCGGGGCAAACAGCCACGGCAGGAGCAGGAGGGCGCCCACCACGTAGGTCATCCAGGACAGGTCGAAGGCGGGGAAGAGGTGCGCCACGGGTTTGGACAGGACGCTGTAAATGCCCCAGGACAGGGCCGCTCCCAGGGCCATCAGGTCACCCGCGTTGGGGCCCTTGGAGAGCAGCTGGCCCAGGGCGCCATCGGAGACGACCCAAACGACTCCGGCGAACCCCACGGCGATCCCGATGCCTTTCCTCCAGGTCAGCTTCTCCTTGAGGAAGACCACCGCGAGAAGCACCGTGATGAGGCTGTCCGTCGAAATGATGAGCGAGGAGTTGCCGGCCGTGGTGAACTTCAGGCTGTAATAGAAGAGCACGTGATAGGCGAACATGCCCGTGAGCCCGAGGAGAAAGACCACGGCCAGGTTCTTGGGCGCCCAGGCGCCGCGGGCGGGGGGCTTCTTGAAGGCGAAGGGGAAGAGAACCAGCGAGGCCATGGCGAACCGAAGCAGGGAGGTGATCTCCGGAGAGAAGTCCTTCAACGCCCACTTGCCCGCCACAAAGGACCCCGCCCAGAGGAGGGGAAAGAACAGCATCAGCAGCGTAAAGCCCTTGGGACGTTTCATGGGAACCCTTTCAACGAAGAGCGAGACGCGAGATGCGAGAGGCGAGAAGGAAGGGCGCGAGTCAGAAGCCGCTTGAAACATGGCTTCGACCAGGCTTCATGGCTCACCTGATACCTGATCACCTGATCACCCGATCACTTGCCCCACGCCATTCGCAATCCCCTGCGTCTCGACGTCTAGCCTTCCTACTCATCCCCCAGGTAGGCCCGTTTGACCTGCTCATCCTGCAGGAGTCGCTCGGGCGTGTCGTGGAGAGCGATGGATCCTGTGGCCAGAACGTAGCCGTCATGGGCGATTTGGAGCGCGCGGTGGACGTTTTGCTCCACCAGCAGGAGGGTGACGCCCTCGCGGTGGATGGCGGCGATGATGTCGAAGATGGCCCTCACCAGGGACGGCGCGAGGCCCAGCGAGGGCTCGTCCAGGAGGAGCAGACGCGGCTTCGCCATGAGGGCCCGCGCGATGGCGAGCATCTGCTGCTCGCCTCCCGAGAGGGTCCCCGCGTTCTGCCGTAGGCGTTCGCGCAGGAGGGGGAACAGGTCGAGCACGCGGTCCAGGTCCGAGGCGATGCGGGAATCCTTGCGAAGGAAGGCCCCCATGAGCAGGTTTTCCCGGACGCTCATGCGGATGAAGATCCGGCGCCCTTCGGGCACCTGGACGATGCCGCGGGCCACCACCTCGTCGGGGGCAAGTCCGGCGAGATCCTCTCCTTCGAAAAGGATCCGTCCCGCGGTCAGGGGTCTCAAGCCGCAGATGGTCATGAGGGTGGTGGTCTTGCCCGCGCCGTTGGATCCGATAAGGGTGACGATGGTGCCCTGGCGGACTTCCAGATCCACGCCCTTCAGGGCTTCGATGGCTCCGTAGGAGGCTCTCACGCCGCTAAGCTCGAGCAAGGACCGTCCTCCTGCTCAGAGGGTGCGCGAATCCCAAGACGCCATACGCAATCCGCAGTTCGCAATTGGCAATTCGACAATGTTGCAAGGCCCTCATGCCTCGTCTCCCAGATAGGCGGCGATGACCTTGGGATCCTTCTGCACTTGGTCTGGAGTCCCCTCGGCAATCTTCACGCCGTGATCCATCACGGCCACCCTGTCCGAAATGGCCATGACGAGGTTCATGTGGTGTTCGATGAGGAAGATGGTGACGCCGCGCCCCCGGATCTGCGTGATGAGCGCCATGAGGTCCGTCGTTTCCCGAGGGTTCATCCCCGCGGCCGGCTCGTCCAGGCAGAGGACCCTGGGTTCGGCGGCGAGGGCCCGGGCGATCTCCAGCCGGCGCTGTGCGCCATAGGGCAGATTGCGGGCGTGCAGGTCCCGGCAGGGCGTCAGTCCTGCAAGTTCCAGGAGGTCCAGGGCGCGTTCGCGGATGGCGCGCTCCTCCCGCTTCATCGAAGGTGCGCCGAAGAGGGTCGCCAGGACGCCGGCGTGGGTGCGGCAGTGGCGCCCCACCATGACATTCTCGATGGCGCTCATGGCGCCGAAGAGGCGGATGTTTTGAAAGGTCCTCACGATGCCGAGCCGTGCGATGGTGTGGGGGGGGCGCCCCGAGATCACTTCGGCCCCCAGACGCACCCGACCTTCGGTGGGGGCATAGTGCCCCGTCACGCAGTTGAAGAGAGTGGTCTTGCCGGCACCGTTGGGCCCGATCAGGGAGACGATCTGGCCCTCATCCAGAGACAGGTCCATGCGGTCCACGGCCGTCAGGCCGAGGAAGCGCATGCTCAGATTTTGGATGGACAGGGCCGGGAGCACCTCAGGGGTCCTTTCCGTAGTTTCGCGAAGAGATCTCTATCCCGGGCGCCGGGTCCTTCCGGAACTCTTCGAATCGCCGCGAGCTAGGCCAGAGCCCCTGCGGCCTGTACTGCATCAGGAGGACCATGGCGGCTCCGAAGACGATGAGGCGATACTCCGCGACTCCCCTGAGCATCTCGGGCAGGAACGCCAGAAGGACGGCGCCCAGGATGACGCCGGGCACGGATCCCATCCCGCCCAGGACCACCATGCACAGGACCATCACCGATTCCAGAAAGTTGAAGGACTCGGGGCTGATGAAGAGCTGTTTACTGGCGAAGACAACACCGGCCACTCCACCCCAGAATGCCGCCAGAGTGAAGGCCAGCAGCTTGAGCTTGAGCGTGGGCACGCCCATGGACTCTGCCGCCGTCTCGTCCTCCCTCATGGCGACCCAGGCTCTACCCAGGCGGCTCCGCTCGAGCCGCGTGGAGCAGAGCGCGGCCAGGGCCACCAGGGCGAGCACCAGGTAGAAGTAGTGCCTGGGCTGGCTGAACGTGAAACCGAAAAGGGAGGGCGGGGCGATGCCCAGGATGCCGTTGGGCCCATGGGTGAGGGAATTCCAGTTGTTGAGCGTGATGCGAGTGATCTCGCCGAAGCCCAGCGTCACGATGGCCAGGTAATCCCCCCTGAGCCTCAGCGTGGGCAGGCCCAGGAGGAGTCCCACCAGGGCCGCCAGCGCTCCTCCCAAGGGCAGGGCCACCCAGAAGCTTATGTGAAACTGGGTGTTGAGGATGGCGTAGGTATAGGCGCCCACGGCGCTGAAGGCGATGTACCCCAGGACGAGCAGCCCCGCCATGCCCACCACCACGTTCAACCCCAGAGCGAGCAGGACATAGATGCCTGCGTTCGTGGCCACATCCAGGGCATACGGCCCCATGGCCAGTCCCGCCAGGCTCAGCGCCGCCAGAAGTGCAAGGGGCATGGATCGGCTCAGCCAGGCGGGCAGCCGGGCCATTCGCGACGAAAGACCTCCGCCGCCGGCCAGGAGTCTCCGGATCTGGTCGGTCCCCCCAGGAGAAAGGGCTCGGATGGCCAAGGTGGCCAACTGGATCAAGAGAACGGCGAGCGCCGTCCAGGATGCTCCGGCGAGTCCCCCCAGGGGCAACGCCATGAGGCCGAAGGCGGCGGTCCATCCGGCCATTCGGGCGGCTGGACCTCTCAAGATTGGCCGCATGGCCTGGGTTTCCATGGGTCGCTGTTCCCCGTCATGCCCCATCCCCAATCCCAATGCCGAAATCCCAGATCCGACATGCTCAGATCTTGTCCGGAATCCTGACCCCGAGAAGTCCCTGAGGCCTCGCGATGAGCACCAGAATCAGGATGACGAAAGCCACGACGTCCTTGTACTCTCCGCCGATGTAGCCTGCGGCAAGGCCCTCCACGACGCCCAGTGAGAGCCCCCCCACCATGGCGCCGGGGATGCTCCCGATGCCACCCAGGACGGCCGCGGTGAACGCCTTGAGGCCTGCGGTGTACCCGGAAAGGTAATTCACCTTGCCGTAGTACATGACGACGAGGACCCCCGCCACTGCAGCCAGCGCCGAGCCCAGCACGAAAGTGAGGGTGATGACGCGGTTGACCGGAACCCCGACCAGCGCCGCCATCGTCGGGTCCTGGGCGGTGCACCGCATGGCGCGTCCCATCCGGGTGTTGCGGACGAAGAAATGCAAGGCCACCATGAGGGCGGCCGCCACCGCCAGAATGATCACCTGCACGAAGGCCACGCGGACCGTGCCGATGGAGAACCCCGAGGAGGTGAGGGTGGCTGGGAACACCTTGTCCTTGGCGCCCTGGGTCAGGAGGACGAGCTGCTGGAAGAAGATGGAGAGGCCCAGGGCCGAGATGAGCGGGGCAAGTCGCCCGGCCCCCCTCAGGGGGCGGTAGGCGATACGCTCCGCCGAGAGTCCAAAAAGCCCCGTCAGGGCCGCCGCGGCCAGGAGGGCCAGCGGCAATGCGGCGGCGGCGGGCCAGCCCGACACCAGGAGAAGCGCGGCGCAGATGGTCCCGATGTAGGCGCCGATCATGTAGATCTCACCGTGGGCGAAATTGATGAGTTCGACGATGCCGTACACCATGGTGTAACCCAGGGCGATGAGGGCGTAGACCGCCCCCACCGTGAGGCCGTTCACGATCTGCTGGAGGAATGCGCCGCCCGAGGTCATGAATCGGGCGGGAGTTGGACGAGCTTGCCGCCCTGCACCTGCCACATGACGTACGGGGACGTGAGTACGTCGCCCTTGGCGTCGAACTGCATGGGACCGAAGACCGTGTCGAAAGACATGCCGTGGATGGCCTCGGCCACTTTGAGCCCGTCTTCGGTTCCGGCTTTGACCATGCCCTGGAGCGCGATGTTGATGGCTTCGTACGAGTATAGGGAGTAGGGTCCCACTTCCCCGAAACGCTTCTTGTAGGCGTCCACGACCCGCTTGGCCGTGGGGAGCTTTTCCTGGTCGAGGATGAAGGTCAGATAGGAGCCTTCGGCGTTCTCCGGGCCCGCGATTCGGACGAACTCGGGATCGAAGGTGCCGTCGCCGCTCATGAAGGCGGCCTTGATGGCGAGCTGCCGCATCTGCTTCACCAGCAGGCCGCCCTGGGGATAGAGCCCCCCGAAGTAGACGACGTCCGGGTTCTCTCCCTTCATGTTGGTGAGGACGGGAGTGTGGTCCTGGTCCTCCTTGACGACGACCCCCGTGAAGACCGCCTTCTTGCCCGTCAGCGCCTCGTAGTTCTTCTGGAATTCCCCCGCCAGGCCCTGACCGTAGGTGGTCTTGTCGTCGAGAATGGCCACCCGAGCTTGGGGCAGGTGCTTGGCCACGAATTCGGCCGCCGCACGGCCCTGCTGGTCGTCCCGGCCGCACACGCGGAAGATGGTGGGGTAACGGCGGTCCGTGACCTGCGGGTTGGTGGAGGCGGGAGTCAGGCACACCATGTGCCGCTGGTTGTAGACTTCGGAGGCGGGGATGGTGCACGAGGAGTTGTAGTGCCCGTCCACGATCACCACGCCCTGGGTGAACATCTTGTTGGCCACGGCGTTGGCCTGCTTGGGGTCCTGCGCGTCATCTCCCACGAGCAGCTCGATCCTCTTGCCCAGGACGCCTCCTCTGGCGTTCCACTCCTCGACGGCCAGGCGGGCCCCCTCTTCCATATCCTTGCCCTGCTTGGCCTGTTCGCCGGTCATGGGGCCCACGCAGGCCACTCGGACGACCCTCGCGTCGCCTCCCGCACAGCCGGTGAGCAAGAAGGTGCCCAACAAGGCCAGGCTGGAGACACGGCCCAGGAGATGGTGCAACGACATGCGGGGGACCTCCCTTCAGAGTGACCAGAATAGACCAATCGGAAGGGATTTCGCAAGGCGAGGGAAGCCACAAACGGCGAGGGCCGGGGGATTGCCCCGGCCCTCGAGACACGTGTCGGATCAGGCCCCCTATTTCGTTGCGGGATCGGCTGCCGGCGATGGCGCCACCGGCGGAATATCCTTGGGCGCCTCGACGAAGGCCCCGCCTTCGCACCTTCCACATGACGTAAGGTGATTGCTGGGGGTCGTTCTTATCGTCGAACTTCATCATGCCAAAGGGGGTGCTCACCTCCATTTTGTGGAGGGCCTTGGCGACCTCGACGGAATCGGTGGACTGGGCCTTGACCATGCCCTGCAGGACCACATTGGCGGCGCTGTAGGCGTAGAGGGCGTAGGGCCCCAGACGACCGCCCGAGCGGCCCTTGAGGGCCGCGACGACCGCCCTGGCCGAGGGGAGCTTTTCCTGGTCAGGGATGAAGGTCACCAGTGTCCCTTCCGAATCCGGTCCCGCCGCCTTGATGTACTGAGGGTCGAAGCAGCCGTCTCCGCTCACGAAGGTGACGGTCATGCCCGACTTCCGCATCTGCTTCACGAGCTCTGCGGCCTGGGGCCAGAGTCCACCGAAATAGACGAGCGTCGGTTCCTTGGCCTTGAGCGCGGCCACGTCGCTGGTGAAATCCACGTGGGATCGATCGATGGGGCCATAGTGCACGAGTTTGCTTTTAGTGAGGAATTCGTAGTTGGCCATGAACTCGTTGGCCAGTTCCTTGCCGTAGCTGGAATTGTCGTGGAGGACGGCCACCTTGGCCCCGGGGAAATGTCCGGCCACATAGGCGGCGGCGCTCTTGCCCTGTTGGTCGTCACGCCCGCACACACGGAACACCAGAGGATATCCCTTCTCGGTGATTTCGGGGTTCGTGGAGGATGGTGTCACCATGAGCGTTCGATTCTTGTAGTAGACCTCCATGGCCGCCGAGCGTGCAGGACGAGTTGTAGTGCCCGATGACCGCGTCGGCTTTGCCGTTCCACTCGGCGGCGATCTTGGCGGCCTGCTCGGGATCACCCTTGTCGTCGGCGGACTGGACCACGATCTTCTTACCCAGCACGCCTCCCTTGAGGTTCCACTCGTCTGCGGCGACCTGCACGGCGTCCGAGGAGGTCCTTGCCCGGCCTGGGCCTGCTCCCCCGACATGGGCGCTGCCACGAGGAGGGTGACCTGCTTCTTGCCGCAGGCCATGCCTGTCATCACCAATAGTGCGGCCGCAATCGCGGCGGCGGTCTTGATCCACTGTCCGATGGCTCTCATCCCGTTTTCTCCCCTCACAGCGCTCCGATGATGCGGGTCGGTTATTTTCCGGGCGCCGCGGGAGCGGGTTGCGCCACCGGGGCCGGCTGGACTGCCGCGGCCGGCTGTTCCGCCGTTGCAGACGGCGCGGCCGGGGCGGCGACCTTCGCGGGCAAAGGCTCGAGCACGGCCTTTTCGATGGTCACGGGACTGGCCGGGCGGCTGCCTTCGGGATTGTCAGGCCCCTGGGGATCCTTGGGGGCTGCAACGATCTTGTCCACCACGTCCATGCCTTCGATCACCTCTCCGAACACCGTGTACTTGCCGTCCAGGAATCCGGCGTCGGCCACGCAGATGAAGAACTGCGACGAGGCCGAGTTGGGGTCCTGCGCGCGGGCCATGGAGACGATGCCCCGAGCGTGGTGGATGTCGTTGAACTCGGCCTTGACGGTGACCTCTTTCCCGTTGACTTCGTGCCCGCCCTGGCCCCACGTGGACTTGTCGCCCTTCTTGGTGTTGGGGTCGCCGCCCTGGATCATGAAGCCCGGGACCACGCGGTGAAACTTGGTGCCATTGTAGAACCCGCTCTTCACCAAGTCCTGGAAATTCTTCACGTGGTTGGGGGCCTTTTCGGGGAAGAACTTGATGACGATGTTCCCCAGTTTGGTCTGAAGGACGGCCTCAAGCTCCCCGGGGCCCTTGGCCGGGGAACCCTTGGGCGAGGTCGCCGGTTTGGTCGGCAGGCTTGGCGGCCTGCTTGGCGGCCGGCTTGGGAGCAGGCGCGGTCGCCGGCTGCGGTTTGGGGGCTTGAGCTAGAACGGCCGCGGTGACGAGGATGCCGGTCAGGCCGGCGAGGACGATTCGCTGCATGTGTTTCCTCCACAAAGGGCGGGGCACACCAAGCCCGCAATGCGTTAGTTTACGCTTGAACTCCCTGGATGAAAAGAACCCCCCGCCGGGATACCGCGATGGAGTTTCCTTGCCTCGTTTCCAGCCTTGCGGTTCTCCCTGACAACCTTGAGGGCTCGATCACAAAACCGGGGGCTCGCCCGATCCGACCCTGCCCGGACTCAACCGCCCGCTACCCCTGGTGCGCGGGGACCGCCACCGAGAGTTTGGCCAAGATCCCCTTTAACAGCGCCTCGTCGAGTTTGAGGTCGGCTTTGTAGGCGGAGAGCTGGGTGTGATAGATCTCCTCCCGGAGGTCTGCCAGGGCGTTTCTCAGCAGACCCAGCAGGAGTTCCGCCTCGTCGTGTTCCAGAGTGAGGTCCATGGTCGCTCCTTTCCAGCCCGCCCACGGGGGACCGGAGGGCGCTGGCACTCGGGGGGCGGGCATCATACCTCTGATGAAAATATAGGTTTTCGAGCACCGTAAATGCCACTCCGGCACTTCGGGGACTGCCCCCCGCCCGGTATGGTATAAGAGGATAACCCCTGGGAGGTTCCCATGACGACCCATCCCGATGCCCTGCTCTCACCCGACGAACGAACCATCCGAGAAGAGGCCCGAGACTTTGTCCGGTGGGTTCCGCGACAGCTCCTTTTGGACATGGATTCGGACAAGATCAGGTATCCCGCGGCCTACTTGCGGGAAGCGGGCCGGCGGCAATCTTCTGGGGCTTGCGATTCCCCGCCGAATTCGGCGGCCGGGGCCTGCCTTGGACCTGCGAGATGGCCGCGCTGGAAGAGGTGGGCGTGCTGGGCACATCCCTGGCTTGCCTCTACTCTCTCGTGTCCATCGTGGGAGAGGCCATCGTTCACTTCGGGACCCCCGGCCAGAAACAGAGGTACCTCGCGCCCATGATTCGTGGGGAGTTGGGCCCGGCGGAGGCGCTCACGGAGCCCCGGGGGGCTCGGACTTCTTCGGCGCGGCCACGAGGGCGGAGCGCCGCGGGGATCATTTCATCCTCAATGGGCAGAAACGGTTCGTCGTGGGCGCCGAGGGCGCGGACCTCTTTCTGGTGTACGCCAAGACCGATCCCGAGGCCCCCCCGCGAAAGGCCATCACGCCCTTCCTCGTGGAGAGGAGTGAGGGCCTGATCGTGGAGCACGTGTACGGCCTCATGGGCACGCGGGGCGGCGGGACGGGCAGGCTCGTCTTCCGCGATGTGAAGGTTCCCGTGGACCAATGTCCTGGGCGGCGAGGAGGGCATCGGGAAGGGCGCGGACGTGTTCGACCAGATGATGATCCCCGAGCGCATGACGAGCGCGTGCGGGGCCTTGGGCATGGGTCGGGCGGCGCTGGAAATCGCGGCCCGGTACGCCTCCCGCCGAAAGGCCTTCGGGCAGGAAATCCGAAAGTACGAGGCCGTGAGTTTCAAGATCGCCGACAGCCTCACCCTCCTGGACGCCGCGCGGGGCTTGTGCCGGGACACACTCAGAGCCGCGGACGATCCCCTCGTGGATCGAGGCCGCGTTCGCCGCATGGTTTCGGAGTCCAAGAAATTCGCCACGGAGATGGCCTGGAAGGTGGTCAACGATTCCATGCAGGTTCTTGGAGGCATCGGTTACACGGATGTCTTCCCCGTGGAGAGGCTCCTGCGCGACACCCGGCTCATCATGATCTGGACGGGGACCAACGAGATCATGGACCTGGTCATCCAGCATGAATTTTACAAGGAGTTTCTAAAAACGGGCGTCCAGGGGCGGGACCTGGAGGCCGATGCCACCAACGCCGAGGCACCGGACGAGAAGGTCTACGAATGAGGGCGAGACGCGAGACACGAGACGCGAGACGCGAGACGCGAGACGCAAGACGCAGCGTCTCGCCCGCCTGGATGGACCCGCGACTCCGGACCCGTGCCAGCACCACAACGGGCGGCCCGAAGCGCCGCCCTTGGCGATCTCAGAACTGAAGAGAACAAAGAGGAGAAGTCCCTCTAACTGGTTCAGCTCCTCAACTCCTCACTCTTCACTCTTCACAAAACACCTCGCCTTGGCGACGGTCTCCTCCCATTCGGCGGCGGGATCGGAGTCTGCCACGATGCCGCCACCCACGCCGAGCCGGAGTGTGCCGTCGCAGGCCGTGGCCGTGCGGATGGGGAGGCTCCAATCGAAGTCCCCCTCCAGGTCCATCCATCCCAGGGCGCCGCAGTAAAATCCCCGGCTCACGGGTTCCAGGCCGTCGATGATCCTCATGGCGCTGATCTTGGGGGCACCCGTGACCGAAGCTCCCGGAAAGGTCGCGCGCAGCAGGTCGGCAGTGCCCACAGAGGGAGGAAGGAGAGCCTGGACCCTGGAGACCAGGTGGTGAACATTCGGGAGCGAAAGGACCTCCCGATGGGCCGTCACGCGGACCTCGCCTGGAACCGCCACGCGTCCCAGGTCGTTGCGCGAGACGTCGACAATCATGGCCAGCTCGGCCGCCTCCTTCTCCCCGGCTAAAAGGGACGCCAGGTTGGTCGCATCTTGCTCGGGCGTGTCTCCTCGCGCGGCCGTTCCTTTGATGGGTTCGGTCCAGACGAGGTCACCCTGTCGGCGGAGGAGGCGCTCTGGGGAGAGGGAGAGGATCTGGAAGTCGCCCAAATCCATGAAGGCTGAAAAAGGGGCCCGCGCATGCACGGCGCAGCCCCCGCCACAGGGCCAAGGGGTCGCCCTGGAAGGTGGCCTCCATGCTCCGCGTGAGGTTCACCTGGTAGACTTCGCCCGCGTATTCCAGCCGGACGATGGCGCGGACGCCCGCCTCGAAGCTGGGTCTGGCCATGCCGCCCCGGAATGGGCCGGCAGAGGGTTCGCGAGGCTGAGCATTCAGGCGGGCCAACCCTTGTCCGTCCACGGGGCGGGCATTCGCGAACAGAAACCACCGGATCCACGGCAGGTTTCGATCATCGGGAGCGGGGGAGGGGAATCGTTCGATGCAGCGGCGCAAATCGTAGTGGAAAGCCCCGGCGAAGCACGACGGCTCGAGGCCAAGGTCGCGGGCCATCTGAACCGCGCTCCCGAAGGCTTCGTCGAGGTGACCCAACGGGTTGCCCGGCCAAAATTGCCGATTCCCGTCCAGGTCCAGGCTCAGCCCCGTCTCGGTCCCCGTGATCGTAGCGAGAGGCTCAGAGAGGACGAGACCCTCCTCCGCCGCACCGTTCCAGAACACCGCGAAGGGCTCGCCGGGCGCGGCTGGAACCGGCGGATTATCCAGTATTGTGCGTGCGCTCGGTAAGTCCCATCCGCTTTTCATCGTCCTCTCAGTATTGCAAATCCCGCCGTCCACCTGAAGGACCTTTCATTGCCCTTCCCTAAAGAAAAAGGGCGGCCCGAAGGCCGCCCCAATGAGCTTGCTATCTTTTCGAAATCCGAAATCCGAATTCCGAACTGTCTTTAGTAGTCCATCCCGCCGCCCATGCCGCCCATGCCACCGCCCATCGGCATGGCGTTCTTCTCCTCGGGAAGCTCGAAGATCATGGCTTCGGTGGTGAGGAGGGTGCCGGCCGCGGAGGCCGCGTTCTGGAGCGCCGTGCGGGTGACCTTGGCGGGGTCCAGGATGCCGGCGGCGATGAGGTCTTCGTAGACCTCGGTCTTCGCGTTGAACCCGATGGAACCCTTGGCTTTCTTGATGTGCTCCACGACGACGGAACCTTCCACGCCGCAGTTGTTGGCGATCTGCCGGGCGGGCTCCTCGAGGGAGCGACGCACGATCTTCACGCCGGACAGGAAATCGTCGCTGCCCTTGAGCTTGTCCAGGGCAGGCATGGCGCGGATGTAGGCCACGCCGCCGCCGGGCACGACGCCCTCTTCCACGGCCGCTTTGGTGGCGTGGACGGCGTCTTCGACGCGGGCTTTCTTTTCCTTCAGCTCGGACTCGGTGGCCGCGCCGACTTTGATGACGGCCACGCCGCCCACGAGCTTGGCGAGGCGCTCCTGGAGTTTCTCGCGGTCGTAGTCGGAAGTGGTGTCCTCCACCTCGCGGCGGATCTGCTTCACGCGGCCCTCGATGTCGGCGGCGGCGCCGTAGCCCTCGACCAGGGTGGTGTTGTCCTTGTCGATGACGACCTTCTTGGCCCGGCCCAGGTCGGCCAGGGTGAGGTTTTCGAGCTTGAGGCCCAGGTCCTCGGTGATGCACTTGCCGCCCGTGAGGATGGCGATGTCTTCGAGCATGCGCTTGCGGCGGTCGCCGAAGCCGGGGGCTTTCACGGCGCAGATGTGGAGGGTGCCGCGCAGCTTGTTGACCACCAGGGTCGCGAGGGCTTCGCCCTCAACGTCCTCGGAGATGATGAGGAAGGGCTTGCCGCTCTTGGCGACCTGCTCCAGCAGGGGCAGGAGGTCCTTCATGGAGGAGACCTTCTTCTCGTGGGTCAAAATGTAGCAGTCCTCGAGCACCGCTTCCATGCGCTCCGCGTCGGTGACGAAGTAGGGGGAGAGGTAGCCGCGGTCGAACTGCATGCCCTCGACCACTTCGAGGGTGGTTTCCATGGTCTTGGCTTCTTCGACGGTGATGACGCCGTCCTTGCCCACCTTGTCCATGGCCTGGGCGATGAGGGCGCCCACGGTCTCGTCGTTGTTGGCGGACACGGTGCCCACCTGCTCCACGGCCTTGCCCTCGACGGGCTTGGCGGAGGCCTTGATCTCGGCCACGACGGTTTCCACGGCCTTGTCGATGCCCTTCTTGAGCTCCATGACGTTGACGCCCGTGCCCACGGCCTTCATGCCTTCCTGCAGCATGGCCTGGGCGAGCACCGTGGCGGTGGTGGTTCCGTCACCGGCCACGTCGGAGGTCTTGGAGGCCACCTCTTTGACCATCTGGGCGCCGATGTTCTCCTGTTTGTCCTTCAGGTCGATCTCCTTGGCCACCGTGACGCCGTCCTTGGTCACGAGAGGGGAGCCGAACTTCTTTTCGATGATGACGTTGCGGCCCTTGGGGCCGAGAGTGGCCTTGACGGCGTTGGCGAGCTTGTTCACGCCGGCCATGAGGGCCTGGCGGGACTGGGACGAATAGATGATTTCCTTAGCCATTGAGCAATGCCTCCCTTACTTCTCGACGATGCCGAGGACTTCGTCCTCGCGCACGATGATGTGTTCCACTTCATCGATCTTGATCTCGGTGCCGGCGTACTTGCCCACCAGGACCTTGTCACCGGCCTTGACGCTCATGGGCATGAGCTTGCCCGTCTCGTCCATCTTGCCGGGACCTACGGCGATGACTTCACCTTCCATGGGCTTCTCTTTGGCGCTGTCGGGGATGATGATGCCCCCGCGGACCATCTCTTTGGCCTCAAGCCTCTTGATCAGCACGCGGTCATTCAGCGGTCGAACCTTCATCAGTGAACCTCCATTAAAAGTCAACTCAAGAATACCATGGTTCTTGGCACTCGGTCCATCCGAGTGCTAATTATAGAGACTTGACTATACCTTTGTCAAGTATCTTTAGTGTGACGGTCGTGGAGGCCCCGATTTGCAGGGATAAGGTGATCGGGTGATCGGGGGACAGGGTGATCGAGCGACCCAGCGATGAGGCCAGGAATCGGTAGAGGGAGAGATCTCGGCCTCACCCCGTTTTCCTCTTTGGCCGTCCTGCCCTATACTGATCATGGAGGTTACCCCTTTGGAGAGCGTGCTAAAGGTCGCCCTGGTGCAGATGGCTCCGGCCCTGGGGTTGCCCAAGAAGAACCTGGAGACTCATTTGAAGTGGCTCGAGAGCCCCGAAGCAAAGGACGCCGACCTGGTGGTCTTCCCGGAGCTTTCCCTCACGGGCTATCTCCTTCAAGACCTGGTGGCCGAAGTCGGCGTTCCATTGAAAGAGGACGGCTACCTCGCCCCGCTGGTCCGAGCCAGCCGGGAGCGCGACATCCTCGTGGGCCTCGTGGAGGAATCCTCGCAGTTTCTCTTCCACAACACGGCCGCCTACCTGTCCGGCGGTCGGATCCACCACGTGCACCGCAAGGTATACCTGCCCACCTACGGCATGTTCGACGAGGGGCGCTACTTCGCGGCGGGGCGGGAATTCCGCGCCTTTGACACGCGATTCGGCCGCGTGGGCGTGCTCATCTGCGAGGACGCGTGGCACCTCTCGTCCTCCTACCTGCTCGTCCTCCAGGGGGCGCACACGCTCCTCGTCATGTCGGGCAGTCCCGGGCGCGGCCTGGCCACGGAATCGGTGGAGGCCACCTCCGTCCAGACCTGGGAGCGCGTGGGCCAGACCCTCAGCCAGTTCCTCACGGTGCACTGGGCCTACGTGAACCGCGTGGGGTACGAGGACGGACTCGCCTTCGCGGGGGGCTCCTACGTGTCGGACCCCTTTGGGGAGCTGCTCTTGGACGGCGAGGAGAACAAGGAGGCCATCTACCGGGTGGACTTACCCCTCGCCAGCCTCCGGCGTGCGCGCACCCAGACGCCGCTGCTGCGAGACGAGAAGCCGGAACTCGTCCTGAGGCAGCTGTCCGAGATCGTGAGAACCAGATGATGCACGACCTTTCGTTCAATTTTGGAGAGAGTCCACGAGCCCAGGAGCCCACGAGCCCACGAGAGATGGTATGGACGCGGTTTTTCGTGGGCTCTTGGATTCGTGGGCGCTTGGACTCAGCCAAGGGGCACTCGCGATGACCAAAGACCATCCCCCGGCCCTCAACCCCACTATCGCCTTGAGCATGATCGACCGATTCCTTCAGGAGGAGCTGGGCAAGACGGGCTTGAAGGGGGTCGTGCTGGGCCTCTCGGGCGGGGTGGACTCGGCCCTGGCGTCCGCGCTTGCGGTGCACGCTCTTGGGCCGGAGCGGGTCCTCGTCGTGAAGATGCCCTACCGAACCAGCTCGCCCGCCAGCGAGGCCGACGCCGACGGGGTGATCGCCCACTTGGGCGTGCGTGCGGATCGCGTGGACATCACGCCCATGGTGGACGTCTACTTCGACGGCGTCCCCGATGCGTCTCCCCTGCGCCGCGGGAACTTGATGGCCCGGATGCGCATGGCGGTCCTATTCGACCGCTCCGCCCGAGAAGGCTACCTGGTTCTGGGCACGAGCAACAAGACCGAGCTGTTGCTAGGTTACGGCACCTGGTATGGGGACATGGCTTCCTCTTTGAACCCCATCGGGGACCTCTACAAGACCCAGGTCTGGCAGCTCGCCCGGCACATGGGGCTGCCCGAGTCCGTGGTGAGCAAGCCCCCGTCGGCGGACCTGTGGCCCGACCAGACCGACGAAGGGGAGATGGGCCTGAGCTATGCCGAGGCGGACGCCATCCTCTGCCTCATGGTCGACGAGCGATTCACCGTGGAGGAGGTGGCCGCCGCCGGTCATCCGCTCCCCCTCGTCCAGAAGGTCCTCGGCATGGTCGAGGGCAGCCAGTTCAAGCGGCGCCTCCCCATCATCGCCAAGCTCTCCGGGCGCACCGTCGGCATCGACTTCCGCTATCCCAGGGATTGGGGAAGGTAAAGGATCCTCCCACATCCGTGGTGGTAGACCCCTCACCACGGCGGCAGCCGGTGCGTGTCCCCCTCCCAGATCACGCCAGCGAGCTTCCGCCGGGACTCCCGGGACCAGGGCTAGTATTATCGTCCCCAAGCACCCCCACCAAGTCGTGTAGGTAAGCACTCAATCACACTTGGCCGCCATGGGTCACAATTCAGTGAACATCCCATAAATATAGGGACTTGCTTTTTCGGAGCAGCCGTGAAAAACTCTGAAAGTGAATGGGTACCTACTTCGATTTGGCCGAATTTTGTGGGACCCTTTCCCTGGGAAGCACGGTTGAGCAGGAACGGTCTCTAGAGGAGGTATGAAGATGCGGAGAAGGATCGAAAAGGTCGCGGTTCTCGGCGCCGGCATCATGGGCTCGGGAATCGCCGCGCAACTGGCCAACGCCGGTGTCCCCTGCCTCATGCTCGACATCGTGCCCCCGGAACTCGGGCCCGACGACCAGAAGGCCGGGTTGACCCCGTCCGACAAGCGCTTCCGTAACAAGTTCGCCCTCAAGGGTCTGGAGGCCATCCAGAAGGGCCGCCCGGCGCTCCTCTACTCTCCGAAATCCCTCCAACTCGTGGAGATCGGCAATTTCGAGGACGACTTCCACCGCCTGGCAGAGTGCGACTGGGTCATCGAAGTCGTGGTGGAGCGCCTGGACATCAAGCAAAAGCTCTTCGAAAAAGTGGACAAGGTCGTGAAGCCGGGCACCATCGTGTCCTCCAACACCTCCGGGCTGGCCATCCACAAGATGGTGGAGGGACGATCGGAGAGTTTTAAGAAGAACTTCCTGGTCACCCACTTCTTCAACCCCGTCCGCTACATGTACCTGCTGGAGATCGTCGCGGGAGAGGCCACGGCCCCCCAGACGGTGAAGGACCTCATCGATTTCGGCACGTTCCGCCTCGGCAAGGGCATCGTGTTCGGCAAGGACACGCCCAACTTCGTGGCGAACCGCATCGGGGTCTTCGGCATGATGGCCACGCTCCACGCCATGCTGGAAATGAAGTACGGGGTGGACGAGGTGGACGCCATCACGGGTCCGGCCCTGGGCCGTCCCAAGAGCGCCTCATTCGGTACCGCCGACCTGGTGGGTCTGGACACCTTCATCCACGTGGTCAACACGCTGGCCGAGGGCTGCCCCGACGACGAGGGCAAGTGGGCCTTCCAGATTCCCGAACTCCTCTCTCAGATGGTCGCCAAGGGCGCCCTGGGCCGCAAATCGGGGGCAGGTTTCTTCAAGCAGACCAAGACCCCGGATGGCAAGAAGGTCATCCTCGTGCTGGATTACACCAAGGGCGATTATGTTCCCCAGGTGAAGCCCGACATCCCGAGCCTCAAGAAAGCCAAGGGGCTTCATAGCCCCGCGGAGCGCATCCGCACGGTGACCTGGGCGGAGGACCGGGGCGGCGCCTTCGCGTGGCGCGTCCTCCGCGACACGCTGGCCTACGCGGGGAACCGCGTCCCGGAGATCGCCGACACGGTCGTGGCGGTGGACGAGGGGTTGCGGTGGGGATTCAACTGGGAGTTGGGCCCCTTCGAAGTGTGGGACGCGCTGGGTGTGGCCAAAGTGGCCGAGCGCATGAAAGCCGAGGGCGTCCCGGTGCCGGCGTGGATTCAGGAAATGCTGGCCGGAAACCACCCCACGTTCTACCGGGAGGGGGACGCCGGGCGCGAGTACTACGACCTCAAGGCGAAAGCCTACAAACCCGTGGCCAAGCCCGAATCCTTCCTCATCCTGAAGGACATCAAGCGGAAGACGGCGCCCGTTCTGGAGAACCCCGGCGCGTCTCTCGTGGACCTGGGCGACGGCATCGCGTGCATCGAATTCCATTCGGCCACCCAGCCGAATCTGAACCCCATCGATGACCAGATCATCGAGATCATGCTCAAGGGCATCGCCATCGCCGAACAGGACTTCCGGGGCCTGATCGTCCACCACCAGGCGGAGCACTTCTGCGCGGGCGCCAACATCGCCATGCTCCTGGAGGCGGCCAAGGCCAAGAACTGGGCCGCCATCGAGCAGCTCGTCCACGACTTCCAGGGCATGACCCTGGGGATGCGCCGGGCCAAGATTCCCGTGGTCACCGCGCCCTTCGGATTCACCTTTGGAGGCGGTGCCGAGATCGTCATGGGCGGCGACCAGGTGTGCGCGGCGGCGGAAACCTACATGGGCCTCATCGAAGTGGGCGTTGGCCTTCTCCCTGCGGGCGGCGGTCACCTGTTTATGCTCGAACGCGCACTCGAAAACGTGGACCCGCCGGTCCTGAGCAACCTGCCGTTCCTCCAGAAGGCCTTCGAAGCCATCGCCATGGCCAAGGTCTCCTCCTCCGCGGAGGACGCGCGAGCCCTGCGGTACCTGCGCCCGGGCGACTTCATCGAAATTCAGCGGGGACGTCAGCTTTACACGGCGAAGCGTATGGCCATCGCCATGGACGAGCGCGGCTACCAACCCGCCATGCCCAGAACATTCGCCCTTCCCGGCAAGGACGGCATCGCCACCCTCAGGATGCTCCTTCACAACATGGCCCTGACGCATTGGGTGAGCGAGCACGATGTCAAGATCGCCACCCACGTGGCGACGATTCTCTGCGGCGGCGACACGACCATCAACAACCCGGTTTCGGAGCAGACCATCCTCGACCTGGAGCGCGAGGCCTTCCTGAGCCTGTGCGGCGAAGAAAAGACCCAGGCCAGGATCCAGCACATGCTCGAGAAGGGGAAGCCGTTGAGGAATTGATCGAGTCCACGAACCCACGGGCCCACGAGCCCATGCAGCTTGTCTCGTGGACTCGTGGGCTCTCGGAGGCGTGGGATCTGCCCGGAACGGGCACAATTGCAGGCAATAATAACGAGGTGGAAATCATGCGAAATGCAGTCATAGTAAGCGTGGCGAGGTCGCCGATTGGACGCGCGAAGAAGGGCAGCCTCAAAGACACTCAGCCGCCGGAGTTCGCGGCGCCGGTATTGAAAGCCCTCCTCGAAAGAACACCAGGGCTCAAGCCGGAAAAGCTGGATGACATCATCCTCGGATGCGCCATGCCCGAGGGCGAGCAGGGAATGAACGTCTCCCGCATCATCGCCCTCATGGCCGGGGTTCCTGATTCCGTGCCCACGGCGATGATCAATCGGTTCTGCTCCAGCGGGAGCCAGTCCATCGCCTGGGTGGCCGACTCCATCAAGGCCGGGAGCATCGACATCGCCATCGCCGGCGGCGTGGAGAGCATGAGCAACGTGCCCCTGGGCGGCAACAAGATGGTCGCATCCCCCGTGGCCTTCGATTACAACGCTCACATCTACACGGCCATGGGTGCCACCGCCGAGATCGTGGCACAGCGGTTCGGCGTCACGCGGCAGGAGCAGGACGAGTATGCGGTCCGGTCGCACCAGAGGGCCGCGGCCGCCATCGCCGCCGGTAAATTCAAAGCCGAGATCGTTCCCCTGAAGGTCCGCACCATGGACAACGGCAAATGGAAGGAGTTCGTCTTCGACACGGACGAGGGCCCCCGCGCCGACACGACTTACGAAGCGCTGGCCAAGCTCAAGCCCGCCTTCGACCCCAAGGGTACCGTCACGGCGGGGAACGCCAGTCAGATCAACGACGGCGCCGCCATGGTCGTGGTCATGGGCGAAGACAAGGCGAAGGAACTGGGTCTCACGCCTCTGGCCTTCGTCCGCGATTGGGCAGTGGCCGGCGTGCCGCCCGAGATCATGGGCATCGGGCCAGCGGCGGCGGTTCCCAAACTGCTGAAAAAGACGGGACTGAAGCTCGAGGACATCGACCTCATCGAGATCAATGAGGCCTTCGCCAGCCAGAGCGTCTACTGCTGCCGTGAGCTGGGGCTCGATCCCGAGAAGACCAATGTGAACGGCGGAGCCATCGCCACCGGGCACCCGCTGGGAGCCACGGGAGCGTTCCTGACCGTGAAGCTGTTGGGCGAGATGGAGCGCCGCAACGTGAAGCGCGGCGTCGTCACCATGTGCATCGGCGGCGGCATGGGCTTCGCGTATTTGCTGGAGAGGCCCTAAGGACCGCAATGTCAGTGTTTTGCCAATGGTGGAGAGAGGATAGCCCATCCCGACGAGACGAGGGGGTTCGGGGGAACGAGTAGGTTTCCCCGAGCAGAGGGCCACCGAGGGCTACGAGTGACCTGAGAGCCGCTGGTTTCGAGTCGCACCGGCGTGAGGGGCGGGCGCAGCGATGCGCCCGCCCGCATCATTTTGGCGCGCCGTCTTTCCTCCCCCGTTGCTTGGGGTATAGGGCTTGGGCCATGTGCGGCGGGGATGTAGAATCGCGATGGAGGGGACCATGACCGGCGCAATTCCGGACCGTATCTCCGGATCCCTCGATTTGCTGGAATCCGCCGCGGGCCGCATAAAGACCCACATCGACCGCCGGGGGACGGCGGAGCTCGGGGTCCTCCTGGACGGGCTCGTCGCCGAACACCCGTCCATGGCCCTCCGGATCAATCTCGTCCGGGCAGTGCGTGACGGAATGAGCCGGGGCCGTGATGGGGCGGCGGAGGCTCTGGATGAGTTCTTGCTCGGACTCGTGCGCTCTCGTCTCCTGGCCGCCGCGGGTTTCGCGGCGCTAGTCCACGAGGGCCGGTGGACCCGCGTCGCCACCTACTCGCGCTCGGGCCAGGTGCGCGAGTGCCTGACCGCGGCCCGGGGGGCGGGGTTGTCCGAGGTTCTGGTCTCCGAGGGCAGGCCCGCGGGAGAGGGGCTCATCCTGGCGGGAGAACTACGCGGGGAAGGGCTGGCCGTCACGCTCACCACGGACGCGTCACTCTTCTCTCTCCTCCCTGCGGTCCACGCCCTCGTAGTGGGAGCCGATGCGTGCTTCGACGAGGGGTTCGCCAACAAGGTGGGCACCGCCGCGCTTCTCCGCGAGGCGCGGGCCTTGGACATTCCGACGGTCGTTCTCGCGCTTCCGGAAAAGAGGCTCGATGGATCGGCCGCCTCCGGGTGGCGGAATTTACCCCTGGACAAGCCGCCTCGTCTGGGCAAGCTGCCCCGGGGTACGGTCTGGGCCGGAGAGCTCTTCGAGGTTATCCCCTGGGACCTCGTCACGCACTCCATAGGAAAAGGGGCGCCAGCCCAAGGCCGGCGCCCCCGAGAAACTCACCGATAGGTTGCAGATCAGTACCCGGGGTTGGTGGCCTGCTGGTAGGCCGACCTGTACCTCGCATAGGCCAGCTTGTACTGGTGACTCGCAAGATAGCTGTTCCCCTGGCTGAGGTAGGTCGCGGCAGTGCCCACCCCCAACCCGCTGGATTGGAGCGTCTGAATGAGCGCGGCCACATCGTCGCGCACGGCCTCGAGCTGTCCTCCCTTGGCCGCGGGCAACTCGTAGTAGCCCACGGCAGGTCCGCTGCTGGCGAGGTTGGTCTCGATCTGGGTCTTCAGGAGTTGGGCGGCCGTGTTGGCGAGAATCTGGACGAGGACCACCTGATTTGCATTCGCGTTGCCAATGATGGCGGTCTTGTTGGCGTTGTCGTTCGCCTGAATGGCGCTTGCGTTGGCGTTGTCGTTGGCAACGATGGCGGCCCTGTTGGCATTGTCGTTGAGCTGAATGGCACTGGCGTTGGCGCTGTCGTTGGCCACGATGGCGTTCTTGTTGGCGTTGCTGTTCGAAATGGTGGCATTGTAGTCGGTGTCAATCTGTCCGTTGATATAAGCCAGCCGGTCATAATTGGCGGCCACCTGGGCGCCCTGCGTGTCTCCGTCGCAGATCGTGTATTCGTCCAAGATCAACTCGGCGGCCTGCAAGATCTCGTCCGCAATGATGCAGACCAGGGAGCCGTTGCCGCCCTCTCCGAGGACCACCACCACTTCATTGCAGGCCCGGTCGGCGGCGACCCAGATGAGCTTGGCCGTGTTCAAGGCGGTTTGATATCCGAAGACGACGTCGCTGTTGCTCGTGTACCCGGAGCACACGCTCCCATACTGTGCACCGGGGAAGCCGGCGGTGGTGGCCGGCGCCACCGCTCCGTTTTGGGAACGGATCTCAGCGACCGCCGTCTTGGCCATGGCGTTCTCGATGTCCCGCTGGAGGGGGGCCAGATCCACCCCGGCAGCCAGCCAACGAGCGATGTCCACGTCCTTGAGGTTGGCCGCGCGCGACTTGAATCGGGCCGATTCGGCCTTGTCGGCGGGATGGCCGATCATGGTCTGAATCTGGAGGAGGTCCCCCGTGATGGTGTCTAGCTGGTCGCGGACCTTCTGAATCTCTCCCGGTGAAAAGGTCTGGAGGAGCTCGGCGTCTCTCTGCGCGAGAGCCGCCTGGGCCTGGGGATCGCCAAACGCGGCCAGGGATGGCCGCGGGGCGAGGATGAAAGTCAACGTGCACAACGCCAGAACAACGCCACGGAGAGGGAATCTCACTTTCATGGAAGATCTCCTTTTCTGCAAAACCCCAACGCGTCACGGCGGCACACTATTCCAGGGAGGCACTCCTCGGGCCATGCTTCCGTTGCTGCGGGCCCTGTCCGTGTGGCAGTCCGTCGTCTCACTTCTTGTCGGGGTTCTTTTTGACCGCTTCCAATTCGATGGAGACTTCCACGTCGTCGCCCAGCATCATGCCGCCTGCGTCCAGGACCTTGTTGAAGTTGATGCCGTAGTCTTTCCGGTTCAGGGTGAGAGCCACGGAGAACCCTGCGCGCTCGTTGCCCCAGGGATCCTTGGCCAGGCCGCCGAAGGTCACGGGCACGACGATCTCCTTGCTGACTCCGTGCATGGTGAAAATGCCCGTGGCGTCATACTTGTCTCCGCCCTTGGGCGTGATCTTGGTGCTCTTGAAAGTGATTTCGGGGAACTTGGCCGTATCGAAGAAATCGGGGGAGTTCAGGTGCTTGTCTCGGTCGGGGTTCAGGGTGTCGATGGAGGCTGCTTTGATGGTGAAGGCGACGCTCGCGCCTGCAGGTTCCTTGGGGTCTCCCACGATGGTGCCCGAAAAGTCCTTGAAGGCTCCAGCCACTTTGGAGACGAGGTGGCGGATCTTGAAGGTCACGGAGGAGTGAACGGGGTCCACCTGGAAAGTAGTACCGGGATCGGCGGCCTGGGCGCCGAAGGCCGCGAATATGAGGACGAGGGAGAGGAACGTGACGCTGCGGGTGCTTCGTGTCATGTGTAGCCTCCTAGTGGATATTTGGTTTCGATAGCTTCCCCCCGGGCAAAATCCGGGACATCAATTCGCCTAACACCGTGGCGCCGCCGATTCATCCCTCGGACTAAACCTTGTACCCCCGGCGAAGGTCTGAGCTACCTAGGCTAGGAGGACGACGATGAAGACCACCTGGAAAATCGCCATCGTTACCGGAATTGCGGCCCTGGGACTGGCGACTATCGCTGCGGGACCCCTCACGAATCCCAAGATCCGGCAGGCGTTGAACATCACGCCGGAACAGCAGCGGGAAATGGCGGACCTGCGCTACCAGAACCAAAAGGACATGATGAAGCTCCGCGAGGAGGTGGCTCTGAAGCGGTTGGACCTGCGGCGCGAAATGCAAAAGGACTCCCCCGACCGAGCCACCGTGGATCGGCTTGCGGATGAGATGGGGGCTATCCGGGCACGCATGGGCCGGGCCAGAGTGGATCACCTGCTGGACGTCCGCAAGGTTCTCACCCCCGAGCAGTGGTCCAAAGCCCGCGAGTTGATGCAGGCCCGCCGCGCCCGGAGAACCTGTGGAAGGGGGGGGCGGGTGGGTTCTGACGGGTGGATTGGCCTCGGCGACGGGCTCGGGCGAGGGCAGGGCTTCGATGGAGGCCACGGCCCCGGGAGCAATGCGGGCGCCGGGGACGAACTCCCCGTTCCGGGATCGTAGCGGCGCCTTCCCGTCGTCGCGACGGGCCCCTCTCCCTTCTTTCACCGGGCGGGCTTCGGCCCGCCCTCTTGGTGGGTGCCGGGAGCGGGAGGCGGGGAGTGAGTCCAATGACCCGGCGGAGGGTTTTTGCCGAGACCCATACTTGCAGGTGAAGTTGGGAAGAGTGAGAAGTGAAAAGTGAGAAGTGAAACGAAAATCCGAACCCCCACCGCAGGTCGCCATCCATCATCGCTTTCCGCCTTCCACCGTCCGTGACTCCGGAGCAGAGGACGATGAGAACGGGTGCGGTGGGTCGTGGCCGGCCCCCCGCTCCGGGCTTCCCGCTTTCGATGTGACTCCTTCCATCTTCCTCATTCTTCTGCTATTCTCTCGTCTTAAGAAGCAGAGGCGACCCATCGGACTGCAACCTTTCCCCCACGATGTGCGTACAAATTTACGGCGCGCGGCGCCCGTCGGCGTCCGTGTCCCCTTGAAGAGGAGTGTCCATGATTCGAATTGGAACGATCCTGCTCGTTACGCTGGCAGCGCTGTCCATGGCGGCCGCTAGTCTTCCGGCGCTCGCCGTCGAGCGCTCCCAGGTCCCGGAAAAACTCACCTGGAACCTCAAGGACCTCTACCCCTCCGACGCGGCATGGTCCCAGGGGAAGGAGACCCTTCAGAAGCGCCTTCCCGACATGGCGCCTTACAAGGGACATCTCGGCGACTCTGCTACATCGCTCTACAACGCCCTCTCCACCATGGCGGGCATGGACAAGGACTTGTCCCGCCTCATGTCCTACGCCAGCCAGTTGGCAGACCAAGACACCCAGGTGTCCAAGAGCCAGGAAATGGTCCAGGGCATCGAGCAGGTGGCCGCCCAGTTCGGCGCGGCCGTGTCCTTCGTGCGCCCAGAGATCCTGACCATCGATTCGGCCAAGGTGGACCAGTTCGTGGCCCAGGAGCCGAGGTTGAAGGACTACAAGCCCTATCTGGACAATATCCTGCGGATGAAGGCCCACACCCTCGATCCGGCGGGCGAAAAGCTCGTGGCCCAGGCCAACGGCCAGATGGCCGGGTCCGCCGAGTCCATCTATTCCATCTTCACCAACGCGGACCTGCCCTACCCCAAGGACGTGAAGCTCTCCTCGGGCGAAATCATCCCGCTCTTGGACGCGGCGGCCTATACCAAGTACCGGGCTTCCAACAACCGCGCGGACCGGGATCTGGTGTTCAAGGCGTTTTGGGGCCGCTTCGACGAGTTCAAGCGAACCCTCGGCACGTCGCTCTACTCCCAGGTGAAGGCGCACATGTTCAACAAGGATGCGAGGCACTACGACTCGTGCCTCCAGGCCTCGCTCGACCGGAACAATATCCCCCCGGTCGTTTACAAACAGCTCATCAGTGACGTCCACGCGAACCTGCCCACCCTGCATCGCTACCTCAAGCTCCGCCAGCGCATGATGGGCGTGGACCAGCTTCGCTACGAGGACCTCTACGCGTCCATCGTGAAGGATGTGGATCTGCCCTTCACCCCCGAGCAGGCCATGGACCTCACGCTCAAAGCGTGTGCACCCTTGGGCAAGACCTACGTGGATGACCTGAAGCAGGGCTACGATACGCGGTGGGTGGACTTCATGCCCTCCAAGGGCAAGAAGTCGGGAGCCTACAGCAACGGCGCGGCGTACGACGTGCACCCCTACCAGCTCCTGAACTTCATGGGCGGCTACGACGACGTGTCCACGCTGGCCCACGAATCGGGCCATTCCATGCACTCCTTTCTCTCCAACAAGAACCAGCCCTACATCACCGCGGACTACTCCATCTTCGTGGCCGAGGTGGCCAGCACCCTGAACGAGAACCTCCTGCTGGACTACATGCTCAAGAACGAAGCCAAGGACGACGCCACCAAGCTCTTCCTCCTCGGCAGCCACCTGGACGGACTCCGCCAGACGCTCTTCCGCCAGACGCTCTTCGCCGAGTTCGAGCTCAAGATGCACGAGATGGCCGAGTCGGGCGAGAGCCTCACGGGCGACAACCTGACCAAGCTCTACCTGTCCCTGCTCAAGGAGTACTACGGCGACAAGGATGGGGTCTGCAAGGTGGACGACCTCTACGGCGTGGAGTGGGCCTACATCCCGCACTTCTACTACAATTTCTACGTCTACCAGTACGCCACGAGCCTGGTGGCCTCCAGCTCCATCGCCAACGCCATCCGCGAGGAAGAGGCGGCGAAACCGCCGAGCACGAAGGCCCGTGACGCCTACATCCAGATGCTTTCCTCGGGTTCCTCCAAGTACCCCATCGACCTGCTCAAGGGCGCCGGCGTGGACATGACCACGAGCGCCCCCTTCGATGCCGCCATGAAGGAGATGAACACCGTCATGGACGAGATCGAGGCGATCCTCAACAAGCAGAAGAAGTAAGAGGCGAAACGCAAGGCGCGAGACGCGAGACGCAAAACGCGAAGCAAAAAGGGGCCCGCCCGGGCCCCTTTTTGCTACACTTGTTCCGCAACGAGGAGGGGCCCATGGGAATCAAGATGATTCAGGTGGACGCATTCACGGACGAGGCCTTCGGAGGAAATCCCGCGGCGGTCTGTTTCTTGACGGAGACGAGGGATGACGGCTGGATGCAGCGCGTCGCCCGGGAGATGAACCTCTCCGAGACGGCCTTCCTCCTGCGCGGCCAGGACGGTTTTTCCTTGCGCTGGTTTACGCCGGCGGTGGAGGTGGATCTCTGCGGCCACGCCACGCTCGCCAGCGCCCATGCCCTGTGGGAGGAGGGGGTGGTTCCGTCCGCCGAACCCCTGCGATTTCACACCCGCAGCGGCCTGCTCGGAGCCAAAAAGCGCGAGGGGATCATCGAGTTGGACTTCCCCGCCACACCGGAGACCCCATGTGCTCCTCCCCCCGGCCTCTCCCGGGCCCTCGGTGCGGAACCCACCTACATCGGCCACAGCGCGTTCGACTACCTGGTGCTTTTGAGGGATGCCGAGGCGGTTCGGCGCCTGAGCCCCGACATGGGACTTGCTCAAGAAAGTCTCCGCCCGCGGGATCATCGTCACCGCGCTGTCGGACGACCCCAGGTTCGACTTCGTTTCCCGCTTCTTCGCCCCGGCCGCAGGTATCGACGAGGATCCCGTCACGGGTTCCGCCCACTGTTGCCTCGGCCCCTTCTGGCAGGCCAGGCTGGAGAAAGCCTCCATGGTGGCCTATCAGGCCTCCGTCCGCGGAGGAGTCGTCCGAGTCGAGGTTGACGGCGACCGAGTTCAGATCGGCGGTCACGCGGTCACCGTCATGAGGGCCGACCTCCTGGCCTAACCTTCGAACATCGTCTCCGGGCGCTCCAGGCGCCCTCCCCGACCCACCTCATGAGCGTCCGAAAGGTCCGTCGCAGATTCGCGGATGGGACAAGTGTTCCATTCGGCCGCCATGGAACACTGAGGAACAGTCGTTTCATTGGTCGTTAAGTTTATAAAATATATGCGCTTAACTAGGCGTACCGTGATGCGGGACCGGGGGAGTGCACGGTGGGTGTCGTTCGGCGGCAAGTCGCGTAACTAGTTGATAATAAACAATACTGCATTTTGGCACAGAAGTTCCATTAGTGAGGCCCTATGAATAGGAGGTGTTTCATGACGGTCTCTAAGTGGGTCAGGACAGTGGTCATGGTGGCGGGCCTCGGCTCTATGGTCATCGCAGCGGCCGCCGCCGGCAGTGAGACGAAGGGCAAGTTCTACTTCAAGAAGAGTTGCAAGTCCTGTCACGCCAAGGGTGCGGCGGGCGGCGAGGTGACGCCTCTGACCAAGACGCAGGCCCAGTGGAAGGCCTACTTCACGGCGGGGAAGCACTCCAAGGGCAAGGAAGATCTGTCCAAACTCCTAACGCCCGAGCAGCTTCTCGATGTCCAGACCTTCGTGACCGCGCACGCGTCCGATTCCCCCCAGCCCGAGACCTGCGGCGGCTGATCTTCTTTCCGGGGCCGCCTGGCGTCCTCTCGGGGGGGCAGGGCATCCCCTTTGTTTGATCCTTGGCGCGAGGGAAGCGCCCACAGTTTAAGGAGGGATGCATGAAGAGGGTTCTAGGGTTTCTGACCGCCGCGCTTCTTTGCGCGCCTCTGGGCCTGATGGCCCAGAGCAACGAGGAACTGCTCAAGCAGATCGAGCAGCTCAGGCAGCAGCTCCAGACCTTGGAGCAGAAAGTGACGACGCAGCAGGCAGCTCCCGCGCCCGGCCCAGGACGTCCAGGACCTGGACGCCCGGCTGACCAAGGTGGAGATCAAGACCGCCGGCGACAACATCTCCTGGGGTGGCGACATGCGTCTCCGCTTCGACAACCAGAGCTGGCACGTCAACCCCTACCAGCAGGTGGTGGGCTTCAATCCCGCAGACTGGCATGCCCATCACCCAGCAGGTGCCCGCGCAGGACTGGTCCAACCCCATGGCGTGGTCCCTGCGTCTGCGCCTCAAGATGAACGCCAAGGTGACGGACGAACATGACGTTTCATGGGCCGCCTGTCCATGTACAAGCTCTACGGCGGAGCCGAGGTCCCCATCTTCAACGGCCAGCCCAACACGGTCTACAACTCCTTCAACTCGGTACGCGTGCCCAGCAACGACGTCCTGCACGTGGAGCGCGCCCTGCTCCGCTATGACTTCCCCAACGCGCCCTTCACCCTGGCCTTCGGCCGCATGAACACCAGCGACGGACCGCCCCTGGAGATCCGCGAAGGTACGGAACGTCAGGCCACGCCCATGGCCATCATGGTGAACGCCGAGGTGGACGGCGTTCCACATCGACTACCACATGGAGAAGCTCGGCCTTCCCGAGGGGACCACCTTCGGCATCTGCGCCGGCATCGGCTACGAATCCGGCTTCGGCGGCGGCGGCAACGTCTCCCAGAGCTACACCATGACTCCCTTCGGCATGGGTTCCATCAACGGCATGAAGGACAGCACCGTCATCGGCGCCATCTACGACATGCCCCTGCTCTTCCAGACGGGCGAAGTTCATCAACAGCGCCCGCTTCATGCTGGGCTACAACCGCTTCGGCAACATGACCGACATCCCCTACGGCACCCTCATCAACTTCCCCATCCCCGGGCCCTACGCCCAGCCCTCTCCCCAGTACGTGACGGCCACCGAGAACCTGGGCGACATGGACCAGTGGGGCCTCACCTGGGAGCACAGGATCGGCGACACCTTCACCTACTTCGCCGGCGGCGGCTACATCAAGAGCCATCCCAACGGCAAGGTGAGCCAGTACGGGTTCGGCGGCCTCCTCGGAGACCCCAACAAGAGCCAGAGCGGAACGGCCTACTACGCTCGGCCTGCGCTGGAATCCCACCCCCAAGGTGGACCTCGGGCTCGAGTTCAACCACGGCTCCTCCCGCTGGTTCACCTACACGCCCGAGCTACCGGCGAGCTCGGCGACAAGCTGGCGGCCCGCGGCAACGTGTGGGAGGGCTACCTCCGCTATACCTTCAGCAAACACACTTCCATGCGCGTGGGCTACACCTACTACGACTACTCCACGGCCTTCAGCGGCTGGCACATCGCTCCCGCGAACCTGGATTACTACAACCTGGACAACAACGCGGTGAACTTCTACGCGTTCCCCAAGACCGTGAAGAACGCGTACTTCCTCTTCGACGCGAAGTGGTAGAACCTCCATCCCTCATGGCCGGGGGGCACATCGCCCCCCGGCCGCTTTCACTGGAGAGGGGAGACGGCGCATGAAGGCCAACCGTATGAACCGGCGCACTTTCGTCCAGGTTACCGCGGCGGGAGCGGCCGCCACGGCGCTGATGACCGAAGACCGGCTGCCTGAAATATTTCGAGGCAGGCAAGAGCCAGGCGCCCGCGCCCCTGGTGGTTCCCACGACCTGCGAGCTTTGTCCCAACAAGTGTTCCGTCCTCGCCGTCGTGGAAGGCGGCATCGTTCACAAGCTCAATCCCAACCCCGAGAATCCCAAGTCCCGAGGCATGCTCTGCGCCCGCGGGAACGCGGCCATCAAGCAGGTCTACGACCCCGACCGCCTGAAACAGCCGCTGATCCGCGCCGGCGCCCGGGGCGAGGGCAAGTGGCGCCCCGTCTCCTGGGACGAAGCCTTCGATTATGCCGCCCAGAAGCTTTCAGAGATCAAGCAGAAATACGGGCCGGAGGGCACGCTCTGGGCGTCCACCGAGGGCTTTCAGGAGGTGTTCTTCAAGAACCTCGGGATGGCATTCGGCTCCCCCAACCTCGTCCGGCATCCGACCCTTTGCCTGTCCTCCGTGAACCTGGCCTATTCGGCCACGTTCGGGACCGTACCCTCCTTTGATCTGCTCAACGCGGAGTACGTGATCCTTTCGGGCGCCAACCGATTCGAATCCATCATCACGCCCGACACCATGGACCTCATCGGATCGGCCATGTACCGCAAGGCCAAGGTCATCTATCTCGACCCCCGGTTCACCGTGACGGCCGCCAAGGCCGACCAGTGGTACCCCGTCCGCCCGGGCACCGATCTGGCGTTCATCCTCGCCATGCTCAACGTGATCGTGGGCGAGGGACGCTACGACAAGGAGTTCGTGGCCACCTACACCACGGGCTTCGACAAGCTGGCGGAGCACGTGAAGCAGTACACCCCGGATTGGGCCGAGAAGGAGACGGAGATCCTGGCGCGGGACATCGTCCGCATCGCCAGGGAGTTCGCCGACGCGGCCCCGCGAGCGGTTTACTACGCGGGACGCCGAAGTTCCTGGTACAAGAACGACTTCCAGATGCGCCGCGCGCAGGCCATCCTCAACGCCATCGTGGGCAACTGGGACCGAGAGGGCGGCATGGTGCCCAACCAGAAGATCGCCCTCGGCGAGTTCCTCTTCCTGCCCTGGGACGATCCCAAGGCCGGCAGGGTTGACGAGATCGACAAGAACTTCCCGCTCGCGGCCAAAGGCGACGGCGTCTACCTCAAGCTCAGGGAGAACGTCCTCTCCGGCAAGCCCTACCCCGTCAAGGGCTGGATGGTCTACAAGCAGGATCCCATGAACGCCCTGCCGGACCAAGGCAAAACCCTCAAGATGATGGAAGCCATGGATTTCGTGGGCGTCATCGATGTGCAGATGAGCGACACGGCCTGGTACGCGGACGTGATCTTCCCCGAATCCGCGTACCTGGAGCGGACCGATCCCATGGAGGGCATGCCGGGCATCTGGCCCGCGGTGGTGTTCCGGCAGCAGGCCGTCAAGCCCATCCACGACACCAAGCCCAACCTCGAGATCGTCCAGGGACTCGCCAAGCGCCTGAACCTCTCGGACTACTTCGACTACACCATGGATCAGTGGATCGAAGCCCAGGCCCAGGATCTACCCGTGGAGAACCCCCTGGAACACATCAAGAAGCACGGCGTACTGGCCATCGCCGAGCCCAAGTACGGCCAGACGCTCAAGGCCGATCACCGGTTCGTGACCAAGTCCGGCAAGATCGAGCTCTACTCGGAGCGGTTGCAGGAGTCGGGTTACGACCCTCTGCCCGTATACAAGCCCCCCACGCCCCCTCCCGCCGGCCAGTTCCGGATGGTCCTCGGCCGGAAGGCGTACTTCACGCACGCCAACCAGACCAACAACCCCTGGCTGAACGAGTTCTGCCCGGTCAACGACCTCTGGATCAACCCGCAGAGCGCGCGGGCCCTGAGCATCGAAACGGGAGATCTGCTGGAAGTGACCAGTTCAGCCGGAACGGTGAAGATCAAGGCCAGGGTCACCGACGAGATCCGCCCCGACTGCGTCTTCATGCTCCACGGCTACGGCAAGAAGTCGAAGTGGCAGAAGCTGGCCTTCGACGTGGGTGCGAGCGACGCGGTGGTTCTGGAGACGGCTTGGGACGAGGTATCCGGCAACGCGGCCTTTCACGAGACCTTCGTGAAGGTCAGGAAGGCTTAAGGGGAGCCGGCCATGTCAGAGAAATCAGGCAAGCGCTACGCCCTCGTCATCGACAGCAGGAAGTGCATCAACTGCAAGGCCTGCGTGGTGGCCTGCAAGGCCGAGAACGGCGTGCCCGTGGGCAAGTTCCGGGACTGGATCAACGAGGACCGGCGGGGGACCTACCCCCACCTCATGGCCACCTTCGACCCGGAGCAATGCCACCACTGCGAGAACCCCTCCTGCGTACGAGTTTGCCCCACGGGGGCCTCGTGGCAGCGGGAGGACGGCATCGTGCTCGTGAACGCTCCGGACTGCATCGGCTGCCGCTACTGCATGATCGCCTGCCCATACAACGCCAGGACTTTCCGCGAGGACCTCGGGGTGGTGGACAAATGCACCCTGTGCGTCCACCGGGTCGACCGCGGCCAGGTGCCCGCGTGCGTGGAGACCTGCCCCTCCAAAGTCCGGGTCTTCGGCGACCTGAACGATGCCGAAGGTGAAATGGCCCGGCTTTTGAACACCCGCCGCTACCTCGTCAAGAAGCCCGAGACGGGCAACGGCCCGCAGTTGTATTACCTGCTGTAGGGAGATCGCCATGCCGACCATCGAGTGGGGATTCCTCATCGTCAACTACCTGTTCCTCGGCGGGCTCTCCGCGGGGCTCTTCTTCGTGTCCGCCCTAGCCACCTACCTGCAGGCGGACGGCCAGCCGGCCTACCCCAGAATCGCCAAGTACGGCGCCATGATGGCGCCCTGGCCCGTGGCCCTGGGCTCCTTCCTTCTCATCTTCGACCTGGGTAACTGGTACCGCTTCTACAAGCTCTTCGTGACCTTCCGCTGGCAGAGCCCCATGTCCATCGGCTCCTGGCTCCTGCTGGTATTCACCGGGGTCTGCTTCCTGTATTTCTGGGCCTGGCTCCCCGCGGATGCGCGAGAGAAGCTCTTCTCGTACGTGCCGAAGCGGTTGGCCATCCTCAGGAGGCTGGACGTGGACCTCTCGGGTTGGCGAAGGGGCCTGGGCATGCTCGGATTCCCCTTCAGCATCGGCGTGGGCATCTACACGGGCGTGCTCCTGGGCGCCGTGCAGGCGCGGCCCTTCTGGAACACCAACCTGGTGGCCCAGATGTTCCTGTTCTCGGCCTTTTCTTCCGGATGTGCCGCCCTCATTCTGGCCCTCTCCGTCAACCGGAAGGACCTGGATTTCAGGCAGCTAAAGTTTCTCTACACGCTGGACATATGCTTCATCACCCTGGAGTTCTTCATCGTCCTGCCCTACCTGATCCACGGCCAGCTTTCCGTGCTCGCGGTCCAGGAGGCCCTCAAGCTCATCCTGGGCGGTCCCTACACGGTGGTCTTCTGGGTGTTCTTCATGCTCCTCGGGCTGCTCGTCCCGCTCTTCATCGAGATCTGGGAGATGGCCCCGGCCATTTTCAGGAAGGCCTCCGTCCATCACAACAAACCCCTGGCTTCCGGTGCAGCCATCCTCGTGCTGATCGGCGGCTACCTCCTGAGGTACATCTTCGTCTACGCCGGTCAGGTCAGCGCGTTCAAATGACCGCGGCCGGACGAGCTGAAGCCAACGTCGGAGCCTAACCCATGAGGGATCTCACGGAGTACAGCGAGATGAAACAGCCAGGAGATTCCATGCCCAGGGGCGAGCAGACTTCCTTGCTGGCCTCGCTGTCGGGGGTTTTCGCGGTCCTTTCGGAGGTGTTCCTCGAGCCCGAGGCGGATGTCAAGATCCGCCTGGCCGAGCTTCTGAACCAGTGTCCCGTCCATTGCCCCGGCCTCGAGGGGCTCCCCGTGGCCCTGGCGGGGATGCTGGAGCACTGCGACCCATCGCAACGCCAGGCGGTGGAATATGTGCGCCTGTTCCTTCATGGCAGCGGGAATCCTACGGTGCACCCGTACGAGTCGGTGTACACGCACGGCCGCCTCATGGCACCCGAGTGCCTGGAGGACCTGCGGGCCCTCCACGAGGCCGCGGGCATCCGGCCCCGCACGGGTGTCTCCCTGCCTCCGGATCACCTTGGGCTGGAATTGGAATTCCTCGCCTATGTCCTGGAGCGGGTCGCCGGACCCGCGGGGACCGAGGCCCAGGGATGGCAGACCATCGCGGAGACGCTTCTGCGCCGCCATCTGGTGCCCTTCGGACGCCACTTCGTCAGACGGCTGGAGGAAGCCAAGCCTCATCTCTACTATGCGTGCGCCGGCGAGGCTCTGGTCCACGGACTCCACGCCTGCACGCTCGTGCTGGGCCTCGATGTGGAGGATGCCAGGGTGCCCTAGAAGGCCCGCGCAGCCAGTTCGCAAAGGGGCGGGCCACGTGGGCCCGCCCCTTCTGCGTTGCTCAGTCCCGGGACCAACGCCCGGCCAATCCGGTACCACTTCAGGAACGGTCGTCGTGGCAGTGATGCAGGGCCTGGTCCTGACAGGCGCTCTGCGAGGACTTCAGATTCCCCTGGAGATACATGCGCACGAGGGCCTCGGGTTCGCCGCTCTGGATGCCCAGGATGGTTCTCATGCCGAACCCTTCCAGCATCTGCACGGCCCTGGGGCCCATGCCCCCTGCCAACACCGCACCGACGCCTTGCGAGTTCAGCCACACGGGGAATGCTCCTTGCTCGTGGGGTGGCGGGGCTTCGATACGGGTCGAGAGAATGGTCCCGGTGGCCTCATCGGCCTGGAAGAGGGCGAACTGGTCCGCACCTCCGAAGTGGGACGAAAAGGCCCCTTGGGCCAGCGGGACAGCAATGGTCACCATGATTCCCCTCCTTTTAGTTGGCGTTGTCGATGGGTCTTTGTCCTCCCGGCGACACCCTGACCTGCCCGCCTCGGCACGGTCGTAGGCGGGCAAATAAGGCTTGATGTCGAGAACGGGCGTGTGGTCGCAGAGGTCCGCACCCAGGACCGTCAGTTCTGAGCCATCCCGCCTTACCAGTTCCACCAGGGTCAGGCCGATGGGGTTGGGTCTGCGGGGCTCGCGGGTGGCGAAGACGCCAAATTCCGGGGTTGCTCCTTGGGCGCGCGGGAGCATTTCAACCCCGTCGCTCCTGTTAAAGAGTACGAGAAGCCAGAGATGGCTGAACTCTTCTATTCCCTTGAGCCCCGACTCGAATTCCGAAAAGACGTGAACCGTGGCCTTCCCGATATTGGTGAAGTGCGGAGGTGCCAACGCCGGGGCCGAGAACGGCGCGCGGACGATCCCGATGGGCCTCACGCGCCAGCTCAGGCTTGGCGCCTCGTCGTCGATCTGGCCATCCGCTTTCAGCGGGACGGGGTGCTCATGCGGCTTCGGATTCGATCTGGCCATGCTGTTCCGCCCCTTCCGGCGACTCGTACCCCGTGATCATGGCTCTGAGGAGGCTCCACGGCGTGTGCCCCGTGGTGGCCAGGTAGATGTGGCCGATGAGGAAGGCCAGGAAGAAATAGGCCCCGAGGGTGTGGGCCGGGCCCAACACTCTCAGACCGCCCGCTTTTTCGAAGAGGGCCGGCCAGCGGTTGGCGCCCCACATCAAGACGCCCGTCACGATCTGGTAGGGCAACAGCACGTTGAGCAACGCCAGGTAGGTGACCTTCTGGAGCGGGTTGAGCTTGTGGCGCGGGTCGGTTTCGTAAGGATGGGGCTCGCCTTTGAAGATGCCGTACAGGTAGTAGCGCGCCTGACGGATGGCGCCTCCCGTGAAGTCGTCCATCTTGGGGAGGAAGTGGTGATACTTGTCCGCCGTCAGGTGGTAGAAAAGGCCGAGGAAGGCGTTGAGTATCAGGGCCAATCCGATCCAGGAGTGCCAGCTCACGGCCCGGGCCATGGATCCCAGGATGCCGAATCGATCCGGGGCGTGGATGGCGAATCCGCTCAGGGCAAGCAGGATCATGGCCGCGGCCTGCAGCCAATGCCAGATCCGCTCGTGAAGGGCGTAGAGGGGTTCGGACGCGTTCATGATCGACCTCCAATAAGGCGAATGACCCCGTGCACGAGGGCGAAGCAAAGGGCAGCAGCGATGCTCAGCCAGCCCAGCCACTCGACCCCGGCCGCGCGGCTGTTGCCGATGATGTAGAAGGAGCTGAGCAGCGGCCGGTTGTCGAAGGTGGGCTGACCTCCCTTGTAGTTCACGACGCTCACGGGTTTACCACCGTACATGACGGGCACGTTCTTGGGCAGGGCGTCGTCCAGGTCCAGGGGCCGGTGGAGGATGCTCCGTTTCGCATGGCAGGCCGTGCAGTCCTTGGTGGCCTGTTCCTTCCCCACGATGCTGTGGCTCATGGCCCAGGGGACCACTTCGATGCGGAGTTCGGGGTCGGGGATGCCTGCGTAACGCTTGAGGAGCCCCCTGACCAGTTCGATCTTTTCGGGGGTGTCATAGACGGCTTGGGCCCGGTCGATGATGCCGTCCTTATCTCCAAAAGCCTTCACGATCTCGGGACGGTAGGTCCATCCCTCGTCCTTGCTCCAGCTCTCGAAGAATGCCTGCTGAACCTGCCAAGTGAAGACGGGTCGGCCCTTGGTCCTGTCGAACCAGTAGACGCCCGTGATGAGGTTGGTGGGACGGATCTCGAGGTGGCCGTCCTTGGCGGGCGTGGGAACGTAGGCGGGCTCGAACCCCGTCACCTTGGAGTCGGGGTCCACGATGTCGCCATCGATGCCGCGGAAGGTGATGCGGCTCGTGCCCGTGTCCATGAGGAATCCCCACTCGTCGCTGCGGTAGGCCCAGAAATGGATGGCGGGAATGTGACAGGTCTGGCAGGCGAGGGCCTTGAAGTGCAGAGCTTTGTAGGGCAGGAAGGCGTGGGATTTCTCGGCGTCGTGGCAGTCCTCGCATCCCCTCATGGTATTGTGACGCGTCATGTTCACAGTCTCTGGCGGGATGTTTCCCCGGGCAAAGTTGTGATCGGGGCGCTTGAGGTAAACGGCGATGTCGTTCTGGCCGGGTTGGTAAGCGAGATTCTTGGCCGCGTCCTCGTGGATCATGCGCCCCGGGTTGTTGGGGGAGAAATGGCAGTCGATGCAGATCAGGTCCTTGGCGGCGTGGGCGTCCCAGGGAAAGGTCATGGTCTCCTTCCCGGCGATGTGGGGCGACACGGTGTCGCTGATCTTGGCGCCGTTGTAGATCCATCCGGCCTTCTCCGTGCCCCGCATGATGTCGGCGTGCTGGATGGGCTGGATGGTGGTGGCGTCGCGTGCCGTGAACCCGTGGCACTTGGCGCAGTTTTCGAGGGTGGGATCGGAGAGGTTCAGCGCCTCCTGTTTCACGGTGCCGTCGGCATTGAACGCGGCGCGATCATAGCTGAATCCCCCCTTCTCGTCCTTCGCGACGATGCCCGTTTGGGCCAACGTGGCGTTGTTGGCCCACCGGAAGTTTCCGGCGCTCATCTCTTCCCGGCGGGCGCCCCGGCTCGCCTTGGGAACGTGGCACATGAAACAATCGGCCTCGGCCGTGCCGCTCTTCTCCCAGTCCCAGGGCACCACCTCGCCCGTTTCGCGATCCCGAATCGTATAGCTCGGATCCAGCGGCCCCTTGGGCTTGGCATCCGGGGAAAGGAACCTACGGCCGTACAGGTCGAATTCGGAGATACCCCCGCCCGTGTGGCAGACCCCGCACTTGGTGAGCCACTCGGGCTGGCTCAGGTCCGCGTCCGAGGGATCCGCGATCCCCGCGTGGGTCAGCTGCCTGTTGGGAATGATGGAGAACTTTCCGAACATGCCCGGAGAGGAGTTGAAGGGCGCGATCCCGTGGCTCTTGAGCAAGGCGGGGTCCATCTCGTTCTTGCCTTGCTGGAAATGGAAGCTGTCAGTAATGAAATCGTAGTCGTGGCAATCCCCGCCGCAGGTCTGCCGCGAACTGATGGGCCCTCCCGAATCCAGGACATTTTTGCCGGCGGCGTCCTTCAACGCGATGGCCGGGTGCGGCAGTTTGGGCGGATCGGGCCGGAGCCTGGCGGGGCGAACATCGGACGCATGGACGAGCAGGGATGCCGCGCAAAACATCACGACGAGTCCCGAGATCATGCCGGACACACTTAGCCTGTTGTCCCGTCGCCCCTGGCGGCGGAACCCCGTTTCACGATGCATGGGGAATCTCCTTAACTTGCGGTCAGCCCCTTTGGCTCGGCGTCAGTGGGCGGCCCCCTGGAGGGCTTTGATGAGGTTGTCGAAAAGATCGCTGTAGGATCGGGCTCCGGGGATGGCTTCCACGGAGGAGGCCACCTCGATTACTTTAAGGCCCGAGTCCTTTCTGAACGCCCGACCGTATTCGGGGGGCGTGTTGGGATCCACGAGGATGACCTGGGCCTTCATTTCCTTCACGTGGTCGAGAAGAAGCTGGGGCGTGGGAAGGGTTCCGGGCGTCCCCTTGCACACCACGAAGGTGGGGCCGCCCAGTTTGGAAAAGTTCTGCCAGCCGCACTGGGCGCTGAAGATGCGAAGGCCCGCGAGGGGCTCCAGTTCCTTTTTCCACTTGATGATGTCCCTCTCCAGATCCTTGTTGAACGTCTCGGCGTTGGCGAGGAAATAGGCCCTCTGGTCCGGCTTCATGTCGCCCAGGCCCTCGGCCGCCGCACGGGCGATGGTGGCTCCGTTTTCGGGGTTCAGCCAGAAAAAGGGATCTCCCGCCATGAGGGAGGGATCCACATACCCGAAACACGTGGAGGTGGGGACGTTCGCCCTCACGGCTCCCTTGGACACATCGATCCATTGCAGCGGTGCACCCTTCGGAGCCGAGCCCGCCACGGGCCTGCCCAGGGCGTCATTGATGGCCGCCGATTCGTTGAAAAACCCCGTCCAGGCCACGGCGTCCGCCTTCAGTAGCCTGTCCAGAACGGCGGGTTCCACGGCGAGGTCCTTGCGGAGGATGCACCCCTTGAAGAGGCTGAAGGTGTCCACCTGATTCCCGCCCACGGCCCTGACGATGATCTCGATGTCAGGCTCCGTCACGGCCACCCGGATCTTGCCCGCCGGCGCCGCCAGCGACGCGGTGACTCCGACCAGCCAAATCCCCGCCGCACAGAGGGCCCATCGCCCCCAGGACCTTTTCTTCGTCGCCATCTTGCACCTCCCAGAACGAGCCACGATTTTCAATTTGCCTGCACGCCGGGTAGCCTGAACCTCGGTTGGCCCAGGGCCTGGCACCTGTACGCCGCCACCACTTCCGCCACTCCACCTGTGAGCCCGGGCACCACTTCGATGCCGCGGGACCGGATGTCCTCTTCGAGGTCCTTGCCGATGGCGCCGCAGAGGAGCACCTCGACGCCCATGGCCTGCAATCTGGGCGCCCGTTCTCTGGGGCCGAGATCGCGGCATTTCCGGTGGCCCGCGGAATGGACGCCCCGATCGTCCAATCGCCACAGCGCTACCCGGTGGCAGAAATCGAAAGTGGGGGAGACTCTCCCTTGGAATTCCGGCACGGCCACGAGCATGACGCCCTCCGCCG
>CAVYWK010000034.1:0-4114 GCA_963772255.1 uncultured Acidobacteriota bacterium
GGCAGAGGCTCGGGTGGCGCAGGATGTTGGGGCAGCCAAAGGCCATGCCGAGGTTCTTGAAAAGACTTCCTGGAATCCCTCAGTGCAGGACCACAGGGTTGCCTCCGGACCATGCTTGCCTTGATTTCCTCCAGCTTCTTGGCGGCGAAGTCGAAGGCCTCGTCCCAGCTGACGGGGTTCCATTTGCCCTCGCCGCGGGCGCCGGCGCGGATCATGGGCTGCTTGAGCCGGTCGGGGTCGTAGACCTGCTCGATGGCCGCGTTGCCGCGGGCGCAGAGCATGTCACGGGACTTCGGGTTCTCGGGATTGGGGTTCAGCTTCTTGACGATGCCGCCCTCCACGACGGCGATGGCGGAGCACTTGTTCGGACACAGCTCGCAGGTCGTCGGGACCTCCGGGTTGTCGGGCGCCGGGCTCTGGCCTTTCTTGAAGTATTTGAGGCAGCCGCATCAGCGCCGTGGCGGCCGCTCCCGCCGCGGACCTTCACGAACAGTGCGCCGGTCCATACGGGTGGCCTTCATGCGCGGTCTCCCTTCCAGTGAAAGCGGCCGGGGGGCGATGTGCCCCCCGGCCATGAGGGATGGAGGTGTCTACCACTTCGCGTCGAAGAGGAAGTACGCGTTTTTCACGGTCTTGGGGAACGCGTAGAAGTTCACCGCGTTGTTGTCCAGGTCGTAGTAATCCAGGTTCGCGGGGGCGATGTGCCAGCCGCTGAAGGCCGTGGAGTAGTCGTAGTAGATGTAGCCCACGCGCAGGAAGCGTGTCTTGGCGAAGTTGCAGCGAGCGTAGCCCTCCCACACGTCGCCGCGGGCCGCCAGCTTGTCGCCGAGCTCGCCGGAGCTCGGCGTGTAGGTGAACCAGCGGGGGGAGCCGTGGTTGAACTCGAGCCCGAGGTCCACCTTGGGGGTGGGAGTCCAGCGCAGGCCGGCGTAGTAGGCCGTTGCCGCTCTGGCTGTTGTTGGGATCGCCCAGGAGGCCGCCGAACCCGTACTGGCTGACCTTGCCGTTGGGATGGCTCTTGATGTAGCCGCCGCTGAGGAAGTAGGTGAAGGTGTCGCCGATGCTTGTGCTCCCAGGTGAGGCCCCACTGGTCCATGTCGCCCAGGTTGTCGGTGGCGGTCACGTACTGGGGGGAGGGCTGCGGCGTAGGGCCCGGGGATGGGGAAGTTGATGAGGGTGCCGTAGGGGATGTCGGTCATGTTGCCGAAGCGGTTGTACCCCACGATGAGGCGGGCGCTCTTGATGAACTTCCCCGTCTGGAAGAGCAGGGGCATGTCGAACATGGCGCCGAGGACGGTGCTGTCCTTCATGCCGTTGATCGGAGCCCATGCCGAAGGGGGTCATGGTGTAAGCTCTGGGAGACGTTGCCGCCGCCGCCGAAGCCGGATTCGTAGCCGACGCCGTCGCAGATGCCGAAGGTGGTCCCCTCGGGCAGGCCGAGCTTCTCCAGGTGGTAGTCGATGTGGAACCCGTCCACCTCGGCGTTCACCATGATGGCCATGGGCGTGGCCTGACGTTCCGTACCTTCGCGGATCTCCAGGGGCGGTCCGTCGCAGGTGTTCATGCGGCCGAAGGCCAGGGTGAAGGGCGCGTTGGGGAAATCGTAGCGGAGCAGGGCGCGCTCCACGTGCAGGACGTCGTTGCTGGGCACGCGTACCGAGTTGAAGGAGTTGTAGACCGTGTTGGGCTGGCCGTTGAAGATGGGGACCTCGGCGCCGCCGTAGAGCTTGTACATGGACAGGCGGCCCATGAACGTCATGTTGTCCGTCACCTTGGCGTTCATCTTGAGGCGCAGACGCAGGGACCACGCCATGGGGTTGGACCAGTCCTGCGCGGGAACCTGCTGGGTGATGGGCATGCCAGTCTGCGGGATTGAAGCCCACCACCTGCTGGTAGGGGTTGACGTGCCAGCTCTGGTTGTCGAAGCGGAGACGCATGTCGCCGCCCCAGGAGATGTTGTCGCCGGCGGTCTTGGTCTCCACCTTGGTCAGCCGGGCGTCCAGGTCCTGGACGTCCTGGGCCGGCGCGGGAGCTGCCTGCTGCGTCGTCACTTTCTGCTCCAAGGTCTGGAGCTGCTGCCTGAGCTGCTCGATCTGCTTGAGCAGTTCCTCGTTGCTCTGGGCCATCAGGCCCAGAGGCGCGCAAAGAAGCGCGGCGGTCAGAAACCGCTAGAACCCTCTTCATGCATCCCTCCTTAAACTGTGGGCGCTTCCCTCGCGCCAAGGATAAACAAGGGGATGCCCTGCCCGCCGAGAGGACGCCAGGCGGCCCCGGAAAGAAGATCAGCCGCCGCAGGTCTCGGGCTGGGGGGAATCGGAGGCGTGGCGGTCAGGAAGGTCTGGACGTCGAGCAGCTGCTCGGGCGTCAGGAGCTTGGTCAGGGCTTCCTTGCCCTTGTTGTGCTTGCCGGCCGCGAAGTAGGCCTTCCACTGGGCCTGGGTCTTGGTCAGAGGGCGTCACCTCGCCGCCCGCCGCACCCTTGGCGTGGCAGGTCTTGCAGCTCTTCTTGAAGTAGAACTTGCCCTTGGTGTCGCTGCCGGCGGCGGCCGCTGCGATGACCATAGAGCCGAGGCCCGCCACCATGACTACTGTCCTGACCCACTTAGAGACCGTCATGAAACACCTCCTATTCATAGGGCCTCACTAATGGAACTTCTGTGCCAAAATGTAGTCTGTTTATTATCAACTAGTTACGCGACTTGCCGCCGAACGACACCCACCGTGCACTCCCCCGGTCCCGCATCACGGTACGCCTAGTTAAGCGCATATATTTTATAAACTTAACGACCAATGAAACGACTGTTCCCCGGTGTTCCATGGCGGCCGAATGGAACACTTGTCCCATCCGCGAATCTGCGACGGACCTTTCGGACGCTCATGAGGTGGGTCGGGGAGGGCGCCAGGAGCACCCGGAGACAATGTTCGATGGTTAGGCCAGGAGGTCGGCCCTCATGACGGTGACCGCGTGACCGCCGATCTGAACTCGGTCGCCGTCAACCTCGACTCGGACGACTCCTCCGCGGACGGAGGCTTGATAGGCCACCATGGAGGCTTTCTCCAGCTTGGCCTGCCAGAAGGGGCCGAGGCAACAGTGGGCGGAACCCGTGACGGGATCCTCGTCGATACCTGCGGCCGGGGCGAAGAAGCGGGAAACGAAGTCGAACCTGGGGTCATCCGACAGCGCGGTGACGATGATCCCGCGGGCGGAGACTTTTTTGAGAAGTCCCATGTCGGGGCTCAGGCGCCGAACCGCCTCGGCATCCCTCAAAAGCACCAGGTAGTCGAACGCGCTGTGGCCGATGTAGGTGGGCTCCGCACCGAGGGCCAGGGAGAGGCCGGGGGGAGGAGCACATGGGGTCTCCGGTGTGGCGGGGAAGTCCAACTCGATGGTCCCCTCGCGCTTTTTGGCTCCGAGCAGGCCGCTGCGGGTGTGAAATCGCAGGGGTTCGGCGGACGGAACCACCCCCTCCTCCCACAGGGCATGGGCGCTGGCGAGCGTGGCGTGGCCGCAGAGATCCACCTCCACCGCCGGCGTGAACCAACGCAAGGAAAAACCGTCCTGGCCGCGCAGGAGGAAGGCCGTCTCGGAAAGGTTCATCTCCCGGGCGACGCGCTGCATCCAGCCGTCATCCCTCGTCTCCGTCAAGAAACAGACCGCCGCGGGATTTCCTCCAAAGGCCTCGTCTGTGAATGCGTCCACCTGAATCATCTTGATGCCCATGGGCCCCTCCTCGTTGCGGAACAAGTGTAGCAAAAAGGGGCCCGGGCGGGCCCCTTTTTGCTTCGCGTTTCGCGTCTCGCGTCTCGCGCCTTGCGTTTCGCCTCTTACTTCTTCTGCTTGTTGAGGATCGCCTCGATCTCGTCCATGACGGTGTTCATCTCCTTCATGGCGGCATCGAAGGGGGCGCTCGTGGTCATGTCCACGCCGGCGCCCTTGAGCAGGTCGATGGGGTACTTGGAGGAACCCGAGGAAAGCATCTGGATGTAGGCGTCACGGGCCTTCGTGCTCGGCGGTTTCGCCGCCGCGTCCGCCCGCATGTTGGCGGCGATCTGGCCGAGGCGGTGATGCTGGTGGCGTACTGGAAGACGTAGAAGTTGTAGTAGAAGTGGGGGAT
>CAVYWK010000035.1:0-55387 GCA_963772255.1 uncultured Acidobacteriota bacterium
GAGTACTTCTGCAACGAGGGGGACGCCTTCTGGTCCATGGCCGATTCGGACATCGCGAAGCTCGCCGTGCAGGAGCTGGCGGCCATCGAGGTGATCGATGCCGCGGACGCGCTGGACTCGGTGGTCATCCGCGCGCCCAAGACCTACCCCGCCTACTTCGGGACTTACGACAGGTTCGATGTCTTAAGGGCCTTCCTCGACGGGATCGAGAACCTCTACCCGATCGGCCGCAACGGCATGCACAAGTACAACAACCAGGACCACTCCATGCTCTGCGCCATGACCGCCGTGGATCTCGTAGCGTCGGGCTCGGTCGCCAAGGACGCCCTCTGGGCCGTCAACACCGAGCAGGATTACCAGGAGGAGAAGTGAGGGACGCTAAGTAATGGCGAGAGGTTCCCTAATGGGTTTGCTGATATCAGGACTTGAGGGGCTGAGAAGACGACGGATGGCTCTCCCGGGCAACGCCGGGATACCCCTGGGGGCCTTGGCCGTCCTTGCAGCCCTCATCTTGTTAACTTTCCTACCTCTATTCGCCGGATATAACTTCCTGCCCTTTGCGAAATACCCCAACTGGGGGTGGGCAGACGCGCGGAACAACGGCGTGCCCCTCGATGTAGATGGAGCTTTCATCGCCAGAAAGAGGGCGATCCCATGGGTCTCGGATATGGATTTTGGGCACCTGTCGGGGTTCTTCCCGGGGGATTTCTACACCGCCGAGCGTCTCCGCGGGGGCGCCTTCCTCTGTGGGATCCCTACGCCGGCTGTGGCTACCCGACCTTCGATCAGCGCCCAGTACCGTCCCTTCAATCCTCTTCGCTGGCCATTCTATGTATTTCCAACTTACTGGACCTACTGTCTGACGCTGGCCCTTGGGATCCCGCTTGGTGCGTGGGGCGCCCTTCTTTGGCTCAAGCGCGAAGGATATGGGCTGCCCGAAGCGACCCTAGGCGCGGCCCTCTTTGCGGTGAATCCCTGGGTTATTGACCGCCTGACAATTCAGGACCCCCCTGCGTTTTCCTGCTTCCCTGGGCCTTATTGGCTCTTCATTGGGTGCGGTGGGGGGATCTCCGCAGCATAGCCCTTGCGGCCCTTGCTATCGTGGTGATGGGCAACGTGGGGCAGCCTGAGCCATGCCTGATCGCCACTCTAGTGGCGTCGGCCCATTTCCTCGTGCGGGGCGACTTGGGTGGACAGGGCCGGCAGTCATGGCTTAGCACGCCTATGGGTTCTTGGACTGATCGGCCCGTCTCCTCTCTCGCGCTTTCAATTCATTGGGCCCCCCTGATCCGACTTTGCGCTTATGCGTTCTCCTATAAGAAGCTCTCTGTCAGCGTCGTAGTGCCCTATTCCTGGCAAGGGCTCTTTGCATTGGCTTCTGATATCTTCATTGCCCCCGCCATCTTGGCTCTTGTTGGAGCCGCCCTTGCCTCTCGAAAAGGCCCCATCTGTTTTTGGGTGAGCGCGCTGATCCTGGTGCTGTTTCTTCTCATGCCCTTGCCTTGGGCTGGGTACACAATCCAGGGCTTCCTCCAGACCCATCTCTTTGCCGTGCCCCTCGTCTACTTCAAGGGGCTTCTCTGGACGTGCTTGGCCTTCATAGCACCCGCGGGGCTCGGGGCCGTCATGAGGGGCGACAGGAGAGCCCTCCTGACGGTAATCACGGTGGGAATCCTTGCCTTGGCGGGGGATGTGATCCTCCTTTACTCTCTGCCTCTGCCCTTACCACTTCAGAGCCGCTTTCCGGTTCTTGCCGTCGCATTGCTTGCTCTGGGGCTGGGGGCCATCGTGGCAGCCGCTCGCGTCAAAACGGGAACAGCGGGAGCCTTGCTGCTCGCGTGGTTCATTGTTCTGCCTTACGCCTTCCCCCTTTCTCTGGACCATCTCGCCTGGAACACCATGACCTTCCAACGGGGGGGCCTCATGGCGTGGATCAGGCGCGAACATCCGCACGAGCGGACCGTTTCTCCCGTTAGCCGTGGCTTCGTCCTCCCCCCCAACCAGGGGTCGGCCTATGGCGTTCGGTGCGCCGATCTGAACGCCGTCTTCTTCCTAGGCACGTACTTCCAGCTTTTCTTCACTCCGCCGGCTCCACCCACACTCATTGCCTTCAGAGACCCAACTTCTATCTTGCTGCGCCAGAGTGGGGCGACTCTTGCGCTCGTGCCCGCTGACGTGGTCCCTGCGCGCTCGGCGCCGCTCGCCATCGAGTCGGGAAGCGCGGCGCTAGCGCTTCCTGAGGCCGCGGGCCGACTGTTCTTCCCCTGGAAAACGGCTCGCCTGGACCGGGCCCGCCCCGTGGGCGATCAGCTCCGAGAGCTGGGCGGAGGAAAGGACGGCATCGCGGTGATCGAGACGATGGGACAGGAGACCTGCGCGCGATGGCCTTCCACGCCTAGAGGCGAAGGCAGACTCACCTTCTTGAAAGACGAGCCGGAGACCGTGGACGTTCTTTCAGAGGCTCCCAGCCTCGCGCTCCTTGTACTGCGAGACTCCTGGTACCCGGGCTGGCGGGCCACGGTGGACGGCGTCCGCGTTCCGATTTATCGCGCCAACGGTTGCTTTCGCGCCGTGGTTGTCCCCGAGGGAGACCACGACGTGCGTTTCATTTACCGGCCCTGGTTGGTCTATCTGAGTGGTGCCGTCTCCTTCATCGCGATGCTTCTGCTCTTTGGACTCGCCCTGGCGGGAAGGCGGAGGGTCGGGGCGAGAGCAGAGCTCAGCGAAGGAGTACCGCTCCCTACATTCCCGTGAGGGCCCGCTTCAACTGGGGCAGGCCGAGCGCCGAGGCCATGTTCGGGGCCTCCCCTTCTGCCCTTTGAATTTCACGGAGAAGTTCTTGGGGCGCAAGCCTCCCTTCGCGGCAGGACCACAGGAGGTAGGCGTTATCGTAGGGCGCCAGGACATGGAACTCGTATCGCTCGATCATGGGCTTGTAGGCTGGAACCCTTCGCAAGTAAACGCACCCGTATTCTCCGAAAAAAACTAGGGCCCAATCACTCGCAGGAAACAGCGCGTCGTTTACGGATCTCGGCGGCGGACCACCGCCTGTGGCTGGCGGTGGAGCCGCGTAGGGCACAATGGCTAAGGTGAATGGATGGGAGAGGATGAAGGCGCGCATTGCGTCGGGGCTTCGCTTGGCTTCCAGGTAGGCGCGGAGTTCGGGAAGAAAGGTAAGCCGGCCATCCATGTAACCCTTGCCCAGCGGCGCGTACTCCCACTCCAGGAATCCACCGGCTACGAACGTATGGAAGACGTTGCCGGCCACGTGGTGCTCTTTCAGAAATTGGACCTCCTGCACCGGATAGTTGCCGGCGAGGCTCCAGGAGGGTGAACGATAGGTGGCGATGGCGACACCTCGGACGAGCAGAAGGAGTGAGGCGCCGGCCAGGATGGCCTTGCGTGTGAGGCCGGGCCGCAGGAAGGGAGCGATCTTCCGGCAGCCAAGGGGGGCGAGCGCAAGAGCGGCGAAAGACATGTACCTCGCCCACCAGAAGGCAAGAAAGAGCTGGCTGCCGGCGAAGAGCACATCCGCCCAGCGCAGTTTTCTCATGGGGAACAACGTGGACAGGAAGATCAGCGCAAAGAGCGCCAAGCTCGGCGCCGTGGCGAGAGTCAGAGGCGTATGCTCCCATTCGAAAACGACGGGGAGGGTGGGATCGAAGAGGGAGAAGAAGTTCTCGAAGGGAAAGGCTACGATCTTCCAGCCATATGGGTTTAGGAACACGGCCACTGCGGCGGCAGCTAGGGCAGCCCACCCGGTGGACAGGGGGGAGACGGCGTGCTGCGGCCTTCCTCGGCGGGCGTCGAGTGCCGCGCCGATCAAGTAGAGCGTCAGGATCAAGAGGCCGTAGATCCACCCTCCGTGACACTGCACCCAGAGAGCGAATAGAAGCGCGACGAAAGGCCATGACCGCCCTGGCGCCTCCAGGCCGGTCCTCCAGCGGGCAATTCGTTCCAGCAGGAGGGCGAGGAAGATCAGGGAAAGCACATCGGGTCGCAGGCGGATCCGTTCGGTGAAGGCCGGAAGCGCCACCATCATGAAGCACGCCAGGGCAAGCGCGCCGGCGCCCTCGGTCCGGACGGCGCGGTAGAGAAGGGCCAAGCTGATGGCTCCGGCCAAAGCCACCGCCCACTCAAGGAGCGCATACCCTCCCATGCGCCAGAGAATGTAAGCACCCAGGTTGAAGAGCCACGCTTCGTCTCCCCACGGCCTCCCGGGTGCTGAGAATGAGAAGATTTCCGTCCGGAGAAGATGGCCCGTGGTCCATATTCCCCGTCCGATGGCCAGGTGCCAGAAGCTGTCCGGGTCCCAGACTGGCACGAAGCAGGCCCGGGCGGCGAGGCCGAGGACCAGCGATAGCAAAAGAAATTCCATCCAAGCTGGACCCTGCAATGGCGGGAAGTGGCGGAAGGGCCAATCGACGGCCCTGCGCACGCGAGAGCCCAGATCACCCACGGGGCTTGCCCCCCGTATTCAGGCGGGCCAGTGCTCCCGAGAGCATCGTTCGAACGGTCGCAGAGGTAGAGCTGCGAAGGGCGCGTTGGAGCTCGGAAGCTAATGTCTCACGGGGAATCGTGCCGCGTTCGGCGCTCCAGACGAGGTAGGCCAGGTCATCGGGCCGCAGGACTGGTATTCGAACCGGCGGATGGCCCCTTCGAACCGGGGCGAGCGCCTGAGGAAGACCATCCCGTAGTCCCCCATGTAGACGAGGGCCCAGCGGTCCTCGGGGAACAGGAGCGCGGAGGGTCCCCTGGGGGGACCTTGATCCCGGGCGGGCATTTGAAACCCCGGATAGGGATAGATGGCGACGTCCGCGGGGTAGCGCTCCTGCAGGGCCAGGAAGGCCTTCACGCTCTGGTTGGCGCGGTAGAATTCCATCCCCACCGCGTTGAAGGGACCGTAGCGGCCGTCCAGGAATACCTTGCAGGACGGGGGCAGAACCCACTCCAGGTAGCCCCCCACGCGGAATTCGTGGAAGAGGTTGCCGGACAGCCCGTTGACCCTCAGAAATTCTGCTTCCGAAGCGGGATACCGCTGGGCGAGGGACGGGTAGTGGACAGGGCGGAGGATGGGGAGCGCGACGGCCAGGACGCCGGCGGCCAAGGCAATGGCCAGGATGGCTCGCCTGGCCCAGGCGGGTTTGGAGATCTGGACCAGCCGACAGGATGCCGACGGGGCCAGGGCCAGGATCGCGTAGGCGGCGTATCGCACCCAGTAGAGCCCCAGCGCCCCTTGGCTTGCCACCACCATGAACTCGGGCCAGCGGAAGTGTCGCTGGACCACGAGCACGGCCAGGACGACCAGGATCACAAGGACGGAAAAGATCGCGTAGACGCCGGAAAAGGGCGTGCGTACCCATTCCGCGATGGGGACGTAATCCTGGCGGTGGCCCAGGAGGCTCAGCGCGTGCTGGACCGGGAAGAGGGGCAGCCGCCAGCCCAGGGGATTGAGAAACAGGACGGCTCCGCAGAGTGCGGGCGCCGCGAGGGCATCGGTCCAGAGCCGGCGCGAAAGCCTCCCTTCACGCCCTGCTTGCATGAGGCCTCCGGCAAGGAAGGCGACCAGGACGGCCATTCCGTAAGCCCAGGCCCCGTGGAGCTGGATCCACAGCCAAAAGAGGGGCAGGAGCCAGGGAAGACGGGACCTCCAACCCTCGGGCGCTATCCGCCACCGGAGTATGATCTCAAGCAGAATCGCCATAAAGACCATGGAAGCGATTTCGGGCCGGAAGCGGAACCGCTCGGAGTAGACCCCGATGAGCGGCAGAAACCAGAGGGCGAAGGCGGCCGCGTTTCCGCCGAGCAGGCGCACCGAGCGGTACACCAGGCCCGCCGCTAGGGTTCCGCAGACCGCGGTGATGAGCTGAAGGAGGGTGTCGCCACCAACCCTCCAGAGGGGATAGGCCAGGGCGTGGAAGAGCCATTCCTCGTCCACCCACGGCGCGCCCGGCGCCGTATAGGAGAATGTCTCCGTACGCACGAGGCCGCCCGTCTGCCATATCTCCCGCCCCACCGCCAGGTGCCAGAAGGTGTCCGGGTCGAGCAGCGGTTTGTAGCACCACAGAAAGGTAGCCCCGAGGATCAGGCCGAAAAGAATCCATTCGAGCCAGGCCGATCCCTCGAGGGGAGGGAGGCGCAGGCCTTGCGGCGGATCGGGGACGGAGGGTTCGGAGGCTTCGGGTTCCTTCCGCCAAGAGCTCATGAGATCCGGCTCCGATAGTCCCGAGCGGCGAATTTCATTCCCGGTTCATCCAGTTCCAAGCTGTACGGATAATTGTTTCGATGTCCGAGTAGCGGGGTGTCCACCCGAGTTCGCGCCGGGCCTTGCCCGGGTCGCCCACGAGCCGGGGTGGGTCGCCCGGGCGCCGGGGCCCATATTGAACGGGGATTTCCCGACCCGTGACGGCTTCGCCCGTGGTCAGGATCTGGCGCACCGACAGGCCCGCGCCGGTCCCCAGATTGAGGGCCATGCTGGGGCCGCCGGCGAGCAGGGCCTGGAGGGACCGCACGTGCGCGTCGGCCAGATCCGAGACGTGAATGTAGTCCCGGATGCAGGTGCCGTCGGGCGTGGCGTAGTCTGTGCCGAAGATCGCGAGCGGGCGTGCCCGTGCGGGCCGCCGTCAGGACGAGCGGGATCAGGTGAGTCTCGGGGTCGTGGGCTTCTCCGGCTTCGCCGTCCGGATCTGCCCCCGCGGCGTTGAAGTAGCGCAGCGAGATGGAGCGAAGGTCTCCCGCCGCTTCCGCGTCGCGAAGGAAACGCTCCACAGCAACCTTGGTGAATCCGTAGGGGTTGATGGGCGCAAGGGGGTGGTCCTCGCCGATGGGGATCGAGAGGGGATCGCCGTAAACCGCCGCGGAGCTGGAAAACACCAGCGCGCCGATGCCCTGGTCCACGGCGCATTCCAGAAGGCACAGGCTACCGGAGATGTTGTTTTGGTAGTACAGCAGGGGGTCTCGGACCGACTCACCCACGTAGGTGAACCCGGCCAGGTGAACGATGGCCACGGGACGATGCTGGTTCATCGTCTTGAGGAGGGTCTGGCGGTCCAGGAGGTTGCCGCGGACGAGGGGGCCCCACTTAACCGCCCACTCGTGGCCCCGGCTCAGGTCGTCGAAGGAAACGGGAGCAAACCCGGCGGCACGGAGGGCCTTGCAGACGTGCGAGCCAATGTAGCCCGCGCCGCCCGTCACCAGCACCGTGTCTGAGCCGGCCGAGCGCCCGCCACGCCCAACGCCCTTCCCGAGTTCGCTCATGTGCGACTCTTCGGAGAAGTCATGCGCCTCTCCCTTTCCTGGCAACGACGTTCCACGAGTTGCGGTTGTGCCACCGGAAGTTCAGCTCGGCGGGTCCGAGGAGGTCGAACCATTGTTCGAGCGTGGGCTTGGCCAGATAGTGGGCGATGGGCGGACAGAGGTGGTCCAGAACGATGTGCTCGATCTCCCTCAAGGGAAACTTGGAGATGTAACCCAGGTAGGCCGAATAGGGGAGCCAGGAAACGCTTTGGGACCCCTGGTGGGTGACCGGCCCATAGAGAAGCTTCAAGAGGATGTACAACACGAGGGTGAGCGGGAGCAGGAAGGGCCTGAGCACCTTGGTGGGAATCCGGGAGGTGATCCCTCGGCGGACGGGATCCACAAGGGCGACGACCCAGCCGTTACCCTCCCGGCCGTAGACCCAGAGGCAGAGCGTTCCTCCCGGCTTGAGGGCCTTCCAAAGCTCCGCCAGGCCCGCCTGCGGGTCGGGCAGGTGGTGCAGGACGCCGAGGCAGATGACCACATCCTGACTTTCGGGCTCGACCGGAAGTGAGGAGAGGTCCGCGCGGACGCAGCGGACCCGGGGGAAGGCCTTGGTGTAATCGGCCGCGGTGAAGATCGCATCGGAGAGATCCACGCAGGTGAGGCTCTCCGGCTCGTAGCCCGCCATGAGAAAACTGTGCCGGCCCTTGCCGCACCCCGCTTCCAGGATCGCCTTGCCCTTGAAGTCCTCCTCGGTGAGGGGGAGGATCCAATCCAGAAACTGCTTCTCCTGGTAGGGAGCGAGGTATTCGTGGGCGCTCCAGGAATCGCCGAACTGCTCCACCGTGCTTTGGGATGCAGAGTCTGCCGACTTGGGCGTCAGGCAGAGGACTCGCCGGGTGTAGCGGAAGGTCCGTCCGCAGGAGGCGCACCGGACGGGGGCCTCTCCACCGTCGGGAACCGGTTCCAGTGCGCCGCGGCAGTCGGGGCAACACAGGTGTTCCAGCGACGGCGGTCTCATGAAGACTCCTCCATCGTGCGGTTCCAGGAAAGCACTCGCAGAGTCCGCGCAAGGGCCTCGCGGGGCCTCCATCTGTCATCGTCGGATAGAGGCGCGGGATTTCCTCAACCAGCATGCCGTCCCCCGCCGCCACCAGTTCAGGAAACACAGGAGGGTCCACAGGGGCTTCCGGTGGTCCGCCTTGCGGGCCAGGTGCTCGTGCCAGAGCCGGCGAGGGATCTTGGGATCGAAAAATGGGACGGTCCCGAGCACGGCGTCCGAGAGCAGCTCCTCGGCGAAGGGTCTGAGTGGACCGCACAGCCAGGCCGCCAGAGGAATGCCGAACCCCTTCTTGGGGCGATCGAAGAACCCCGGGGGCAGGTCTTGCGCGAAGGCTTCCTTCAGCAGGACCTTGCCGCGGCCGCCCGAAAGGCGCCACGCGACGGGCAGGGAGAAGGCCAGCGATGCGACGCCCGTATCCAACAGGGGGACGCGGACCTCCAGGGAGGCCATCATGCTCGCGCGGTCCACCTTGGCCAGAATGTCCTCCACCAGATAGGTGTGCAGATCCAGCCACTGCGCCTGCGTGACCGGGTCCGTCGCGGGGGGTGGGGGGATCCAGTCCCACGGCACGGCCACGGGTCCGGTGGCACCGGGCATGAGGGCCGCGAGGCGCTCGGGGCTCCAGGCGCCGAGCCAGAGGTGGTGGCGCATGGGCATGGGGTATTCGGCGCCGTCTCGGAACTTGCGCAGCTTGTAGCCGAAAGGCAGGTTGGCGTGGGACACGGGGAGCACCGCGTCCGCCGCGGCGAGGGCGCCCCGCCTTATCCATCCCGGCATCCGAGCATAGAAGCCGTAGGAGGCGTGCGCCCGGTAGGTGGGGTAGCCGGCGAAGATCTCATCGCCTCCATCTCCTCCGAGAGCCACCGTCACCTTCTCGCGGGCGAAGCGGCTCAGGAGCGCCGTGGGAAACACCGACGGGTCGGCGAAGGGCTCGTCGAGCCCCGCGAGGACGCGGGGGATTTCGTTCAGCAGGTCCGACTCGGAGAACATGTGCTCGTGGTGTTCGCAGCCCAGGTGGCGCGCCGCCTGCCGGGCGAAACCGCTCTCGTCGAAACTCGGATCGCGAAAGCCGATGGAGAAGCTCTCTACGCGGCCACCGCAGGCGGTCATGGCGGCGGCCACGATGCTGCTGTCCACCCCGCCGCTTAAAAAAACGCCGAGGGGCACGTCGGACATGAGCTGGCCCTTGACGCTCCTGAGAATCTCGTGCCGGAGCAGTTCCGCCGCCTCCTCCCGCCGCGGGGGGACGGGCACGGGGAGGGGCAGGGTCCAATACCGTTTCACCTCCACCCGGTGTCCCGAGGCCACGAGCAGGTGACCCGGGAGGAGCTTGCGCACGCCCTTCAGGATGGTCAGAGGGGCCGGGACATACTCGCAGACCAGATAGGCTCGAAGGGCCTCCTCGTCCACTTGGGTGGGGCATGCTGGGTGGGCACGGAGGGCCTTGAGTTCGGACCCGAACAGAATGCCGCCCGGCACCTGGGCGTAATGGAGGGGCTTCACGCCCATGGGGTCCCTGGCCAGAAGGAGCCTGTCTCGATTCCGGTCGTAGAGGGCGAAGGCGAAGATGCCGTTGAGCCGCCCGACGAAGGCGTCGCCCATATCCTCGTAAAGGTGGACGAGGACTTCCGTGTCGGAACGCGACGAGAAACGGTGCCCCTTGGCCTCCAACTCCGAGCGCAGTTCCAAAAAATTGTAGATCTCGCCGTTGAAGACGACGACGATCGAGTTGTCCTCGGAGGTCTGGGGTTGGGCGCCGGTGGAGAGGTCCAGGATGGACAGCCGTCGGTGGCCGAGCCCCACGCCGCGCTCCGCGAAGTACCCCATGCCGTCGGGCCCCCGGTGGGTCAGGGCGGCGGTCATGGCTGCAAGGCACGCCGCGTCGGCGGGCTCCCTCAGCCGGAAGCCGGCGATGCCGCACATGGTCAGTCACCCGCCGTGGCGCGGCCGCCCTCGGCCGCGGGATGGAGGAAGAAGGATGGCAGGCGGGGCGCCTGCCCCACGGGGAGAAAAATGGTCGGTGGGTGCGGCTGCCCCATGGGGATCATGGGGATTTCTCCGTGGCGCGGCCGCCCCCGGCCGCGTCTCCAGTTCTTAAAGCAGAGCGATGTGCACTTGACCATGGGTACTCGGAAGGGTTGCTCGCCAGCCCACGGCGTATCGGGTTAGCTTCAATGTATTTCCATGTCTCCAGCATTTCCTTCTCGTTCCGGACAATGTGGTCATAGGTTTCGTCCTGCCAGATGGGTGCACATCTGCCAAATCGGTGCGAGAGCGAGTGGGCTGATGAACTCTTGAGGGCATGCAGTGTCTTTCGGAGATCTTCTTCGACGACGCTCTGATAGAGCAAATGAACATGATCCGGCATGATGACGAATGCCCTGCACTGGCCCGGTCCCATGCGACCGATATGGGCGCCGAGGGTGGAGCGCTCTTCTTCGGCCATGGGGCGCCCTTGCTGGGGCGCTAGCCGGAACGTGAGGAAGTACAGGCTCCCGGGAACAAGGATATGGGGCAAGCGCCTGCTATATTTTTTCACGTCCATGGAATGGCCTCAGGGTGATCATAGAAATGTTTCCGTGGCGCGGCCGCCCTCGGCCGCGGGATGGAGGACCAAGATGGCAGGCGGGGGCGCCTGCCCCACGGGGAGTGCCCGTCCCCTCCTCCTCACACCTCGCTCCTCACATCTTGCGACTCCAGCACCTCCCGAACCACGTAGGGCGTGGTGTGGGAGGAGGCAAAATAGATGCGGGTCAGAATCTCGCCGAGCAGGCCCATCATGATGAGCTGAAGGCCCGCCAGCGCGAAGAAGATGGCAAGGATGAACACGGGGTTTCGGTGGACCCATACGCCGTCCACGAGCTTCTCCCAGAGGGTGTAGAGGGCCAGGAGGAAGGAGAGGGCCCCCAAACCCACGCCCGTTCCTCCGAAGGCGTAGATGGGCTTGGTGAGAAAGGAGCCCATGAACTTGATGGTCAGCAGGTCGAGCACCACCTTGAAGGTCCGGGTCAGGCCGTACTTGCTCTTGCCCGAAAGGCGCGGATGATGATTCACCACGACCTCGGTGACGCGGGCGCCCTGCCAGCTCGCGAGGATCGGGATGAACCTGTGCATCTCGCCCACCAGGACCACGGGCTTGAGGACCTCGCGACGGTAGGCCTTCAAAGTACAGCCGTAGTCGTGGAGCTTGACCCCCGAAATGAGGGAAATGAGACCGTTGGCGATCTTGGAGGGCAGCGTCCTCGTGAGGAAGGGATCCCTGCGGCGCCGGCGCCAGCCGCTCACCACGTCGAACCCCTCGGCGAGCTTATCCAAAAGCACGGGAATGTCCGCAGGGTCGTTCTGCAAGTCGCCGTCCAGCGGGATGAGGATGTCGCCCCCCGAGTGGTCGATGGCCGCCGCCAGGGCGGCGGTCTGTCCCGAGTTGAGCCGGAGGAGGACGACCCGGAGGCACGGTCTGGCTCCGACGGCCTCCCGGAGGAGCGCCGCAGTTCTGTCGGAGGAGCCATCGTCCACGAGGATGACTTCGTAAGGCCGGCCGATGGTTGACATGGCCGCCTCGACGCGGTCCAGCAACTCCACCACGTTCCCCTCCTCGTTGTAGAGGGGGACCATCAGGCTGATCTCGGGAGCGTTTCGGCGGCTCATCTTTCCAGCCTTCGGGCGGGGAGTTCGAATTTCGAATGGCGAATTTCGAATTGTCGCGACGGAGCGATCGCCGCATTACTTCTCGAGGAGCGGCGAGACGCGAGACGCGAGACGCGAGAGGCAATGGGCCTTCTTCTCCCCGCTCCCCGCTCCCCGCTCCCATCCATTCGCAATTCGCAGTTCGCAATCCGCATTCCTAATTCTCCTTCGCCAGGCCGTACTTCTTCACGAAATAGCGCATGGACCGGAAGCTGATGCCCAGCCTTCGCGCGGCCTTGGCCATCACGTTGCCGTCCATCTCCATGGCCCGCTGCACATAGGCGGCCTTGATGCCTTCCATGACGTCGTCCAGCGCGAAGCCGGACTCCGGGATTTCCACGGCATTGAGGCCCTTCAGCACGTGGAAGCCGCGCACCTCATCGGGAAGGTCCCTGCTCTCGATGCGAACTCCCTCGGCGAGGGCCATGGCCCGCTCGATGACGTTTTCCAGCTCTCGGACGTTCCCGGGCCAGGGGTACTTTTCCAGCGCGCGCAAGGCCTCCTGCGTGACCGCGGGGGCGCCCTTTTTCCAGAGCCGGGCGTACTTGTCCACGAAATAGCGAACCAGCAGAGGGATGTCCTCCCGCCTCTCCCTGAGGGGCGGCATCTGGATGGAGATGACGTTGACGCGGTAGTACAGATCTTCGCGGAAGCGCTTCTCGTGGATCATCTGCTGGAGGTCCTGGTTGGTGGCGGCCAGGACCCTGGCGTCTACGGCGTGCTCTTCCTCGCTGCCCAGGGGGCGGATTCGGCGCTCTTGGAGCGCGCGCAAGAGCTTCACCTGCATGGCCGGCGAGGTCTCGCCGATCTCGTCCAGGAAGAGGGTGCCTCCGGACGCCGTGTCGAAAAGGCCCTTCTTCGTGGCAACGGCTCCCGTGAAGGCTCCCTTGGTGTGGCCGAAAAGCTCGCTCTCCAGCAGGGTTTCGGGAAGGCCGCCGCAGTTGATCGCCACGAAAGGACGGCCGGCGCGGCCGGATCTGGCGTGGATCGCGCGGGCCACGAGCTCCTTGCCCGTGCCGCTCTCCCCCTGAATGAGCACGCTGCTCGTGGCGGAGGCGATGCGCTCGATGAGGGCGTAGACCTGCCTCATCTTGGGGTTCCTGCCCACGATTTCGCCGAACTTCTCCTGCTGGCTCAGCTCCACCTTGAGGAGGACGTTCTCCTCCTTGAGGGCCTTCTTCTCGAGGGCGTGGCGCACGATGTTGACCAGCTCGTCCACCTGGAAGGGCTTGGTCACGTAGTCGAAGGCGCCCAGCTTGATGGCCTCGATGGCCGATTCGGTGCTCGCGTAGGCCGTCATGAGGACGACCTCGGCCCCGGAATCGTCGGCCTTGAGGCGGCGCAGGAGATCCAACCCCGAGAGGCCGGGCATGCGGATGTCGGAGATCACCAGGTCGATGGGGCGCTGGTTCAAGGCCTCCAGGGCCGTCTCGGCGTTCGGCGCGGTCTGGACCAGGTAGCCCTCTTGAGAAAAAAGAATCTCCAGCATGCGCCGCATGGAGGCTTCGTCGTCGACGATGAGGATCTGCTCGTTCACGGTCGGTTCTCCATGGGGAGGGTGAGGCGGCAGAGCGTTCCCTTGCCTGGGGCCGATTCGATGTGTATCTGGCCTCCGTGCTGCTCCATGATGCGATAGACGATGGAGAGCCCGAGACCCGAGCCCTGGGCAAAACCGCGCCGGAAAGGCTGAAAATAGTCCGCCACCTGGGACTGCCGCATGCCGATCCCATCATCCCTCACGTCCAGTATAGCGCGTTGGCCCTCGGAGGTCAGAGCGACGGCGATCCGGCCGTCGTCGCTGAGGGCTTTCCTGGCGTTCTGGAGGAGGTTCCACAGGGCCTGGCGGAGCTGGTCCGGGTCCACGCAGGCCTCCACGGGGGAGTCGGGGAGGGAGAGATCCACCCTGACGTGTCCGGCCACCGTGGGGTCGTTTTGGAAGAGCGTCAGGACCTCTTCGGTGAGCGTGCGCAGGTCCAGGCAGCGCTTTTTGAGCGGGGCGGGCTTCACGAAGCGGAGGAAGTTGTCCAGGGTTCCGCTGAGGCGGCGGCTCTCCTCCTGGATGATGCCCAGGAGGGCGAAATCCCCGCCGTCCTCCGAGGACTGGCGCCGGAGCATTTGGGCGGCTCCCGAGATGGAACCCAGGGGATTCTTGATCTCGTGGGCGATGTCGGCGGCCATGGCGCCCGTGGCCGCGAGCCGGTCCTTGAGGGCCAGTTCCTCCTTGAGCTTCACGACCTCCGTATGGTCGCGGAGAAACACCAGCTGTCCGAGCGGCGCGCCGGAAGTGCGCAACGGCGCCACGGCGACACTCAGAAACCGATGGTTGGCGCCCAGAACGAGCTCGTACTCCCTGCCCTGCTCCAGATCCTGCGGGGCGAAACTGATCCCGGGACAGCCCAGATCCGACAGCCTTCCGTTAAAGCTCCATCCGGAGGGGATGCTCTCGCCGAGCAGGCGCATGGCCGCCGGGTTGGCGAAGGTGACCACGCCGCTCAGGTCTGTGGTGACGACGCCCCAATTCAGCGAGGACAGGAGCTGTTCGTTGAGGGTTCGAAGGGACGAGAAATCCTTCTCCATGGCACCGAGGGCCTGGCGGGTGGCTTCGATCCGCTCGGACATGACGCTCATGAGGGCGGCCACGAGGAAGAATCCCACGTAGTGGGCCAGCAGGGCGTAGAAGGTGGAACTCGCCGTGGGCGGATCGTTGGGGGAGTGGTCGCCGAACCACTCCGGGTTCGCCCAGCCATAAAAGAGGGCGACGCAGAAGATCCCGTAAATCAGACAATCCAGCATGGCCACGAGAAAGGCACCCCGTCTCTTTAGGAGGTAACCTCCCACCACGATCAGGATGTGGTAGAGAAAGGTGTAGATGCTGTTGATGCCCGCCCGTGACAGAAGGCCAGGAGGGTCACGGAGAGGATGTCGCCCGTGATCTGAATATAGATGAAGACGGGCTTGCGAATGCCATTCCCTGAACAGGAGGTACAGCACGCCGTAGACCATGTTGAGGCCCAGCACGAGGGCCGTGAAGTAGAAGAAGGGCCAGAGGTCGAACTCCGACCCCGCGAAGGCCTGGATGCCCAGGGCGCTGAGGAAGAAGGTGAAGGCGATGACCGTCCGGAAAACCATGAGCCGGACGGCCTGTTTCTCTAGGGGCTCCATGGTGTGGTGAGGCAGGCTGGCGAGCGATGTGGGGGTGTGCTGAGGAGACTGCGAGTCAGCGAGTCAGGGAGCCGGGGAGCCAGCGAGACCCACACCAAAGCCCAAGGGGCGCGGCGAGGTCCTCTCGCGCCGCGCCCCTTCTCTGGCTCTCTGACTCTCTGGCTCTCCGGCTCCATCCCTACTGGATCTGCTGGATGAGTGTGAACAGCGGCAGGTACATGGCGACGACGATGCCGCCGATGGTGACGCCCAGGAACACGATGATGACGGGCTCCAGAAGCGACATGAGGTTGGCCACGGCCTCGTCCACCTCGTCCTCATAGAAGTCCGCGATCTTGGAAAGCATGGCGTCCAGGGCGCCCGTGGATTCACCCACGCTGATCATCTGCGTGACCATGCCAGGGAATACGCCGGAGGCGGCGAGCGGCTCGGTGAGGGTCTTGCCCTCCTCCACGGACTTGCGGGTTTTCAGGATGGCCTCTTCGACGATGGCGTTGCCCGATGTCCGGGCCGTGATGTCCAGGCCTTCGAGGATGGGCACGCCCGAGGAGACGAGCGTCGCGAGGGTCCGGCAGAAACGGGCCACCGCAATTTTGCGAAGGACGATTCCGAAAATGGGGGACTTCAGCATGATCTTGTCGATGAGGTAGCGGCCGTTCTCCGTCTTGTAGTACATGCGGAAGGCGATGGCGATACCGATGATGAGCAGGATGCACAGCCAGCCCCACCGGCCCAGAAAATTGCTGATGGCGATGACGATCTGGGTCGGCACCGGCAGCTTGGCGCCCACGCCGGCGAAGAGGCTTGCGAAGGTCGGGATGACCTTCCACATGATGACGACGACCACCAGGATCGCCACGGTCACCACGACCACCGGATAGATCATGGCGGACCTGACGGCGGCCTTCAACTTGACGGCCTTTTCGATGTAGATGGAGAGCCGCTGGAGGATCGTGTCGAGAATACCTCCCGCTTCGCCGGCGGCCACGAGGTTGCAGTAGAGGTTATCGAAGACCTTGGGGTGCTTCTTAAAGGCCTCGTTGAGTGCCGAGCCCGCTTCCACGTCCTCGCGGACATCGAAGAGGACCCTCTGGAAGACCTTGTTTTGCTGCTGGGCACCCAAGATCTCGAGGCACTGAACAACGGGAAGGCCGGCGTCGATCATGACCGAGAACTGGCGCGTGAAGATGGCCAGGTCTTTCGTGCCCACGCCCCCGCCGATCTTGGGCAGGGCCAGCTCCTTCCCCTTCTCCTTGATCTTGACGGCAACGATCTGCTGGCGGCGCAGGGCGGCCACCACGCCGTCCTTGTTGTCCGCCGTCATGGCCCCGGTGATCGTCTCGCCGGTGCGCTTTCGGCCCGTCCACTCGAACTGGGGCATGTCCCACCCTCCTCAATCGAAGGCTACGGTTTGCGCGCCACGACGGGTCCCCGCGGCGGAGCGCCGGGCATCCCGGACGACGGGACGTTCATCTGCCGCCCGCCGAGGGTCACGTTGCGGTTGATGAGCTCCTGAAGCTCCTCGGGCATGGAAGACCGCGCCATGGCGGTCTCCAGGTCGACCTTGCCGTGGATGTAGAGGTCGGCCAGGGACTGGTTGAAGGTCTGCATGCCGCTCCCTCCCTGGCCCGTCTGCATGACGGAGTACATCTGGTGGATCTTGTCCTCGCGGATGAGGTTCCGGATGGCCGCGTTGGGGACCATGACCTCCACGCAGATCACGCGGCCCTTCCCGCCCCGCGCCACCAGCAGGGATTGGCACAGGATGCCCTGAAGCACGAAGGAGAGTTGGGTCCTGACCTGGGATTGCTGGTGGCTGGGAAACACGTCGATGATGCGGTTGATGGTTTCCACGGCCGAGTTGGTGTGCAGGGTCGCGAAGGTGAGGTGGCCCGTCTCGGCGATGCGCAGGGCGGCCTCGATGGTCTCCAGGTCGCGCATCTCGCCGATGAGGACCACGTCCGGGTCCTGACGGAGGATGCTCTTGAGGGCGTTCTTGAAGGAGAACGTGTCGGAGCCGATCTCTCGCTGGTTCACGATGCACGACTTGTGCGGGTGGAGGTACTCCACCGGGTCCTCGATGGTGACGATGTGGTCGCTCCGCTCGCGGTTGATCTTGTCGATCATGGCCGCCAGCGTCGTGGACTTGCCCGAGCCCGTGGGCCCCGTCACCAGGATGAGCCCGCGGGGTTTCTCGGCCATGCGCTCGACGACCGCGGGCAGGCCCAGCTCCTTGAATCCCCGGATCTCGTAGGGGATGGTCCGGAAGGCGCCCGCCACCGCGCCGCGCTGGCTGAAGACATTGCCCCGGAAGCGGCTCAGGCCCTTGATGCCGAAGGACAGATCCAGCTCGAGGGTCTCCTCGAACTTGTGCTTCTGCTGGTCCGTGAGGATGGAGTAGCAGATCTGTTTGGTCTCCGCCGCCGAGAGCGACTCCGTCCCCGGGATGGGGCTGAGCTTGCCGTGGATCCTCACCTGGGGGGGAGAATTCACCGTGATGTGAAGGTCCGATCCCCCGTTGTCGACGATGTACTTGAGGAGTTGGTGGATGGACACGCCCATGAGAGCCTCCGTGCGACGTCAGGCGACCGTTTCCCGAACCACTTCCTCGACGGGGACCATGCCCGCGGCGATCTTGATGAGCCCCGACCGGCGCAGGGTGATCATACCGTCCTCCAGGGCCTGCCGCTTGAGCTCCACGGCGTTGGCGCCCATGAGGACCATCTCCCTGAGCTGGTCGGACATCTCCATGACCTCCATGAGCGCCGTTCGTCCCTTGCACCCGCTGTTGTTGCAGACCGGGCAGCCCCTGCCCTTGTACACCTTCACGGTGTCCACCTCTTCCTCCGTGTAGCCGAGGTCCAGGAGGGCCTTCTTGGGCATTTTCACCTCCTCCTTGCAGTCCTTGCAGACCCGGCGCACGAGGCGCTGGGCCTGGATCAGGTGCACGGAGGTGGCCACGAGGAAGGGCTCGATGCCCATGTTCATGAGGCGGCTGATGGTGGAGGGGGCGTCGTTGGTGTGCAGGGTGGAGAGCACCAGGTGGCCCGTGAGGGCCGCCTTCACCGCGATCTCCGCCGTTTCGAAATCGCGGATCTCGCCCACCAGGATGATGTTCGGGTCTTGGCGGAGGAAGGCGCGCAGCGCCGAAGCGAAGTTCAGGCCGATGGATTCCTTCATCTGGACCTGGTTGCAGCCCGTGATGTTGAACTCCACCGGGTCCTCGGCGGTCATGATGTTGGTCTCGGGCGTGTTGAGCTGACCCACCGCCGAGTAGAGCGTGTTGGTCTTGCCCGAGCCCGTGGGCCCCGTGACGAGCACCATGCCGTAGGGCTTCTTGATGGCCGTCTCGAACTTCACCATGCTCTCGGGCTCGAAGCCCAGCTTGGTCAGGTCGAGCTTGAGGCCCTCCTTGTCCAGGAGCCGCAGGACGATCTTCTCCCCGTGCAGGCAGGGGACGGTGGAGACGCGGTAGTCGATCTCCTTGGTCTTGTTGTCCAGCTTCATGCGCATCTTGATGCGGCCATCCTGGGGCAGGCGCTTCTCGGCGATGTCCAGCTTGGCAAGGATCTTGAGGCGGGAGGCGATGGCGTCCTTGAGCTTCAGAGGAGGCTTGAGCATCTCGTAGAGGACGCCGTCGATGCGCAGCCGGACCCGGAGTTCCTTCTCGTAGGGCTCCACGTGGATGTCGCTGGCGCCCTTGCGCACGGAATCGGTGAGGAAAAGGTTGACGAGCTTCACCACCGGGGCGTCGTTGCTGGCCGCCTCCAGGTCCTCGGCGGAGATGTCCCCCTCCTCCTCCTCCACCTCGAGGTCGGCCACCTCCTGCTTGGTGAACTCGTCCATGACCTCCTTGAGCTGGATGTCGTGGGAGGAGCCGTAGTACCGCGCGATGGCCTCCCGGATGGAGGCCTCCGCCGCCACCACGGGTTCCACCTGGTATCCGGTGATGAACCGGACATCGTCCAGCGCGAAGACGTTGGACGGGTCCGCCATGGCCACCGTGAGCGTGGCGCCCGTGCGTTCGATGGGGATGAGGAGGTATTTCTGGGCCACGTCGGAGGGGATGTGCTTGAGGATGGATTCGTCGATTTCAAAATGTTCGAGGTGGATGGCGGGGACGCCGTACTGCTCGGAGAGGAGGGAGGTGATGTCCTCCTCCTTCACGTGCCCGAGTTTGACCAGGTTGTAACCCAGCTTGCCCCCGTTGGTTTTCTGGAGCTGCAGCGCCTCTTCGATCTGCTTCTGGGTCACCAGCCCGGCCTTGATGAGGAGTTCGCCCAAGCGTTCGGCCATGACAGCTACACGCCCCCTATTCTAAGTTCCATCACAACACTAGAAGTATAGGGAAGGGCAAGTGTGCCTGTCAAGGATTTCAAGGTGTTAGGCAAGAAAAGCTGAAGTGCGGGGAAGGGGACAGCAGAATGGGAGAATTCGGGAGGCGGAATTCGGAAAGCGGAATCGGGAGCGGGGAGCGGGGAGCAGGGGGTGGCAGAACACGCGCCATGAGTGCCCGGCCTCGTTCCCACCCCACTGACATCATCCCCTGCTCGCCCACTCACCACAGTTCGGTCAAAACGCCGCGAATCCTCCCGCGTTCCAGAAATCCTCCCGCACGCTGTTGAAAAGTCCCTGCAGCGCGTCGAAGTGCTGCTTTTCCCAGTCCGCGAGGAATTGGTAGAAGGCCTTCACCTCCTGTTCGGAGGTCCCCTGAGCGGCGCTGGAGAAGTGACGGATCGCGTTGGTTTCCAAGGTCATGCCCACGGAGAGGACGCCCATTTCGAAGGTGGCACCGTGAGCTTGCTGGCGGAACTGGTCCGTGAACATCTTCTGGCTGTACTCGCTCAGGTCTCGGGCGGCCTGCTTGGTGTGGAAGGCCGCGGTTCCCAGGGTGCCGTAGTTCTTGATGACCTCCTTGAGGTAGGCCTGGTGCTGGACCTCATCCTGCGCCAGCTTCTCAAAGAGCTCTTTCACCGCGGGTTTGGAGGCCTTTTCGGCGGTCATGGAGTAGAACGTGTACCCGTCCACCTCGATCTGGTAGGCCTTTTTTAGGATGTCGAGAATCTGCTCGGGCAATTGCATGACGACTCTCCTGCGCGGTCAGACCGTGGCCGCAGCCAGTTTTTGCACCTGTTCGATGACCTCGTCGGGGGCCATCACGACGCCGCCCACGCGGCCGTAGAACTCCACGGGACGGCGGCCCATGATGGCGTAACGGACGTCCTCCACCATCTGGCCGCAGGAGAGCTCGCAGGTCAGGATCTTCCCCGCGTTCTCGGCGGTGGCCCAGAGGGCCTCGGAGGGGTAGGGCCACAGGGTGATGGGCCTGAAGAGCCCCACCTTGATGCCGCCGCCCTTCATCTCGTCGATGGCCGTCCTGGCGATTCGTGCCACGGTGCCGTAGGCCACCACCAGGACGTCGCACCCGCCCTCCGTGTTGTAGGTCTCCCAGCGCTTCTCGTTCTTCTCCATTTCGGCGTACTTCCGCTGGAGGTGCCAGTTGTGCTGCTCCAGATCTTCCGCCACCAGGAAGAGCGAGTTGATGATGTTGGGTGCGCGGCCCTTGCACCCCGTGGTGGACCAGGGTTTGGAAGGCAGGTCCTCGGGCTTGATCTCGGATTTGAACTCCACCGGCTCCATCATCTGGCCGATGAGGCCGTCGCCCAGCACCAGCACGGGGTTGCGATAATGGTCCGCCCGGTCGAAGGCGTCCACCATGAGGTCGGCGGCCTCCTGGACCGAGGCGGGGGCCAGAACCAGGCAGCGGTAATCGCCGTGGCCGCCGCCTTTGGTGGCCTGGAAGTAGTCCGACTGGCTGGGGAGGATGCCCCCCAGGCCCGGGCCCCCGCGCATGATGTTCACGATCACCACGGGGAGTTCCGAACCCGCCATGTAGGAGATGGCCTCCGACATGAGGCTGATGCCTGGGCTGGACGAGGAGGTCATGACGCGGCACCCCGCGCCGGAGGCGCCGTAGAGCATGTTGCTCGCCGCGACTTCGCTCTCGGCCTGCACGAAGGTGCCTCCCACTTGGGGAAGACGGGCCGACATGTACTCGGGAATTTCATTCTGCGGGGTGATGGGGTAGCCGAAAAAGAGTCGGCAGCCGGCTTTGATGGCGGCTTCCCCGATGGCCTCGCAGCCTTTCATCAGTTTCTTGGCCATGGTGTCAGCTCCTCAGTGGGCGGCGTGCGCCGGGGTGTGGGCCATTCCGATCTCGTAGCCCTTGGAGAGGGCCACGAGGTTGATGGGGACGAGCTTGGGGCGGGCGGCGAAGGTCTCCTCGAGGGCGCCCTTCACCAACCCCAAGTCCACCAGCTGGGAGGCTCCCAGAAAAGCGCCCAGGGCCACCATGTTGGCAGCCTTGGCCGTGCCCGCTTCCTTGGCCAGCTCGTTGCAGGCCAAGGCCACGACCCGCAGGTCCGTGCGGTGAGGGAGACGGTTGACGAGCGACGTGTTGACCACCACCACGCCGTCGGGTCTCACGGCGTCCTCAAACTTGTCCAGGGAGGGCAGGTTCAGGGCGATGAGCCCGTGGGGATACTTGGTGACAGGCGCGCCGATCTTGTGATCGCTCAGGACCACCGTGCAGTTGCATGTGCCTCCGCGCATCTCCGGCCCGTAGGCTGGCATCCAGGTCACTTCCTGCCCCGCCTTCATGCCTGCGTAGGCCAGGAGCTTGCCGATGAGCAGGACGCCCTGCCCGCCGAACCCCGCTAGGATGATCTCGCTGTGCATCTCTCTACCTCGCCTCTTCGGTCTGTTGCGCCGCGGCGGGCCAGAGGACGCCCTTTTCGGGGGTCTTCACGTCGCCGATGGGGTAGTAGGGGACCATGTTCTGCTGTAGCCAGTCGCCCGCTTCGGTAGGCTGGAGCCCCCAGCCCGTCGGGCAGGTGGAGAGGACTTCTACCAGGGAGAAACAGGTGCCGTCGGCCTGGTACTTGAAGGCCTTCTTGATGGCGACCCTCGCCGCCGCGATGGCCTTGGGCGTGTGCACCGCCACGCGGGTCAGGTAGGCCGGAGTCGTCAGTTCGCGGAGGAGTTCCACGATCTTGATGGGCCAACCGGCGAGCGAGGTATCGCGACCCAGGGGGCAGGTGGTGGCCACCTGGCCGGGCATGGTCGTGGGGGCCATCTGGCCGCCCGTCATACCGTAGATGGCGTTATTGACGAAGATGACGGTGATCTTTTCGCCCCGGTTGGCCGCGTGGATGGTCTCGGCCATGCCGATGGAAGCCAGATCACCGTCGCCCTGGTAGGTGAAGACCATCAGGTTCGGCCGACCGCGCTTGATGCCCGTGGCCACAGCCATGGCCCGGCCGTGGGAGGCCTCGTGCATGTCGCAGTTGAAGTAGTCGTAGGCGAGGACCGAGCAGCCCACGGGGGCCACACCGACCGTACGCTCGCGGATGCCCAGGCCATCCATGGCCTCGGCAACGAGGCGGTGGATGATGCCGTGCGTGCATCCAGGGCAGTAGTGGAAGGGCTTCTCGGTGAGGGATTCGGGGATCACCGTCTTCTTGCCCTTGTTTTCCACCTCGATGGCCGTATCGGGGCAGACCAGGAAGCAAAAGCGACACCCCGTGCATTCGTCGGGGTGCTCCATATAGGGCGTGAAGTAGCCCTTGGCGTTGATCTCCTCGGACATGGCCAGGACGTGCTCGGGGCAGGCGCTGACGCACAGCCCGCAGCCCTTGCAACGGTCCCTTTCGACGCTGACGCTCGGCATTCGGAGCTCCTTTCTCAGCCCACCTTGAACAGGGGCCCGGCTTTGCGGACTTCGGGCTTCTCATCAAAGGGTGGCTTGACGATGGGATCCAGGACGAAAAGGGGGCACCCGAACCGGGTGACCTCAAGCTGGTCTTGAAGGGAACGGAGGGCGGCCTGGGCCACCACGGGCACACCCAACCGGGCGGAGACCTCCCGGGCCATGGCGTATCCTTCGATCACAAGCCCTGGGGTGGTTTCCTTCATAAGGTGCGTGTTGGAGACCAGGCCGGTGATGGGGAGGCGAGCCATGAGGGAAATGTCGCGGGCCATGGACACGGCGGACCCGACGTCGGGCGTGAGGGGGCGGCGGAAATTGAGGACGATGAGGAAGGCCGTGTCCGGCGGAAGTGCGTCGCTCACCGAACTGAGGGCGCGGACTCCCGAGTCGTTGCCGCCCGCGTCCACGAGAACTTTCCGCCCCGGGTCCTGAAGGTGCGTTCGGACGTCACCCGTAACAATGGGCAGGTCGCTGGAGAAATACTCCCCGAGAGGCGCCACGAGGTCGATGCCCGAGGTTTCCAGCAGTCGCTGGGCCGAGCGGGATCTGAAGTAGGGTTTGACCACATCGAGGTCCACGAGGGATACCCGGTGTCCGCCCCTGGCGAGCGCCAGGGCGCCGTTCAGGGCGATCTCGGTCTTTCCGCTGCCGAAATGCCCCGCCAGGACGGTGACCCGCCTGGGGAAGAGGACCTCCTCGATCTGTTGCCACCCGGGCCCGTTCCCCTGGAGGCGGACGTTCCCGCCGTCTGTCGACATGCCCCACTCCCCTATGGGAGAACCGGCCGGAAGGCCGGTGCAGTAGTGTAGACCATTATGGCCATAAAGCAAGGCAGGTGACGGATTAAGGCTCCAGGAGGTGAGGCAAAGCCCCCAGTTGCTGAGGCCTTCCCGAGAGGAGGTTTCAGCGCGCCGTGTCGGGCAGAGTGCAGGCCAGAATGTCCCCCCCGGGGACCGCCGCGAAGAGGACCGGCCGGCCCTCGCGGAGTCCGGTGCAGAGAGCGCTCGGAGCGGCGGGAAGCGGGGGAGAACTCCAGGACCTCTCCCAGGTGAATCCGGCGCCGAGCGTCCACCCGTCTACTTGAAAAGGGGGGGCATTGGGTGCGGCGAGAAGGAAGCGCTCGGTCCCGGCGATGGCCGCGGATGCGCCGGACGATGGGCCCTCTATGACCGTCAGGGAATCTCCGCGGACCACCTGGATGCCACCGTTGGGACCCAAACAGGCGAAGCAGGAACCACCGGGGCCGGCGAATCGGACGAAGTCCACGCAGCGGCACAGGTCCTTCTGCTGGTAGCTCGTAATGAGAACCGCGGCTCCCGGGCCTTCGACGGAGGGCGAGATGAACCGGAGGAGGCGATCGGGCAGGGGCAAGGTGGATAGGTCCTTGCCCGGCGAGAAGGCGCCCTTCACCGATTCGTACCAGCGCCCCGAAGCCAGCCCTTCATCGAACCAGCCCACACGCGCCGGCTTCTCCCCCTCTTCGGGGAGATAGGCCAGCACGGCCTTGCCCATGGGTTTGCCCGGGTCCGAAGGGGGGAGATCCCAGGACTGTTCGGCCTTTCCCGTGGACGGATCCAGGCGCAACAACCGGCTCCCCGCGGCGACCCAGAGGCGCGCCGAGGGACCCTCCCAGGCCAATGCGCGGATGTCGCTCCCCGCCTGGGCGACGCGCTCGAATGCGGGGATCGGAGGCGTCGAGGAGAATTGGAGAGGAGGGGCGCACTGGACCTTGACCCGCAACGCCGGGATCTTTGGATTCGACCCGTGGAGGGTCACCTCGAACTCCGCCATTACTCCGTCTTTTGCGGAAGGGCCTTCCATCCAAAGCAGGGCCGCGAAGCTCGCAGGATCCATCTGGCCATAAGCCGCTGGCTCGCTCTCGGCAGTGACTCCCAGATCGGCCAAGAGGACGCAGGAGGGCCAGGTTTGGGCGAGGCCCCGGGCCAGAGGTTCAAATCCCGCAGCCGCTGGGAGCCAGGCCACGGCGATGCGACCCGACGGACCCGCGGCGACCTGCATTCGAAGAAAATCACCCAGTCTCCTGCCTGCCGCAGCAGGCCCTCCTTCAGTGTTTAAAACCCAGACCCGCGCCTCGGGTGCCGGGGCGGCGGCGGGACGTCTGTCGGCGACCGCGCGGGTAGAGAAGACCGGCAGCAGCACTCCCAAGGCCACGAGCGGCAGATTCCGCCATCGACCGCTCACGAGGGCTCTCCGGAATATCCGGCCAGGCGCCGGACCACCACCGCCGCATCGCCCGGGAGCAGGGTGCGCACGTGCAGCAGGAGGCGGTTTTCGGAGAGGACCCCCAGGATGGGCGGTTCACCTCCACACCTTAGGAACTCTTCGAGTCTCTCCAGGCGACCGGACACGGGGGCCAGCGCCAGCGCGGGGGAGGCAAGGGGGGTGGTGGGCGCGGACCCTCCGCCGGCTCGTCCCTCGGATCGGACGACCTGAATGCTGAAGCGTCCGGGAGCGGCCCTCTCGATTCGGCGCTTGAGGCCTAGGGCCTTGATCCGGAGAGACTTTTCCGGCTCGGCCAGCGCGGCGAGGGCCGGCAACTCGGACCAGCGGCCTTTCCGATAGAGGTCCAGCGCGGCACCCAGCAGGGCATAGCGGATCTTGTCCACGCGCAGGGCGCGCAGCAGGGGGTTACTCCTGAAGGCCTCCCCCAGGTCGGGGCGCACGAGGAGTAGGCCGCCCTGGCAGGCGCCGAAGAGCTTGTCCGTGCTGAAGGTGAGCACGTCCGGGTCGGCGGCGAGGGCCCGGGTCAGGGTCTCCTCCCCGGGGAGGCCCACGGCGGCAGGGTCGGCCGCCAGCCCCGTCCCCCAGTCGTAGCCCACGGGTAGATTGAGTTCTCTGCCCAGGGCCACGAGGTCCAAGAGGGGGACCTCCTGGGTGAATCCCACGATCTGGTAGTTGGAAGGATGGACCTTCAGGAGCATGCCCGACTCGGGGCCGCATGCCCTCCGGTAATCGGAGAGGCGGGTCCGGTTGGTGGTCCCCACCTCTCGCAACCGGGCTCCCGAGGCGGCCATCACCTCGGGCACGCGGAAGCCTCCGCCGATCTCCACCAGCTCCCCCCGGCTGACCAGGGTCTCCCGCCCTTTCGAAAGCGTGTTGAGCATGAGGAGCACCGCGGAGGCGTTGTTGTTCACGACCACCAGGGCCCGGTCCGTGCCGAGCCACTCGCGGACCAACCTCTCCAGGCGAGCGTCCCGGTGCCCGCGGGCTCTCGCGTCCAGGTCTACCTCCAGGTCCACATACCCCGTCAGGAGGTCCGCCGCCAGCGCCAGCGACCGTTGGGAGAGCGGCGCGCGCCCGAGGTTCGTGTGCAGGACCACCCCGGTGGCATTCACGACCCGACGGAGGGGCGGGGCGAAGGAAGTGCCCAGAACCGCACGCGCACGCTCGGTCACGGCATCCGGTTGGGGAACCTCTCCGCCGGCCTTCCAGCGCCCCCTGGCCTCCTCCAGCGCCGTTCGGAGGGCCTCCTTCACGGGAGTGGCGCCGAAGGCCTCCCTCAACCTGGCCACGGCGGGGAGTGCGAGAAGGGCATCCATTCGGGGCGGGTGGCCGGTCACGCGGCATCCTCCAGGCGCGACCACAGGGCGGACGGATCGGAAAAGTCCTGAAAGAGCAAGTCCGGAGCGAAGCCGGCCAGGGTCTGGAGACTCGCCAACCCCGTGGCCACGGCCGCGCACCGAACCCCTGCGATGCGCGCCGCCTGCACGTCCCGAGGCGAATCTCCGACGATCCAGGTCGCCGAGGCGTTGAAGGGCGTTCCGTAGGCGCGCTCGCACCTTGCCACGGCCACGGCCACGAGGTCCCAGCGTTGCTGAGCATCGCCGCCAAATGCGCCTAAGAGCCGGCCGTCGTCGCCCGCAACTCGAAAATACCCCGACAGGTCCACGAACGAAAGCTTGGTCCGAGCGCCCTCATGCAAGTTGCCTGTGAGGAGCCCCAGGTGGTGACCGCGGCGCTGGGCCTGGTCCAGCAGGCCGGGGATCCCCGGACACAGGGCCGCCGCCGGGTCCGAGGGATGTTCCTCTTGAAGGCGCTCCAGATAATGATCCAGGAGTCTGTCGACGGCGCTGGGCGTAGGCGCCAGGCCCATGCTGGAGAGCGTCTTCTCCGCGATCTGCGGATCCAGCATGCCGTCGTAAGGAAAAGGCTCGGCGGGCATCCTGCCGTGAAGATCGCGCAGGGCCTGCTCGAAGGCTCTCCTTCCCATGCCCGTGGGCCGGATCAATGTGCCGTCGATGTCGAAGAGAAGAAGGGCCACGCTCAGCTCCTGACGCTCAGCTCATTGTAGTGCATTCGACGCTCGGGCGGAACGGGGGGAAGGGGAGAAGGCGAGACGCGAGACGGGAGACGCGAGACGCGAGACGCAACGCATGGAATATGGGACAGGGGGACTGGGATTGAGCACGACTTGGGAGGGCGTCTCGAAGGGGTGTTTCTGTCACTTTTCACTTCTTACTTCTTACTTTTCACTTCATCAAAAATTTCCCTTCTGGAACTCCTCGATGGTCGTGAGGCCGGCCTGGATGGCCTCGATGGCACGCATTCTCAGGGGCACCATGCCGCCCTTGACGGCTTCCCGCTCCAGGACCTTTTCTCCCGCGCCCCGGGCGAGGGCTTTTCTGAAGCCCGCGGAGGGGGACAGGGTCTCAAAGAGCGAAATGCGTCCCCGGTAGCCGATGTTGGCGCACTCGGTGCAGCCCGCGCCCTGGGAGACGTGGGTGAGGAGGGCCGCCTCGCTGAGGGTGAGCCCCATGAGGCGAAGCCCACGCTCGGAGATTTCCGAGGATTTGGAACATGTGGGGCACACCCGCCGCACCAGGCGCTGGTTCAGGATGACCCGCAGGTGCTGGGCCAGTTCGGCCGCAGGTGCGCTCAGGTTCATGAGCGTCTCCAGGGCCCCCACGGAGTGGCTCCCTTCCAGGGTGGCCACCACCAGCATCTGGTTGGCGAACCTGCACACCGAGGTGGCCATGGTCGGGGATTCGAGGATGTCGCCCAGGATGCACACGTCAGGCTGGATGTTGCCCAGGGCCTTGAGCGTGGTCATGGTCGCCTCGCTGTCCTTGTTCTCTCCAAGCGAGACCTGCGAAACGCTGGGCACGGGGCAGACGCTCTGGGCCTCGATGCTCATGACTTTTCGGCCCCCGCCGGCGGCGAGCTCGTTCATGACGGCGTAGAGCGTGGTGGTGGATCCGTGGAACAGGGGCGCCGTGACCAGGATGATTCCACGCTGCTCGGAGAGCGCCGCGCGGAGCAGGCGCTGGTCCTCTTCGGGGATGCCCAGCTGATCGAACGATTTGAGAAACGTGTCGCGGTTGATGAATTTGAGGGAGAGGTTTTCGCCGAACCGCGTGGGGAGGCAGTGGGCGATGACCTCGTAGCGGCTTTCCCCCGAGCGCATGACCACCCGCCCCTCCTGGGGGCGGTCGGAGGCCAAGGTGTCGAGCCTGAGGAGGCGCTTGAGCTCGCGCGTGACCCCCTCCTGGAGCGCGATGTCCAGGGGCTTGGCCCGGTAGAGCGTCCCGTCGATCCGCAGATGGACGGAGATCTCGCCCTCTTTCGGCTCGAGGTAGAGGTCCGATGCCCCCCGCTGGAGGGCCCTGCGGACCAGTTCCGTGGCGGCCTGGGCGCTGGGGTTGGTCTCCCTTCCTGGCGGTGTCACCGGGTCCTGGGGCGTCTGGGCGGGCGAATCTCGGAGGAAGGGAGCGAGGGCCTCCTCCACATCCTCTTTGGAGCTGAGCATGGGAAGGATCTGGCACCCCGTGAGGTGCTGGATGATGTCGATGGTATCGCCGTCACCCGGGTTAGCCATGGCCAAGGTCAGGAGCGACTTGGAGGTGAGCGTCTCCATGCTGATGGGGACGACCAGGCGCTTGAGGCACTCCTCGGCGCCCGATGGAGGCGATGAGCATGGGATCGAGCTGAGTATCTTTGAGCGAGAGCTTGGTCACGGGGCGATGGAGCTCCAGAAAGGCCTCCAGGGTCTCCCGGGTCAGAAACCCGAGTTCCACCAGAATTTCACCCAGTCTTCCCCCGGATCGCTGCTGGTGCTTGAGGGCCAGGAGCAACTGGTCGGAGGTGATGGCGTGGGCGAGGACGAGGGCCTCTCCCAGGGGCCCCCTGGCCTTGGTGAGCATCTCCCGATCCGTGATCAGCTCCAGGGGAGCATTCGACCAGAATTTGTCGTGGTAGGTTTCCGGAGCGATGCAAAAGCACTGGAGGCAGAAGGGGCAGACTTTGGTCGGCCGGTTGGGATTGCACGAGCACCAAACCGCGGAGAGCGCGTCGAACTCGCCCAGGCAGTTCCAGCACTGGATCAGGTGCTCGTTCACGTGGAGGACTCTCCTCTATAGGCTCAATCATAAGTCCAGAGTCCCCGCCATGGCAACCGTCCGCGGCGAATTCCACGGCCAAGTCCTCGCTCCTCGATGCGCGCACAGACGTTTGCCCTGCAGTCCGGGCGCGCGTATACTCCATGGTCTGTACGACGGGCGCGGGATTCCGAGGGGGACCGCGTCCGTTCCGCCGAGGCGTCCCCGCACGATTCGGGCCGCGGCCGGCGGAGGTCGAGTATCCCCAAGTCCGAGAGAGGAGACTGGCATGGCCTTCAAAAACGTGACTCCGCCCGCGAACGGCGCCCCCATCCAGATGAAGGACGGCGTTCTTAATGTCCCCGACAACCCCATTCTGCCCTTCATCGAAGGCGACGGCACGGGTCCCGACATCTGGCGGGCCTCCCAGCGCGTCCTCGACGCGGCGGTGGAGAAGGCTTACGGCGGCAAGAAGAAGATCGCCTGGATGGAGGTCTACGCCGGCGAGAAGGCCTTCATGAAATTCAACGAGTGGCTCCCCGACGACACGGTGGAGGCCTTCAAGCAGTACCTCGTGGGCATCAAGGGCCCTCTCACCACACCCATCGGCGGCGGCATCCGCTCCCTCAACGTGGCCCTGCGCCAGCTCCTGGACCTCTACGTCTGCCTGCGCCCGGTGAAGTACTTCAAGGGCGTGCCCAGCCCCGTGAAGGCGCCCGAGAAAGTCGACATGGTGATCTTCCGCGAAAACACGGAGGACATCTACGCCGGCATCGAGTGGAAGGCTTACAGCCCCGAGGTCAAGAAGGTCATCGACTTCCTCATCAAAGACATGGGCGTCAAGAAGATCCGCTTCCCCGAGTCGAGCGGAATCGGCATCAAGCCCGTCTCCGAGGAGGGCTCCAAGCGCCTCTGCCGGGCCGCCATCCAGTACGCCCTCAAGAACGGCCGCAAGAGCGTGAATATCACGCACAAGGGCAACATCCAGAAGTTCACGGAGGGGGCCTTCAAGGACTGGGGCTACGAGGTGGCAGCCAAGGAATTCCGCGCGGAGACCGTGACGATCCGGGAGAGCTGGATCCTCGGCAACAAGGAGGCCAACCCGGCCCTGAGCGACGAGGAGAACGCCCGGATGATCGAGCCGGGCCTGGACATGTTCGCGCCGGACAAGAAGGCCGAGATCATCCAGGAGGTGACGGATACCCTCAAGCTCTGGCCCACGCACGGCGACGGCAAGTGGAAATCCAAGCTCATGATGAAGGACACCATCGCCGACATCACCCTCCAGCAGACGCTCACCCGCGCCGACGAGTTCGACGTCATCGCGACCCTGAACCTGAACGGCGACTACCTCTCCGACGCCCTCGCGGCCCAGGTGGGCGGCATCGGCATCGCCCCCGGCGGAAACATCAACTACGTGACGGGCCACGCCATCTTCGAGGCCACGCACGGCACCGCGCCCAAGTACGCCAATCTGGACAAGGTGAATCCCGGCTCGGTCATCCTCTCGGGCGAGATGATGTTCCGCCACCTGGGGTGGATCGAGGCGGCCGACCTGCTCGTCAAGGGGATCGAGTCTTCCATCGCCGCCCACACCGTGACCTACGACTTCGCCCGGCTCATGAAGTCCGAGGGCCACAAGGACGTGAAGGAGCTCAAGTGCTCCGAGTTCGGTGACGCCATCATCGCCCACATGAAATAGTCATGAGCAGGGGAAGGGGGGAGCGGGTGAAAGGGGGCGAGAGGACCGGCCCGATGCAAACCAGCCAAGACGGGGTTCGTCCTTTTCTCCCCTTCTCCCCTTCTCCCCTTTCTCCCTTCGCTATTCCAAAGGCGCTCAGGATCATTCTGGTCGCCATCGCGCTGATCACCCTGATGCCCCTTCTGACCAACGCTTACGGTCCCGCCACGGTCAAGCGCATGACCGATGTGACCCTGCGGCTGGCTCCTCCTTCCCTTCGCGCCGTGCTGCTGGCGAACCGCGGCTCCCTCGACCGCGGCGTCACCGAAGCCCTCGGGTCCTTCGGGCACTCGCCGGAGGAGGTCGTCCTGGCCGAGGCCCAGCGGGAGTTCGATGCCATTCGCGTCCTGCCTTCCTCGCAGACGCCCCTGGCGCAGGTCGCCTACCACTTCGGGAGACTGGCGGGACTGGTTTACGCCGCCAACGACCCTCTCGCGCGGGGCGAAGACGGGCGTGCCAGGCAGGTCCGCCAGGACTACTCGGGCTATATCGAGCGCAAGTTGCCCCTCATGGTCTTCGCCTTCGACGGGTACGGGGCGCCGCCGCTGGAGAAAGATCTGCGAGCCTACCTCGCCGCGCGCATGGCGCGAGAGAGCCGTTATCACGAGGCGGTGCTGTTCTGCTATTTCCCAGAGGGGCGGCAGGTTTCCTCCGAGACTTTTGACGACCGGTCCAACGCCTTCGGGACGGCCCAGGTGGTGCTGTCTCACGCAGTCTCCGACGCGGCCAAGGCTTGGCTCCAGGTGTGGCGGGGCATGGAGGGCGACCTCTCCGCCACGCCTTACTACCGACCTGCGGAGTTGGGGGCAGGGTCAAACGCATCCAAACTGGAATGACCCCGTAGCCACCAGGCGGGCTCACTTGCTACACTCGATTCCGGCGCACATGCAGGAGCTGTCCATGAAGACGATCCCCATTCGAAGAGCCCTCATCTCCGTCTCCCGAAAAGACCAGCTGTCCGAGCTGGCCAAGTTCCTCGCCGCCCGCAAGGTGGAAATCCTCTCCACGGGAGGCACGGCCAAACTCTTGAGGGAGCAAGGCGTGGCGGTCAAGGATGTGTCCGAATACACCCAGTCTCCGGAAGTCATGGAAGGGCGGGTGAAGACCCTGCACCCCCGGGTGCACGGCGGACTGCTGGCGCGTCGTGGAGAAGTCTCCCACATGGAGGACCTGGAGCGTTTGGGCGGTGTGCCCATCGACCTGGTGGTGGTCAACCTCTACCCCTTCGAAACGGTGGTGGCCAACCCGGGGACGGCCATCCCCGAGGCCGTGGAGAACATCGACATCGGCGGACCCTCCATGGTGCGGTCCGCCTCCAAGAATTTCGAATCCGTGACCGTGGTGGTGGACCCGGCGGACTACAAGGACCTCATGGCCGAAATCGAGCGAGAGGGCGGCGTCACGGGCGCCACCCGGCTCCGGCTCGCGGCCAAAGCTTTTCAGCGCACGGCCCAGTACGATGGGGCCATCGCCAAGTATCTGAGCGATGTGAAAATGGACGGGTCGGACCTGGTCCGCGACGGGGGGCCCTTCCCCGAATTCCTGCCCCTGTTTTTCCACAAGGCCCAGGACCTGCGCTACGGAGAAAACCCCCAGCAGGAGGCCGCGTTCTACCGCGACGGCGACCGATTTCTCGGGGCACTCAGGCAGTTCCAGGGCAAGGAGCTCAGTTTCAACAACATCCTGGACCTCCAGGGCGCCTGGGCCTTGGCCTGCGAACTTCCCAGGCACGGGTGCGCCATCATCAAACACACGAACCCTTGCGGCGCGGGCGTGGCGAAGGACGCGGCGGCGGCCGTTCGGAGGGCCCTTCTCACGGATCCCACCTCGGCGTTCGGGGGCATCGTGGCCTTCAACACCCCCTGCGACGGGGAGGCTGCCCAGGTGCTCGCGGACATCTTCCTGGAGATCGTGGTGGCCCCGGCCTTCGACCCCAAAGCCCTGGAAATCTTCGGCCGCAAGAAAAACCTCAGGCTCATCCAATTGAAGGACCAGGATCCCTATCCCGGGTGGGACTACAAGCGGGTGGCCGGCGGGCTGCTGGTCCAGACGCAGGACCTGCGCGGTCTCCCCGAGGATCGCAAGGTCGTGACCCAGCGCAAGCCCTCGGCCGCCGAGATGGCCGCCCTCGAGCTGGCGTGGGTCGTGTGCAAGCACGTGAAGAGCAACGCCATCGTTCTCTGCGATGCGGAGGGGACGGTGGGTGTCGGCGCGGGCCAGATGAGCCGGGTGGACTCCACCAAGCTCGCGCGCATGAAGGCCTTCAAGGACACCCAAGGCACCGTGGCCGCCTCCGACGCTTTCTTCCCGTTCGCCGACGGCGTGGAGCAGCTGGCGGAGGCGGGGGTGTCGGCGGTCATTCAGCCGGGTGGGAGTATTCGGGATCCCGAGGTCATCGAGGCCGCGGACAAGCTCAAGATCGCCATGGTCTTCTCGGGCGCGAGGCACTTCAAACATGGTTAGGCGCGCATTCGCAGTCCTCATCCTGGCGGTCTTCGCGTCCCTGCTTTGGGCGAAGGATCCCGCGCCGCCGAGCGGTGCACCGACGGCGGCAGACCCCCGGCTGACGGAGCTCCTGGCCCGGATGGACCAGGTCCAGAAGGGACTGACCACGCTGCGGGTGAACTTCGTCCAGACCAACACGTTCCGCATGCTGAGCCAGCCCCAGGTCCTCAAGGGCCAGCTCGTGCTTCGCAAGCCCGACACGGCACTGTACGAGTACACCTCACCGTCCAAGCTTTTCTTCCTCGTCAAGGACGGCGACCTGCTCGTCTACAACCCGGCCCAGAAGAAGGTCATCATCCAGGACATCCGGAGGCACCAGGCCCGCATCATCCGCTACCTGGGCATCAGCCAGCCCCTGCGCGAGCTGCAGGAATCCTTCGAAGTGAAATGGTCGGGACAGGACGCGGGAGTCGTGCACCTTATCCTGACCCCCACCAAACTGAAGATGAGACGCAAGATCGCGGTGCTCCAGTTCTGGGTGGATCCCGCAGACGGCGCTTCTGACAAGCTTCGAGGTGGTAGAGGTGGAGGGCGACCGCATCCGGTTCGACTTCTCCCAGTGGGAGAGCAACCCCGTTCTACCCGAGAGCGCCTTCAAGGTGGATATCCCGCCCGGGGTCAAAGTGCATCGACAGATGCTGGACCTCCAGGAGCCCTTTCAGCGCTGACTCTGCCGAACACTCCCATGGTTCAGGGAGGTGGCATGCTCGATCTGGTGCTCCGTGCCATCCGGGCGATTCTGGCCTCCCTCTACATGCTCTTCGAGGGCATGCCCGCCATCGAGGCGCTCCGGTCTTGGTTCGGCGAAGGGGCGGCGGGAGCGGGACGCGCCGGGATTCTCACCCTGGTGGCCGCTGCCGCGATTTTGAGCGTGCTCGCCTTCTTATGCCTCCTGTGGCTGCTCTCCCGCCGGCCTGCCCGCATCCGGGGCACGCGCGTCTCGGGCATCTTTGAGTTTCGGCCCGGCCAAGGGCAGCGACGGGATGCCTCCTCCCGGGAAGGCGGGGAAAATGACTAGCCCCACCACGCGTCTCGCTGGCGTCCTGGTCCTTCTCCTACTCGCGTCGTCATGCTCGTCCCACCGACGCCCGGCTTCGCCGCACGGCGGCAAGGCCGGGGCGGCGGGCTCGGTGTCGGAGGGCGTGTCCTCGTGGTACGGCAAGGAGTTTGACGGTCGTCCCACGGCGAGCGGGGAGCGCTTCGACATGCACGGCCTGTCCGCCGCCCACAGGACGCTCGCACTCGGGACGCGGGCCCGAATCACGAACCTGGAGAACGGCCGAGAAGTCGAACTGGTCATCAATGACCGGGGTCCCTTCATTCGCGGTCGAATCCTGGACTGTTCCTACGGAGCGGCTCAAGCCCTCGGCTTCGCGGGTGCCGGGCTGGCCCGGGTCCGCATCGAGGTCCTGGAGGAAGGGCGCGAAAGGCCGCGCCGCTCGCCGCCTCCCGGCGAAGTCCTCGTGGCTCCCGGAGCTCCCGGCACAACAATCCTGGACGGAACCTTCACGGTCCAGGCCGGCGCCTTCGCAAGCGAGACCAACGCCAGGCGGTTCCGCGACCAGCTCTCACGAACCTTCGGCGATGCCTATGTCATCAAGTTCAGGGATTTCTACAGGGTCCGCGTGGGCCACCTTGGGACAGAGGAGGAGGCCGAGGCGCTTCGAACCCGGATTCAGAAGAACGGCATCGAGTCCTTCGTCACGAGGAACGACTAGGAGAGAAGACGGGAGACGCGAGAACGGTGATCGGAAGGTGATCAGGTGATCGGGTGGTCTGTCTCCCTGCTCTCTGCTTCCCACTCCCGGGAAAATGCAACATGGCAGTGAGGTAGCGGGATCCTATTTCCCTCATTCCTCGCTCCTCACGTCCCACACTTCACTTTTCCTGCTGTTGCCCCTCGATGAAGGTCACCCAGAGGGTTCTGGCCCGAGGTCCATCAAAATCCAGAAAAAAGACGCCCTGCCAGCGCCCGAGGAGAAGGTTGCCCTGTCTGACCGGGATCATGGCCTGGTTCCCCACCAGAAGAGATTTGATGTGGGCGTCCGAATTCCCTTCCTCGTGGCTGTAGGCGCCCTTCTGGGGGACGGCCCGGTCAAGCCACTGCAGGACGTCCTCCCTCACGGCGGGGTCGAACTTCTCGTTGACGGCCACGCCGCAGGTCGTGTGCGGGCAATAAATCTGCACCAGCCCCGTGCCGCCCCACTGCCGGCAGGCCTTTTGGACGTGGGGCGTGATGTCCACGGCCTCGCATCGTTTTTGCGTGTTAATCGAAATTTCCATGGCCCTTCCTCCTCCAATGCGCCCATCATAACCCCCAACATGAAAGGCAAGAAAATACCCTCTCGGATTTTGGGGTAAGATCTCCGCTTGCCCTTCGCGGCCATCATCAGGAGGCGATGAACCCCGATGACCGATCTCGCGTGGTGCCTTGCCGATCCCCACTTCGAACGCGGCGACGCGGCGCTCGAAACCTTCAACCGGTGGATCCGTGCGTTCCTGGCCCAGGAGGTCAGGCACCTCGTCCTCCTGGGAGACCTTTTCCAGGTGTGGGTTGGCTTGCCCGCCGTGGAGACCGACGAGCAAAGAGCCGTGCTGTCGGCGCTGGGGCAGGTCGTGGCGGCGGGGCGGCAGGTGGTCTACCTGAGGGGAAACAGGGACTACTTCATCGAAGGGCCTCTGTCGGGGGCGGGCGTCCTCCTACGGGACCATTGGGACCTCGGCGCGCCCGGAGCGCTCATCCGATTCGAGCACGGGGACCTGATCAACTCCTCCGACCAGAACTACCTCCGCTGGCGGGAGCTCTCGCGTTCGGCCACGGTGAGCGCGCTCTTCCAGATTCTTTCACCGGCTCGCCAGAGAGCCCTCGCCAAGAAGCTGGAGCAAAGCCTCGGCCGCACGAACGCCTACTACAAAACCTACCGTCCCGAGAGGGAGCTGCACCAGTGGGCGGGCCGCCTGGCCCGCCAGGGCGTGCGCACGGCAGTTCTCGGGCACTTTCACGTGGACGAGGCGACCCACCTCTCGGGCGTGGACATCCGGTTCGTCCCCCAGTTCAGAGAGGACGGTGCCTTTCTGCGGGTCGGGGTTGACGGGTCCACGGTTCTTCAGCGGGTCTCGCCTGCTTCGGTAAGCCCGCGTTAGGCGCCCGCCATTGTCTCGGAATCCCTCGGGGGCATCCCGCCCCCGCGTCACCCCTCAACCGGCCGTGGGTGGCGCCTTGGTTTCGCCCCCCACATCCGGCACATCGGGCGAGCTCTCCACGGTGAGGTAAAAAGTCTTGGCCGTCTGGATGCGGCTGTTCACGTAGTCGAAGGAGACGTAGTAGCTCTCCGAACCGCCGGACTTGGTCCCGGCGAGCTTGGTGCCCGTCGTGCCGCAGCCCACCAGGTTGCCTTCGGCGTCGAAGAGCGCGATGGCCACCTGCACTCGCATGCGCACCTCGCCGTAATTCTTGAGGTTGAGGGTGGCCTGATCCCTTCCCTTGATGCCCATTTTCCGGGGGCCCACATAGGAAGGGAACTCGAACTGGACATCCAGGAGCTCGAGCGGACCGGACTTGGCGTTGAGCCGGATCCATTTCTCGGTGGAGAAGTCGTACCGCTGGCAAAAGTATTCGGCGCTCAGCGGAAGGGTGGCCAGCAGGGCCAGGAGCAGCGCGGATGCGAGGAGAAGGCGTTTCAGCGGTCTAAGGTCCTTCATCGGATCCTCCACGATCGGTGGTCGATTCCCAGCGGGTCAGAAGCCGGTCCCAATGGCTGCGGTCCGGCGCGAGAACGGCGGCGACGGCCAGCTGCCAGAGACACAGCATGGCCAGCTTCCACGGCGGGCCGGCCCCCAGGGTGGCGGCTGTGAGGGCGACCATCCCCATGCTCTCCCCCGCCGCCAGAAGGAAGGCCAGGGTCAGGAAGATGTGCGAGCTGGCGGACGACAGGCTTTGCAAGGCCCCTCGCCCGGAGCGCCGAGGGGCGCAGCGCCAGCCATTTGCCCAGAAAGACGGCCAGAGTGCAGAGGACACCGTAGGCGAGCGCCAAGTCCGCCAGCGGCAGGCGGAGCGTTGGTGGCTGGGCCGGAAGGCCGAGAACGGCAAAGAGGTAGAGCACGGCGGAAACCGCGTAGATCCAGAAGAGAAGCCGATAAGCGCGCATTTTTCGGAACAGGCCGGCCACTTCCTCCTCGGTCAACGGCCGCATGGCGGGTCCTCCCGGTCGAAGTCGTAGAGCGTTTTGTCCATGAGAAACCTCGGCTGCACCCTGCCCAGGGCGGCGCGGAGCGACCGCCGGACCTGGGGGTGCCGTCTCGCGACCTCCGCAACCAGCGTCTTCATTCGTGCCCTCTCCTGATCTTGGTCTCCGCAAAGCCAGCACCCGCAGTCGATGACGGGGAAGCCCTGCTCCTGGGCGAACTCCGCGAGCATGGATTCGGGTGTCCCGAGGAGGGGCCGGATGATGCTCGTCCGGCCGTTCTCGGCCAGGAGTTTGGGCGGCATGGACTTGAGCGTGCCCTCGAAGAGCAGGTTCATGAGGAGGGTCTCGACGGCGTCGTCCAGGTGGTGGCCCAGGGCCAGCTTGTTGCAGTTGAGCCGTCGGGCGGCGCCGTACAACGCACCCCGGCGAAGGCGGGCACACAGCGAGCAATAGGGCGAGCCCGGCCTGCGCTTGTCTTCCACGACGGCGGTGAGCTGCGTCCTCTCCAAATGAAAGGGGATTCCCTGTTCCAAGAGGTACGCCTCCAGCAGATCCGATTGGAAGAACTCGCTGCCGTTATGCACCGTGAGCGCCACCAATTCGAAGGGCACGGGCGCCCGGCGCCTGAGCGTCCACAGGAGGTGGAGGAGGCTGAAGGAGTCCTTGCCCCCGGAGAGGGCCACCGCGATGCGATCGCCGGCCTTGATGAGGGAAAAGTCTCCCACGGTCTTTCCGACTTGGTGAAGAAGGGCCTTTTCAAGTCTGGCGCCCCTGGCCACACCGGTCTGCATGGAGCAAGAATAGCACGACAGGGAGGATGAAACGGGAGAGCGGGAGAAGGACATAAGGGCAAAAAGAGAGAGCGGGAGAAGGGGAGCGACAATTCGAAAAGGCCCCAGCTCGCACACCCCGGCAGGTTGCTATTTGGGTTCCCGGTCCTTTGCACCCTTTTCCGCGCTCCCCCGCTCTCCTGTTCCTTTCTTCCGGAACGCCTCCGGGGCCAGGCCCAGCTCCTCCATCTTTTCGTAGAGCCTGGAACGGCTGAGGTCGAGGGTCTTGGCGGCGAGGGACACGTTGCCGCGGCTACGCGTCAGGGCCTTTGTGATGGCTTGCGCTTCGGCGCCCGCGCGGGCCTCCTCGAGCCCTCCCGCGTGCCGAGTCGAACCTGCGGCGGCGACCGCGGCAGGCAGGTTGGAAACTTGCGGCAGGTCCGGCCCGGAAAGAAGAACGGCCCTCTCGACAGCCCACCGAAGTTCTCTCACGTTGCCCGGCCATGAGTACTTGGACAGGGCCTTCAGGAAGTCGGCCCGTGGTTCGGCCTGGATCCAACCCTGCCGCGCGCGGGCTTCGTTCATGAACCGGGCGCAGAGCACGGGAATATCCTCCGGGCGGCGGCGCAGGGGAGGCACCTCGAGAGGGAGGCCTCCGATCCGGAAGAGGAGGTCCTCGCGGAAAGAGCCGTCCTGGGCGCGGACTCTGAGGTCTCGGTGGGTGGCTGCGAGGATGCGGACCCGGACGGGCACGCTCTTGTCCGCCCCTACCGGCTCCACGGCCCCGTCCTCCAGGACCCTCAAGAGCTTGGCCTGCACCGGCCCTCCCAAATCGCCCACTTCGTCGAGGAAGAGGGTGCCTCCGTCGGCGGACTGGAACTTGCCTTTGCGCACTGACTCCGCCCCGGTGAAGGCGCCCCGGACGTGGCCGAAAAGCTCCGACTCGGCGAGCGTCTCCGGCAGGGCTGCGCAGTTCACGGCCACGAAGGGGCCCGCGGACGCAGGGCTCCGAGCGTGCATCCACCGGGCGAGCACCTCCTTGCCCGACCCCGTCTCGCCGGTGATCAGGACGGGAGCCATGGAGGGGGCGATGCGGCCCGCCTCTTCCAACAGATCCTGCATGGCCGGAGAACGGGTGATCATCTCCGATCCGGCGGCTTCCGCGGTCTGACGCGTCAGTGTGGCTTGGCGCGTGGCGTTCCGCAGGGTGATGAGGACCCGGTCCCGGTCCAGGGGTTTCTCGAGAAAATCGAAGGCGCCGGCCCTCACCGCGGCCACGGCGGCCGCTATGGACCCGTGACCCGAAATCATGACCACGGCCGTCGGTAACCCCCGCCGCCGTACGGCATCCAGAACCGCGGTCCCGTCCTCGTCGGGAAGGCGCAGGTCCACCAGGGCCGCGTCGGGCGGGGGGCCCTCCGCGAGGCGGGCCAGGGCGGCTTTCGCCGTGGCCGCTTCCAGCACATCGAACCCCTGTCGGAGAAGGATGCCTCTCAGGGCCTGGCGGATGGAGGGTTCGTCGTCCACGATCAGCACGGTCGCCATGGCCCCAGCATACCGCTGCCGCCGCCGATGGGGAAGGCCTCGGGAGTGCCAGGGCTCCCCCAAATTCCGCGATGGGCTCAGGTGGTACGGGCTGAAGGTGTTTTGGGACAGGAGCTTGATCTCCACGACCCGCTCACCCGATAAGTGCCTGGGGACGCCTTCGAGTTTGAAAGCCCCAAGGGTGGGGCCCCGGAGGGCGAGTTCACCTTCTGACGGGCTCCGCCCGCAGAAGGCGAAGGAGGAGGTCCCCAACGGGCTTTGCCCGTGGGGCGGGGCCCCGAAGGGCATTCTCTCCCTCCGTCGGGCTTAGCCCGCGGAGGGAGAAGGAGAGGGAATGGGCCCTCCCCGTCTCGGAGGCCGAGCGGAATACACCCGAAAACCACTCCTTTTTCGAAGGCAGAGGGTTCAATCGCGGAATTAGGATCTCCTGCCGCCCTTGACTTAAATCCCTGTCAGCGGTATATTTCTCGCCTTTGAACCGGGGCGGAAGCCCCCCGCATGCGACTCCATCCCTGAGGAGGATTTGGAACATGGCCGACAAGAATCTGAAGGTTGCCGAGGGCGCCGCCGGCAAGTGGTACGTGGACGAGAACTGCATCGCCTGCGACTCTTGCATCTCCATCGCCCCCGACTTTTTCGTGATGAACGAAGACTCCAGCCACGCCTATGTGTCGAAGCAGCCCGGCAGCGCCGAGGACGAACAGGCCTGCGAGGACGCCAAAGCCTCCTGCCCCACCGACGCCATCGGCAACGACGGCGATTAAGCGCGCCGGGGGTTTTCTCCCGCGACAGCAGCTCGAAACGCTCGGCCCGGGACGCGTCCCGGGCCGTTGCTCATCTTGGCCCCATCCGCGTGTCTCAATCGCGGAATTTGGGTACAATTCGCAATTGAGCCCTGAGGAGGAGCTGTCATGCGCCGATGGATCGCCCCGCTGATCATGTTTGCATGCGCCACCGCGGCACTGGCCCAGGGGGTAGCGCCCAAACAGGCGCTCCGCTTCGGCATTCGGGTCGGTCCTGAAGGTTGGCGGGGGCTGGCGGAGGCGCTCGTCTCGGCGCCCGCGGATGCCGCCAATCCCCTGGGGGTGACCCTGCTCCTGCCCGCCTCGTGGGCGCAGGCGCCGGACTGGCCGGGCTTGGAGGCGGCCCTCCAAGCCGTGACCTCGGGCGGGGCCCGACTCAGCATTTCCACGGAACTTCCTGCCGGCGCGGGCGACGCGGCCTCCTTGGACTACCTGGCCACTCTTTCGGAGAAGGCCGGGGCGGCGGACACGCTGGTGCTCTCCCTGGAACGGGAGCCTTTTTCTCAGATGCTGGCGGGCGATCCCGACCAACAGGCCCTGACCCTGAAGAGGCTCACCACGGCCCTTCGCGGCAAGTCCCAGGCCAGCGTGCTCCTGGGTGAGATGACGGCGGCCGACCTCCCCCTCATGGAGCCCCTTTACGATCGAGATTTCCGGGCCTATGTGGAGGGCTACTCCTCCTATGCCGTCAGCTCCATCGGCGAGCCGGATGACGAAGTGGTGCGGTTCGTGGAGTCCCACCACCTGGGTGCGCCGCTCTTGTTGCACCTGCCCAAAGTGGAGTCTCCCATCGCCGCACAGCTCCTCGTGCTGCTCTCCGCATCCCGCGGCGTGAGTTTCGTGGATGTGGAGCCGGTGGATGTGGCCGCCGTCTGGCGGGCGCTCCTCCACCTCCGGTCGTTGCTGTCGGTGGAGATGGCTTCGGGATTCTCGGTTCAGGCGACGGAGGTGCGCGACGCCTCGGGCCCCCGAGCGGACATCGCCCTCCTCAACTTCCTTGATGCGGAGCGGATGGTTCAGGCCATGGCGCTGGTCCCGGTCATCTCCAAGTCTTCCACTGGGACCATCGAGATCAAGCTTCCCACGGGCGATGTCACGGCCCCGTCCGTATGCCCCCTGCCCGACGGGCCGTGCGTCGAGCCCGGGTACACCGCCGATCAGAAGAAGGGCGAGACGGTGCTCCGGGTGCCGTGGCAGGGGCGGGCTCAAATTATCCTCTTCAGCAGACTAAGGACGGGGACCGTCGGTGAGGAGCGCCTCTCGGTCACGGGCAAGTACACGATCCCCGTGGAGATCATCCTCGCCAGACACCAGGCGGTCCAGCAGCCGCAGGATGTTTTCCTGGAGAACTACTCGGCGGACGCCGAGGTGGACTATCACTTCAAGCTCCCCGGCGGCACGGGCAGCCTGGACGTCACCTTCAAGAACAGCTTCTATTTTCAAAAGGGCCAGGGAGCGCGCTGGGTGCAGAACCAGCTCCTGGTCAACGGCGTGGTCTGGAAGGGCAAAACCATCCCCAACCTGCCCATCATCGAGCCCGAGAAGGTGAACACGCTGCCGCTCGCGCTCACGCTGGGGCGCGACTACACTTACCGCTACCTCCGCGACGAGCCCGTGGACGGGCACCGCTGCTACGTGGTGGAGATCATCCCGGCACCCGCCGCCAAGATCAGCCTCTACTCGGGCAAGGTCTGGATCGACGCCGAGACCTACGTCCGGCGCAAGATGAGCGTGAGGCAAACGGGGCTTCAGGAGCCGCAAATCAGCAACGACGAAACCGACACCTTCGCCCCAGTGCAGGGCCCCGACGGCCGCACCTACTGGTTGCTGACCCACCTCGTGGGCCAGCAGATCTTCTCCATCGCCGGGGTGAACGTGGCCGCGGAACGCGAGATTCGCTTCACCGGCATCCGGGTCAACGACCCCGCCTTCAAGCAGGAGGTGGCGCAGGCCGAGGCCAGCGACAAGCCCATCCTGGAGGAGACCCATAAGGGGTTGCGGTACCTGAAGAAAAACGAGGACGGCACGCGCACCCTCGAGATGGAACCCCAGACCCACCGGTGGTTCGGGGGGGTGGGGACCTACTACGACGAGAGCCTGGACTACCCGCTCCCGCTCATCGGCGTGAACTATTTCGACTACGACTTCCGGAAGACCAAGACCCAGGTCAACATGTTTCTCGCCGGCGCCGTGAACACCTTCACGCTGGCCAAGGTGGACCTCTTCCCGAACGTGGACGCGAGCGCGAACGCCATCCTGTTCGCCCTGCCGTTCAACGACAAGTATTATCCCGCAGGAGAGGAGGCCAAGGACGAGCGCGTGAAGGTCTTGCGCGAACGCGTCAACGGCGGCCTGGGCTGGAGGCCCACGCAGTTCTCCAAGGTCTCGCTCGACCTGGACGCGCGCTACTACAGGTACTCGATGGATTCCGAGACTTCCGATTTCTTCGCGCTGCCCAAGGACCATTTCGATCTCTCGGCGACTCTGGGCTACAGCTACGCGCGACGGGGGTGGACCCTCAGTACGGAGTACGAAGGGCACCACCGGACGGACTGGGCGCCGTGGGGGCTGCCCGGTACCCACCAGAACGCCTCCGACTTCCAGAACTACACGCTGTGGAACGCCGCCGTGAGCAAGGCGTTCTACCTCCCGAAGTTCCAGAAGATCTCCGTGGGCGCCACCTGGATGGACGGCCGCGACCTGGACCGGTTCAGCAAATACCAGTTCGCCTACATGGGCCGGGAATCGCTCTCGGGCTTTGCCGGGAGCGGCGTTCGCTTCGACCGGGGCGGAGTCGTGCGCCTGGCCTACGCCTTCAACCTGGCCAATGTGATCCGCTTCGGGCTCCAGGTGGACCAGGGCCGGGTGCAGCCCTCCAAGGACGTGGACCTTTGGCAGAACCACACCGGCATCGGTCTCACGGGCGCCGTCACGGGGCCGTGGCAAACTTACTGGACCGTCGATGTGGGCTATGCCCTGCGCAGCGACATCGCCGCGGTGAAAGGCGAGTACACCGCGGCCCTGATGGTGCTCAAGGTCTGGTGAGGAAGTGAGGAAGGAACGGCAGGAAGGGCTGCCACGGATCGTGGTGACCTCGGATTTGCCGGGGGATGCCCTGTCGCTTCTAAAGGGCCGGGCCTCGGTGCAGGTCAAGAGGGCGAAAGGCTTGCGGTCCGAGGAGCAGGTCATTCGCTGCCTGCGCGGGGCCCGGGGTGCGGTGACGCTGCTGACGGATCCCATCACCGAGTCGGTGCTTGCCGCCTGCCCCGTCTTGAGGGTCGTCTCCAACGTGGCCGTGGGCTTGGACAACGTGGACCTGACCGCTTGCGCGCGAAGGGGCGTCGTGGTGACGCATACGCCGGACGTGCTGACGGAATCCTGCGCGGACCTGACCTGGGCGCTCATGCTGGGCGCGGCGCGGCGCGTCGTGGAGGCCGACCGGTTCGTGCGTGCGGGGAGGTACAAGGGGTGGCGCCTGGACCTCCTTCTCGGGGCCGATTTCCGCAACAAGGTTCTGGGTATCGTGGGCATGGGGCGCATCGGTCAGGCGGTGGCACGCCGCGCGGCGCCCTTCGGGTTCCGCGTGGTCTACACCCAGCGGACGCGCCTGCCCCAGTCGGTGGAGGCGGCCCTGGGCGCGAGGTTCCTGCCCCTCGATGAGCTGCTGCGGACCTCGGACGTGATCTCGCTCCATTGTCCCTTGACGGCTGAGACGCGGCACCTGCTGAGCCGGGAGCGCCTCGGCATGCTCAAGCCGAGCGCCATCCTGATCAACACGGCCCGGGGTCCACTCGTGGACGAGGAAGCCCTGGTGGAGGCGCTGGGCTCAGGAGCGCTCTTCGCGGCGGGACTCGACGTCTTCGAAGGAGGAGCCCGGGCTCGCGCCGGGCCTCAAGGACCTTCCCAACGTCCTACTCCTTCCCCATCTGGGGTCCGCGAGCCGGGAGACGCGCGAAGAGATGGCGAGGTTGGCCGTGACGGACTGCCTCGCCGTCGTCGAGGGACGGCCGCCCCTGCACCCGGTGGGCATCATTAAGTGAAAAGTAAAAAGTAAAAAGTGAAAAGAGAAAAGTGGGGAATGCCGGCTCGCCCCCGCGCGCTTCATGCTAACCTGACCGCCTCATCAGGAGGGTCCCATGGACGAGCCTGACGTCCCAGCCCAAGATGCTCCCGCTCCGGTACCGCCCCCCGCGCGAAGCGACCGGTTTCCCTGTCCCAATTGCGGGGGCGAGTTGGCCTGGGAGCCGGGCGCCCAGAAGATGCGGTGCCAGTATTGCGACAGCCTCGTGGACGTGCCCCAGGGCGACTACCGCGCCCTGGAACACGATCTGCTGGATTTTCTGGAGCGCGTACCCAAGGCGGAGGGCTACGGCGTCACGCTCCATGCCTTCACGTGCAAGCAGTGCGGGGCCACGGTGCAGGCGCCCCCCACGGACCGTCGGGACATCACCTGTCCCTTCTGCGCCTCATCCTACGTGGCCGAGGAGGAGAGGCCGCCGGAGGGGGTCATCAAACCCGAGTCGTTGATTCCCTTCCAAGTGGACAAGAAGCAGAGTCAGAGCATGTTCCAGCGGTGGCTCGGCACGGGCTGGTTCCGCCCCAACGATCTCAAGAACCTCGGCCGCCTCGACCGGGTGGCGGGGCTGTACCTGCCCTTTTTCACCTTCGACGCCCACGCCGAAAGCGCGTGGACCGCGCAGGCCGGACACTACTACTACGTGACCGAGCGCGCGGCCGAGGTGGAGAACGGGCGCACGGTCTACCGGGACCGCCAGGTGCAGAAGGTGCGCTGGGAGCCCGCCTCGGGAAACCGCGCGGACGACTACGACGACGTCCTCGTGCCGGGAGTCCACGACGACCGACTGAACCTCATCCTCAAGATCTACCCCTACGACACGGAGAAGCTCACGCCGTACGCCTCCATGTACCTGGCGGGCTTCGGCATCTTGAACTCGGACATCCCCCTCAAAGTGGTCTACCAGATCGCCAAGCGGAACATGGAGGCGGACCAGGTGGAGCGTTGCTCTCGCGATGTACCGGGCGACACGCAGCGGGATCTGCGCGTCCAAACGTCGCTGTCCGAGCAGACCTTCAAGCACCTGCTCTGCCCGCTGTGGGTGGGTTCCTTCAGATACAAGGGCAAGGTGTTCCCATTCGTCATCAACGGGCAGACCGGGAAGGTCTTTGGCGAGAAACCCTGGTCGTGGGTGAAGATCCTCTTCGCCTCGGTGGCCGGCGGTCTCCTCCTCCTCATCCTGTTCCTGCTCATGTCCAACGGCGGGCGCTGAAGGATGGCCTCCGGGAGCGTCTCCCTGCCGGCGGGTGCCAGGGTTCTCCTCCGCCTGCCGAACTGGCTGGGCGACGTGGTGCTCTGCACCCCGGCGGTGGCGGCCCTGCGCCGGGCCAGGCCCGACCTGGAACTGCACGCCCTCGTGAAATCCGGCGTGCGGCCCGCGGTGGAGGGACTGGCGGGGATCACTTCCGTCTCCGTCCTGGCGGACACCGGCATGAGGGGCACGCTGAGGTACAGCCGGGTCCTCGCGCGGCAAGGGTTCGCCGCGGCGCTGATCTTTCCCAAGGGCCTCCGGGAGGCGCTGCTCGTCCGTCTGGCCGGAGTGCCCGTTCGGGCGGGACTCGACACGGACCGGCGGGGTTTCCTCCTCACCCACCCCGTCCCTTTCACCCGGGCCGATTGGCACGAACACCACGCCCTCCAATTCGCCAAAGTCCTCTCCCCCTTGGGAGTGGCGCTGGATGGGGAAGGACTGGCCTTTCCCGTGGGGGAAGCCGGCCGATCCCGGGCCGAGGAGGTGCTCCGCGAGGCGGGGATCGAGGGCCCCTTCGTCGCCTTCCACATCGCAGCGAGCAAGGCGCCGCGTGCCTGGCACCCGGAGCGGTTCGGCGAGGTGGCCCTGGCACTGGAGCGCCGGCTTGGCCTGCGTTCGGTCCTGGTGGGCGCCCCCGCCGACGCCCCGGTTCACGAACAGTTCAGGAAAATGTGTCCGAGCGCTGTGGACCTGGCCGGAAAGACCACCCTGACTGAGATGGCGGCGGTACTGGAGCGCGCGGTCCTCTTCGTGGGGAACGATTCGGGGCCCATGCACGTGGCCGCGGCGGTGGGCACCAAAGTAGCTGCCGTCTTCGGCCCCGGCGCACCCCACAAGACCGCGCCCTTTCTCCCCCCTCAGAGGTATCGCGTGGTGTACGCGGCCCTGCCCTGTTCGCCCTGCAGGCAGGCCTTTTGGCGCGAGTGCTCGCCCGGGCCGTCGGGCAAGCCTCCCTGCCTGGAAGGCACGCCGCCCCAGGCTGTTCTCCTGGCCTGCCTGGACCTGGTGGGGGAAGGCTGACCTTTCCGCGGGCGCCGTCGAGGCACCGGCGTCCCACGGGCCGATGTGGCACAATGGTCCGGGGGGCGCCAGTTGACAAGGGCCCATGACAACCAAAATCCAACCCTCGGAGAGTGCGCGCGCCGCGCCCTATGGAGTGCGGCTATGGTGGCGCTGGCCGCCCTTGGCCCGGTGGCGGCCCGGGCCCTCGACCCCGCGCTGGATGTCACCCAATATGTACAGCAGACTTGGACGGCGCAGGAGGGACTGCCGCAGAACACCGTGAGCGCCCTCCTCCAGACCCCCGACGGCTATCTCTGGTTCGGCACCGAGGAGGGGCTGGTCAGGTTCGACGGAGGCGCCTTCGCCGTCTTCGATAAGACCAACGTCAAGGGGCTCAGGGACAACGCCATCTCGTCGCTCTGTCTCGATTCGTCAGGGTATGTGTGGTTCGGCACCTGGAGCGGCGACCTCCTGCGTGTCAAGGACGGCGTTTTCGAAGACATGACCGGAGGGCAGGCTCCGCTCCGGGGCGGGGTTTGGTCCATCGTGGAAGGCTCGGAGGGTGACCACTGGGCGGCCACCTCCCTGGGCCTTCTCCGGCTGCGCGGCGGCGTTCGCTCGCTCTACACCACGAAGGACGGCCTTCCCACCAACGATCTGCGGACCCTCTGCCGGGATGGAGCCGGCGGGCTCTGGATCGGGACCCGTGGGGCGGGCCTCTTCAGGATGCGCGCCGGGCGTTTTGAGACGCCGCCGGAGATCGCGCCGCTGAAGGAGTTGGGCGTGTGGTGCCTCCTCATGGGCAAGGACGGTACCCTGTGGATAGGCACCACGACCGGCGGCCTGAGCCGGCTTAAAGACGGGCGCCTGAGTCCCGTCGGGGAGGATGCGAACCTCCCGAAACAGAGCATCCGTGCCCTCTGCGAGGACAAGGACGGGAACCTCTGGGTGGGGACTTACGGAGGCGGCCTCAGCCGGGTGGGCGGGAGACGGGTCGAGACGCTCACCGCCAAGAACGGATTCCCGGACGATGCCGTGAACGCCCTATTCGAAGACCGCGAGGGAAGTCTCTGGGTGGGAACCTGGGGAAGCGGGCTCGTGCGTCTCTCGCGCGGAAAGTTCCTGACCTACACCGTCCGCGATGGTCTTGCCGGCAACGTTCCGCGGGTGCTTTGTCAGGATACATCCGGCTCGCTATGGATCGGCACGAGCGGTTCGGGACTCAGCCGGTTCGACCGCGGTGCGTTCACCACTTTCAACAAGGGCGGCGGGATTTCGGGAGATTCGATCCGCGCGCTGCTGCCGGCGAGGGACGGCAGCCTCTGGGTGGGCACCGAGGCGGGAGGCCTGGACCACTACTCGGACGGACGGTGGAGCCACATGGGCGCGGCCGAAGGCGTGGGCGGCGACTTCGTCGTCTCCATCGTGGAGAGGCGCGATGGGAGCCTCTGGGCAGGGACCTACGGAGGGGGACTCGTCCATCGCGAGGGCGGTCGGTTCACCACCATGACCACGCGCGACGGCCTCCCGAATAACGAGGTCTGGTGCCTGCACGAGGACCGCACCGGGCGCCTCTGGATGGGTACCACCGGAGGCCTCGCGGTGCTCGACGGCGGCGCCGTGCGGACCTACGTCGCAGCCGACGGGCTCTCCAGCGAGGTCATCGTGTCATCGTTCGAGAGCCCGTCGGGCACCCTCTGGTTCGGCACGAGCGGCGGCGGCGTGGTCCGGTTCAAGGAGGGGAAGCTCAAGGCCTGCACCCGCAAGGACGGACTCCACGACGACGTGGTCTTCCAGATCCTTCCCGACGGGCTCGGCAACCTCTGGATGAGCTGCAACAAGGGGCTCTTCCGGGTCCCCCTTCAGATGCTGGAGGACTACGCCGACGGGAAGCGGTCCACCGTGACGTGCGTCGCCTACGGGAAAAGCGACGGCATGGGGAGCAGCGAATGCATGGGAGGCAGCCAGCCTGCGGGGTGCGTCACGCGGGACGGCCGCCTCTGGTTCCCTACCGCCGAGGGCCTCGTGTGCGTGGATCCTGCGCGGTTGCCTTTCAACACCGTGCCCCCTCCCCTGGCCGTGGAAGCCCTGCTGGCCGACGGCGAGCCGGTGATGAAAAGCGGGGGCGCCGTGGTCCCCGCGGGGACCCACGGGCTGGAGGTCCGCTATGCGGCCCTGAGCCTTCGGGCGCCCGAGCGCGTCCGCTTCAGGTACAGGCTTGTGGGATTCGACGCCGGGTGGGTCGAGGCGGGCAGCCGCCGCACGGCCTACTACACCAATGTGCCTCCAGGCAGGTACCGATTCGAGATGACGGCGTGCAACGAGGACGGCGTATGGAACGAGGCGGGCACGAGCATTCCGGTGCGGGTCCTCCCGAGGTTCTACCAGACCGCTCCCTTCCTGGTAGCCTGCATCGTGCTGGTGGCCCTGGCGGCCTGGGGCGGCTACCGGCTCCGCGTGAGACAACTAAGGGTTCGCGAACGGAAACTCGTGGCTCTCGTGGATGAACAAACCGCCCGCCTCCGCGACACCAATACCGCCCTGGAGGAGCGCACGCGTCAGGTGAGCGAGGCCAACCGCGCCCTAGAGGAGCGAGGCCAGGAATTGGAGGCGGCCAACCGCCTGCTCACCGAGCTCTCTTATCGGGACGCCCTCACGGGCATCGCCAACCGTCGCCATTTCGAGACGGTCCTCGGCTCCGAGTGGAGACGGGCCGCGCGGACCGGCTCGCCCCTCTCCCTGCTCATGGCCGACGTGGACTCCTTCAAGGCCTACAACGACACCTACGGACACCCTGCCGGAGACGCCTGTCTCCAGCGCGTGGCCTTTGCCTTGCAGTCGGGTCTGCGGAGAGCCGGGGACCTTCTGGCCAGGTACGGGGGAGAGGAGTTCGTCGTGGTGCTCCCCGACATGCCCCTGGAGCCCGCCGCGGCCCTCGCCGAGGAGCTTCGCCTCCGACTGCGATCCCTGCAGGTTCCGCACTCGGCCGGGGTGGCGGCTCCGGTGGTGACGGTGAGCGTGGGCGTGGCCTGCTGCCACCCCCAGGCGGGCGGCTCTCCTGGGGACCTCGTGGACGCTTCGGACCGGGCGCTGTACAAGGCCAAGAAGGCCGGGCGAAACCGGGTGCACGCCGGCTGAGAGCCTTTATTGTGAAGACCCTCGCAACCGCATGGATTCGGACGAGCAGGGGGGCGGTTACCAATCCGTTCTGGGGACCAAGCAGGCGCTCAATATCCCAGCGTCTTGCACCGTCCGCTGCCGCAGCAGGCTCGGCCCGGATCGATGACGCACGCGTGAGGTTCGGGAACGGCCTCGCCCAGGATCTCCGAGAAAATGGCCCGTTCGGGCTGGGCGGACGCGGCGGTGGAGGGCCTGGGCGCTGGAGGAGGAGGGTCGGCAGACGCGGGTCTGGCTCCCGACGCGCCCTCCGTCGGCGAGAGGAGGGGCGCAGGGTGACGGGCCACGAGGGCGATGCCGTATCCCGCCAGGCGAGAAAACCACCGGTTGAACTGCTCCTGGAGGCGCGGAGGATACTCGGCCAGGCCGAGGACTGCTTCGATGGCCGGGCGGTCCAGGTACACCGGGATCCCCGCCTTGAGCGACGCCAGAACCCGATCCACGAGGGGATCTCCCGCCTGGAGATAGACGAGGCGGACGAGTTGCGGCATGTCGATCCCTTCGATGCGCAACTCCCCCGGATGGGCGCCCCCCGGGAGCGCGCCTGAAGGCGGAGTCCCCAGGCGCTCGAGGGCCCGCCGGGCGATGGCCTCCACGCGGGCTTCTACCGGTTCCACGGGTTGTCCTTCCGGAACGGCACGAAGCTGACCGCGTCCACCACCGCTAAAATCACCGCGTCCACGGGATTGTTTTCGATGCCGATGGCGTCTACGGCGCTCTGCCCCTCGAGGCAGACGAGCACCTCGTCTCCGGGGCCCGAGTCCACCAGGTCGATGGCCGTCATGGGTAGGCCCACGGAGCGCCGCTCCAGATCCAGGGGCTGGACCTGGAGGAACTTGCATCCCTCATAAGTCCGAAATTTCGCGGTGGACACCACCTCGCCCACCACGCGCCCGATGATCACGACAGATCCTCCCGGACTTCGTCCACGATGCCCACGATGGCCGCGTTACAGGGTACGACCTCGGGCAGGAAGGCGAAACTCGCCTCGCGACCCGTGCAATAAAGCACGGTCTCGCCCGCCCCGGCTCCCACCGCATCCAGAGCCCAGAAGGGCCTCTCCCGGCCGTCCAGGGGCTCCACGCACAGGATGCGCTGGCCCGTGAGCTGCGGGTCCTTGACCGTGCAGTAGAGGTGGCCGATGACCTTACCGACGTTCATGGGATAAACAGGGAGCAGGGAGCGGGGAGATGGGAGCAGGAAATAATTGGACCTGAGTTGGTCATCGGTCTAGATCCTCCCGCTCCCTTTCTACCGACTCGCTGCTCCCGGTTCTTCAATCCAGATTCACGGTGTCCACGATACCGACGATGGTGGCGTCCACGGGGGCTTTCTCCGTGCGGTCGGTCATCCGGGCGGAGGACCCGGTGCAGAGGAGCACCGTCTCCTTGAAGCCCGCGGAGACCGTGTCCACGGCCACCTCGTAGCCCCCGTCCGGCTTCATCGCCGGAGTGAGGGTGGCCACGACCAGCAGCTTCAGGCCCATGAGGCGCGGGTCCTTGCGGGTGGCCACCACCGTGCCCACCACCTTGCCCAGCTTCATGGCTAGCTGTTTTGGCTGGACTTGCCGATGGGCAGCACGTCCTCGAGGGACCCGTGAGGCCGAGGGATCACGTGGACGGTCACCAGTTCGCCGACCTTGCGGGCCGCGGCGGCCCCCGCATCGGTGGCGGCCTTCACGGCGGCCACATCGCCGCGCACGATGGCGGTCACATAGGCACCGCCGACCTTCTCCCAGCCTACGAGGGTCACCTTGGCCGCCTTGACCATGGCGTCGGACGCCTCGATCATGGCCACCAGGCCCTTCGTCTCGATCATCCCCAGGGCCTCTCCGTAATCCGCCATCGAACCCTCCTTTTAGGTGCCTGGGCCATTCTACTTCTTACGGCCCCGTTTTCCAATGTTGGCAAGTGGCGCGCTCTGTCTAACGAGTAAAAAGTAAAAAGTGAAAAGCGACAGATTACAAGTAGGACAATGATGCGAGGTCGCTTCCCCTCATCTCTCTGCCTTCCCCTATCCTTTGCCGTAGACGCGGGCGAACTCCGCCAGGAGCTTCGCCAGTTCGTCGCGGCGGAGGATCAGCGCTCCGGCCTCTCCGGCCGCCACGGGGCAGCCCTCGCATGCGGCAGAGGGCAAGGGTGCCAAGCCGTAGCCCGCTCCAAGGTCTTTCAAGGCCCGTACCGCCGGTTCGGGGAGCGGTTTTCCCCCGCCCAGCAGGTCGGCATAAAGCGAAATGCGCGCCGCCTGCTCGAGCGTCTCCATCCGGTAATAGGCGGTTCGCAGGTCCGGACCCACCGTGACCGCGCCGTGGTTGGCCAGAAGCACCGCCGCGTGGCCGGCGAGGGCCGAGGCCACGCCCCGGGCGAGATTGCTGGTGGAGGGCAGTTCGAAGGGCGCCAGGGGTACCGCTCCGAGAGAGATGACGACCTCCGACAGGACGGGCCGATCGATGCCTCGCCCCGCACAGGCCAGAGCCGTGGCGAAGGGAGGGTGGGCATGGACCACCGCGGCCACATCGGTCCGGGATTCATAGATGGCCATGTGCATGGGCCACTCGGAGGAGGGCTGCCCAGCCGTAGGGCGACCCTCACCGTCCAGCCGGGCCATGGCGCCCTCGGAGAGTTCTCCCTTGGGCAGACCCGTGGGGGTCGCGAGAAAGCCACCGCCCGGAAGTCGCACGGAGAGGTTGCCGTCGGTGGCGGCCACGAATCCCTTCTCGTAGAGCCGCTTCCCGTAGGTCACAAGGTCCCGGCGCGCCTCGTCCGCCATCATGTCATTTTCCCCCACGGAGGAGGGATGAAGCGAGGAGGTGAGGAAGACGAACATCCCGCTCTGCGGTCTCAGAACTAACGCAAGCTTGGGCTCTTCCTTCTTGGCCTCCTGACTTCCTGGCCTCCGATTACTTCTTGTCCAGTTCCGCCGCGATCTGCTTGGCGGCGGGTTCATCGGGATACTTGGACTCAAACACCTTCAGCGCGGCTCGCGCTTTGGCCTTGTCGCCCTTGTCGATGCCGTAGACGATGATCTGGTTAAAGAGGGCCTGCTTTTTATTGGGGTCGATCTTGAGTGCCCGGTCGAACATGGCCATGGCCTCGTCCAACTTGTTGACATTCCGGTAGCAGACGCCCAGGTCCACGATCACATCCGTGTTGGTGGCGTCCAGCGCAAGCGCCTGTTCGTAGAGCGGAATGGCCTGATCCCACTTCCCCGCGTCGTAGAAGATGTTCCCGAGCATGACCCGCTTTTCGACGTTCTTGGGGTCCTTGTCGATCTCGGCCTGGACCTGGGCCACCATGGCCATGTGCTGGCTGGAATCGAATTCTTGGCTCCCTCCGGGTGGCATTCCACCTTGCGTTTGCGCGGGTCCAGAGTTGGCGGCCGGAGGAGAGGGAACCGCGGCCGGCGGCTGCCCCACGTAGTACTGCCTCGTTCCGATGAAGCCCAGGACGGCACCCAGCACGGTGCCGGCGATCAACATCAGCAGCGCTTCCTTCTTCATGTGGATTCTCTCCTCCGCGCGACCCTGGTGATTTCAGGGCGCTCATAGTACGTGCGACCCTAGCTTGACGGAATCGCCGCCCGCGGTCAATGCGGAAATATTTTCCATCCCGCCGGGGTTAGTTTGATTTCCGGCGCGCGAGCGCCGACCGGGGTACTCAAACCCAAAAGCGCTCGTCTTGAGGCCGCGAGAAAGGACTTCCTTGTCCGCCGAGACAAATCCACCTCGGGCCGGAGGCACCAGGCCCCATTGGCTCCAGGCAACCGCCAAGTACGAGCGGCCGAGCCTCTACAGGTCCATCTGGCAGATGCTCAACACCCTGGTTCCCTACTTCACCCTCTGGGCCGTCATGATCGTCATGGTCAAGCGGGAAGTCCCGTACTGGATGACCCTTCTGGTGTCTCTCGTGGCGGCAGGGCTGCTGGTCCGCATCTTCATCCTGTTCCACGACTGCTGTCACGGATCCCTCTTCGCTTCGCGCCGGGCGAACACGCTTGTGGGCTTTGCCACCGGCATCCTCACCTTCACTCCTTTCAACGAGTGGCGGCGGGTTCACCTGCAGCATCATTCGACGGTGGGGGACCTGGCCCGCCGCGGGACGGGGGATATCTGGACTCTAACTGTCGAGGAGTACCTCGCGTCCCCCAGGCTCACGCGGTTCGCCTACCGGATCGTCCGGAACCCCGTCCTCATGTTCGGCTTCGGCCCCGCCATCATGTTTCTGGTCGGGGAGCGCTTCACCGGCGCGGGCGCGAAGGCGGACGACCGGCGGAGCGTCATCCTCACCGATCTGGCCATCATTGGAATCATCCTGGCGGCCAGCGCCACCATGGGGCTTGGAACCTATGTACTGATCCAGGCGCCCATCATCCTAGTGGGCGGTGCGGCGGGCATCTGGCTCTTCTATGTCCAGCATCAGTTCGAGAGGACCTACTGGGCGCCGCACGGCGAGTGGGACCCCGTGAAAGCGTCGCTGCAGGGAAGCTCCTATTACAGGCTTCCGAAAGTGTTGCAGTGGTTCACGGGGAACATCGGCCTGCACCACATCCACCACATCCGGCCCCGCATTGCCAACCACACGCTCCAGAGGGCCTACGACGAAGTCCCCGAGTTGAGGGAAGTTGCGCCCCTCACCCTTTGGACGAGTCTTCGATCGCTCTGGCTGAACCTCTGGGACGAGCGGCAACAGAAGATGGTGAGCTTCCGAGCCATCCGCAAACGCCTCCGACGGACCGCTCTATCCGCCTGAACAGCGCGTTGTGATCGCTCGCTCCCGGTGCGCTTGCTCGCGGGACGGCTACGCCGCGTACCGCGCCCGTCGTCCTGCCCTGTTGTGCTGGGGAATTAGGGGAGTGGTGGTGCGCCCGGCGGGACTCGAACCTGCGCGCCCTAGAAGCCTCGCCTCTCGCGAGTCTCGCGGCTGCGTTTCAAGGACGCCCACGGTTCCCGGGGCGGGTCTCTCGCTGGGCGGCGTAATTGCGGCCGCTCGCTCTTCGCTTGCGCCCTCGTAACCGCCGCCTCAGCGTCTCCCGCCCTTCTCGTCCTGCCCGGTCGTGCTGGGGAGTAAGGGGAGTGGT
>CAVYWK010000036.1:0-8408 GCA_963772255.1 uncultured Acidobacteriota bacterium
GTGGCCCTGCAACCTGGACTTGAACTTGCGGAAGGTCAGGAGCTCCTCGTGGGGGAAGTACCCGACTTGGGCGAGGACCCCGTAAAGCGCGGGGCTGGCGTGGCCCTTGGACAGGACGAAGCGGTCCCGCCCCTCCCACTCGGGATCCTTGGGATCCAGGTTCATGTCGTGAAAGTAGAGGCAGGTCATGAGGTCGATGGCGGAGAGGGACCCGCCGGGATGACCCGATTGGGCCGCGTGGGTCATGACCAAAATGTCCTTCCGGATCGAGGTCGCGATCTGCTTGAGGCGTCTGATTTCGGGGTCCATTGTCCCTCCGGGATGATGCAAGGCTTCATCTTAGCGGAGGGGGGGCGCCGGGGCAAGGCGGGGGACGGGATGCGGAATTGGCCTGGTGATGGCGGAAAAGTGGAGATCAGCGCTGAGGGCGTCGGAGGTGGCCATAGGGTGGCAGGGTGGTGAGGCGCGGGTCGTCCAGGGGGCTTCCGACGGTGAAGTGGTAAAGGGACTGAAAGGTCTCGTCTCGGAGCCCCAGGTAACGGTGGACCTCGTCGTCAAAATAGCATCCGATGCCCGTTCCACGAAAGCCCCAGGCCTCGCTTTCCAGGTAGAGCACCTGCCCGAGGGCGCCCGCCTCCCAGAACAGGTGGCGGTAGGCCCACGGACCCTCTGCCAGCGCTCCCTTGACCTGCGCGATCATGCCCAGCGAGAACGCTGAATCGGCGGCGATGTCTTGGTGGCAGGAGAGGATGCGAGCCTCCTGGGACACATCCCCGGCCAGGAGGAGGCTCAGCCGAATGTGTGGTGGACAACCGGTACGCGGCTCCAGGCCCACCTCGTCGCCATGTGTTCCCGGAGCGCCTCCTCTCCCTCCTCGTACCGCGCCATGAGATAGAGACCCGGGGCGAGGCCCTGCACGCGGTGAACGAAGAGGGCGAAGTGGACGCGGGGCGGCCAAGGAAGGGCGTCCAACGGGGGTACGAGGGGGCGGGGCAAGCACGCGTCGAGCACGGCGAAGAACGCGTCCGCCGGCATGGTCGTCACTCCGTCAAAGGCCTGGGCGCTCCGGCGCTGGCGGAACAGGTCGGCCGCCGAGAGACCCGCGGGGGGAGACAGGGCCTCGGGGAGAAGGATCGGAGGAGGTGTATCGGCTGGTTCGGTGCGCGGTTTTCGGCAAGCACGTTCGGCGGCGTTGATGACCTCCCATCGGACATTTCGCGGACTCAACCGGTTGGCGCGCCCCGACCAGGACGAGTTGGCCACCGCCGCGAGCAGTGCACCGGGAACGGGTGGCTCCATCCCTGGCCCGACCCAGAGGATGAGGTCAGGGGTCTCGGGTTCGGCACCTTCAAAATCCTACTTTCCGGCCCAGGCCCAGCAACTGGGCCAACTCCTCATCGCTCCAGTGATCGAGGAGGCGCGCCCGCCACCCCAGCGCCGCCCCTGCATAGCGAAGGGCGGCGAGGGCGTGGCCGGCATCATGCTGGCAGTAGCGGTAGGCTCGCTCTCCGTATTTCCAAGCCTCCCGCCAGTGGATGGAGGAGAGCCCCACGAGGACTCCGCCGAGCGGGAAGGCACCATTCCACTCCGTGCCCGGTTCGGCGCGGCGCTCCAGGGCATGATCCCCCGGCGCGTAATGGTAGATCCCACGGCCCAGCCCGGGCAGGTCGGGGCAGAGGAGATAGCCTTCGGTGGGGTGCAGGTTTCCGCTGGACGGGTTGCAGCGTAGCGCCCACGAGGACCCGCCGTAGGCCTTCCACGCCGAAAGGCCGAGAGAAACCTCGAAGAGCACTCCAAGGTTTTCCCCGGTGAGGGGCGCCGTGGGGGTGGTTCCGGGGCGGCGCAGCAGGGCGTACGGCGCATGAAGTCCATCGGCGGCCAGTGTCCAGTCGTGCCTGGGGGCGCCTGCAAAGATGCGGAAAGGATCGGGCTGGTTCGCCCAATCGAGCCCGTTGGGGCCCCGAGCATAATGGGTCAGGGCGTGCTTGGTCCGCCGGTGGTATTCGCGCACGAGGTCTTCCGGCCGGTCCACCATTTTCCACTACCCTCGGAGGTGTTAATGTAACTTATGTGAGCGAGCCCGCATTCCCGGAGTTCCCTGGCATGAACCACGCGATGGCGTTGTTGAGTGGGCAAAGGAGGTTTTCATGCAGAAAGTGACGGTCCCTTTCTTGGTCGGGATAGTACTGATCGCAGCCGGAGCCTTGGCGCAGGGGGTGGCACCCAGCTTTGTCGAGGGCGTGCAGCCCATATTTGACCGGGAATGCGTGAAGTGCCACGGAGCCAAGGAAAGAAAGGGCAAGCTCGACTTGAGCGCTCCGGATTCATACAAAGCCCTGGTGAACGTCCCCTCCCGGGAAGCCCCGGCCACCCTCCGCGTGAAGCCTGGTGACCCCGAGCAGTCTTACCTCTGGCTGAAACTGGAGCACCGCACCGAAGAGGGAAGCGGAATGCCCAAAGGTTTCTTCTCCGCCAAGAGGCTTGCCCAAAAGGACCTGGATGTCGTGAAGGCCTGGATCGCCGCGGGAGCCCAACCCTGAACCCATCGTTTCGGTCCCCAGCCGATAAGCGCCGTTTGCCCCACTCTCGGGGCTCGATGGCGTTTTAGAAGAGGCTGCGGAAGAACCCTTTCCGTTTCCGTGCTAGCCAGTAATTAGTCATTAATTTATAGCCATTTTTGCCAGCAAGCCGCCATCGATACAAATTCAAAACTGGGTGAAATGCCTCTATTTTTTGGTGAATCCATCGGGGGTCCTTCTGTTTTTCTTTCAAATCGGGCGGAGTTTCACTACAGTACCCTCTAACTGCAGCGGAGTGAACTGCTGCCGAGGAGGGACGGATCGTGGCGCAAAAGGGCCAAGGGCTTTACCGCAACACTACCAGCTACTTCGGCGGGCTGATCGTTCTGTTCAGCGCGGCCCTCATGGTCGCCACCATGCTCTGGGAACTGGGGCTTCAATCTCCGAGCCCCTACCTGGGCATTTTCACCTACATGATCTTCCCGGGAGTGCTTTCCTTCGGCGCGCTCCTTTTTTTCTATGGCATGCGCCGCGAGAGCCTGAGGCGTCGCAGGGCGGGATCCGACGAGGCCCTTCCTTACCCGAGCGTGGATCTCAATGACGCCATTCAACGAAAACGCTTCGGCATCATCCTCGTGGGCGGCTCCCTGCTGGCCATCCTCATGGCCTTCGTGGGGTACAACGCGTTCATCTTCACCGAATCGGTGACCTTCTGCGGGAGGGTCTGCCACACGGTGATGCAGCCCGAGTACGTAGCCTACCTCAACTCGCCGCACGCCAAGGTGCGTTGCGTGGAGTGTCACGTGGGTTCCGGCGCCCAGTGGTACGTGAAGTCCAAGATGTCCGGTCTCTACCAGGTCTACGCGGTCCTCACGCACAGTTACGAGACGCCCATCCCCACGCCCGTCAAAAATCTGCGCCCCGCCCGCGAGACCTGCGAGGAATGTCACTGGCCCCAGAAGTTCTTCGGCGCCCAGCTCATGCAGATCCCCCATTTCCGGTACGATGAGAAGAACACCCCCGAGCAGATCAGCCTCGTGGTCAAAACGGGCGGAGGTAGCCCCAAGCTGGGCCTGAACGCGGGTATCCACTGGCACATGATCATCAACAATACGGTGACCTTCGCGCCCGAGGACGAACACTACCAGAAGATCCCATGGGTCCAGGTCAAGCACGCCGACGGCAGGGTGACGGTGTACACGGACAAGGCCTCGCCGCCCGCCGCCGAAGCGCTGGCCACCATGACTCGCCACGTCATGGACTGCATGGACTGCCACAACCGCCCCTCTCACATCTTTCCCGCACCCGAAACGGCCGTGGACAAGGCCATGGCGGGCGGCGGCATCTCTCCCACCCTTCCGTGGATCAAGAAGTTGGCCGTGGACGCGCTCGTCCAGGATTACAAGACCCGTGAGGAGGCCCGCGAAGGCATCCGAAAAGCCGTGGCCGATTTCTATCTGAAGAACTACCCGGAGGTCATGAAGACCCGGAAGTCCGACGTGGATGCAGCCGCCCAGGCGGCCTGCGACATCTACGACCACAGCGTCTTCCCCGATATGAACGTGAACTGGACGAGCTACGCCATGAACATCGGCCACCGCAACTGGCCGGGGTGCTTCCGGTGTCACGACGGCAACCACGTGAGTGCGGACGGCAAGGTGCTGAGCAAGGAATGCACGACTTGCCACACCATGCCTCAGCGTGGCCCCCTCGGACCTCTGGGCAGCGCCGTACCCACCAGCAGCGAGAACTGGCACCCACTGCCCCTCCAGGGCAAGCACGCCGACCTGCTTTGCAACCGGTGCCACGCCGCGGGCTTCCGCCCTACCATGGACTGCGCCGGGTGCCACAAGCTCAAGGCCGATGCCCCCATGATGGGCGACTGCACGACTTGCCACAGCGCCCCGGGCGTCAAGCTCCCCCTGGCCGACTGCAAGACCTGTCACGACACGCTGGGGGGGCTCCACAAGAAGGGCGGCCACCCCGACGCCTCCTGCATGGACTGCCACGCCAAACACGTCTGGACCGTCACCTCGCGCGAGACTTGCCTCACCTGTCACGACGACAAAAAGGACCACAACGCTCCCACGTTTTGCGGCGATTGCCACGAGTTCAAGGGGAAGGTCTGATGACGGCGGGCCGCCCTCCTTCAAGAAGGGTCCGGCGGTGGGCGTCTGAGAGGGGATGTTCATGAACGCCAGGTTCAAGGACAAGGAGCACCTCATCCGCATGGGCGCTCTCTTCGTGGGCGCCTTCGTCCTCTTTCTCATCCTGAGGGCCGTTTTCGTGCCGAAGGGATTCGGCGCCTACGGCCACTACCGCGCCGGAGCGCTCGCGGACAACAGGGACCATGCCCTCGCATTCGCGGGACGGCGGGCGTGCGAGGATTGCCATTCCGATGTGGCCCTCGTCAGGAAGGGAAGCAAGCACGAACGGATCGCCTGCGAAGCCTGCCACGGAGCCCAATCCGCGCACGCCTCCGCCGACGACCCCGCCGCGACCAAACCCAAACTGCCCGACGCCAAGACCCTCTGCCTCGTGTGCCACCAGAACAACGTGGCCAAGCCCAAGGGATTCCCTCAGGTCAATCCGAAGGAGCACGGCGACGGTGGGCCGTGCACCTCGTGCCACAAACCTCACCACCCCGAAGTCTCATAGGAGCCGGAGCATGGCCTCGGACCGCCGGGAATTCCTGAAGACCACGGGGACTTTTCTGATCCTCACGGGAGCGGCCTCCCTCGCCTGGGACCAAATCCTGGCGGGAGAGCCTGAGAAAGCCCCCAACTACAACATGGCCGACCACTGGTGGGCCATGGCCATCGACATCGAGAAGTGCATCGGATGCGGCAACTGCGTGCGCGCCTGCAAATCGGAAAACGGCGTCCTGCTGGAGCCTTTCTACTTCAGGACCTGGGTGGAGCGCTACCACGTCCCCGAGGGCGAACTCGAACACCCCCAGGTGGACTCGCCCGACGGCGGCTACGACGGATTCCCGGAGAAGTACAGGCCCGGCGACGGGTCCAAGAACTTCTTCGTCCCGAAGCTCTGCAACCACTGTGCGCACAGCCCGTGCGTGCAGGTGTGCCCGGTGGGCGCCACCTTCGAAAGCCCCGACGGCGTGGTCCTCGTGGACAAGAGCTACTGCCTGGGCTGCCGCTACTGCGTCCAGGCCTGCCCATACGGATGCCGCTACATCGACCCGCGCACCAGCACGGTGGACAAGTGCTCCCTCTGCTACCACCGGATCACGAAGGGCCTCACCACGGCCTGCTGCGAGACCTGCCCCACGAGTGCCCGGATGCTGGGCGATCTCAAGGACCCGCTGGACCCCATCCACGAGTTCCTCAGAACGCACAAGGTGCAGGTCCTGAAGCCGCAGATGGCCACCGGCTCCAAGACTTACTACAACGGCCTCGACGGCTCGGTCAGGTAGGGGGGCGACCATGGAATCCATCCTCTACCACGTCCAGGGCTTCATGTACCCCAACGAAGTTGAGCTCCAGTGGAGCATCCTCATCGTCCTCTACCCCTTCATCACGGGCCTCGTGGCGGGCGCCTTCATCCTCGCGTCGCTGGAGCGGGTCTTCAATGTGGAGGCGGTGAAGCCCACCTACCGGCTCGCCCTTCTCACGGCCCTCTCGTTCATGCTGGTGGCGCCCCTGCCCCTCCAACTCCACCTGGGACACCCTGAGCGCTCCCTCGAGATGTACCTCACGCCCCACACCTCCTCCGCCATGGCCATGTTCGGCTTCGTCTACCTCTGGTACCTCATGGTCGTGCTCGTCCTGGAAATCTGGCTCGACTACCGAAAGGACATCGTCCTGCAGGCGCGCGCCACCACGGGCTGGACCCGGAAGCTCTACCGCGCCATGGCGCTCTGGTCCGACAACATCAGCGAGCGCTCCCTCGAAATCGACGACAAGGTGGGACGGTTCATCACCATCGTGGGCATCCCCTCCGCCTTCCTGCTCCACGGGTACGTGGGATTCATCTTCGGGTCCATCAAGGCGAACCCCTGGTGGTCCACGCCCCTCATGCCCATCGTCTTCCTCTTCTCGGCCATCGTTTCGGGCATCGTGCTCGTGATGCTGATGTACATGGTCGTCTCGTGGGTCCGGAGGACGCCGATCGACATGCGGTGCCTGGACACCATCGGGCGTTACTTCATGTACGCCTTCATCATCGACTTCTCCCTGGAAATGCTGGACCTGATCCACCGGATCTACGAGGCGGACGAGTCCTTCAAGAGCCTCAACTTCATGGTGCACACCAAGCTCTACACCTCTCAGGTCATCATCCAGATCGTCATGGGGACGGTGGTGCCCATCGGGGTCCTGGCCCTCATCCAGCTCGTGAGGCTGTCCGACACGGCGCGGAAGGGCCTCTACGCGCTCGCGGGCGGGCTGGCCATGATGGGCATCTTCGCCATGCGGTGGAACGTGGTCATCGGCGGCCAGCTCTTCTCTAAAAGTCTCCTGGGGTACACCACCTACAAAATGGCCTTCGCCACGCGGGAGGGGCTCTTGGCCACCGTCATCCTCCTCACGCTGCCCTTCGTGATCCTCTGGGTTCTCGTCAAGCTCCTGCCCCCTTGGCCGGAGAAGGCCGGGGGCGAAACCCGCTAGCGCCCGACAGAGCGGGAGGCGCGGGGCCCACCCGCGGGATGGGGTCTTCCCGCATCAGATGGAGGTAGGACGTGGCCGAGAAGGCTCCGCATGCTCAGGCGGGCGGATTCGTATCGCGGAAGGCGCGCCCCGGGGTCTCCCTGCTCCTTTGCGCCGCCGTCGCCACTGTGACCGCCGCCGGCTATTCCTGGGCCCAGGCCCCACCCCCTCTTCGCCCAGAGGCCAAAATCCCTCAGGCTAAGGACCCGCAGGTCGCGGCGAGCGTAGGATCTTCGGGGGGGCAGGATATCCAGGTGCCGCCTCCCCCGTTCACGGAGGGGATTTTCCCCTGCACCCAATGCCACGACGGCAAGACGGTCAAGCTGAATACCACGCCGCGAAAGCTCGTGGACATGCACGACGACATCGTCCTCAAGCACGGACCAAACCGGTGGTGCCTCGACTGCCACAGCGCGGAGCACCGGGACCAGTTGCACCTCGTGGACGGCCAGCTCATCGACTTTTCCAAGTCCTATCTCCTTTGCGGGCAGTGCCACGGGGACAAGCTGCGCGACTGGAGATTGGGGGTCCACGGCAAGCGGACGGGAGAGTGGAACGGCAAGAAGCAGTACCTGCTCTGCGTCAACTGCCATAACCCACACTCGCCCCATTTCAAGCCCCTCAAGCCCCTGCCCCCGCCCCTCCATCCAACGGAGATCAACATCCAGCAAGGAGGCCGGCCATGAGCGACGAGCGCCGCCTCGACCCTCCGTCCGAGAGGCTCCCCGCCCGGGACCGCCCCGCCTCCGATTCACGCCGCAAGTTCCTGCAGGCCGCCGGCTGCGCCGCCGTGGCCACCGCCCTCACGGGGTGCAAGCACCTGACCATGGAGGAGTTTCTCCAGCACAACTTCAGGGAACTGAACAAGGAGGAGCTGCGGCAGATCATCGCGCGCCTGGAAAAGGAATACTCGGCCAAGTTCGGTAAGGCGGTGACGGTGGGGACCGAGCCTCCCATGAAGGGCGTGGTCTTCGGATACGCTCTGGACCTCTCGCGGTGCATCGGGTGCCGGCGGTGCGTGTACGCCTGCGTGAAGGAGAACAACCAATCGCGGGACCCGCAGATCCAGTGGATCCGAGTCCTTCAGATGGACAAGGCGGAAGGCGTCAACATCCGCCACGCGGACCCCTACTACGATCCGCCCCTCGTCCCCCAGGAGGGCCACTTCTACATGCCCGTCCAGTGCCACCAGTGCAAGAACCCGCCCTGCGTGAAGGTCTGCCCG
>CAVYWK010000037.1:0-11987 GCA_963772255.1 uncultured Acidobacteriota bacterium
GCAGACTGCGCCTTGACAGCGAGACAACGTTTATTTTCAAATGGCGTTGTAAGAATCCGTCCCTTATTTCAGCACTCAAAATAGTTCGGAAAAGGAGCATCCCGCTTTTGGATATCGCCCCTCTCCTACTGGGATGGTCCCGTTGGTCTTGCTCTGTACCATGCGGCTATCCACGCGGGCCCGATCCGCGCTCAGGATGATGCTGGACATCGCCAAGAACGGCGCCGCAGGCAATCCGGTGAGCCTGGCGGATGTGGCGGAGCGGACCGACCTCTTCAAAGGCTCCTGGAACAGCTCGCAGCGAATCTCGGAGCCATCAGCTCATTCGCGGGGTGGCGGGCGATGGGGGATCCGGCTGACGCGCCCGCCCAGGCCATCTCCCTCCGAGAAATCATCGAAGCGGCCATCGGCAAAGTCAGCGTCCTGGAATGCCTGGAAGCCCTCCACCTGCGTGGACCAAGCGTCTGTCAATGCCGCATGGTCTACGCCCTGATCGATTCTGATCACCAGGTATCGACAAGCTGTCGCTGGTGCCGGAGTATCCAAGAATCCCCGGCTGAGGTGGAGGTCCAGCGGCAAGTGGACGGCTTTCCACGGGAGGAGAGGCACTGATGGCCGAAGCGATCAACGGAAAGGTCCTCAAATTGGTGAAGGGCGACATCACCGACCTGGATATCGAGGCCTCGTCTTTTATCGCCAGGCCGGATCTCGTCCTGGGCACGGGCTTCGGCGGCGCGATCGCCAGCGCGGCGGCCCGCCGTGCAGGAGGAGCTCAAGCAGGCGGGCTCGCTCGCGACGGGCGACGCCACGGTCGACCTCGGCGGGAACCTGAAGGCCAAGCACATCATCCACGCGGTGGGCCCGCGCCACCACGAGCCCGAGGACGGCGCGGGAAATAGTGAGCGGACCGTCCTCGCCGAGCTCCGCGAGCTCACGAGACGCGGGCTCCGCCGCATCGCCTTCCCCGCCCTTGGCGTGGGCTTCTACGGGGCATCCCAGCTCGAGCCTCTGTGCGCAGCGTGCCTGCTCGAGGCGATCCGCGTCACCTTCAGGCCAAGGACCTCCCCAAGGAGGTCGTCATCTGCCTGCGCGACACCCGCGAGCTCGGGCCCTTCGAGGCGGTCCTGGAGGCCTGGCCTAGAGAGGAGCCTTGCCTGTGAAGCGCGCTCTCTTCCACTTCGCCGAGCATCCGCCCCTCCAGGAGGTGGCCCTCGCGTTATGGCCATCGTCTACACCTCCGGCTCGCTGGATGTTCCGCTTCGAGTCCGGCAGTGATCGCCAGGCCCTCACCGGGGACCGGACAGCGAGCACGCGGAGCAGGCCATCGCTCTACTCCCTCCCAACGTCGCCATGCCCTGGGCCATGGAGAGCACGCGCAAGCACCCCTTCTTCTACGTCCAGTTCGTGATCTTCCATCTCGGGTGGCCGCGCATCGCCCTCTCGTTCATCATCCCCTACGCGCCCGGGCTGATCGAGCCCGGTAGTGCCGCGTTCCAGATCGTTCATCGGCGCGGCGCTTCCTGGTGGGCTGCCTGCGGATGGTGCGCGCACGCGACCGGCCGGTCATGGGCCATCAGCACGCCCGACGACCACTTCTCCCTTCTGCTGCTCACCGTCTGGTTCTTCTTCGGCGTGCTCGCGGCGCCGAACACGCCGGAGGCGGCCGAGTGGCCCCTGCTGGCCTTTTTCATCCTGACGGCGTTCTTCCTCATCTACGTGCCCTTCAGCAAGATCTCCCACTATCTCTACTATCCCTTCGGACGGTTCTTCCTGGGCAAGACCATGGGACACCGAGGCGTGTTCCCCCTGGAGCGTGGCCCCAAGTCCGTGAACCCGGCGAGAACGTAAGGCTTCTGGTGAGGAGATCCGCATGAGCGTGGAACGATCGCACAAGGCCCAGAAGTTCATCGAGCGGCTGCCGCAGAAGCTGTCCAGGCCCGTGGTCACGTCACTTCTGGCGTGCGTCCACTGCGGCCTGTGCACGGAGTCCTGCCACTACGTCCTGGCCAACCCGGACGACGTGACCTACGCCCCGGCTTACAAGGCCGACCGGATCCGCAAGATCTTCAAGCGCCACATCGACTGGACCGGGCAGGCCATCCCCTGGTGGGTCGGCGCCAAGAGCGTGTTCACCGACGAGGAGCTGGAGGAGCTCAAGGACATCGTCTTCGGCAAGTGCACCAACTGCCGCCGGTGCACCCTCAACTGTCCCATGGGCGTGGATTTCGCGGTGCTCAACCGGATGACGCGGGGCCTGCTCGTGCACGTGGGCGTCATGCCCGAGGGCGTGGCGGTGGTGAGCAAAGACCAGTGGGAGATCGGCAACCAGATGGGCGTCCTGAAGGAGGACTACCTCGAGACCATCGAGTGGATGTCCGACGAGCTGGTGGAGGCCGTGAATGATCCCGCGGCCGCCATCCCCATCGACAAGGCCAGACGCCGACGTGGTCTATTCCATCAATCCCCGGGAGGTGAAGTACGACCCCCGCACCATCTCCGACGCGGCCAAGATCTTCTACTACGCCGGCGAGAACTGGACCATGCCCAGCGAAGGGTGGGACATGACCAACTTCGGCCTCTTCTCGGGCGACGACGAGCTGGGAGGGGCCGTGGCCCGGCACCTCTTCGAGAAGGTCACCGAGCTCAAGGGCAAGAAGCTGGTCATCTCGGAGTGCGGCCACGGCTATCGCTCCACGCGTTGCGAGGGTCAGAACTGGGCGGGCATGGACATCGACTTCGAGATGGAGAGCTCCCTCATCACGATGCTCCGTTACATCCGGGAGGGCCGCATCAAGGTGGACCGCCGGAAGAACGACATCTCCGCCACCTTTCACGACTCCTGCAACAACGGCCGCAGCTGCGGCATGTTCGAGGAGCCCCGCGAGCTGCTCCAGATGGTCGTGACGGACTTCCGGGAGATGTACCCCAACCGGGCCGAGAACTACTGCTGCACGGGCGGCGGGGGCGCCATGTCCATGTCGGAGTACGCGCCGCGTCGCCTGAAGTCGGCCAAGATCAAGGCGGACCAGCTCAAGGCCACGGGCGCCAAGGTCGTGGTCACCTCCTGCCACAACTGCGTGGACGGCCTGACGGACCTCATCAAGCACTACAAGCTGGACATGAAGGTGACCCAGCTCGTGAACCTCGTGGCCGACGCCCTCGTTCCCGAGGAGTGCAAGGTGCACGTGGACATGAAGGCCAAGGCCCCCGACCACGTCCTCGCGGGCAAGACGATCCTGGTGGTGGACGACGAGGCGGACATCCGCGCCTTCCTGACCACCGTCCTCCAAGACAATGGCGCGAAGGTCTTCCAGGCCGTGGACGGGAACGAAGCCCTGACCATGGCCCGGTTGCACAAGCCGGACCTCATGACCCTGGACCTCTCCATGCCCGGCATGAGCGGCGTGGATGCCTTCATCGCCCTGCGCGAGGATCCCGATCTCCAGCATCTGGCGGTGTGCGTCATCAGCGGCAAGCCCGAGATGCGCAAACTCATCTACGAGCGGCCCGTTCCTCCGCCCGAGGGCTTCATGAACAAGCCCGTGGACGAGGAGAACCTGCTGCTGAACCTGCGCAAGATTTTCGAGCTGAAGGGGAAGATCCACGCGGTGTAGGAAACCCTTGGGAATCGGGGTCGCGCGCGCCGATGGCCGCGCAGCTGACCCGGGAATGGGGAGGAGGGCATGGAGGATTTCAACGCCCGCCCCGCCGATTCGGCGGAGGATCTCTCGGCGCGATTGGGGTCCCAGTCCGCCTTCGTGGGATCCCTCACCCATGCGCTGAAGGGGTTGCTCAGCAGTCTGGAGGGCGGCGTCTACCTCATCGAATCGGGCCTGCGCAAAGAAGACTCCCGGCGCGTGGAATCGGGCACCGCCATGCTCCAGCGCAATCTGGGACGGGCCCGAACACTCGTGGGCAACACCCTCTATTACGCCAGAGATCGGGAGGTCCAGTGGGAAGAGATGGGCCTCCAGGAGGTGGTTTCAAACTGCGCCGCGTCGTGCCGGCGCCTCGCCGAACAGCAGGGCGTTTCCCTGGAAATCCACGCGGTAGATGGGAGGATCTGCGGCGACCGCTTCGGCGTGCAGGCCCTCCTCGCCAACTTGGCCGAAAGCGCCATCGTCGCCTGCGGCTCGGAGACCGGCGTGGGCGGCGGCCGCGTGGTGTTGTCGGGGCGGCCCGACCCGCCCTGGTCGGTTCTCGAAGTGGCGCACGACGGGCGCCCCATGGATCGGGCCACGCTGGCCGGTGCCCTGGGGTCCGTCTACACGCCCTCGGGGTCGGACAGGGCGGGACTGTGGGTCCACGCGGCGTGGCGCATCGCCGCCGCGCACGGGGGCTCCCTCGGCGCGGAGCCCGGCGTCCCCTCCGGAGAGAGGTTCGTCGCCCGCTTCCCCGACACGATTCCCGGCCATCGGCCAGGCCGGCTTGACGAGGGCGATCATGGAGCAGCCTAGCAGGGTCATGGTCGTGGACGACGAGCCGGACACGGTCACCTTCCTCCGCACCTGGCTGGAGGACATGGGATACGAGACCTGCGCCGAGAGCGACCCGGAAAGGGTCGTGGAGGCCGCGCTCGAACGAAGACCCGACCTGCTGCTGCTGGACGTCAACATGCCGAGCCAGTCCGGGATCGAGGTCTACCGGCGGCTGAGGGAGACCCAGCCCCTTTGCGGCCTGCCCGTGATCTTCATCACCGGAGCCACGGACTTCCACCTCTTCGGCCGCGCGTGCTCGCCGCTTCCGGAGCCGGCGGCCCGCATCGAGAAGCCCATCGACCTGGCTCTCTTGATGAGGGCCATCGTGAAGGCGCTGGACCTAGAAACGCTCAGGGTGATCCTTTCGCCGAGACCCGACCCAGGGGAGACGGAATAGGAGATCGCATGTCCGGTGAGCATCCCAACGCCAAGCTCCTGCCTTCCCTCCAGGACTTCTTCAATCACGCCCCCTGCTTCATGACGGTTCAGGATCGCGAGGGCCAAATCCTCGCCGCCAACGAAAACTTCATCTCGGTTTTCGGCGACCCGCTGGGCCGGAAGTGTTATGAGGTCTACAAAAAAAAGGACAACAATTGCCCGGATTGCCCGGTGCAGGCCACATTCGCCGACGGCAAGCCCCACTCCAGCAGCCAGGTGGTCACCCTGCCCGACGGCCAATCCCTGCCGATTCTCGTCTACACCTCGCCCGTCTTCGCCCCCGACGGGAGCGTCCAGTCCGTGGTGGAGGTCTCCGCGGATATCACGCCGGTCAAGGTCCTGGAGGAGAAGCTCCGCCAGAACCGCGAGCGCTACCGCATGCTCTTCGAGGAGGTGCCCTGCTACGTATCCGTCCAGGACCGGGACCTGCGCATCGTCCAGTGCAACCGCAACTTCCAGGAGGATTTCGGGAACTACATCGGGGCATACTGCTACGAGGTCTACAAACACCGCGGAGAGCCCTGCCTCAACTGCCCGGTGGCCAAGACTTTTCAGGATGGCAAGGCGCACGAGAGCGAGGAGATGGTCGTGGCGCGGGACGGACGGACCATCAACACCCTCGTGTCCACGGCCCCCATCCGAAACACCTCCGGGGAGATCGAGATGGTCATGGAGATGTCCACCAACATCACCGAGATCCGGCAGCTCCAGGGCCAGCTCACGAACCTCGGCCTCCTGGTGGGCTCCGTGTCCCACGGCATCAAGGGCCTCCTGACGGGACTGGACGGCGGCATGTACCTGCTCAACACGGGGATCGAGAAGGGCCACACCGAGCGCGTGGAGGAAGGCTGGAAGATGGTGAGGCGGAACGTGGAGCAGATCCGCAGCGTGGTGCTGGACCTGCTCTACATCGCCAAGGAGCGCGAGCCCGCATGGGAGTCCGTGTCGCTGCAGGAAACGGCGAACGCCGCAGCAGAGATCGTTCGGCCCAAGGCGGAGAGCCTCGGCGTGCGGCTGGACTTGTCCCTGGAGCAAGCGGGCCGCTGTGAAGCCGAGCCCAAGTCCCTCCAGGCCAGCTTCGTCAACCTTCTGGAGAACGCCCTGGATGCGTGCCGCATCGACAAGCACAAGGACGGCCACCGCGTGGGCTTCACCCTCCGGGAAGAGGACGGATGCGCCGTGGCCGTGGTGGAGGACAACGGCATCGGCATGGACCAGGAGACCCGCGACAAACTCTTCACGCTTTTCTTTTCGTCCAAAGGGCTCGAGGGCACCGGCCTCGGCCTCTTCATCGCCCACAAGGTGATCCAGAAGCACGGGGGCACACTGCACGTGGACTCCCGGCCCGGGGCCGGCTCCCGCTTCACCGTGCGCCTGCCCAAGAATCTTCCCGTGAGCGGGGCAATTCCGCCCGCGCAGTCCCCTATTTCAGCCTGACTATTTCGACTCTGCCGACCCCATGCCGGACCGGCGCATCTTGCGCAGGAGGGTGGTCCGGTGGATGCCCAGCTCCCGGGCGGCGCGCGTCCGGTTCCCCCCGTGCCTGGCGAGGGCGGACCGGATGGCGTCTGCCTCCAGGTGGCCCAGCTCCAGCGCGGAGTCGCCTGAGGGTTTCACGGCGCGAGCCGCGCAGTCGGCCACCTGCGCGGGCAGGCATTCGATCTGGATCTCGGGCTCGCTGCACAGGATGAAGGCCCGCTCGATGAGGTTTTCCAGCTCGCGGATGTTGCCCGGAAAGCCATAGCGGATCAGGGCGGACATGGCCTCGGGGGAGACCCCCATGATGGGCTTGCCCGTGGTTTCCCGGAAACGCTGGACGAAGTGGCGGGTCAGGAGGGGGATGTCCTCGGGCCTTTCGCTGAGGGGCGGCAACGAAATCTGGAGAACGTTCAGCCGGAAGTAGAGGTCCTTTCGAAAGGCGCCTTCGGCCACCATGCCCTCCAGATCACGGTGGGTGGCCGTGATGACCCGGACATCGGCCTTCAGCGTGAGGTTGGACCCCAGGGGCTCGTAGGTCTTCTCTTGAAGAAACCGGAGCAATTTGACCTGGAGGGGTTTGGGAAGGTCGCCCACCTCGTCCAGAAACAGGGTGCCGCCCTCGGCCTGGGCAATGCGCCCGGCCCTGTCCCGCTTGGCGTCCGTGAACGCCCCCTTTCGATAGCCGAAGAGTTCGGATTCCAGCAGGGTGCCTGGAAGCGCGGCGCAGTTCACCGCCACGAAGGACTTGCGGCGCCTCGGCCCGTGGTTGTGGATGGCCTTGGCCACCAGTTCCTTGCCCGTGCCGCTGGCGCCGCAGATGAGGATGGTGCTCGTGCTCTCGGACACCGCCGGGAGGATGTGAAAGATCCGGTGCATGGCGGGGTTCCGGCTCACGATGTCTTCGAACTGGTGCTGCTCGTCCAGTTTGCGCCGCAAGGCACGCATGGGCGAGAGGTCCTTGAAGGCCTCCACGCCCCCCAGGATTCCTCCCGACGGGGTCTCCAGCGGCGCGGTGGTGATGGAGATGGGGATGACCCGCCCGTCCTTGGTGTGGATGTTGACCTCGCGCTGGCGCAGGCGCTGTCGGGAGGCGATGCTCCTGCGGAGCAGGCAGTCCTTCTTGCAGATGTCCGTCTGGAAGACCTCGGAGCACTCCCTGCCCAGGACCTCCATGGCGCGGTAGCCCGTGATGGTCTCCGCGGCCCGGTTGAACGAGGTGATGTGCCCCTCCTCGTCCACCGTGAACACGCCCTGGTCCACCACATCCAGCACGAGCGGAAAATATCGGGCGTCCAGCGGCATGGCCATGGACCAAGTGTAGCGCCAGACGGCTCCACATGCAACAGTGATGCGCCACACTGTCGCCTTATGCGTCACTTGTTTTGGGCGGTCTGCGGCGGCGTTTCGTCAGGCGAGACCCTTCCGCCTTCCATTTCTTCAACGGCCACAGCGGGATGAACGATTGCTGGTCGACTTCGATATTTTAGCGGGGGGTTGGCACGAACGGTGCTTCAGTCGTGGCTGCGCGCAAAAAGCGCCCAACGGACGAGGTCTTCAAGAAAGGCTGAAATCATGGCCGATGCTTCGACGCACCGAACCGCACAAGCCTTCTCCACCGGCGAGGCGGCCCGCTTCTGCTTCGTGACCTCCGAGACGATCCAGAACTGGATCCGATCGGGACGGCTAACCGCCCAGCGAACCGCGGGCGGCCAGTACCGGATCCTTGCGCAGAACCTCAAATCGTTCATGGAAGAAAACGGGATGGACACCACCGTCCTGGACCAGGATGAGCACGCCCGGCCCGACTGCTGGGAATTCCACGCCCAGCTCGGGGCGCGCTACGGGAGCTTCCGAGAGGAGGCGTGTACGAAGTGCCTCGTGCGGCGTTCTGGCACTCGAAACTGTTGGGAGCTTCACGGCCTGCTCCCGCTCACGGCCCGGCGCAGCGCGCGCTGTGAAGACTGCAGCTACTTTCAGCGCTTTGCGCCCCAGCCCCGCGAGAGGGCCGAGGGGGCGCAAGGAGATCCGGGGGGATCGGATGACCGATAAAGGGGGAGCCATGGTTCCGGAGCAGCCAGGAGGACACGCGGATACACCAGGGAAGGGACTCTTACCGGTGGCTGCGCCTCCGGTCAGGAAGGGGGGCGGGGCGAAGCTCCTGCCGCACCAGATCATGGGAACGAGCTACTACCTCGAACGCCTCTACCCAGGCGACAAGGTCAAGCGGTTCCTGGAGATCTTCGCGGCGGTTCTGAAGTACACCAACTACGGGCATCTCGTGGACACCTACGCCCGGGTCGGCGCCAAGTGCGCCAACTGCGCCTGCTCGTGCCAGATCTACCTCGCCACCCAAGACCCCACGGACATCCCCTGCTACCGGACCAACCTCCTCCTGGAGATTTACCGGAGGCATTTCACATTCCGGGGCGTCATGCAGAGCAAAGTCATGGGGTCGGTCTACCTTACCGAGGAGAGGATCCGCGAGCTGGCCGAGTCGGTGTACCACTGCACCGGCTGCCGCCGATGCTCCTTCGAGTGCCCCATGGGCATCGACCACGGCCTCATGACCCACCTGAGCCGCTACATCCTCTCGGAGCTGGACATCATCCCCAAGGCGCTGGTGGTGGCCACGCGCGAACAGCTCGAGGGCAAGACGGGCAACACCTCCGCCATCCCCGTCCCGGCCTTGGTGGACACCCTCGAGTTCCTCCAGGACGACATCAAGGACGAGAAGGGCGTGGACGTGGTCTTCCCCGTGGACCAGGAGGGACGGGAGTTCGTCTTCTTCCCCGCGGTGAGCGACTACCTGCTGGAGGCCGACACGCTCAAGGGCATCGCTCTCACCTTCCACGCCGCGGGCGAGACGGACCGCTGGACCATCGGCACGGGATACTTCGACGGCATCAACTACGGCCTCTTCTACAGCGACTGGTGCGCAGAGCGCATCGTCAACAAGGAAATCGACGAGACCTATCGGCTCAAGGGCCAGAAAATCCTCATCGGCGAGTGCGGCCACGCCTCGCGCAGCGCCAAGGTCTTCGTGCCCTCCTTCGCGGGCGCAAAAGGCGCGCTGCCCGTGGTCAACATCATGGAAGTGACGCTGGACATGCTTCGGCGCGGCAAGCTCAAGCTGGACCCGAACGTCATCACCGAGCGCGTCACCTACCACGACCCGTGCAACATCGCCCGCACGGGCTGGATCGTGGACCAGCCCCGCGAGATCCTCCGCGCGTTTTGCAAGAACTTCGTGGATATGGTTCCCGACGGCGAGAAGAATTTCTGCTGCGGCGGAGGCGGCGGGACGGTCTCCATCGACGAGGTGCGCTCCTACCGCACGAAAATCACCGGCAAGGTGAAGGCCGATCAGATCCGGGCCACGGGAGCGCATTACGTGGTGGCGCCCTGCGCCAACTGCAAGAAGCAGCTCAGGGAGGTCTGCGAGGACAACGACCTCAAGGGCGTGGAGGTGGTGGGATTGCACGACCTCCTCTACAAGGCGCTCGTCCTGGACGGACAAGGGGGCATGCCATGAGCGGCTGGCTGGATCTCGCGCGCGGTCCCTTCCTCTACCTCGCTTTCGCGGTTTTGATCCTGGGGGCCCTGCGGCAGTGGGCGCTCGCCGTGGGCGAACTGGCGCGCGCTCGTGAGATGGCGGGCGACCAGAAGATCCCCTGGCGGTGGATGTTCAAGAAGAGCCTGGGCTGGATCGTTCCCGTGAACGCGCTCCGGGGGACGCGCATCCCCTTCACTCTCGCTTCGGTGGTCTTCCACGCGGGCATGCTCGTGGTGCCGATCTTTCTCGCGGGCCACGTGGCCCTGGTCCAAAAGGGTGTGGGGATCGGCTGGCCCGCCCTGCCCTCTGCGGTGGCGGACGGCCTCACCCTGGCGGCCCTAGCAGGGCTTGGGGTGTTATTCCTCTACAGGGTCGTGGACAAGGCCGCGCGGTTCATGAGCGGGCTGCAGGATTACTTCCTGCTCGCGCTGTGCATCCTGGTCTTTCTCACCGGGTACTTCGTGGCCCACCCCGCAGGAAGCCCCCTCCCCTTCACCCTCATGTACCTCGGGCACCTCTTGAGCGCGGAACTGGTCCTCGTCCTCATCCCCTTCAGCAAGCTCTGCCACGCGCTGCTCTTCGCCTCCACGCGGATCGTCTGGGAGTTGGGGTGGCACTTCGTGCCCGGCGGCGGCGACAGGGTGCGGGAGGCTCTCGGAAAGGCAGGTGAGCCCGTATGATCGAAAATCCCTGCATCCTCACGGACGTCACGAAATGCATCGGCTGCGAGCAGTGCGTGACCGCCTGCAAGAAGATCAACGGCCTGCCCGAAAACGACGCGCCACCGCGTCCGGGCAATTCGGTGGACGGCCTCGACGCCGGCCGGTGGACCACCGTCATCCGACAGCCCGACAACCACTTCGTGCGCAAGCAGTGCCGCCACTGCGCGGAACCCGCCTGCGTCTCGGTCTGCCCCGTGGGTGCCATGCAGAAGACCCCCGAGGGGCCCGTCATCTACGACAAGGGGATCTGCATGGGGTGCCGGTACTGCATGCTGGCATGCCCCTACGGCATCCCCCACTACGAGTGGGACTCGGCCAACCCCTCCGTCCGGAAGTGCATCCTCTGCTATCCGTCACTCAAGTCCGGGAAAATCGACAAACCGGCGTGCGTGGGGGCCTGTCCCACGAACGCCACCCTCTTCGGCACGCGGGATCAGATGCTGGCGGAGGCCCACCGGCGCCTCGCGGCGGAGCCCGCCAAGTACGTCCAGAAGATCTGGGGCGAATCCCAAGTGGGTGGCACCTCCGTCCTCTACCTCGCGGACATTTCCCTGGACTTCCTCGCGTGGGGTGGGGGGAAGGAGCTGACCGACCAGCCTCTGCCTACGCTGACCTGGGCGGCGCTCAAGCCCGTTCCCTTCGAATTTTTGGGCATGGGTCTCCTCATGGGTTCCCTCTACTGGATCATCGAGCGGCGAAAGAAGGTCATGGCTGAGAAGGCCGCCGGCGTCGCCGGGGGGGAGGACGATCATGGAAAATAGGCGCCTGTTCCTCTTCAAAGGCCTCATGTGGATCGTGGCGGGGCTGGCCGCGGCGGTGGCCATCCTCCGGTTCGCCCTGGGCCTGGGAACCGCCACGGCCCTGTCGGACACGACCCCGTGGGGGCTCTGGATCGGCTTCGATGTCATGGGAGGCGTGGCCCTGGCGGCGGGCGGCTTCGTCATGGCGGCGGTGGTGCACATCTTCCACAGGGACCGCTATCACGCGGCGGCGCGTCCGGCCATCCTCACGGCGTTCCTGGGGTACGGCGCGGTGGCGGTGGGACTCCTCTTCGACCTCGGCCTGCCGTGGAACATCTGGCACGCCATGGTCTATTGGAATTTTCGCTCGCCGCTCTTCGAGGTGGCGTGGTGCGTCATGCTCTACCTCACGGTGCTGGCCCTCGAGGTGACCCCCACGATCCTCGAGCGGACCCCCTTTCAAAAAACCTACCGGTTCTTCACCCGGCTTGCGCTGCCCATCATGGTCCTGGGCATCATGCTCTCGACCCTCCACCAGTCCTCCCTGGGCACCATGCTCCTGATCATGCCCTTCAGG
>CAVYWK010000038.1:0-14060 GCA_963772255.1 uncultured Acidobacteriota bacterium
GGTTCAGGGCCGCCGCGGCACGGGCCTCCTGCTCGAAGCGCGCCAGGCGGTCCGGGTCTCTCGAGAACTCTTCGGGCAGCATCTTCACCGCCACGAAGCGGTCCAGCTTTGTGTCCAGCGCTCTGTACACCTCGCCCATCCCCCCTGCGCCGATTGGGGAGAGGATCTCGTAGGGGCCGAGCTTCGTGCCGTTCGCCAGGCTCACCGATGCCTTCCTTCTCGCCGGATCTTGTCGTTCTTCATCCCAACTTCCGCCTTCCCCATTCCTTCAGGTTCTGGACTCCCTCTGGTCGCCAGAATGACGTCGACGGATTTTCTGAAGGGCGACCCATTTTGTCATTCCGGCAAGCGCAGCGCGTCCGGAATCTCCCTTCGCTTTTGTCTCCTTTCCCGACTCCCAACAAACCAATCCAAAATCAGCGCGCTAGAACGTCCACCGCAGGCCGAGGCGGAGGAGCCTCGGGGATTGGTGTGCGTAAGGTTTGCTCCAATTCGTGTTGTCCAGGATCCAGGGCCCGGTGACATAGGATTGCACGGCCCATGTCTGATACACGCCCGTGGTCACCTGGTTGTTGGTCACGTTGAATATGTCGAACCTGACAGCCAGGTTGCCCAACCGTTTGCCAAGGGTGAAGGTGTACTGCAGGCCGAGGTCGAGGGCCCAGGTCGTCGGGGTGCGGCCGTTGGAGCCCCGAGTGTTGTAATAGCCGTAGCCGCCGCACCAGCCGTACAGCATCATCTTGCTGATAGGCGTGCCGCTCTGGATGCCGAGGTTGGCCGAGATCTCGAGGGGGATGCTCGGGAAGAAAAAGCCGCCGTAGATTTTTAGCACGTGCGTGCGGTCGTTGGGCAGGAAGCCATAGCCGTTCAATGAGAACTGCGGATAATCGTAGGCGACCGACCTGTTGGGAATGAGCTGGCCATCGGGGCTGTCGTTGTAAGTCGTTTGGCCCTCGTAGTTGCCTTCAAGGCGGGAAAGGACGTAGGAGGCGCCCAGCTGCCAGTGGTCGCTGAAGCGCTTGTCGAGGGTGACCTCCAGCGCCTTGTAGATGCGGGTCGGCTCGGGGTAGTAGTAGATCTCCTTCCAGTTGGGTGTCCGGTTAAAATTCAGGCCGGGTACGGGGATGCCCGTCCACAATTCGGGGTTGGCGAGGAGGAAATTCCGGGTGCCGTGGTCGTCCACGAAGCTGATGGTTTCGATGGCGCGCCCCAGCGCGCGGTAAACGCCACGGACACCCAGGCGCAGGTCGGGGCGGACCTCATAGTCGAAGCCCAGGAGGACCTCATCGGTGTAGGGGGCCTTCAGCGGCGAGTTGATGGGGAACCCTGGCGACTGGCCCTGGATGTCGGTTCCGCCGAAGGGGTTGAGAAAAAGAAGCCAGCCGGAACCGTGAGCTGGCGGTTGTAGAAGTACTCGAAAGCCTGCGTGTTGGGGTTTAGCCAATCCGAGCCCACGCTCGCGGGGACGCGCTGGTAATAGCGGCCCCAGAATCCGTAGAGCTTGCTCTTACTGTTGTGGGCCACGTCCCACGTGAAGCCCAGGCGCGGCGCCCAGTTGTCCTTCAGGTCGAGGCTCCGGCCACCGGGAGCCTTGCCTTCGAGCTTTTCACTCTCGTAGCGCAGGCCGAGCTGGAGCGTGAAATAGTCGGTGAGGGACCAGCTGTCGTTGATCCAGGCGGAGGTGGTCCTCTGGTCCGAGGGGCGGGAGCCGGGCACGAACATCTCCCAGGCGATGTAGACGTACTGTTCCCCGTGGGGGCCGATGGAGTAATTCAGGAGCGATGCGGGCCCCCAGTAGAGGCTGAGGCCGCCGGCGACCGTCTGATGGTTGCCGGGCGATACGAAGTTCTTGGGACCGCTGTACCAGTCGTTGGGCGTGTAGCGCCGGTCGTCGGCCTGGAGGCCGTAGGAGAGTTCGTGCCGCCCGGCGGCGCGGAAGAGGTTCGTTGCCTTCAGCCGGAGCTGCCAGGAGGTGTCCTCGTCGATGTTGCCGGCATAGCCGAACCCCGGGGACGGCGCGTAGTTGTGGCCCAGGTCGGTGGTGAGCCCGACGACTGAAGCCGGGGCGACGGTGTCGTCCTTAGGCATGGCCAGGAAGCCCCCCCAGTTGTACATGTACGTCCAGGTGTTGGTCCCGGCGGCGGGAACCGCGATTTTCTTCGTGCTGTCGTGGTAGCTGACCACGGCCTCGGAGAAGAACTTAGGCGACCACGTGGCGTTCCACTGGAGCGAGAGGTTCAGGGTGGGGATCTTCGTGGTATAGGGCGTGGAAGCGGGGGATAGCGTCTCCAGGGTCGAGTACCTGTCGAGCCTGTCGTCGTTGCCGAAAGCCGACAGAGCGAGCTTGTGGTTGGGGCCGATGTTCCAGGTGAGCTTGAAGGCACCCTGCTGGTTGGTCTCGCTGGTGTCCGTGAGGTTCTGGCCCGCGAAGGTGGACTGGGCGGGCCTTCCGTTCAGATAGAGGTACTGGTCTCCGTAGGCCGAGCCTCCGGGCACGTCCGTGAACTGCTCCACCCTGTTGTAGTCATAGCCCACCCAGAACCAGAGCTTGTCCTTGATGAAATAGCCCCCCAGGTCGCCCCCCACATCGTACCGGGTGTAACCCGCGTTGCCGAGGGTGTAAGTGAGGCCCGCGCTGCCGGCGCTCCTGTCGCTGTTTTTGTAGGTCACGGACTTGGCCTGAAGGTCGTCGCTCCAGTAGTAGGCGAACAGGGAGCCGTGGAACTCGTTGCCGCCGCTCCGCGTGAGGGCGTTGACGAAGCCGCCCACGCCGCCGCCGTATTCGGGTGACACGCCGCCGGTCATCACCTGCATGTCACGGATAAAGTCGAAATTCAGCATGTTGCCCGTGAGGCTGCCGGCGACGACCTGGGGTTGCACCAGCACCGCCGGAACGGTCTTGTTGGTCGTGAATGCGCTCGTACCGTAGCCCGTGCCCGTCACGTCCATGCCGTTGACGAGGTAGACGTTCTCGGCGCCAGTGGCGCCTCCAATGGAGGCCATCCCGGGAGTCGAGGTCCCCGAGGTCACGGCCGTCGGAGCGTAGAAGGCGAGATCGTTCGAGTCCCTCCTCAGGGGGAGGGTCTCGATCATCCGGCTCGAGAGCGTGGGGCCCGTCTCGTCGCTCTTGAGGTCGATGAGCGGCGCCGCCGCCGTCACCGTGACCTCCGTCTTCCCCTCGCTCATGGTGAAGGGCAGTTCCACCCTGGCGCCCAGGGGGATCTGGATGTCCTTCCGCACCACGGTGGCGTACCCCTGCGCCTCGGCCTTCACCTCGTAGGCCCTGCCCGTGGGCACGTAGGGGATGACGTACTGCCCGCCGGCGTCCGTGGCCGCGCCAAGAAACCCTTGCAGACTCGGGCCCGAGAGCTGGACCAGGACGCCGGGGATGGGCTGGCCCACCTCATCCACGATCTTGCCCTGGAGCGAGCCGCCCGTCGTCTGCGCCAGAGACGCCACACCGGACGCCAATACCATTGTCACGAGGATTCCGCAGAGAAACTTCTTCTCGCTTCTCATCGCCCCTCCTCAACTCGCCCCTTGGCGCGGCAGATCTCGCGAGCTACTTTTCAAATTCGGAATGACGCATCTCGCCTTCCCAATGCCTTGAGATTCTGGACTCCCGCCGGTCGCCAGAATGACGACACGCTTGTCTGCTCATCCCGATGTGTCATTCCGGCAAGCGCAGTGCGTTCGGAATCGGAATTTGGACTCCCTCCGGTCGCCAGAATAACGAGCACGCTTGTTCTGCTACATCACCGAATGTGTCATTCCGGCAAGCGCAGCGCGTCCGGAATCACTCTGTCGATCTCGGCATTCACCATTCGCCATTCCACATGCGCATTGTTTTCTTTCCTCACCGGTCCCAGGTACCTGTCGAGCCACGCGAGGCTCTCCGTGATCATCTCTTTCTCGTAGCCCCCCAGCAGGTGGTCGGTGGGATAGACGATGAGGCGCTTGTCCTCCGCGGGCGTCGCGAGGAGCCTAAACATCGGGGCCTGGGTCCGTTCCATATCCAGGTAGTCGAACTGGCCGTTGATCATGAGAATGGGGATGCGGACCCTGGCTACCCAGCCCGCCGCGTTCGAGTCAATCATGCCGCCCGCTAATAGGATGCCCGTGCGAATCCGCTTATCGGAGGCGCAGGGCAGCGGGCCCATCATCGCGCCCGCGCTCACGCCGAGGTAGGCGATGCGCCCCTTGTCGAAGTCGCTCCGGCTCTCGAGGTAGTCGATGCTGCGCGAGATGTCCTTGGTCTGCATGATGTCCAACTCGGGCCCCCCAACGGAGACTTCGGGGACGCCACCGCCCCGCTCGTAGGTACCCTTGAGGATCGGGTAGACGACGGCGCGGCCGTCCTTGACGAGGTGCTCGGCGAACCGAAAGTTCTGGAGCCCCCGGCCGTTCCCGCTGGAGGAGGACCACTCGGCGGCGGCAGTGGGCCTGAACAGGATGGCCTGCCAGGGGGGTGGCACCTTCCTTGGGATGAAGAGGTAGGCCTGCATCCGCTCTCCGCCGTAGGCGGCGGTGAAGGAGACCTTCTCCAGGCGCCAGTCCGGAGGGGACTCGTCCACCAGGTCCGTGCGCGCCTCCAGGGGCAACTTTGGGTAGGCGAGGAAGGAGAGCCAGGTCTTCCAAACCGCATCCGGGAAGGGCTCGTGGGGCTGCATGAAACCCTGAGGGAGGGGACTTGAGTGGGCGATCCAGTGCCGGGGACACGGGCTGGTCCATGGGCTTCATGCAGCGGAAGCCGTTGCCGGGGGCGCGGTCGAAGGGCGGCCGGGGCCTGAGGAACGTGAAGAAGTAGCTGCCCCCGTCCGCAGCCTCACCCAGGGTGAAGCGCTCGTCCCCTGTGGCGTTGAAGCACCACTCCCGGGCGTTGCCGGCCATGTCGAGGAGGCCCCACTGATTGAGAGAACCGGGAAAGGACCCGACGGGCGCGAGGTGCCCGGAAAAATTGCTCAGGGGGAGATAGAATCCCATGCTCTCGGTGTCTGCCGCGGGGTCCCAGTGGTAGACGGTAGGGAGGCGCTTCCCCACGAACTCGGCATAGGCGGCCGCTTCGTACCAGCTCACGCCGGTCACCGGGTAGTCCGCACGCCCCTCCGGGTAGCTCGAGAGTTCCCATCCCACTGGCCCCGGCCGGCCTGTGCTGTCCTTGAACAGCGCCATGGCCTCCTCCCAGGACAGGGACTTGCCCTCCTCCACGAAGGGCTGCTTCCAGAACTCCTGTCGGCGGTAGCCACCCTCGTCCACGAAAGCCTTGAAGTCCCGGTTCGTCACTTCGTGGATGTCCATCCAGAACCACCCGGTTGGAGCGGGAGGAAGAAAGTTGCTCTCGTAGCCCCGGTACTGGAGTTTCAGTATGGGGAAGCCTTTGACCCTCGCCGTGCCCGGGGGTGGCGTGCCCCTGGGGGACAGTTCGATGGGGCCGAGGCCGATCTGCGGGCTCCGGAACCCTTGTTCGGAGGACCGGAAGGGGAATGCCGCCACGAGGGTCTCGGCCTGCGGGTGCTCGAAACGGAACACCGAGTAGCCCCGGGGTGTGAGCAGCGGCTTGCCCCCGGCACGCCCCAGACGCACCCATTCGGCGCCGGTGTCGCGGGCTGAGCGGACATGGATCTCCGCCCCCTCCGGATTGGTGGACCAGTCCACACGGCAGACGGCCTCCCTAAGGGACGTGGACAGGAGCGGGTCGTCGCCCAGGACAGCCACGGCTTTCTGGGCCAGGAGGAAGGCCGGCCAGTACTCTCCTTTCTGAGCGAGGCGCGCCAGCTCAGGAACCCACTGGTTGCGTGCGGTGCGCTGGCGCGCGCTGCGGATGCCAAACCACGTGGCGCCCGCGACGGCGGCCACAAGAAAAAAGGCCGCAGGGATTGCGAAACGGGGATTGCGGAGCAGGGTTCGTAGGGTAATCCCGCGTTGCGTCAGCGCGTCCTGGCATGCCGCGAGGTCTTTGCACAAAACGTCCGCCGACCGGTACCGACGTTCCGGATCTTTCTCGAGGCACCGCTTGAGGATATTGTCCAGGTCGGTGGGCACGCCTGGGCGGAGACTGCCCGCGGCCGTGGGAGTCTTGGTCAGGATTGCAGACAGGATCGACGCCGGGGAGTCCCCGTCGAAGGCACGGCGCCCGGTGGACATCTCGTACAGCACCGCGCCGAAGGAGAAGAGGTCGGTCCGGGCGTCGGCCCGCTTGCCTTCGGCCTGCTCCGGCGACATGTACGCCGGCGTGCCCAGGATCGTCCCTTCGCGAGTCGGGGCACCGACCGTGGGGGCTTCGGTATCGGGTTTCGCCGCAGGTTCCGTCGCCGTCAACCGCGCCAAGCCGAAATCCAGGATCTTCACCCGGCCGTCCTTGGTGATCCAGAGGTTCTCGGGCTTGAGGTCCCTGTGGACGATGCCCTTCTCGTGGGCCGCCGCCAGGCCGTGCGCGACCTGCACGCCCAGGTCCAGCGCGCCGGCCGGCGTCAACGGCCCCTCGTGCAGCTTCTGCCGAAGCGTCTGCCCCTCGAGCAGCTCGGTGACGAGGTAATGGACGAGTTCCCCGCTTTCCTCTGTCACTGCGAGGCCGCCTTGCGGCCGTGGCAGTCCCGCCGGGGAAGGCGAGATCGCCGCAGGGCCTTCGGCCCCTCGCGATGACTGCATCGGGGACGGCGGGATCGATTCAACGCTTTCTGCCCCTCGCAATGACAGAACCGTCGAGCCGATGTCGTAGAGAACGAGGATGTTCGGGTGGTTCAGGGCCGCCGCCGCCCGAGCCTCCTGCTCGAACCGCCGCAGGCGCTCCGGGTTTGTGGCAAACTCCGCGGGCATGACCTTGACGGCAACATCTCTTCCGAGGCGGGTGTCCCGCGCTCTGTACACCTCGCCCATCCCACCCGCACCGAGGGGGGAGAGGATTTCGTAGGGGCCGAGGCGCGCGCCGTTTTCCAAACTCAATGGCTCTCCCGCAGGTGATCAGGACTGCAATGTTGAATGGCGAATGTTGATTGGTGAATGTAAAACGACGTTATGAACCTGACGCTCTCCCTTGCCTACATTCCACATCCGACATTCCACATTCGACATCCAAATTCGCAATCTCCTTCCTTCCGACTTCCGAATTGGTTCTCACTTCCCCTCCGTCTGCTGGATGAGGACGACGTCGTAATTGGATTGGCCGTGCGCGTAGGCCAGCTGTTTGCCGTCGGCCGATACGGCGAGTCCGAACACCCGTTCCCCTTTCAGGTCGGTGACCCGCTGGGGAGGGGTCTTATCGAGTCCCACCCTCCAGATGTCGCCTATATCACTCCATGGAACGTAGAGGAGACCCTGGCAACCCGCCGCCCAGACGGCCGCATTATTACCATTTGCGGACGTGGAGACCAAATCGATCCTCGGGCCATTCCCGTCCAGGGGAGCGACCGAGAGATGTGGCCCGCCTTGGTCCAAGACCCAGCCCGCGATGCTGAGCCCATCGCAGGATAGCGAGCCGATGACGCAACGGTCGAAGAGCTTGGCCTTGGAGGGATCCCCGCCGCCGAGCGGCTCCGAGGGCCCTCCGTCCAGTGAAATGCGCCGAGGACAGAGCGAGTCCATATCGGTATAGAGGACCCAGCGTCCGTCCTTCGTGAAGACCGGACCCCTATCCGATGGCCCAGGGGAAATCTGCCTTCGGTTGCTCCCGTCGGCGTCAAGGCGCCAGATGGCACTGCCCGCACCGGGGAGGACGGCGCCGAACACGATGGTGCGGCCGTCGGGGGAAACTGCGGGCCTAGTCTCCTGGAATGGGTCGTCGGTGAGGCGGCGGGCCTGGCCACCCGGCTTCTCCAGAATCCACAAGTCCGGTTTCCCTCCAGCCTTGGAGGTGTAGACGAGCCCTCCGCTTGGCGTCCAGGCGAGCCCGGCGGTGCCGTCGGCGTTGAGGGAGTTCGAGGTGACCTGGATGGCCTTCGCCGGATCCTCGATCGGCGCGACCCAGATGTTGGAGCGGATCTCAACCCTCACCGAGACGAGGGTCTTGCCGTCGGAGGAGACTCCGACGCTCGAGTATCCCCCCACATCGTTCGTCAGGGGGCGGGCTGAACCCGAAGGGTACTCCACCAGCCAAATCTGGGGCTCTGCCGAAAGGCTCTGATCGCGAGCAACGAGTAAAAGGCCCCGGCCATTCGGCAGCCACTCCACCTCCCTGGCCCCGTCCCAAATCCTCTCGCCCAGGGTCCTCATCGCGCCCGTAGCGACATCCACCAGTTGGAGGAAATACCGGGGCCCCTCGTTACGCGCCCACGCGATGGTCCCGCCATCGGGCGACCAGCTTGGCCTACTCTGGACCCCCCCGGTGGCCAACATCTTCTCCTCGGTGCCGTCGGTGTTGACGATTCGAAGTTGGTTGCCCTTGAGCGTGCCCCGGACGAATGCGAGGCGCCTGCCGTCGGGCGAGAAGGCGGGTGCGGTGTCGATGTCCTCGACGGCCTGCGGCTCCTGGACCCCCCCTAGGACGGCCACCCGGTAGAGTCGGGAGATGTTTCCGGTGGAAGATAAGGAGAGATAATACACATAGTTGCCGTCCGGCGAGAACGTCGGCCTGAGGCCTCCTCCTTCGGTCGGGGGCACGACCTGGACGGCGCTCGAGGTGGCGACCTGCTGGACCCAGAGACCCTCCCGACCCTTGTCGTCCGAGACAAAGTAGGCCACGTATCGGCCGTCGGGTGACATGGCTGCCGCCGGTCCGGCCCGCCCGTCCTGCGTCAGGCGCGCGACTTTCACATGTTCGAAGGGTTTGGCCGCTGCCCTCTTGCCCCGGCCCAGGTAGATCGCCACGAAGACGGTGGCGGCGAGGAGCACGATGGCACCGGTTGCGCCTGCGATGATCTTCCACCGCCTCGGACGGACAGCTGACACCCCAGCCGCCGGTGTCATGACAGCCGCGCCGGACCCCGAGACCGCCTCCAGGGCGAAGCCCAGGTCGCGGGCGGAGGAGAACCGGTCCTCGGGGCGCTTCTCCAGACAGCGGCGGACGAGCTGGGCAACCGCCGGCGGGGTAGTCGAGGGCAGCGGCGGCGGGTCCTCTTTGAGAATGGCGGCCGACACGTCGGTGGCCGTGGTCCCCGTGAAGGCCCGCTGCCCGGAGAGCATCTCGTAGAGCACCGCGCCGAAGGAGAAGAGGTCGGATCGCGCGTCGGCCGCGTGGCCTCGCAACTGCTCAGGGCTCATGTAGCCCGGCGTTCCCAGGACCTTGCCCTCACGCGTCGGGCTGTCGGACGTGGGGGCCTGGGACTGAGCCGGCGAACCCTCAACCGCAAGTCTCAGCTGCGCCAGGCCGAAGTCGAGGATCTTGATGCGGCCGTCTTTGGTGAGCCAGAGGTTCTCTGGCTTGAGGTCGCGATGGACGATGCCCTTCTCGTGGGCCGCCGCGAGGCCCTGAGCGATCTGCACGCCCATGTCCACGGCCTTGGCCGGGGGCATGGGCCCGCCGCGAAGCCGCTCTCGCAGGGTCTCGCCTTCGAGGAGTTCGGTGACGATGTAGTGGACGAGCTCCCCGCTTCCCTCTGTCACTGCGAGGCCGCCCTGCGGCCGTGGCAGTCCCGCTGTGGGAAGGCGAGATCGCCACGGGGCCTTCGGCCCCTCGCGATGACTGCATCGGGGACGGCGGAATCGACTCAACGCTTTCAGCCCCTCGCAATGACAGAACCGTCGAGCCGATGTCGTAGAGGACGAGGATGTTCGGGTGGTTCAGCGCCGCCGCGGCGCGGGCCTCCTGCTCGAAGCGCCTCAGCCGCTCCGGGTCCGACGCGAACTCCGCAGGCAGGACCTTGACCGCCACCTCGCCGGCCCAGGCGCGTGTCCCGCGCGCTGTACACCTCGCCCATGCCCCCCGCACCGAGGGGGGAGAGAATTTCGTAGGGGCCGAGTTTCGTGCCGGCGGCGATGGTCAATGCGACTCCTTTAACCTATCATCGCGAGGGCTCCGTGGAACGGCTGCCCAGGAAGCGATCTCGGCTTGCTTGAACGCGATGTTGCTTCACGGCGAGATTGCTTCCCTGTAGCCCTTCGATGCGGCCCTCGCAATGACACGAATATAATGCCCGCACCGAGGGGGGCTAGCATCTCATGCGGTCGAAGCCTCTGGCCTGGATGAAGGGACATCCTCGCCCTCCCACGAAATCGGGAAGTCCCCCGTTGCGAAAAGCGTGTCTGGCCACAATCTAGCACCCTAAGGGCGAAGGGACAATCTGCCAGTGGTCCCGAGAGGGAGAGGCGAGGGGCAGGAGTTGAGTTTCCCACCGGCCCCGCCCAGAGGTTCTTGCCACTCTCGGGATGACCTTCGGCCCGCGGGATTTGGGCGTGGGCAACGGGCCTATTTCCAGACGATCTCGAAGGGCACCGTGACCGAGGCCTTGGTGGTCGGATCGGTGTAGGTCAGCTTGTAGGTCCCCTTCGCCCGACCGCCGGGGTTGGCGAAGTACAGCAGGGCGGTCGTGAAGCCGTTGGGCCTGATCTGCACCTGGTCCCTGATCATGGAAGGCTGCCCCCGCACGTTCGTGAAGAAGCACGTCCCCGGCTGAAGTGATAGGCCGCTGAAGGACTGGACGTCAGGGCCGGCCTCGATGCTCTGCTGGATGAACGTGTAATCGTTGGCTACCTCGACGAACCCGTAGTTGTTGCGGTCTTGGATCTCCTTGAGGGTACACAGGGAATGAATCTGCCCGATGGGGTCCGTGAGGGTGAAGCAGTACCGGTTCAGGGTGAGGACGCTCGCGCTCGACAGCGTGCTGTTGCCGATGAAGATCACCAGGGGGACGAAACGGGGCTTCTTCTTCCAGGCCGCCGTCTCCGTGTTCACGACCAGCCGGATCCCCTGCTCATGGACCATGAAGCCGAAGGTGGACGTCTTGCTCGCAGAACCCGCCTGGGCGATGAAGGCCAGCGGGATCAGGAGCACCGCTAGAAGTGATATCGCCGGAACCCATGGATGCCTGCACATGAAATCCCCCATACAAAAAAGGCCACCTTAGAACATTCAGCAGACCTTCCTCACTCCGGAGAATCCGGTAGGCGGGAAGGCACGCTGGGACAGTAAAAGCCTCGTTCTACAAAACGTCACACAGCCTCAAAACCACTGACTTCCTGGTCCTAATTTAATCCCTACACTCACCATAGGCCATTCCCCTCGAAGGGCCAAGCCGCCTTGTGAGCAGAAGCCCCTTGACAATCCCGCAAGCAGGACCCAAATTTGCGCCAGATAGAAACGTCATGAGAGGAACGCATCCGGAGCTTTCAGGCCTTCGTGCGGCATGGTCAGCAGGTGATGTGTGTGCGGGGCTTTTGCCGCGTCTGGCGCAGGCGTGGCGGGGGATCGACCATGAAAGGCTATCGTTTCTGCGTTGCAGTTGTGATCGCGGCCCTGACTTTCGGGCTCGCCGCGATGGCGCAGACCACGGGCGGTTCGCTCGAGGGCAGGGTGGTGGACCAGGCGGGCCAGCCGGTCATCGGCGCCCTTGTCCAGGTCTCCGGTCCCAGCCTCCAGGGATGGGGGGGCGGGGCCACCGATTCCGCCGGTCAGTACAACATCCCGTACCTGCCCCCGGGCAAAGATTATGAGGTCGCCGTCGAGGCCCCCGGCTACGGCAAGACGATCCGGAAGGGCATCACCATCCCGTTGAACTGCACGGTGAGCCTGCCCTTCACGCTGAGCCAGGGCCAGACCGAGATCACCGTCACGGCCGCGACCCCGGTCATCGACCCCAAGAGCAGCGAGGGCGGCTCCACGCTGTCCAGCAAGATGGTCCAGGCCATCCCCCTCCAGCGCGACTCCAACGGGATCGTCTTCCTGGCCCCCGGGGCCGTCGACGGGGGCTCCTCCACTCCGGGCATGGCCTCCATCTTGGGCTCCACGGGTGCAGAGAACACCTACTTCGTGAACGGCATGGACGTCACGAACACCAACTACGGCACCGGCACGGGAGTCACCGGCTGCAACTGCGCCGTGGGGCTCGGCACCAAGGTGGTGGCGGGGGCCGTCATCGGCAGCATGCTCAACTTCGACTTCATCCAGGACATGCAGATCATGACCGGCGGCGTGCCGCCCGAATACGGCGACGGCATGGGCGGCATCGTGAACGCCATCACCCGGAGCGGCGGCAACGAGTTCCACGGCGGCCTGTACGCCTACTACTGGAGCGACGCGATGCAGGCCAAGTCCGAGACCTATCCCTGGAACTCCACGTTCATCGGTAACGCCGGGTACGTGCGCTACGACGTCGGGGGGGACCTGAGCGGCTACTTCGTCAAGGACAAGCTCTGGTTCTATGTGGGGTACGACTACAACCGGATGAAGGACTACACCGACGTCCCCAGCGGCCCCGGCTACGGTGACACCTACCTGTACCTCAACGGCCGCCCCGCCCAATCGGCCTACGCGGGCCAGCACGTCGAGGACACGAGCGAGATCAACCAGCAATACGCCTTCAAGCTCACGTGGAGCGTGAACCCCAGCCACAAGCTGGCGCTGTCCCTCTTCGGCGACCAGGACAAGGTGGACCTGATCAGGACGCTGGCCACGCTCGCACCCGAGGGCCAGGCCTACGCCACGAGGACCGAGCCCACCAACATCTCGCTCCAGTGGAACGCCACCTGGACGCCCCAGTTTTTCTCGGAGGCCGTGGCCAGCTACCACGACGGCTCGCAGAAGGTGACGGTGAACCCCGTGGGGGCCGCCAACTGGCTCTGCTATTATTATTACTCTGGCTTCAGGGCGCTTCCGAAAGACCAGACCATCGCACCCGCCGGCATGACCGATTCGTACGCTGAAACTCACGGACCTTGGCAGCAACTACCAATCCTCCCTGGGCTTCGGCGCGGCATCGGGCATCGACAAGGACACCTCGTTCCAGTTCCGCATGAAGTTCACCAACCTCCTCGGGCCGCATGAATTGACCTACGGCCTCCAGTACGACGACCGGGACTACACGCCCCGGGACAGGCTCAGCGGCCCCACCGACTTCGTCTCGCCCGGGACCGGCATGACGGCCGTCGGCGGCCTCAGTATCTCATGGTACCCACAGGCATGGACTAGCCTCCCCGTGGGTCCCAACGGCGAGCGCTTCATCTACAGGGTGGCGGAGAGCTTCAACCCTCCGGACCACCCCGCCGCCATGACCACGCGGGCCCTATGGATCAATGACAACTGGGCCATCACCCAGTACTTCACCCTGAAGCTCGGCCTCCGCTACGACGAGGAGAAGGTGGAGGGAAAGCTTCCGGGCGCCGGGGCCATCAACCTCACCGGCAACTATGCCCCCCGCCTGGGCTTCACGTGGGACGTGGCCCACAACAGCAAGAGCAAGCTCTTCGGTTTCGCCGGCCGCTACTTCCAGCGCGTTCCCACGCAGATAGGGGTTCAGGCGCTGAACAACTATCAGACCGGGGTTGATTGGTTCTACGACCCCCAGCTGACCGTCTGGACGGGCCGGCCCTCCGTCTACTACGGCAGCAGCCATGCTCTCATCCAGGGGCAGACCCCCGGCCTGCCCGTGGAATCGCGCCTCAAGGCCCCCTACACCGACGAGTACATCCTGGGCTTCGACTACGAGGTCCTGCCCGACCTGCGTCTCGGCACGCGGCTCATCTACCGCACCCTGGGCCGAACCATAGATGACATGCTTGACCCCAGCTATAACAATTACGTCATCGCCAACCCGGGAGACTGGACAAGGGTGCCCTACCCAGGCTTTGCGCCCGGGGAGGTCTTTTACTATCCCAAGCCGACGCGGTACTACCGGGCATTGGAAATCACCGCCGACAAGCGGTTCAGCCACAACTGGCAGATGGGCGCCTCCTACGTCCTCTCCCGCCTCGACGGCAATTACGAGGGCCAGGCCATGAACGACACGCCGATCGGCTTCCTCATCCCGAACATCAACCCCGCATTCGACCTGCCCGCACTTCCTCGTCAACGGCTTCGGCCTCCTGCCCCTCGACCGGACGCACGTCCTCAAGTTTTACGGTAGCTACCAGTTCCCGAACATTCCCCTCGAGCTTCTCCGCGAACTTCGCCCTCCAGAGCGGCACGCCCATCA